>DASUZZ010000001.1:0-44513 GCA_036376615.1 Gaiellaceae bacterium
CGAGCTCGACGTCGAGGCGTTCGAGCACGCGGTCGACGTCGTCTTCCTCGCCCAGGAGATCCTCGTCGGCTACTCGTCGTATCCGACGCCCGAGATCGGGAGGAACGCGAAGCGGTTCCGCCAGCTCGGGCTCGGCTACGCGAACCTCGGCGCGCTGCTGATGGCGCGCGGACTCCCGTACGACTCCGACGAGGGCCGCGCCTACGCGGCGGCGATCACCGCGCTGATGACGGGGCGCGCGTACCGCAAGTCGGCCGAGATCGCCTCCCGCATGGGCGCGTTCGCGGGCTACCGGCCGAACGCCGGCGCGATGATCGGCGTGATCGCGAAGCACCGCGCGGCGGTCGGCAACATCGCCGCGTCCGAGACCGTGCCCTCCGACCTGCTGAGCGCTGCGCGCCATGCGTGGGACGAGGCGCTCGACCTGGGCGAGGTCCACGGCTACCGGAACGCACAGGCCACCGTGCTCGCGCCGACGGGGACGATCAGCTTCATGATGGACTGCGACACCACCGGCGTCGAGCCCGACTTCTCGCTGGTCAAGTCGAAGAAGCTCGTCGGCGGCGGCGAGATCACGATCGTCAACAAGACGGTGTCGGCCGGCCTCGAGAAGCTCGGCTACGCGCCGAACGAGGTCGACGAGGTCGTGGCGTTCGTCGACGAGCGCAACACGATCGTCGGCGCGCCGTACGTCAAGAGCGAGCACTACCCGGTGTTCGACTGCGCGGTCGGCGACCGGGCGATCCACTACCGCGGCCACGTGCGGATGATGGGCGCGGTGCAGCCGTTCATCTCCGGCGCGATCTCGAAGACGGTGAACCTGCCCGAGTCCGCGACGATCGACGACATCTCGCAGCTCTACGTCGAGTCGTGGAAGCTCGGCATCAAGGCCGTCGCCATCTACCGCGACAACTGCAAGGTCGCACAGCCGCTCTCCGGCAAGAGCGAGGGCGGGGCGCAGCAGACGCTGTCGCCCCCGGGGCCGCTGATGGCGCCGAAGCGTCGGCGGCTGCCGGATGACCGAACCGAGATCGGGCGTAAGTTCCGCGTCGGCGAGCACGAGGGCTATATCCACGTCGGCGTGTTCGACGACGGAACGCCCGGGGACATCTTCGTCGACATCGCGAAGGACGGCACGACGATGGCCGGCCTGATGAACTCGCTGATGATCGCCGTCTCGATGGGCCTGCAGTACGGCGTCCCGCCCGAGGTCTACGTCTCGAAGCTCTCGCACCTGCGCTTCGAGCCGTCGGGGCCGACGAACGACGCCGACATCCGCAACGCGAAGTCGATCGTCGACTACATCTTCCGCTGGTTCGGCAAGAAGTTCCTCGACGTCGACCAGCAGGAGGAGGCCGGCATCCTGTCGCCCGAGGTCCGGGCGAACCTCGCCGCGCGCTACGCGAACGCCGGCCAGGCGCCCGCAGCGGAGACGCCCACGCCTGGACAGACGGCGCTGTTCAACTCCTTCGAGGACGCGATCGAGTGCAACCGCTGCGGCGGCCGCATGGTGCGTGCGGGCACCTGCTACACGTGCCGCGACTGCGGCACGTCCACCGGCTGCGGCTGAGACGGGGCTGAGATCCGGTGCCTGGCACCTTTCGTGCCAGGCACCTCGTCGTCAGGACTTCGTGGCGCTCCAGGGGCCGCCGCCCTCCGGGCTCTTGTAGTGGCCGGACATCGACTTGCCCGCCGACGACACCGAGCCCGTGTACGTGGCGCCGACGCCGACCGCACCGAACTTGATCGAGCTGCCGGTGACGCTGCCGTTGATGGCGTACGTCCCGTGCGGGTTGGTGAGCGCGATCGAGCCGTGCAGCCTCGTGCCGGTCTGCGTCCAGTGGATGGTGAACGTGCCCTTGAACGCCCCGCCGTAGCTTCCGGTCCACGTGCCGGCGAGGTGGTGACGCTTCGCCCCCACGGACGCGGTCGCCGCGCCCACCGTGAAGCACACGGCCAGGAGCGCGCTGAGCCAAACAGCGGCTGTTGCCGCCGCAACTCTGCGGCGGCGGTGATCGACGGACATGCCCTGGTCCTCCCTCTCGTCGTCGTGAGCTGCCGGCCCGACCCGTCGACCGGCTCGCCCCCGATTGTGAGGCATCCGGGTTCAGGGCGCAACGAGCCCGGCCGCCGTTCTTGACGGATATCGCGTTCTGATATATCGTCGAGATAGATGGAGCCGACGGCAGTCACCTGGGCGGTGCTGGGGCTCCTCGAACGACGGCCACGCTCGGGCTACGAGATCAAGCGCGAGGTCGACCGCACGATCCGCCACTTCTGGGCGGCGAGCTACGGGCAGATCTACCCGGAGCTCCGGCGGCTCGAGGCGGCGGGGTGGATCGAGGGCGCCGACGGGTCGAACGGCGGGCGGGCGAAGCGCGTCTACACGATCACGGCCGCCGGCCGCAGCGAACTGGAGCGCTGGCTCCGCGGGACCACCTGGCGGATGGAGATCCGGGACGAGTCGCTGCTCCGTCTCTTCTTCGCCGATTCGCTCCCGCGCGACGACGCCCTCGGCCTCCTGCTGGCGCGGCGCGAGGGCTACCGCCAGATACTCGGATACCTGCAGTCCCTCGACGACGGCAGCGGCCGCCCCGACCCGCCGTTCATCGACCTCGTGTACCGCTGGGGCCTCGACTACTGCGAATGGGGACTCGAATGGTGCGAGCGGCAGGAACGCCGGTTGCGCCGCGCAGCCTGAACGACCTGCCGGAGGCGACCTGGCGGATGATGCTGCGCCGCGGGCTGCCGCAGTTCGGCGCCGAGAACGTCCTGCCGGTGCTCGGCTTCTATGCCGTCTGGCGGCTCGCGGGGCTCGGCCCGGCGATCGTCGCGTCGACCCTGGTCTACCTCGCGCTCGCGACGTGGCTGCTGCGAAGCGGCCGCGAGGTCGGCGCGATCGCGTTCGGCGCGGTGTTCGTCACCATCCAGGCGGCCGTCGGCCTGCTGTCGCACAGCGCGACCGTCTACCTCGCCCAGCCGGTGGCGCTCAGCGCGCTCTGGGGCCTCGCGTTGATCGGCTCGGCGGTGATCGGCAGGCCGCTGATCGGCGTCTTCGCGAACAGCTGGTACCCGTTCCCGGACTGGTTCCGCGCCGCAGGACCGTACCGCCGCGAGTTCGCGATGCAGTCGGTCGTCTGGGGCGGGTTCTTCCTGGCACGCGCGGCTCTGCGGCTGTGGGTGCTGCTCGAGTCCGGTGTCGGCGGGTTCGTGCTGGTGTCGATTCCGTCGGGCACGCCGCTCCTCGTCGCGTTGATCGCCTGGGGGATCTGGCATGCGCGGCGGACGTTCTCGCGCCTGCAGGACGACGACTTCGTCCTCCCCGGCCGCGCGTCGCCGTCCGCCGCTCAGTGGCGGTAGGCCGAGACCTGGACGGCGTCCGGCTCGAACCCGACGGAGCGATAGAGCCGCCCGGCCTCGTTCGTCGTCTCGGTGACGATCACCCACTCGGTGCACCCGCGCCCGGCGGCCCACTCCGCCGCGACGCCGAGCAGGTGGCCGGCCAGGCCCCGGCGCCGGTGGCCCGCGTCGGTGCCGACGGTCTGGTAGCGGGCGATGCCCCCGCAGTCGACGATGCCGAGATCGCTGACGAGCCGGCCGTCTTCGACGAACGCGCCGAAGAACCGGGCGACTCCCGCGTCGCAGAGCGCGCGGAACTGGTCGGCGCGCCGACGGAGGAAGTCCTCGTGCCCCGCCCGGTCGTACTCGCGGATGCGGTCGTTCTCGGCGACGGCGGCGGCGACCTTCTGCTCCCAGTCCTCGTCGGCCGTCAGGGCTCGCGCGCTGTAGCCGTCCGTCAGCGGTCGCGTCTCGGGCTGCGTCGCCGCATACAGGACGTCGTCGGTGCCCACCTCGAGCCCTGCAGCTGCATACGCGCCGTCGGCGGGCAACCGCGGCAGGCCGAGCGCGACGTGGCCCGCGCCGGGGAACTCGCGCTCGAACGTCTCGAGCCAGCGGCGGGCGTCCTCGGCGGCGGCCTCGTCGGTGACGAGCACGAAGTTGCCCCAGTGGAACGTCGGGTTCGCCGGGGTGCGAACGACCAGGTGGTCGCCGCGGTCCTCGACGCTCGAGCCGCTGTGCCGGAGCACGGCAAGGTCGGTGTGCCAGCCGCGCGTCAACACGCCGCGGGACTTAGTAAAGACCTTCGCGGCGCGCGTACCGGCCGGCGCGCTCGCGGTCGTACTCCTCCGGGTCGAGGGAGGGATCGCTGATCCGGCGCATGATCTCGCCGCTCGACGGCAGCTCGCTGCGGTCGACGTGCCGATCCGGGTTCCAGAGGTCGGAGCGGATCAACGCCTTCGAGCACTGCGTGTACGCCTGCTCGATCTCGACCAGGATCCCGAGCCGCGGCGGCTTGCCGTCGACCGCGCTCTCCGCGAGCAGCTCCGGATCGTCGACGACGACCGCGCGTCCGTTGACGCGGAACGAGTCGCCGACGCCCGGGATGAGGAAGAGAAGCGCGATCCGCGGGTCGACGAGCAGGTTCGTCAGCGTGTCGGCGATGCGGTTTCCGGGACGGTCGGGAAGCAGCAGCGTGCGCTCGTCGAGGACGCGCACGAACCCCGCCGGATCGCCGCGCGGTGAGACGTCGACGCCGCCGTCGGGATGCGCCGTGGCGACGCACACGAACGGCGAGCGCTCGATGAACTGCTGCGTGAGGTCGTTCAGGCGGTCGGCGATCTTGCCGGCGACGAGCTCGGTCGGCGAGCCGATGATCCCGCGCAGCTCGTGCTCGTCGGCGATCGCGCGCGTGGCCATCGGCCGAGCATACCGGCGGCTGCCGCCCTCTCCGGCTCCACGCCGGGCGTAAGCTCCGCGCCGTGACGACGCGCGTGGTGCCCGCCGCCGACGGCCGCGACCTCACCGTCCACGAGGGCGGAGACGCCGGCGGCCTGCCGGTGGTCGTGCACCACGGCACCCCGTCGTCCGGCCTCCTGTACGAGAAGTGGACGGACGACGCATCGGCGAGGGGAATCCGGCTGATCGGCTTCGACCGCGCCGGGTACGGCGGATCGTCGCGGCTGCACGGCCGCGCCGTCTCCGCCGCCGCCGCCGACGCCGAGGCGGTCGCGGACGCCCTCGGCCTCGAGCGGTTCGCGACCTGGGGGATCTCGGGCGGCGGGCCGCACGCGCTCGCCTGCGCCGCGCTCTGCGGCGAGCGGCTGACCGCGGCGGCGAGCCTGGCCGGCGTCGCGCCGTGGGGCTCCGAGGGTCTCGACTGGCTCGCCGGCGCGGGCGAGGCGAACGTCGAGGAGTTCGAGCTCGTGCTGGCCGGCGAGGACGCGCTGCGCCCGTTCGTGGAGCGTGACCGGTCGGGCCTGCTCGCCGGAGGGCCGGAGGAGCTCACGGCGGCGATGGCGTCGCTGCTCGGCGACGCCGACCGCGCCGTTCTGCAGACCGGCCTCGCAGCCTGGATGGACGCAGCGCACTCGAACGGCCTGCGCGACTCGGGCGACGGCTGGATCGACGACGATCTGGCCTTCGTCGCGCCGTGGGGCTTCGAGCCGGGCGACATCGCGCGACCGGTGCTGATCGCGCAGGGCGGCGACGACCGCTTCGTTCCGCGCGCGCACGGCGACTGGCTGGCGGTGCACGTTCCGGGCTGCGACGCGTGGATCGACGATGCGGACGGCCACCTCACGCTGCTGGAACGGCGGATCCCCGAGGTGCACGAGTGGCTGCTCGCGCACAGCTGAGCGGCGTCGTCGACGCTGCCCTCCGCAAGGGCATCCTCGTCGCCGCCGACAGCTCCTCGATCCGGCGCGTCGTTCGCAGTCACGGTATGCGCTTCGGCGCCGCCCGCTTCGTCGCGGGCGAGACGCTCGACGAGTGCGTCGTCGTCCTCCGTCGGCTGAACGAACAGGGGCTTCACGCGAACACCACCCTGCTCGGCGAGGGCGTGCTCGAGCCCGGCGCGACCGAGGCGGTCGTGCGCGCCTACCGCGAGATCATCGACCGGATCGCCGACGAGCAGCTCCGCGCGAACGTCGCGCTGAAGCTCACCCACCTCGGCCTCGACGTCGACGAGGCGCTCGCCCTGCGCAACGTCCGCGAGCTCGTCGAGCACGCCGCGTCGCGCGACAACTTCGTCCGCATCGACATGGAGCAGTCGAGCTACGTGGACGCGACCCTCGGGATCTACCGGAAGCTGCGCGAGGCCGGCCTCGACAGCGTCGGAACGGTGCTGCAGTCCTACCTGTACCGCACGCCGGACGATCTCGAGTCGCTGCTGCCGCTCGAGCCGAACCTGCGGCTCGTCAAGGGCGCGTATCTGGAACCGCACGACATCGCCTACGGGCACAAGACAGAGGTCGACGATGCGTACGGCCGCCTGCTGGAGCGCATGCTCTCCGCCGGCGGCCACACCGCGATCGCGACGCACGACGACCGGCTGATCGAGCGCGCGATCGCGTTCGCGAACGAGCACGGCATCGACCGCGAGCGCTTCGAGTTCCAGATGCTCTACGGCGTCCGGCCCAACCTGCAGCTCGACCTCGTCAGGCGCGGCTACAAGGTGCTCGTGGCGACGCCGTTCGGGCCCGACTGGTACCCGTACCTGATGCGCCGGCTCGGCGAGCGGCCCGCGAACCTGCTGTTCTTCGCCCGCGCCGCCGTCACACGCTGACGACCGGCGCCGGGCTCAGCGGCAGCTCGAACGTGAACGTCGAGCCCGTGCCGAGCATCGAGTCGACGTCGATCGTGCCGCCGTGCGTCGTGACGATCTCGCGCGCGACCGCGAGCCCGAGCCCCGTGCCGCCGACCGTCGTCGTCTTCGCCGCACCCCGGTAGAACTTGTCGAACACCCGCTCACGGTCCTCGGTCGGGATGCCGAGCCCGGAGTCCGTGACCGAGAACACCGCGCGGCCGCTGCGCTCACCGACGTACACGCGGACCTCGCCGCCCTCCGGCGAGTACTTGATCGCGTTCGACAGCAGGTTGCCGACGACCTGCGCAAGCCGGTCGCGGTCTCCGTTCACGATCAGCGGCTCGTCGGGCACGTCGAGGATCAGCTGGTGCGACTCGGAGTGGGAGAAGAACAGCCGCGTCTGCTCGTGCGCCAGCTCGATCAGGTCGAACGGTGCGAGGTCGAGCTCGAACCCGCCGCCCTCGAGCAGCTGGACGTCGAGGAAGTCGCCCGCGAGCGCCGCGAGGCGGCGCGCCTGCGTGTCGACGATCTCGAGGTAGCGCTGCTGCTCGTCGGGCGGAAACTCGCGCTCGAGCAGCAGCGAGGTGAACCCGAGCACGGCCGCGAGCGGCGTGCGCAGCTCGTGGGAGACCATGCTGATCAGGTCGCGCTTGTGCTGCTCGCTCTCGCGGAGTCGCTCGTTCTGGAGCTGCAGCTCGCGACGGCTCACCTCGAGCGAGCGAGCCATCGAGTTGAACGCGGTGACGAGCGCACCGACCTCGCCGGCACCGCCCTCGTCGAGCCGGACCGAGAGATCGCCCCGGGCGACGTCGGTCGCCGCGTCGGCCGCGCGCCGCAGCGGTTGCGCGACGCCGCTCGCGACCCACGCGCCGAACAGGAGCACGAGCACCGCCGAGCCGGCAAGACCGACGATGCCGATGATGACAGCCGTCCGCGCCACCGCCTTCGTGTGCACGGCCCGGTGGATCGAGCGCGCGTTCTCGGTGGCGAGGATGAGGCCGAGCTCCTGATGAATCTGCTGCGTGCGCAGCCGGTCCTCGTCGCCGGAGGCCGGCCCGCGCGCGTCGGCCGGCGAGATCTTGGCGATCGCGATCACCGGCGTCACGTAGTCGGTGAGGTAGTCGTGGATCTCCTGCCCCGCGGTGCGCGCGCGCCGGAGCTGCACCGGGTCGTCGGCGACGAGCCTGTAGAGCTGCGACAGCGCCCCGGGGAGCTGCTCGCGCTGGCCGCGGAGAAGCGTGAGGAAGCGCGGGTTCAGGCGTGGATTCTCGGACAGGACGTACCCGCGCAGCGACGACTGGATCTCGACGGCGAGCGTCTGCACGCCGAGTGTCGCGACGGTGACGTCCTTCGCCTGCGACTCGCGCGACTCGGCGTGCCTGAGCGAGAGGACCGCGAGCAGCGCGGAGGCAACGATGACGCCGACGACCAGCGCGACGACCGACGCCAGCAGGGCAACGCGCCCGACCAGCGACAGCCGTTTCACCGCCGGCGCTCCACCAGGGAGCGCGCGATCGACGCGAGCTCGTCGACGCGAAACGGCTTCGCGAGAAACCGGTCGGCGCCCGCCTCGAGCGCCTTGGCGACGTCGCCGGGCGACTGCCACGCCGAGACGACGCACACGGGGACCTTCTGCAGCACCGGGTCGGCGCGCATCTCGCGGAGCACGTCGATCCCGCTCCGGCCGGGCATCGCCACGTCGAGCAGCATCAGGTCGGGGGGCGAGGCACGCAGGAGCTCGAGCGCGGTGTCGCCGTCGGTCGCCTCCTCGCACGCGAACGCCTCTCCCAGGGTCACGATGATCAGCTCGCGAAGCGTGTCCTCGTCCTCGACGACCAGCGCGCGCGGGCGGTCGTCGAGGTGACCGCCGTTCATCCCGTCAGTCGAAATAGGAGCACCTCCCGCCGCGGGCTCAGGTGGGTCGAGGTGACCGTGAGCGTACCGCGCGCGTTGTCGAAGAGGCCGGTGCCGCCGACGATCGCGATCTGGTAGAGGAGCCGCGTCTCGAGCGCGCCCGCAACGACGAGCGAGCCCTTGGGCAGGAAGTAGGTGCCGGTGCACGAGCGCTCACGCTGGTCGAGGTACGTGCAGACCAGGTCGGAGCGCCCGATCGGCCTCGACGTCACGCCCGGCTTGTACAGGCGCTGCCGGATCATCTCGATCGAGCCCGCGATGCCCCCGCCGGCCGGCAGGACGACGCGGCGGCCGACCTGGAGGTCGGTGATGCGGACCTGCGCCGGACCGGTCGACGCCCCGCCGCCTGCCGCAACGAGCGAGGCCGTCGCGGCGGCGACCGCCGTGGCGGCGAGCAGCGTCCGGGATTGCAAATCCTTCCCCTTTCTGGGTTGTCTCTATGCTCGGGGCCGTGCCGTGTCTGCCCTCATTCGGCACGAGGCGGGCGTTTACCTACCCGCAATGGGCGAGTGTTACGCCTGTTCAGTAGCACGTCCCGCGATGATTCCGTCGACCAGTCCGTAGGCCACCGCCTCGTCGGGCGTCATGAACCGGTCGCGGTCGATGTCCCGCATCACCTGCTCGAACTCCTGGCCGGAGTGCAGCGCGATCAACTCGGCCATCCGGTTGGTCATCGAGAGCACCTCGCGGGCGGCGATCTGGATGTCCGCCGGCGTGCCGCGGAAGCCCGCCGAGCCCTGGTGGATCATGATCTTCGCGTTCGGCAGCGCGAAGCGCTTGCCGGCCGCGCCGCCGCACAGGATCATCGCCGCCGCGCTCATCCCCATGCCGAGGCAGACCGTCGCGACGTCCGAGCCCACGTACTGCATCGCGTCGTAGATCGCCATGCCCGCGTAGGCCGAGCCGCCCGGCGAGTTCACGTACAGCCAGATGTCCTTGCCGGGATCGTCCGCGTCGAGGAAGAGCAGCTGGGCGGCGACCAGATTCGCAACCTGGTCGTCCACCTCCTTGCCGAGGAACACGATCCGCTCGCGGAGGAGCCGCGAGTAGATGTCCGAGGAGCGCTCGTAGCTGCCCGTCTGGTCGACCACCATCGGGATCACGGAACCGACGTTCACCGCTTCCACCTCCTGTTAATGTGCAACCTCGAAGTTGCTACTGTAACGCAACCTGGAGGTTGCAGATGGTGCGCCGCGAGATCGTGCTCCCCGTCACCCGCGAGGAGCTGTGGGAGGCCCTGACCGAGCCGGAGCGGCTCGAGGACTGGTTCGCGAACGAGGTCGACGTCGACCTGCGGCCCGGCGGCGCGGCCAGCTTCCGCTGGTCGAACGGCGAGGAGCGGCACGCGACGGTGACGACGGTCGACCCGGAGGAGCGGCTCGCGTTCGACTGGGACGACGACGGCCGGGTCGAGTTCACGCTCGCCGACGACGCGGACGGGACGCGCCTGACCGTCGTCGAGACCGCGCCCGCCTGGACGACCGCGCTCGACCTGCAGGCCTTCGCGTTCGCGCATGTCGGCGCCTGACCCGCTGGGCCAGGTGTTCAGCGCGCTGGCCGACCCGAGCCGCAGGCACGTGATGGACTATCTCGCGGCCCGCGGGACGGCGACCGCGACCGAGCTCACCGGCGAGCTCCCGATCACGCGGCAGGCGGTCGCGAAGCACCTCGCCACCCTGGCGGGGGCGGGCCTCGTCTCCTCCGAGCGGCAGGGACGTGAGACGCACTACCGGCTCACCGTGGTCGGCCTCGAGTGGGACCAGCGGCTCGGCGCGCTGCAGAGCCACCTCGAACGGCGGCGCAGTTGACGCTCTACGAACGCGTCGCCGCCCTGCCGCTGACGGTCGAGTCGTACGAGCTCGAGCCGCTCGAGCGCGAGGTCGCGCGCGACTTCGTGCTCCGGCGGACGACGGTCGTGCTCCGCGGCGGCGGCTTCGAGGGCCGGGGTGAGGAGGTCGACTACGACCCGGCCGCGCAGCAGCGCTTCCAGGAGCGCCGCGCCGAGCTTCCGCTCGCCGGCGAGCACACGCTCGACTCGTACTCGCTGCTGCAGTCCGGGCAAACGGAGTACCGGCGGTGGGCGCTCGAGTCGGCGGCGCTCGACCTCGCGCTCAAGCAGGCAGGGCTGTCGCTCGCCGCCGCGCTCGGACGCGAGTCGCGCCCGTTGCGGTTCGTGGTGTCGACCCGAGTCGCGAACGTCGAGCCGTGGCTCGAGCTGTACCCCGGCCTGCACTTCAAGCTCGACCCGGACAGGAACTGGGCCGACGACCTGGTCGAGCGCCTCGCGGCGGCCGGGTGCGTCGAGACGCTCGACTTCAAGGGCGTCTACCGCGCCGAGTTCGGATCGCCGCCCGACGCGCCGCTCTACCGCAGGCTCGCGGCGGCCTTCCCCGGCGCCTGGCTGGAGGACCCGGCGCTCACGCCCGAGACGACATCGGCGCTCGCCTCCGACCGCGGTCGGATCACGTGGGACGCGGCGATCCACGAGTGGAGCGACGTCGAGGCGCTGCCGCTTCCGCCGCGGTGCCTCAACTGCAAGCCGTCGCGGTTCGGGTCGGTCCGTCGGCTCTTCGACTTCTACGACCGCTGCGAGCAGGCCGGGATCGCGCTGTACGGCGGCGGCCAGTTCGAGCTCGGCCACGGGCGCGACCAGATCCAGCTGCTCGCGTCGCTCTTCCACGCCGACGCGCCGAACGACGTCGCGCCGGCCGGGTTCAACGCCACGACGCCGGTCGCCGGGCTTCCGGTCGGGCCGCTCGAGCTCGACGCGTCGAGCCCCGGGTTTTGAGAGCGTGGCTCGCTACAGAAAACGCCGCTCGGCCGCGCGCGCCCCGTCGTACTCCCGCCGCGCCGCCTGGACGGCCGGTAGCTCGGAGACCTCGGCGACCGGCACGTCCCACCAGCTCTCGTACGACGGCACGCCTTCGTAGCGGTCGACCTCGACGACGATCACGCTCACCCCGTCGGCGGCTCGCGCCCTGACGAGTGCCTCGCGTAGCTCGTCGACCGATCCGGCGCGCTCGGCGCGAGCGCCGAGCGACGCTGCGTTCGCGGTCAGGTCGAGGGGCAGCGTCGGCGTCGGGTCGTCGTCGCCGTCGAGGACCGGTCGCCCTCCGTCCACGTAGCGGTACTGCGTACCGAAGCCCTGGAGCCCGAGCGAGCGCGACAGGCCGCCGATCGAGTTGAAGCCGTGGTTGTCGACGAGGACGACCGTCAGCTTCAAGCGTTCCTGGACGGCGGTGACGAGCTCGCCGGGCATCATCAGGTACGAGCCGTCGCCGACGAGCACGACGACCTCCCGGTCCGGCGCGGCGAGCTTCACGCCGATGCCTCCGGCGATCTCGTAGCCCATGCACGAGAACCCGTACTCGACGTGATAGCCCTTCGGGTCGCGCGTACGCCACAGCTTGTGGAGGTCGCCCGGCATCGCACCCGCGGCACAGACCACCACATCCGCCGGCGCGGTCGCGTCGTTGACCGCCCCGATGACCTCGCTCTGCGCCGGGAGCGGCCCGTGGCCGAGCGCGTACAGGCGGTCGACCTCGGCGTCCCACTCCAGGTTCAGCCGCGCCGCCTCCGCGCGGTAGGAGTCTTCGACGGCATGGCCTCGCAAGGCACCGGTGAGGAGCTCGAGGGTCACTTTCGCGTCGGCGGTGACCCGGACGCCGCCGTGCTTCGCACTGTCGAGCTCCGCCACGTTGACGTTGACGAAACGGACCTCCGGATCCCGGAAGGCCGTCTTCGACGCGGTGGTGAAGTCGCTGTAGCGCGTGCCGATGCCGACCACGAGATCGGCCGCTGCCGCGTACCGGTTCGCGGCGAACGTGCCGGTTGCGCCGACGGCGCCGAGGTTCGAAGGATGGTCGTACGGGAGCGACCCCTTCCCCGCCTGTGTCTCTCCGACCGGGATCCCCGTCGCCTCGCAGAAGGCGCGCAGCTCTCCGGTGGCCTCGCCGTAGATCACACCCCCGCCGGCGACCACGAGCGGGCGGCGCGCGCCGCGGATCGCCTCGGCCGCCGCCGCGAGGGCGGCCGCGTCGGGCGCCTGACGAGGCACGTGCCAAACGCGCGGCGCGAGGAGCTCCGCGGGGTAGTCGAACGCCTCGGCCTGGACGTCCTGGGGAAACGCGAGTGTCACGGCACCGGTTTCCGCGGGACTCGTGAGCACGCGCATCGCCGCGAGCGCCGCCGGGATCACCTGCTCCGGCCGGGAGATCCGGTCGAAGTACCGCGAGACGGGGCGAAGCGCATCGTTCACCGAGACGTCGCCCGCGGAGGGGACCTCCAACTGCTGCAGCACGGGGTCGGGACCGTGCCCCGCGAAGAAGTCTCCCGGCACGAGCAGCACGGGAAGCCGGTTGATCGTCGCCAGCGCGGCGCCCGTCACCATGTTGGTCGCACCGGGGCCGATCGAGCTCGTGCAGACGAGCGCGCCGAGGCGGTTCCGCATCCGCGCGTAGGCGGCGGCAATGTGCACCATCGCCTGCTCGTTGCGCGCCTGGTGGTAGGGCAGGAGCTCCGGGTGCTGGAGCAGCGCCTGACCGACGCCGGCGACATTGCCGTGCCCGAAGATGCCGAAGCAACCTCCGAAGAAGCGCCGGGAGACTCCGTCCCGCTCCACGTGCTGCGCCGCGAGGAAGCGCACCAGCGCTTGCGCTGCAGTCAACCGGATAGTGCTCACGATGCTTCTCCCCTCGACTCGAGTGACGACTTCGCCTGCTCCGCAGCCACGAGCGCGGCGACCGCGTCGGCGGGGCTCGCGCCCTGCTGCGTCCCACCGCGGACGAGCCCGACGAACGCTGCGTCCTGCGCGGCGATGCCCTCGGCAAACGCGCGCTCGGAGTCCGGCGGCCACAGGAACGGGCACTCGGCGCTGTCGCTCGTCCCGTACACCGTGACGCGGCACATGTCGCCCGGCGGGAAGCGGCGGCCGAGCGATACCACCCCGAGACCGCCGCCGGAGAGAGCGAAGACCGCCTCGACGCTTTCGGGGTCCCCCTCGACCGGCGGATCGACGCCCGCGGTCGCCGCCGCGATCGCCCGGCAGTCGAGCTCCTCTCCGGTCAGCCACCGGATCTGGTCGAACTCGTGGACGCCCATGTCGACCAGGATCCCACCACTCACGGCGCGGAACGAGGGCGCCGGCGGCCGTTCGTCCCACTGCTCGCTGCGAACGAGGAGCACCGCGCCGAGCTCGCCGGCGACGATCCGGCCGCGCAGCTCCTCGAGCTCGGGGACGAACCGGCGCCAGTACCCGATCTGCAGCGGAGTTCCGGTCTCGGCGGCGCGCTCGACGGCTGCACGAGCCTCGGCCGGAGTCGTTCCGCACGGCTTCTCGCACAGCGTCGGAACACCCGCCTCGAGCAGTTGCGCGACGAGCTCGAGGTGAAGGGTGGACGGCGCCGCGACGACCGCACCGTCCGGCCGGCCGCCGGCGAGCAGCACGTCGAGGTCGACGTGCGTCGCGCCGGGTGCGAACGGGTCGACGACGGCCGCCACCTCCACGCCCGGCAGCGCCTCGAGTACCGACAGGTGCACTCGGCCCATGCGACCCGCGCCGACCACGGCGATCCGAACGGGCGCGCTCATCCGAGCGTCGGGTCGATGGCGACCTTGAGCGCGCCGTCCGTCTGCGAGCGCTCGAGCGCCTCGGCCGCCTCCGCGAGCCCGAAGCGGTGCGAGACGATCAGCTCCAGCGGGACGACGTCGAGGTTGCGCGCCATCAGCTCGAGCGCCGGACCGTACGACCGCGCCGTCTCGCCGCCGACGCCGAGCACGCAGACGTTCCTGGTGCAGATGTCGGCGCTCGGGTTGATGTCGACCGCCCCCAGGTCGACGAAGGCACCTGCCTCGACGACCACACCGCCGAACCGCGCGAGCCGCAGGGCCTCCGGAAAGGTCTCGGGCACACCGGAGCAGTCGACGACCACGTCGGCGCCGAGACCGGCCGTGTGCTCGTGAACGCGAGCGAGGCGCTCGTCGGCATCGGTTCCGTCCGCGTCGAGCGTCAAGGTCGCGCCGAGCTGCTCCGCGAACTCGAGGCGGGAGCGCAGGCGGTCGATCACGATCAGCTTGCCGCAGCCGGTGAGCCGAGCCTTGACGAGGTGGCAGAGCCCGAGCGGCCCGACACCGACGACGGCGACGGACTCGCCGAAGCCCGCACCGCCGAGCCCGGGGGCCAGCAGGCGCGCGGTGTCGAGGCCGTGCGTCACCGACATCGGCTCGGTCAGGACGGCCACTTCGTCGGGAAGCTGGTCCGGGACGCGGAAGAGCGGCGTGCCCGGCAGCAGCACCATCTGTTCCGCCCAGCCGCCGAAGAGGTGCGGCGGGTCGTCGCAGCCGAGGCTGTTGCCGTAGTCGTGGAGCTGCTCGCAGAAGTAATACGGCGCGCCGGCGAGGCAGAAGTGGCAGCGCCCGCACGGGACGTTCGCGCCGGGGACGATCCTGTCGCCCGGGACGAGCGGGCGCCCGTCGCTTGCGAGCGCACCGCCGGGCCCGACCGCCTCGACGACGCCGACGTTCTCGTGGCCGCAGATCAGCGGGTAGGCGAGCTCGCGCTCGTGGGCGGTGCCCGCATACTGCTTCGTCTCGCCGCGATAGGTGTGCTTGTCGGTGCCGCACACCCCCGAGAGGAGCACGCGCATCAGCACCTCGCCCTCCCGAAGCTCGGGCCGAGGGAACTCGGTCACCTCCACGCGGCCTGGCCCCCGCATGACCGCGGCGCGCACCGTCGCCGTCGCGGCCTGCGTCATTCCCCGTCCGGGTCCGGCAGCATCACGTCGCGGACGACCGCCACCAGATCCTGGTAGGAAGCGATGAAGCCGCGCAACGTCCGCCTGGTCGCCCCGAACGTGTCGAACTCGTCGACGGAAAGCCCATCCGGCTCGTATGCGCGTCGAAAGTCCGGCAGCTTCGCCTCGAGCTCCGAGAGGACGGCTTCCGGCACCTCGTCGTCGAACCGGGGCGTGACTTCGATGTCCGACGCGTTGAAGAGGAGCTGCCACTTGTGCGGGATCGTCAGGACGATGTCGCCGCCGATCAGCTGCGACCAGTGCAGGTGGTTGCGGTACGCAGCCGCGAGCAGGCGCGTGCGATACCCGCGCTCGCGATAGAGCGCGTACGCGCGCTTCACGCAGGCGACGCCCGCCCAGTTGACGACCCCGGGCGTCAGGAGCACGCCGAGCCGGTCGGCGTGCACCTGCAGCCAGTCGTCGAGCCTCCCGATCATCAGCGTGCAGACGGGCGACATCGTCGTCACGTCCTCGGCCGCCGCTTCGCGGCGCCGCAGCCCGCGCTCGACGGCCTCGGCGACGGCGAGAGCCTGCGGCACGGTGAAGGAGACGGTGGCGTTGACGCTGACCCCCGCCGCCGTCATCTCCTCCAGCGCCTCCAGGCCGGCGCGCGTCGCAGGAGCCTTCACCTGGATGTTCGGCGCGAGGCCGGCGAAGCGGATCGCCTGCTCGGTGATCCGGTCGGCGCTTCGATACAGCTTCGGGTTCGTCTGGATCGACAGCCGCCCCTTGCGCCCGTGCTCGCGCTCGAACACCGGCACGAGCAGCGCGGACGCCTTCACGGCCATCTCCTCGATCAACTGCCAGGTGAGCTCGTCCTCGGTCGCCGTCGGGCGCTCCGCGACCATGCTCTGCAGCCTGCCGCGCCAGAGGTGCATCTCCTTGTGCAGCACCTCACCGACGATCGTCGGGTTCGAGGTCGCGCCGACTGCGCCGTTCGCAATCGCATACGTGAGCTCCTCGATCGAGCACGAGTCGTTCCAGTAGTCGGTCGGCGTCGTCGACACCGTCTCGTGGAGCGGGCTCCTCACGCCGGTCTGCGTCGCCATGTCGCTCCTCCTTCGTTCGTATCGGGCGGGGGTGCCGTCGTCGCACGCACCACGAGCTCGGGCTCGAGCAGCAGGTGCCTCGGCGGCGACGTCGCGCGCCCGTCGATGCGGTCCATCAAGAGTCTCATACCAAGCGCGGCCATACGCTCGCGCGGCTGCGCCACGGTCGTGAGCGCGATCCGCGAGAGGCCGCCGAGGGTGATGCCGTCGAAACCGACCACCGACACGTCCTGCGGCACGGACGCACCGAGCCGCTCGGCCGCCTCGATCAACGCGATCGCGGCGATGTCGTTGGCGGCGGCGAAGCCGGTCGGGCGGCGGGTCGACTCGAGCAGCCGCCCCAGCCCGTAGGTTGCCCGCACGTCGTGCGCCAACACCGCTTCGACGTCGAGCGTCACGACCGCGGTCTCGCTGCAGCCGACGCGTTCGCACTCGCGGAGGAAGCTCTCGTGACGCGCCCGGTTCGTGTGCTCCTCGACGAGCGGCGAGGTGACGTACGCGAGCCGCTCGTGCCCGAGCTCCGCCAGGTGCCGGACCGCGAGCGCGAGCCCACTGCTCTCGTCGACCGTTACGCAGTCGGTGCGTTCCTCGAAACAGCTGATCACCGTGACCGCAATGCCGTCCCTGTGGAGCACGTCGATCACCGACCGGCCGCCGCTGAACTGGAGCATGGCGATGCCGGCGACCCGCCGTTCCAGCAGCGCCTCGATTCGCGCGGCCTCGCGTTCGGGATGGCCGTTCGTGTTCGAGACCATCGTCGTGTACCCGAGCGCCAGCGCGTGCTGCTCGAGCAGCTTCACCAGCTCGCTGTAGATGGGGTTCGTGAGATCGCCGACGACGACGCCGATCGTGCTGGTGCGCTGCTGCACCAGGTGGCGCGCGAGCGCGTTCGGACGGTAGCCGAGCTCGTCGACCGCGGCGAGGACGCGCTGCCGCGTCGGCTCGGAGACGTTCGGCGCGCCGCGGATCACGTTCGACACCGTCGACTTCGAGACGCCGCTCCGGTCGGCGACATCGACAATCGTCGGCCGCTGCCGCGTCATGGCACCGCCTGCGAGACGACGCCCAGGTTCGCCTCCTCGACGGCGCGCACCGTTCCGAGGTCGCCGAGCCTGACGGCGACCCGGTCCTGCTCGAGCACGGTCCAGCCGTCGAAGCCCGCGAGCTCGGGCGCGGCGAGCACCGCCGCGAAATCGACCTCGCCTTCGCCGAAGGGACAGAAGAGGCCCCCGTCCCACGCCTCCTCGAGCCCGACCTCGCCGTCGGCGACGCGGGCGAGGAGCGTGCCGTCGACGTCCTTCAGGTGCAGATGGCGGACGCGCGGGCCGCAGAGACGCACGAGCTCGACCGGGTCGGCCCCACCGACGAGCGCATGCCCCGTGTCGAAGCAGATCGCGACATCGGTGCCGGCGAGGAAGCGCTCGATCTCGTCGGCCGTCTCGACGTAGGTGCCCGCGTGGTGGTGGAAGACGGCAGAGACGCCGGCGGCGCGGCAACGCTCCGCCGCCTCGTTCACCCGTTCGAGCGCGCGCGAGAATGCGTCGGGCGAGAGCGCGGTCCGCGCCTGTTCGGCGGGTTGTCCCGCCGCGGCGATGCGCTCGTCGGTCTCGGCATCCGCGAGCACCACCGGGCCGCGCTTTCCGGTCGCGGCGAGCATCTCGACGATCGGGTCGAGCCACACCGCCAGGTCGGCGCGGTAGGCGTCCTCGTCGGCGAGATGGAGCGGCGCGAACCCGCCGACGAGCTCGAGGCCGTACCGACCGAGAATGCCGGCCACGGCCGCGCCGTCGGCGCCGAAGTAGCCGGGAGGCCCGAGCTCGATGCCGCCGTAGCCGAGCGCGTGGACCGTCTCGAGCATCCGCTGCGGCGGAATCAGGTCCGGCCGGCCGATCGTCCGCTCCCAGACGCCCCAGGTAACGGGAGCGCTCGCCAGCCGCAGGCTCACGCCGGCGCCCCGGCCGCCCTCGACTCGACGAGGGCGGGCTCGCCGGCGTGTGCGCGGGCGATCGACTGGCAGAGCAGGACGTCTCGGAGCCCGTCCTCGCCGTCGGTCAGCGGCGGCCGCCCCTCCCTCACCGCGGCATGGAACTCGACCAGCTCGCACTTGAACGCCTCGTCGAACGACACCGAGTGCACGGCGCGCCACGAGTGCGCCGTTCCGGGCTCTCCGGCTTCGACGACGAGCTCGGTCGGCTCGCTGCGCAGGAACGGCGACGGGAAGCGGAGGCTCGCTCGCGCGTTGGAGGCGTAGAAGGACCAGTCCTGCTCGTAGCGGGCGATGCCGGGCAGGTCGATCCACATGACGGCGCACTCGACATCGCCGAACGACAACGAGATCGTGATCGAGGCGCCGTCGTCCGAGAAGCGCGCGAACCGGAGGGCGCTGGGCTCGCCGAGCAGGCCGCGCACGCCGTTCAGCTCGTGAATCATGCTGTCGAGCAGGAACGCCCTGTACACCCGCCGCGTCAACGCGTCCTCCGTCGGCAGCGCGAGCTCGACGCGCGCCGCATCGTCGGCGGCAAGGGACTCGAGAAGCTCCGGGTCGGCGTCGGGCCCGCCGCGACTGAGAGGCAGGTGCGCGACGTAGGGGTCGAGCGGGCTCTCGAGCGTCGTGATGCGTGCGTACCTCAGCGAGCTCCGGTCGAGCGTCCGGCTCAGCTCCTCGTACGCGGGGTCGTACCGCTTCATGTAGCCGACCATCAGAACGACGCCGGCGGTCGCGGCCGCGTCGATCATCCGGCGGCCCTCGGCCGGGTTGATGCACATCGGCTTCTCGACGAACACGTGTCGACCGGTCTCGGCTGCCGCGATCGCCGCGGGCGCATGGCTCCCGGGGGTGAGCACCAGCACCGCGTCGAGCTTCTCCGCCAGCAGATCCTCGAGCCGCGCATGGCGCCGCGCGTCCGGGAAGCACCTGCCGGCGTGCGCGAGCGCGCGCGGGGAGATGTCGCACAGCGCCGTCACGTCGAAGCGGTCGCCGAGCTCGAGCAGGTAGGGGAGGTGCATCACCTGAGCGACGAGCCCACAGCCCACGACGCCCGTCCTCAGCCGCTCCACCCGTCCCGCCTCCTGGTTCTGGAACGTTCCAGAATGGGGAGATTACGGCGATTTCCATTCGGCCGTCAAGTCTTGACAGCGCGTGCGAGACGGGTTTAACGTCGCCGATTGGAGCGTTCCACCCGAGCTCCAGCCCCATCTTGAGGATCGGTCTGCTCACCGACGCGCTCGACCGGCTGACGCTCGCGGAGGCGCTCAGCTGGTGCGCGAACCGGGGCCTCGAAGCGGTCGAGCTCGGCGTCGGCGGCTACTCGACCGCGCCGCACGCGAGCCTGGCGCTGCTCGCCGACTCCGTCGCCCGAGACCGGTTGCGCGGCCTGCTCGCGGAGCACGCGCTCGAGCTCGCAGCCCTCAACGTCTCCGGCAACCCGCTGCATCCGGACGCTGCCGTCGCCGAGCGCCATGACGCCGAGCTCCGCGGTGCGCTCCGGCTCGCCCACTCGCTCGGCGTCCCGCGCGTCGTCGCGATGAGCGGCTGCCCCGGCGGCCCGGGCGGCGGCGGCTGGCCGGTCTTCGCTGGCGGTGCGTGGCTTCCCGACATGGAGGGGCTCTGGGACTGGCAGTGGGAGCGGATCTCGGCGTACTGGCGCGAGCTCTCCGCGTTCGGCGAAGCCCGGGCTCCGGGCGTGCTCGTCTGCCTCGAGCTCCACCCCGGGACGTCGATCTACAACGCCGAGTCGTACCGCGTTCTCCGCTCGGTCACCGCCGACAACATCCGCGTGAACCTCGACCCGAGTCACTTCTGGTGGCAGGGGATCGATCCCGCCACGGCGGTGGGCGAGCTCGGCGACATGGTCGCCTTCGTCCACGCCAAGGACACCGTGCTCCACCGCGACCGGATCGCCCGGCACGGCGTGCTCGACTTCCGCTGGCCGGGGAGCGCCGAGTCGATGCCGTGGCACTTCGCGGCTGTCGGGGCGGGCCGTCGGCTCGACGAGTGGGCCGAGCTGCTCGCCGCTCTTCGCGCCGCGGGATACGACGACGTCATCTCGATCGAGCACGAGGACCCGAATCTCGACGCCGAGGCAGGGATCGAGGCCTCCCTGGCCGGGCTTGCAGGCGCACTCGCGCTGCTCGGCGCCGGAGTGGCGCGCTGAGGATGGACGTCAGCTACGAGGCCGTCGCGAAGTCGTTCGGGGCCCACGAGGCGCTTCAAGCGCTCGACCTCCACGTGGAGGACGGGACGTTCCTGGCGCTGCTCGGACCGTCCGGGTGCGGCAAGACGACCGCGCTGAGGCTCCTGGCGGGGCTCGAGACACCAACCAGCGGGCGTATCCGCATCGGATCGCGAGACGTCACCTACGCGCCGCCGCGCGCCCGCGACGTGGCGATGGTGTTCCAGAGCTACGCGCTCTACCCGCACCTCAGCGTGTTCGACAACATCGCCTACCCGCTTCGGGTGCGGAAGGTGGAGAAGGCCGAGAAGGCGCGGCAGGTCAACGAGGTCGCCACGCTCCTCGGGCTCGACGAGCTGCTCGACCGACGGCCCAGACAACTCTCCGGCGGCCAGCGGCAGCGCGTGGCGCTCGCACGCGCGATCATCAGGCGTCCCCAGGCGTTCCTGATGGACGAGCCGCTCTCGAACCTCGACGCGCAGCTCCGATTGCAGATGCGCGCCGAGATCAAGCGTCTGCAGCGCGAGCTCGGCGCGACGACGCTGTACGTCACCCACGACCAGGTCGAGGCGATGACCATGGCGGACACGATCGCCGTCATGAGCAAGGGCCGGCTCCAGCAGCTCGCGTCACCGGCCGAGCTGTACGCACGACCCGCCAACCTGTTCGTCGCCGGGTTCTGCGGCTCCCCGCCGATGAACACCCTCGCGGGCGAGGTCGCGAACCTCGCCTTCGTGCACCCGGCGGGCACTCTCCCGCTCGCCGACGCCGGGCACCGCGGCCCCCTCGAGCTCGGATTCCGGCCGGAGCACGCCCTGCTCGTCGAGCCGGGCTCGGCTGGAGCGTTCGCCGGCGAGATCTACGTCGTCGAGCCGCTCGGCAACGAAACGCTGGTGGCCGTCGACGTGGCAGGGACGGTCGTCAACGTCCGCGCGCCTGCAGGCTTCACGGCGGCGATCGGCCAACGTTGCGCCGTGCAGCCCGATCCGCGGCACCTGCACCTCTTCGACGCGGAGACGGGCGAGGCCCTCGGCGCCCGCCGTCCGCCGAGCGATCGCCCAGCCGAGGCACCCAAAGCAGCAACGACTCCAAGGAGGAGCGGATGAGCGAGACCACCGTCACGGCCGCCGACCCGTTCGAGCGGCCGCTGACCCGTCGCGAAGTGCTGAAGCGGGGCGCCGTCGGTGCGGCCATCGTCTTCGGCAGCACGATCGCGTTCGCGCCGAAGCGCGTCTGGGCGGCCGAGAACGCCAACTCGATCACGATGGGGAGCTTCCAGGACAACGCGATGGCTCCCATTCGCGACTACTTCAACGGGTTGTTCACGAAAGAAACCGGGATCAAGGTCAACTACAACGAGACCAACTACAACACCTGGTACCAGAACGCGAAGAACGATGGCCTGAACAAGACCGGCGCCTACGACATCTACGTGATGGACGACAACTGGGTGCCCGAGTTCGCCGCCGGAAAGATCATCCAGAGTCTCGACGCACTGGGTTTCAAGAGAAACCCCGACATTCTCGAGAAGGGCGTCGAGCAGGGTCTCTGGCCGCCGAAGCACGGCGCGAAGATGAAGGCGTTCGCGAAGCAGAAGCCAGAGCTCTACGCGATCGTGAACATCGACGACGTCGAGATCCTTTACTACAACAAGAAGTACTTCCCGAAAGCGCCCCAGACCTGGGACGACATCTACAGGGTCGCGAAGGCGAAGTCGGTGCCCGGAAAGCTGTACGGCTGGTCGGCCCGCGGCGTGAAGGGCAACCCGATCGTTCAGACCTACCTGCCGCTCATGAGCGCCTACGGCGCGAACTTCGTCAACCCCGACTGGTCGCCCGGCTTCGCGGGTCACGCAGGCGTCGCCGCACTCGTCCGCTTGTTCAGCTTCATCCCCTACATGCCGTCCGGCGTCGCGGCGTTCGACACCGACCAGGAGACGCAGGCGCTCCTGCAGGGCAAGTGCACGGCGTTGACCGAATACACGGGCCTCGTACACCAGATCGACAACCCGAGTGCCTCGAAGGTCATTCATCAGATCGACACGGCGGCGACGCCGAAGCAGGAGAGGAGCGGCCCGGCGATCGGCACCTTCATCTGCGGGATCGCGTCCGGCTCCAAGAACCCCGCCGGGGCGGTGCACTACCTGGAGTGGTTCACGTCGAGCCGCATCCAGAAGCAGTTCGCCCGCCGCGGCGGCAGCGCGGCCGTCACGGCCTCGGCCCTGCACGATCCGGTTGCCGTCAAGAAGTACCGCTGGCTGCCGGCGATCGCAGACGCGGTCAACAACTCCGTCCCGAAGCCGCGCACACCGGACGAACCGAAGATGGAAGACATCCTCGGCACCGCGCTGAACGAGGCGCTCCTCGAGGCGATCTCCAAGAAGAGCGGCTACCAGGCGATCGCCCAGAAGCATCTCAACTCGGCCGCAAAGCAGATCACGACCTACCTCAAGCAGCAGGGCGGATACTTCTAGACCGCGTGCGCACGGTCGAGGAACAGGGCGGTGCGAGGGCGTGGCGGCTGCGGGCGGCCGCCACGCCCTACGCGCTGCTCGTGCCCGCGCTCGTCGCGCTCGCAGCCGTCTCGATCTACCCGATCTTCTACGGCGTCCGCGCAAGCTTCCACAAGTACCGCTACGGCATCGACATGGGGTCGGCCGGCAAGCAGAACTACGTCGACGTCTTCCACGACCCGGTCTTCTGGCAGGCGATGAAGACGACGGCGAAGTACGTCGTGGTCGCCGTGCCGATCGAGACGCTGCTCGGGCTGGGGCTGGCGCTGCTCGTTGCCCGCGAGCTGCGCTACGCGAACTGGATCCGCGTCACGCTGATCCTGCCGATGACCATCGCGCCGGTCGTCGTGGGGGTCATCTGGCGCCTCCTCTACGCCTCCGACATCGGCGTCGTCAACCCGCTGTTCGAGAAGCTCGGCCTCGGCACGCCGAACGTGCTCGCCAACGAGAACACCGCCTTCCTCGGCGTCGTCGCGGTCGACGTCTGGGAGTGGACGCCCCTGCTCTTCCTGATCATCCTCGCCGGCCTGACCTCGCTGCCGCAGGACCCCCTCGAGGCGGCGCAGGTCGACGGAGCGAGCCGCCTCCAGGCGTTCTTCCATCACACGCTCCCGCTGCTGAAGCCCGTGCTGCTCGTCGCAATCACGCTGCGGACGATCGACGCCGTCGGCACCTTCGACCAGATCTTCGTGCTGACCGCGGGCGGCCCGGGCACGTCGACACAGCTGATCTCGATCTACGCGTACAACACGGCGTTCCTCTTCACGCAGTACGGGCAGGCGATGGCGATGCTGGTCGTGCTGCTCGCCTGCCTGCTCGTGCTGATGTGGGCGGCGGTGCGTTTCATGCGGCGCACGTCACAGGCAACCACATGAGCCCGGCACGGCGGAGGGTCGCGGCGGTCGCGGTCTACGGGACGCTCGGCCTGGCGATGGTGATCGCGCTGTTCCCCTTCTGGTGGATGATCGTCACGTCGCTGAAGCAGCCGGTGGACATCTTCGCCGGCGTCGCGCTGTGGCCGCAACACATCACGCTTCACAACTACGGGAGGCTGATCCACGAGTACCACTTCGACTCGTATCTCATCAACAGCATCGTGATCGTGACCGCGTCGGTCGCCTTCAGCCTCGTGATCGGGACGCTGGCGGCGTACGCGCTCGCCCGGTTCCGGCTGCGCTTCGGCGTGGACCGGCTCTCCCTGTACGCCGTGCTGCTCGTTCGCATGCTCCCTGGGATCCTCCTCGTCGTGCCCCTCTACATCGTCCTCGCCAAGTGGGGCCTGCTGAACACACGGCTCGGGCTGATCTTGATCTACACCTGTCTGAACACGAGCTTCGTGATCTGGATGATGCAGAGCTTCCTCGAGGACATTCCGCGCGACATCGAGGAGGCGGCGATGGTCGACGGCGACTCGCGCCTCTCAGCGCTGCGACGCGTCGTGATCCCGCTTGCGGCGCCCGGCCTGATCGCGACGGCGATCTTCGCGGTGATCGCAACCTACAACGAATTCATCATCGCGCTGACGCTGACGTCCACACCTTCGGCGCAGACGGTTCCGGTCGGTGTGTCGACATTGATCGGGAAGATCCAGATCGAGTGGGGCCCGATGGCTGCGGCAGGCGTCGTCGGCGCCCTCCCAATCGTCCTCTTCGCACTGCTGGTCCAGCGCCACTTCGTGCGCGGACTGACGCTCGGCGCCGTCAAGTGACGCTCCGCGTTCGCAGTGACGACGGCGTCATCCGGGTGACGCCGCTCTCGGCCGGCTGGTCGTACGTCGGGTTCGAGGTGGTGCGGGTGGACCGCCGACTCGAGCGCGCCGAGCAGGCGCGCGAAAGCTGCGTCGTCGTCCTCAGCGGAACGTGCGACCTCGCGGCGGGCACCACGGGTGGTCGTGCGCTCGGCCGCGCCGACGTCTTCGCAAGCCCGCCCACCGCTCTCTACGTCCCACCACGGGTCACCTGGTCGGCGGAAGGTGCGGCCGAGCTCGCGATCTGCACGGCTCCCGCCGAAGGGCGGCTGCCACCCCGCCTGCTCGATCGGCCCACGTCCGTCACGCGGGGAGAAGGGATCGAGGAGCGGCGGATCGCGAACATCCTGATGGAGGACGAGCCGGCCGAGTCGCTCCTCGTGACCGAAGTGGTGACACCCCGGGGCCACTGGTCGAGCTACCCGCCGCACAAACACGACGTCGACGACCCTCCGACCGAGACCCTGCTCGAGGAGACGTACTACCATCGCCTGCGCCCGGCGGACGGATTCGCGTTCCAGCGGGTCTACACCGACGACGGCGGCCTCGACGAGACGGTCGCCGTAGCGGACGGCGACACGGTGCTGGTGCCGCGCGGATACCACCCGGTCGCGGCGGGCCCACGGCACGATCTGTACTACCTCAACGTGATGGCCGGGCCCGTGCGGCGCTGGTGCACCACCGTCGACCCGCGCTACCGAGAGGGCGGCTGAGCGACCGTCCACTCGCGGAAGCCCGCTCGGCTACAGGCGGTAGACGGCGGCCTTCGCCGCCAGCCGGGCGACCGACCCATCGCCGGCCTCGCCGACGCCGTACCAGGCCGCCCCGGCCGCGAGCGCGCCGCGCCCGACGACCAGGTAGCGCACGTCGAGGTGAAAGTGGGCCGGCTCGCCGCCGGTCGCGGGAATGGCGTGGATGTCGAGATCGAACGGCCGTGGCGCCGTGGGATGGAGCTCGAGCGAGAGGCCCGTCTCCTCGCGCGCCTCCCGCAGGGCGGCGTCTTCGAGGCAGGTGTCGAGCGGCTCGACGTGGCCGCCGGGCTGCAGCAAGCGCCCGAGCTTCGCGTGCTCGACGAGGCAGGCGTGCTCGACGAACTCGTCGACGACGAACGCCGAGGCCGTGAAGTGCGCTCGAGGTTGCGCCCGGGAGAACGGCTGCTCGAGCTCCTCGGCGAGCCGCAGCATCGCACAGCGGTCCGCCTCCTCCCGCTCGTCGGCCGCGACGTACGCACGGAGGAGCGCGGCGACGTCGTTCACTCGTACTGCAGCGCCTGGAGGACGTTCAGCCGTGCCGCGCGGCGCGCGGGGAAGATCGCGGCGAGGATGCCGACGACGATCGCCGCGATCGCGAACACGATCAGCGACCCGATCGGCAGCGAGAACTGGATGAAGTCGACACGGTAGACGAGCAGCCCGCCGAGCACGACGCCGAGGACGATGCCGAGCACGCCGCCGATCAGGGCCGTGATCACGCTCTCGTGCCGGATCATGCGGCGCACCTGAGTGCGCGTCATCCCGATCGCCCGCAGCATCCCGATCTCGCGCGTCCGCTCGAACACGGTGAGCACGAGCGTGTTGACGATGCCGAACAGGCTCACGATCACGGACAGCGCGAGCAGGACGTAAAGGATGTTCAGGATCGACTTGAGCCCGCTGATCTGGTTGTCGATGAACTGCTGGCGCGTCGCCACCTTCGCGTCCGGGTACGCCTTGAGTGCGTTCGACAGCGCGGCGAAGTTCGCGTCCGTCTCGCCGCCCTTCATGCGGACGAACGAGTAGAGGTTCTGCGGGTTCTCGTTGAACTTGTCCCACGTCGTCTGCGAGATGGTCACGCTCCCGAACGGCGACCCGCCGGGCGGCGGCTTGAAGATGCCCCTGATGTGGAACGTCTTCGTCGCCCCGGTCGAGAAGGTCATCACCACCGGCGAGCCGGCGACCAGGTGGTGCTTCTTCGCGTAGCCCGTGTCGGTGAACGCGCCGTCGTTGCCGAGCTGCGCGATCGTCGCGTCGGAACCGACCTTCCAGTCGAGCTTGAACATCGTCGCGCCCGGCGGGTTCACGGCGGTCGCGAAGAAGTTGTGGCCGAACGCCTTGGCGTCGCCGGTCCTGACGTTCCCGACCGCCTGGACGCCCGGGACCGACTCGGCGGCCATGGCCGAGGCAACCGGGATCGGCGAGAAGTTGTTCTGGGCGGTGATCGCGTAGTCGGCGTTGTGCCAGATCTTGTGCACCGCGTCCGTGAAGGACGACGTGATCCCCGATGCGAGGACGGCGACGAACGTGACGAGCGCCAGGCCGATCATCAGCGCCGACGCGGTCGACGCGGTGCGCTGCGGGTTGCGGCGGGCGTTGTCGCGGGCGAGCTCGGACGACGACGAGTGGTCGACGAACGTCGGCAGCACTCCATGGCGGAGGCGGTAGTAGACGATGTAGATCCAGCCGACCGGCGTGATCAGGAAGACGATCCAGGCCGCGGTCAGCAGCCAGCGGATAGGCGGCGCGAGCGCCTCCGCCGCCGGGCCGACGACGCGCATCGACAGGATCGAGACGCCGATGAAGATCAGCAGCGCGCCGAGCCCCATCCACAGCAGCACCGCCGTCGTCCCGAGGTGCTTGCCGAAGAGGCCGTAGATCAGCGCGGCGAAGCCGAGCAGCGTGAGGATCGTCGACCCGAGCGTCCGGAAGCGCGCGAACCTCGACTCGGGCAGCGTCGCTCCCTCGCGCACGGCGGCGATCGGCTGGACGCGCGTCGCGCGGACCGCCGGCCGCAGGCTCGCGAGGAGCGTGACGAGGATGCCGACGAGGAGCGCGACGATCACCGTCCGGGCCCCGAAGACGAGGCCGCTGTTCGGCAGCGTGAAGCCGACCGAGTCGAACAGCCTGAACAGCCCCTTTGCGAGCAGCAGGCCGAGGAAGAGGCCGACGAGAGAGGCGAGCGTGCCGACGACCAGCGCCTCGATGATGATCGAGCGGAGCACCTGCCGCCGGCTCGCACCGAGCGTGCGCAGCGTCGCGAGCTCGCGCGTGCGCTGCGCGATCGTGATCGAGAGCGAGTTCGCGATCACGAAGCTGCCGACGAAGAGCGCGATCCCGCCGAACGCGAGCAGGAAGCCGCGGAGGAACGAGATGAACGAGTCGGTGTCCTGCGCATCCTTGGCAGCCTGCTGCGCGCCGGTGCGCGCGATCGCATTCGACGGAAGGATCGACTTGATGTCGTCGAGTACCTGCTGGACCGACGCGCCGTGAGCGGTGGCGACGGCGATCTCGTCGTACTGGTTCGGCTTGTCGAACAGCCGTTGCGACGTCGCGACGTCGAACCCGGCGAGCGTTGCGCCGCCGAGGCTCTGGCCGCCGAACTTCACGAGCCCCGAGATGCGCATCTTCACGATCGGGCCCTCCGACTGCACGCCGATCGCCTGGCCGACGGCGAAGTGCTTCTTGCTCGCGGTCGCGGAGTCGATCACCACCTCGTTTCCGCTCGGCCAGTTGCCCGCCACGAGCGTGAGCGGGTTGAACGGCGACGTTCCCCTTGCGATCGAGAAGCCGAGATTCGGCGCGCCGCCGAACGCGATCGCCTTCCCGTCCGGGCCGATCAGGTGCGCCTCGCCGTTCACCTGCCCCTCTGCCTCGGCGACGCCGGAGACCTGCCGCACCTGGGCGAGCAGCGAGGCGGGCAGCGTCGGGTTGGTCGAGCCGTTGTTGGTGCTCGTCGCCGCCTGGCCGGAGACCACGATGTCCGACCCTTTCCGGACGTCGGTGAAGATCGAGTTGAACGCCTTGTCGATCGAGTCGGTGAGCACGAACGTGCCGCTGACCATCGCGACGCCGAGGACGATCGCGATCGCGGTGAGTGCCGTGCGCAGCTTCCGGCCCAGCAGGCCGGCGAGCGCGACCCGGGTCACGACCCTGCCCGCGCCATCGCCGCGAGGATCTCGGGCGCGCGGCTTCCTGAGAGCTCCTCGACGATCCGCCCGTCCGCCAGGAAGAGCACGCGGTCGGCGATCTCGGCCGCGTGGGCGTCGTGGGTGACCATCACCATCGTCTGGTCGAGCTCCTTCGCCGACTCGCGCAGTAGCGCAAGGATGTCGGCCCCGGTCTGCGAGTCGAGGTTCCCGGTCGGCTCGTCCGCGAAGACGACGGTCGGCTTGGAGACGAGAGCGCGCGCGATCGCGACGCGCTGCTGCTGGCCACCGGAGAGCTCGGCCGGCCGGTGCGTCCGCCGATCGTCGAGCCCGACGCGCTTCAGCAGGTCCTCGAAGAACTGGGGATCCGGCTTCTCGCCGGCGATCGAGAGCGGGAGCTTCACGTTCTCCTCGGCGCTGAGCATGGGGAGGAGGTTGAAGAACTGGAAGACGAAGCCGATGTGCCGGCGGCGGAGCAGCGTGACCTCCCGGTCGTTCAGGGAGCCCACGTCCACGCCCGCGATCGAGACGGCGCCGCTCGTCGGCTTGTCGAGCGCGGCGAGCAGGTGCATCAGCGTCGACTTGCCGGAGCCGGACGGCCCCATCACCGCGACGAGCTCGCCCGGCCGGACGGCGAGCGAGACGCCCTGGAGGGCGTCGACCGCCGCCTCGCCCTCCCCGTAGCGGCGGGTGAGGTCCACGGCCTCGACAACTGCCCCGTTCGTGCTCATTCCGCGGGCGAGACTAGCTGCTCGGGGTCGCTACGGCGTCAATCTCGGGGATGATCTCGTCCCCGTACGCACGGAGGGTTTCCTCCTGGCCGTGCGTCATCAAATAGATGTTGAACTGGTCGACGCCGACTGCCTCGAGCTCGCGCAGTTTCGCAGTGCATTGCGCGACATTGCCGATCACGCAGAAGCGGTCGCAGATCTCGTCGGTCACGAACGCGCCATGCTTCGCGCCGACGCGCGAATGCTCGTCGTAGTCGTAGAACTTCCGCGCCAGGACGTAGTCGGTCAGCGCCTTCGGGACCGTGCTCCCGTCCGCGCCGTAGCGCTCGATCAGGTCCTGGACGTGGTTCGAGACCATGGCCGGGAACCAGCGCACCTGCTCGCGCGCGTCGGCAAGGTCGTCGCTGACGTGGCTGGGCGCGCCGACGATGCACTTGAGCTGTGCCGGGTCGCGCCCCGCCTCCTCGGCCGCGCGCCGCGCCGTGCCCATGATCCACTGGACGATCTCCGGGTCGGCCAGCTGGATGATCACGCCGTCTGCGACGCGTCCCGCGACCGCGAGCGCCTTCGGGCCGTAGCCGGCTACCCACATCGGGATCTGCGGGAGCTCCGGCCGCACCCACTTCAACTGGAGCTCCTTGTCGTTCCAGGTGACCTCGCGTCCGTTCATGAAGTCGCGGATCATCGCGCACGCACGCTCGAACTCCGCCACCTTCACGGGCTGCTGGCCGATGTAGCGCCGCGCGGAGTCGCCGCGCCCGATCCCCATCACCATCCGGCCGTCGGTGAGGTCGTGCAGCGTCGCGTACGCGGAGGCGAGCACGGTCGGCTCGCGGGTGCCCGGGTTGGTCACGAAGTGCCCGAGCTTGATCTTCGACGTCTGGTGCGCGGCGTAGCCGAACAGTGGGATCGCCTCCTGCCAGAGCACGTGCGAGTCGTAGGTCCAGGCGTACTCGAACCCGTGCCGCTCGGCGAGCTGGATCAGCTCGAGCCAGCGGGAATAGGGTGGGTCGGGCAGGACGGTGACGCCGAAGCTCAGAGCCATTCCGTGACCTCCTCGGGTTCGAGGCTCGCGCGCATGTGAGTCTAGTCCGCGCGTGCGGGAGGTTCACATCAACCCTCAAGCTGCGTCAAGATGCGCGCGTGAAGATCATCTGCGTCGGCCGGAACTACGCGGAGCACGCCGCAGAGCTCGGCGACGAGCCGCCGACCGAGCCGCTGCTCTTCGGCAAGTTCGAGAACACGCTGGTCGGGCCGGGCGACGCGATCGTCCTGCCGCCGGAGGCGACGCACGTCGATGCGGAAGCGGAGCTCGCGGTCGAGATCGGCATCGGCGGGCACCGGATCGCCGAGGCCGACGCGCTCGAGCACGTGCGCGGTTACCGCTGCGCCAACGACGTGTCGGCACGGAACCTCCAGTACAGCGACGGCCAGTGGGCGCGCGCGAAGGGCTTCGACACCTTCTGCCCGCTCGGCGCCCGGCTGGTGCCGGCGTCCGAGCTCGGCGACGGCAGCGGGCTGCGCGTCGTGCAGCGCCTCAACGGCGAGGTGCTGCAGGACGCCTCGACCGACGACCTCATCTTCGGCGTGCCGTTCCTGGTCGCCTACGTCTCGGCGGTGTTCACGCTCGAGCCCGGCGACCTGATCCTGACCGGCACGCCGCCCGGCGTCGGCTGGGCGCGGGACCCGCGGGTGTCGCTGGCGGACGGCGACGTGGTCGAGGTCGAGGTCGAGGGGATCGGTGTCCTCTCGAACCCGGTCGTCCGCGAAGACGCGCGTGCGTGAGCCGTGGGCTCGACGGAGGCTCAAAGAGCGAACGCGGCGGCTCGGCCGGCGCCGGAGCGGGACACGAGCCGACCGGGTACGACTGCCCGTTCTGCCGGCTACTCCGCGGCGAGGAGGCGGAGCGAAACCGACTCGACGACGTCGTCTGGCGCGACGAGGCGACCGCGGCCTTCGTCTCGCCGCGCTGGTATCCCGGTCACGTGCTCGTGATCCCCGTCGAGCACGTCGAGAACCTCTACGAGATCGACGAGGTGCTGCTCGGCAAGGTGCACGCGACGGTGAGGCGCATGGCGACGGTGAGGCGCATCGCGACGGTGAGGCGCATCGCGACGGCGATGAGGTCTGCGCGCGGCTGCGCGGGCACGCCGACGCGGCGGCACAACGAGCCCGGAGCGGGACAGGACGTCTGGCATCTGCACGTGCACGTGTTCCCGCGCGAGTCGGGCGACGGGCTCTACGCGCGTGACGCCGAGTTTCGCTGGGCTTCGCCGGCCGAGCGGGCCCCGTACGCGGCGCATCTCCGCACCGCGCTGCAGTAGGCGCTCACGAGGCCCCGGGCGCCTCCGGCGGCCATGGCCGTTCGGCCAGACGCAAGGGTGCCCTGAACGGCCGTGCCGCGGCGACCGACCGGCTCAGAGGTCCGCGAAGAAAGTTCCCTGCTCGAAGGCAGCTTTTCAGCGGTGCGCGGGGTGCCTCGGCGTCAGACGTGCGTCTGACCGGCGTCAGACGACGTGGGATCCGCTTCGGCCACGGCTGCGGTCGACGACCGGGGTCAGACCCCGGTCTGACCCCGAGATCCGCTAGGCGTACGCCGCCAGCGTCTTGGCGGCCAGCCGGTCGAGGGCCCTCACGGCCAGCTCGAGATGCTCGCGCTTCGTGTCCTCGAGCTTCGTGTGCGACAGGCCGCGCAGGCTCTGCACGAACAGCATCACCGTCGGCACTCCCGATCGGGAGACCTCCGCGGCGTCGTGCAGCGGCCCCGACGGCAGCCGGTGCGACGCCCCCGCGACCTCGCGAACCGACTCGTCCGCGAGCTCGATCAGCTGCTGGTCGAACAGGATCGGCTCGATACTCCAGATCCGCTCCCACTCGACCGTGATGTTCTCCTCCACTGCGAACCGCTCTGCAGCCTCGCGCGCGAGCGTCAGCATCCGCTCGAGCTTCGCCGCATCGAGATGACGCTGGTCGAGCAGCTGCTCCGCCGTCTCCACCACCGACGTGACGATGCCGGGACGGCACACCACGCCGCCCGACGTGCACACCGCACCACCGCCCACCTCGCGCGCGATGTCGCGGATCGCGAGCGCAAGCTTCGCGGCGCCGGCGAGCGCGTCTCGACGCGCGTCCATCGGCGTCGACCCGGCATGCGCCGCCTGCCCGCGCCAGGTGAACCGCGAGCGCTCGACGCCGAACGTGCCGAGCACGACGCCGAGCGGAAGCTCGAGCGCTTCGAGCACCGGCCCCTGCTCGATATGGAGCTCCAGGTACGCGGCGGCACCCTCGAGCTCGGAGCGCGCATCCGTCGCCCGGTCGAGGTCGACGCCGTGCGCCCGCACCGCGTCGGGCAGCGCGATCCCGTCCCGGTCGGAGAGCTTCCGCAGCTCGTCCTGGTCGCGCATCGAGCCCGCGGCGGCCGACGAGCCGAACAGCGAGCGGCCGAAGCGCGCACCCTCCTCGTCCGCCCAGCTGACGAGCCGCACGGTGAGCGGCGGCGTGCCCTCCTCGGCGATCCGCCGCAGCACCTCGACCCCCGCAAGCACGTTCAGGCAGCCGTCGAGCCACCCGCCGTTCGGCACCGAGTCCATGTGGCCGCCGATCAACAACGCCCGCTCGGAGTCGCCGGGAAGCGTGAACCACTGGTTCCCGGCGGCGTCGACCGTTTCGACCGCGCCCGTCGGCGCCACCTGCTCGCGAAGCCACGCGCGCGCCGTCTCCCAGGTGTCCGTCCACGCGACCCGCTGCGCGCCGTCCGCGTCGCCGGTGAGCGCGCGCAGCTCCTCCAGCTCTGCGACCGTCCGTGACGGGTCGAGCGGCACGCGGCGAGGATACAACCGCGCTACCGGTGTGGTAAGCACTCAGCCGTGACCGCGGCCGTCGCCACGCTCGAGGACCGCACGCCCCCGTTCGTCCGCCGAGTGCTCACGGCGATCCTCGTCCTCGCCGCGCTCTGGGGCCTCTGGGAGGGCTACAAGTGGCTCTGGGAGAGCGCCGGCTGGACGTGGCCGTTCGCCGTGAACGACACGACGATGCCGCATCTGCACGACGTCGTCGCGGCGTTCTGGCAGCCGACGACGACCGGCGGCCCGCCGCTCGTCCACTCGCTGCTCGACGCCGCGTGGTTCACCGCGAAGGAGGCGATCGCCGGCTTCCTGCTCGGCGGCGCCGTTGGCTTCACGCTCGCCGTCCTGCTCTCCCAGTCGCGCTTCCTCGAGCGGGGCGTGCTGCCCTACATCGTCGCCTCCCAGACCGTGCCGATCCTCGCGATCGCGCCGATGGTGGTGGTCGGCCTCGGCTCCAAGGGCGTCGCCGGGTGGAAGGCGGTCGCGATCCTGGCCGCGTACCTGACGTTCTTCCCGGTCGCGATCAACACGCTGCGGGGCCTGCACGCGGTCGACCCGCGCGCGGTCGAGCTGATGGACTCGTACGCGGCGTCGCGCTGGCGCGTGCTGTGGCAGCTCCGCGTCCCGTCGTCGGTGCCGTACATCTTCACGGCCCTCAAGATCTCCGCCACCGCGAGCGTGATCGGTGCGATCATCGGCGAGACGCCCGCGTCGATCCAGAGCGGGCTCGGCGGCGCGATCGTCAACTTCAACCAGTACTACTCGCTCGAGCCGACCTTCCTCTGGGCGACGAACGTCGTCTGCGCGGCGCTCGGCATCCTGTTCTACCTCGCCGTCGCCGGCACCGAGCGGCTGGTGCTGCGGCGGGCGCCGGAGCACTTCGCGTGACCGAGCCGGCGAACGTCGTGGTCGAGATCGACGGGCTGTCGAAGTCCTTCCGGACGGGGGTCACGGCGCTGCAGGACATCTCGCTCGAGATCCGCGCAGGCGAGTTCGTCTCGCTGATCGGGCCGTCCGGCTGCGGCAAGTCGACGCTCCTCCGCATCGTCGGCGACCTGATCCAGCCGAGCAGCGGCACGGTCCGCGTGAACGGCAAGAGCCCGCACCGGGCGCGGCTCGATCACGACTACGGGATCGTCTTCCAGGACTCGGTGCTCTACGACTGGCGCACGGTCGCGAAGAACGTGGCGCTGCCGCTCGAGATGCTCGGCTGGGACCGGACGCGCCGCAAGGAGCGCGTGGCCGAGATGCTCGAGCTCGTCGAGCTGACCGGCTTCGAGTCGAATCGTCCCTGGCAGCTCTCGGGCGGGATGCAGCAGCGCGTGTCGATCGCGCGCGCGCTGTCGTTCGATCCGGCACTGCTGCTGATGGACGAGCCGTTCGGGGCGCTGGACGAGATGACGCGCGAGCGGCTGAACATCGAGCTGCTGCGGATCTGGGAGAAGGCGGGGAGCACGGTGGTATTCGTCACCCACTCGATCCCGGAGGCCGTGTTCCTCTCGACGCGCGTCGTCGTGATGTCCGCCCGTCCCGGCCGCATCGCGGGGGTGATCCCGGTCGACCTCCACCAGCCGCGCAACACTGCGACCCGCGAGGATCCACGTTTCTTCGAGCTGATCACCGCGGTGCGCGAGACGCTCGCCGCGGGCCACGGCGCCGACGCACCAGCCGGCGCGGGAACGGAGCGGTTCTGACGCGGCGGCTTCGCGAGTGGCTCCCCGTGCTGGCCGTGTTCCTGATCGGCATCGCCCTCTGGCAGGGCCTGACTGCGCTCTTCCACGTCCAGACGTTCCTGCTGCCACGGCCGAGCGAGATCGCACAGTCGTTCTGGGACAACAAGGGCGCGCTCTGGAGCGCCGGCTTCTACACGCTGAAGGAGGCGCTCGGCGGCTTTGCGATCGGCGCCGGCCTTGGCATCCTCGTCGCGCTGCTGCTCGCACGATTCCGCACCGTCGGCGCGGCGCTGATGCCGTTCGCGATCGCGGCGAACGCGATCCCGATCATCGCGTTCGCGCCGATCACGAACAACTGGTTCGGGCTGCTCAATCCGATCTCGAAGATGGCGATCGCAGCGGTGCTCTGCTTCTTCCCGACGATGATCAACACGCTGCGCGGGCTGCTGTCCGTCTCGCCGTCGTCGATCGAGCTGATGCGGTCGTACGGCGCCGGCGAGATCGCGGCCTTCCGGCGCGTGCGCATCCCGAACTCCCTCCCGTTCATGTTCACCGGGCTCAAGATCGCGGCGGTCCTCTCGATGATCGGAGCGATCGTCGGTGAGTACTTCGGCGGCCCGACGAACGCGCTCGGCGTGAGCATCCTCAACGACTCGCAGCTGTTCGACTTTCCGCGGGCGTGGGCGGGAATCATGCTCGCCAGCGCGTTCGGCATCGGCCTGTACGCGCTCGTCGCCGCAGTTGAGCATGCGACGACCGCCTGGCATCCTTCCGCGCGAGTGGCTTCCGGCGAGTGACGAAAATCTATTGAATGGCGGCCGAGCGGCCTGACCGGGTCGCAGGCACCCGAGAGGAGAACGTATGAACCGGAGGCACGTGGTGTTGGGCGCGCTCGCAGTCGCATGCACCGGGCTCGCAATCTGGGGCGCGACCGCGAGCGCCGCGCCGAAGCAGCAGAAGCTCACGAAGGTGACGCTCCAGCTGAAGTGGGTGACGCAGGCGCAGTTCGCGGGCTACTACGCGGCTCTCGCCCAGGGCTACTACAAGAACGCCGGGCTCGACGTGAAGATCAAGATCGGCGGCCCCAGCATCACGCCTGAGACGGTCGTCGTCGGCAAGCAGGCCGACTTCGGGCTCGACTGGCTGCCGAACTTGTTCGCGACGCGTGAGAAGGGCAGCGGGCTCGTGTCGATCTCCCAGATGTTCGAGCGGTCGGGGATGACCGAGCTGACCTGGAAGTCGAGCGGCATCAACTCGATCAAGAAGATGCGCGGCAAGAAGGTCGGCGTGTGGTGCTGCGGCAACCAGCCGGAGCTGTTCGCGGCGCTGACGAAGAACGGGATCGACCCGGCGAACAGCAAGGACGTGACGATCGTCAACCAGCCGTTCGACATGAACCTGTTCCTGAACCACCAGGTCGATGCGGCTGCCGCGATGACCTACAACGAGCTCGCGCAGGTGCTGGAGACGAAGAACCCGAAGACGGGCAAGCTCTACACGATGAACGACCTGAACGTGTTCAAGATGGCGAGCCCGCAGGTCGGGACCGGCATGCTCGAGGACGACGTCTTCGTGCGCGGCGACTGGCTCAAGGACGCGGCCAACCAGAAGACCGCGGTCGCCTTCCTCAAGGCCTCCGACCAGGGCTGGATCTACTGCCGTGACCACCAGGCGGCCTGCGTGAACATCGTGCTGAAGAACGGCTCGCTGCTCGGCAAGGGCCACCAGACCTGGCAGCTGAACGAGATCAACAAGCTGATCTGGCCGAATACGAGCGGGATCGGGGTCGTGCCGGCCTCCGCGCTCGACTACACGATCCAGATCGCGAAGAAGTACGGCGTGGTCAAGAAGACGCCGGTCGGCGCGACGAACTACACCTACGCCAGACAGGCGCTCGCGCAGCTGAAAGCTGCGGGCGTCGACGTGAACGGCAAGAGCTGGAAGCCCGCGACAGTCAAGGTGACTCCGGGCGGGAAGTAGAGACCTACCGAGAAGGGAGATCCGCCATGTCCGTGCTGATCACGAATGGCCGCATCATCACGGCGGCGGACGACTACGTCGCCGACGTGTTCATCGACGGCGAGCGGATCTCCCTGATCGGCGAGTCTCTCGACGTCTCGGCCGACACGACGATCGACGCCGCCGGCAAGTACCTGTTGCCGGGCTGCGTGGACCCGCACACGCACCTCGCGATGCCGTGGCGCGGCGAGACGACGATCGACGACTTCGAGTCCGGCCACGCCGCGGCCGCGTTCGGCGGAACGACGACACACGTCGACTTCTGCATCCAGGGCCGGGGCCAGACGTTCGCCGAGGCACTCGAGGCGTGGCACGCGAAGCGCGAGGGCAAGGCGATGATCGACAACGGCTTCCATATCGCCGTCACCGATCTTCGCGAGGGCGGGACGCTCGAGGAGCTCGCAGAGCTCCCGGAGAAACACGGCGTCACCTCCTACAAGCTCTTCATGGCCTACAAGGACTCGCTGATGGTCGACGACGAGACGCTCTTCCGCACGATGCAGGTCGCGGCGCGGACGGGCGCGCTCGTGATGGTGCACGCCGAGAACGGCGATGCGATCGAGGTTCTGATCGCGGAGGCGCTCGCCGCCGGCAACACCGATCCGATCCATCACGCGCTGACGCGGCCGCCGGAGCTCGAGGGCGAGGCGACGAACCGCGCGATCCAGCTCGCCCGCGTCGCGGGTGCGCCGCTCTACGTCGTGCACGTGTCCTGCGCCGAGTCGGTCGAGCCGGTCGCGATCGCGCGCGAGAAGGGCTGGAACATCTTCGGCGAGACGTGCACGCAGTACTTCTTCGTCGACCAGACGTTCCTCGAGCGTCCGGACTTCGAAGGTGCCAAGTTCGTCTACACGCCGCCGCCGCGCGACAGGGCGAACCACGAGGTCCTGTGGAACGCCGTCCGCACAGACGTGCTCTCGGCGATCTCGACCGACCACTGCGCCTACCTGTTCAAGGGTCAGAAGGACCACGGGAGGAACGACTTCTCGCAGATCCCGAACGGCGGCCCGGGCCTCGAGAACCGGCTGCAGATGATCCACGAGTTCGGGGTACGCGCCGGCCGCATCTCGCTCAACCGGATGGTCGAGCTGCTCGCGACGAACCCGGCGAAGCTGTTCGGCCTCTATCCGCGCAAGGGAACACTCGCCGTGGGCTCGGACGCGGACGTCGTCGTCTTCGACCCCGAGAAGAAGGTGACGATCTCGGCGGCAACACACCACTCGGCCACCGACTACAACCTGTTCGAGGGCACCGAGGTCACCGGGTCGCCGGAGACCGTGCTGCTGCGCGGGAGCGTGATCGTCGACGGGGACAGACTCCTCGCCCGGCCGGGAAGCGGCCGGTTCGTGAAGCGCGCGAAGTTCGGCGAGGAGCTGAAGCCGAGCACGCTCGCCCGGGCCTAGACGTGCGTCCGACCGTCGCCCCCGGCGCAGCGCCGCCGTGGTGGCTCGAGGACGCGTTCGCCGCGGAAGGCGGGCGCGTCGACGCCGAGGCGCTCGCCGGGGACGTCACCGCGGACGTCGCGATCGTCGGCGGCGGGTACACCGGGCTCTGGACCGCGCTCGGGGTCCTCGAGCGCGAGCCGACCGCCGACGTCGTCGTGCTCGAGGCCGCGTTCTGCGGCGCCGGCCCGAGCGGGCGGAACGGCGGCTTCGTCGAGGGCTACTGGCCCGCGCTCGCCGAGCTCGCCGCGCTGTTCGGCGCGGAGCGCGCCGTCCGGCTCGCGACCGCCGGCGAGGCGATTCGCCCGGCGATCCGCGCGCTCGGCGAGGACGTCTGGCTGCGCGAGTCCGGGATGCTGATGGTGGCAACCACTCCGTCGCAGGAGCGCGTCCTCGACCGCGCGCTCGTCGCCGCCGCGGCTGCGGGCCGCCCCGAGCAGGCGGTCGCGCTCGACCGTGACGCGGTCGCCGAGCGGTGCCGGTCGCCCCGCTTCCGCCGCGGCGTCCTGTTCCCCGACACCGGCACGCTCCACCCGGGACGGCTCGTCCGCGCCCTGCGCCGGGTCGCGCTCGCACGTGGCGTCCGCCTGTACGAGGGGACGCGGGCCGACGCCTGCGAGCCGGGCTCGGTGACGACGCCGCGCGGGCGCGTACGCGCAGAGCAGGTCGTCGTCGCGACGAACGCCGCGATCACCGACTGGCGGCCCGTCCGCGGGCGGCTCACCGTGTTCGGGAGCTACGTCGTCCTCACCGAGCCGGCCCCGCAGCTGCTGGCCGAGATCGGCTGGACGGGCGGCGAGGCGATCGTCGACGCACGGATGTTCCTGCACTACTCCCGGACGACGGAGGACGGGCGCGTGCTGATGGGCTCCGGGTCGGGGCCGATCGGCTACTCGAACCGGATCGACCGTCGCTTCACACACGACGCCGCGACCGCGGCGCGGGCCGAGCTCGGTCTGCGACGCCTCCTTCCGGGGCTCGCCGCCGCGCGCGTCGAGCGCTCCTGGGGCGGGCCGATCGACGTCTCGGCCGATCACATCCCGTTCGTCGGGACCGTGCGCGGGGGCGGCGTCCACTTCGCGGCCGGCTTCTCCGGGAACGGCGTCGGGCCGTCCTACCTCGCCGGACAGGCGCTCGCGTCGCTCGCGACGGGCCGGGACGACGAGTGGGCCGCCCTTCCGCTCGTCCGTGCACGCGGGGACGGCGTCCCGCCGGAGCCGGTGCGCTACGCGGGCGGCGCGGCGATCAGGCGCGCGATCCTCGCGTGCGAGGAGGCCGACGAAGCCGGACGGACGCCGCCGCTCGCCGCACGCGCCGTCTCGACGCTGCCGCGCCTGCTCGGGATGCGCCTCGGCACGCGCTAGCGATCGCGCGCGGCGAGCCACTGGGCGAAGCGGCCGACCGGCGTGTCGAGCCAGCTCCCGAAGTCCTCCGGGAAGCGCTCGATCTCGCCGCGCAGCTCCGCGAGCCGGTAGTCGAGCCGCCGGCTCTCGTCGCACACGTGCTCGCCCGGCCCGCCGACCGGCAGGGAAGCGCCGCAGACGGGGCAGGGCATGTGATCGGGTTTGGGAAACGCGAGGGACATACCGGAGTGAGCGCGGTCGACGTTCTCCGATACGCGCTTCGACGCCGGAATCCTCGCGGAAGGAGACGGGCGGGCCGGATCGGCCCGCCCGCCCGCGCGGCTCAGGCCGTCTGCACGGCAGTCGGCACGGCGCCGAGCTGCTGCAGCAGGCCGAGCGTGTCCCAGTTCGTCCAGGACTCGGCCACCTTGCCCCCCGAGAACCGGTCGATCGTGATCCCGGTGACCGTCGCCTGCTTGCCCGTCGGGGCGATCCCGAAGAGATCGCCCTGGTGGGTGCCGCGCGCGGTCCAGCGAACCGCGACGAGGTCGCCCTCGGCGATCACGTCCTCGACGGTGACCTCGAGGTCGGGGAAGGCCGCGCGATAGCCCCCCGCCGCCTCCTTCAACCCTTCTGCCCCCTTGATCGGCTCGGGCGACGCCGCGTCGTGACCGACCGCGTCGGCGCGCACGAGCTCGTCGGCGAGGTCGTACTCGCCCGCACCGAAGATCTCCCCGAGGATCCTGCGCGAGGCCTGCTTGTTCGCCTCCATGCCGCTCCTCCTCTCGCTCTCACCGCGCCTCTTCTCGCGGCTGCGGCGAGCCTACGCCCGGCCGCATGCGACGGCAACCGCCTGGCGGAGACACCGTGTCAACGATCCGCGATCCCGTGCGGCATGCCGTAGTCGGCGAGCAGCTCGAGGAACGGCGCGGCAGGGAAGGCCTCCGGCCCGAGCACGCCGGCGCCGCTCCACGATCCCGTCTGGAGCAGCTCGAGCGCGACGACCGGGTTGATTGCCGTCTGCAACACGACCGCCTGATGGCCGTAGTCGCGCATCGCGCGCTCGTTGTCGACGACGTGGTAGAGGTAGGTCGCGCGCGGCGAGCCGTCGTTGCCCTTCCCGCTGACGAAGGTGCCCGCGCACGTCTTCCCGCTCATGCGGTCGCCGAGCGTCGCCGGGTCGGGCAGCGTGGCGGCGACCACGTCGCGCGGGGCGACCTCGACGCCGCGCACCTTGACCGGCTTCGTCGAGTCGAGGCCGAGCCTGTGCAGCGTCTTCAGCACGTCGATGAACTCCTCGCCGAGGCCGTACTTGAAGGTCACACGCCTGCAGTCGACCCAGCGAGGGACGAGGACGACCTCCTCGTGCTCGACGTTCACGCACTCGACCGGGCCGATGCCCTCCGGGAAGTCGAACACCTCCGGCTCGGAGAACGGCTCGGTCGTGAACCAGCCGCGGTCGCGCTCCCAGACGAGCGGCGGGTTGAGGCACTCCTCGATCGTCGTCCAGATCGAGAACGACGGCGCGAAGTCGTAGCCGGCGACGACCAGGTCGGCGCCGTCGCGAACGCCGATCTCGTCGATCTCCGAGAAGAGCTCGTCGGCCGCATGGCGCGCGAAGACGTCGGACAGCCCGGGCTCGACGCCGATCCCGACGAGCGCGAGACGCCCCGCGTCCTCCCAGCGATGCGCGACGGCGAACTGCTCGTCGCCGAGCATCACGCCGACCTGCGAGTAGGGATGCTCGGGGTGCGGCTGCGACAGCGTCATCGCCATGTCGAGGTACGTGCAACCGGCGGCGAACGCGGCCTCGAAGATCGGCGGGTTGAAGCGCGGGTCGCATGCATTCAGGATCGCGTCGGCCCGCTCGCTCCGCGCCAGCTCGATGATCGCCCCCGCATCCGACGCGTCGAGCTGGACGGCGGCGGCGCGCGCGCCGAGCGGCGCTGCGGCGCGCGCCGCACGGGCGGCGTCGATGTCTGCGAGCACCATCCGCTCGAAGAAGCCGCGGCGCGCGGCCACCGCCGCCACGGCCGCGCCGACGCCCCCCGCACCGACGACGAGGATCCTCAATGCACGCTCAGCGCGTCTGCGGGAATCCGAGGTCGACTTTCGAGGTCGCCGGGTCCGGCCACCGCTCGGTGATCACCTTCGTCCGCGTGTAGAAGTCGATGCCCTCGGGCCCGTAGATGTGGCGGTCCCCGAACAGCGACGCCTTCCAGCCGCCGAAGCTGTAGTAGGCGACCGGGACCGGGATGGGGACGTTGACGCCGACCATCCCGGCCTGCACGTCGAACTGGAACCGGCGGGCGACGCCGCCGTCGCGCGTGAAGATCGCCGTGCCGTTGCCGTACGGGCTCTCGTTGACCAGGCCGATCGCCTCGTCGTAGCTCGAGACGCGGGTGACGCCGAGCACCGGCCCGAAGATCTCGTCGTCGTACGCGCGCATCCCCGGCTTCAGGTCGTCGAGCAGCGTGGCGCCGAGGAAGAAGCCCTCGTCGGGGCAGCTCTCGCGGCCGTCGACAACCACTTTGCCGCCACCGTCGTCGATGTAGGAGACAACCTTGTCGCGGTGCTCGCGGGTGATGAGCGGGCCCATCTCGCTGCCGGCGTCCATCCCGTCGCCGACCTTCACGTCCGGGATGCGCTGCTTGATCGCGTCGATCAGCGGATCGGCGACGTCGCCCACGGCGACGACCATCGAGACCGCCATGCAGCGCTCGCCGGCCGACCCGTAGCCGGCGGAGACGGCTGCATCCGCCGCCATGTCGATGTCGGCGTCCGGCAGCACGATCATGTGGTTCTTCGCCCCGCCGAGCGCCTGGCAGCGCTTGCCGCTCCGCGTCGCAGTCTCGTAGACGTACTTCGCGATCGGCGTCGAGCCGACGAACGAGACCGCGTCGACGTCGGGGTGCTCGAGCAGCGCGTCGACGGCCACCTTGTCACCGTGGACGACGTTGAAGACGCCGTCCGGGACGCCCGCCTCCTTGAGCAGCCCGGCCGTGTAGACCGACGCCGACGGATCCTTCTCCGACGGCTTGAGCACGAACGTGTTCCCGCAGGCGAGCGCAGGCGCCCACATCCACATCGGGACCATCGCCGGGAAGTTGAACGGCGTGATGCCGGCGACGACGCCGAGCGGCTGCCGGATCGAGTAGACGTCGACCCCCGTGGAGGCCTGCTCGGTCATCTCGCCCTTGAGCAGGCTCGGCAGCCCGCAGCAGTACTCGATCACCTCGAGCCCGCGCGTGACCTCGCCCATCGCGTCCGAGAGCACCTTGCCGTGCTCGGACGTGAGGATCTTCGCGATCTCCTCTCGCCGCTCGTGCAGGAGCTCGCGGATGGCGAAGAAGAGCTCCGCGCGACGTGCGAGCGACAGGCTGCGCCAACCCGGGAACGCCCGCCTGGCCGCCTGCACGGCGGCGTCGACCTCCTCGACGGTCGCGAGGTCGACCGCGCCCGACTGCACACCTCGGGCCGGGTTGTAGACCGGGCCGCTCCGCCCCGACGTTCCACGGTGCGTACTGCCGCCGATCCAGTGGTGGATGGGCGTGACGGCTGCAGGTGCTTCGACGGTCTCGGTCATGGCTGCCTCCTCGAACGACTCCGCGAAGCAGCCTACCGCCGCGTCTCGGCGCCCGGAGTAGGATCGATCCCATGGCGACGACAGAGGCGAACATCGAGCTGGGCAGGCAGATCGTCGAGGACGCGAAGCGCTACGTCCTCTATTCGTGGAGCGTTCAGAACCAGATCAACCCGATCGCGGTCGAGCGCGCCGAGGGGCGCTGCTTCTGGGACTACGACGGCAACCGCTACCTCGACTTCGCATCGCAGCTCGTCAACGTGTCGATCGGGCACTCGCATCCGAAGCTCGTCCAGGCGATCAAGGACCAGGCAGAGAAGCTCGCGACGATCGGGCCGCCGATGGCGAGCGAGAGCCGCTCCACGCTGGGTCGGCTGCTCGCGGAGGTGACGCCCGGCAACCTGACGATGAGCTTCTTCACGAACGGCGGCGCCGAGGCGAACGAGAACGCGATCAAGCTCGCACGCTGGTACACGGGACGGCACAAGATCATCGCGCGGTACCGCAGCTACCACGGCGCGACCGGGGGCGCGATCACGCTCACCGGCGACCCGCGCCGCTGGCCCGCCGAGCCGGGGATACCGGGCGTCGTGCGCATGCTCGACCCCTACACGTACCGCTGCCCCGCGGGACATCCCGATCCCTGTCCGGTGTGCACCGGTGCGCCGCACCTCGAGGAGATCCTCCAGTACGAGGGCGCGCGCAACGTCGCGGCCGTGATCCTCGAGACGGTCACGGGCACGAACGGCATCATCGTCCCGCCCGACGGCTACCTGCAGTCGATCCGCGAGGTCTGCGACCGCCACGGGATCCTGCTCATCTGCGACGAGGTCATGGCCGGTTTCGGTCGTACCGGCAAGTGGTTCGCCGTCGACAACTGGGGCGTCGTCCCGGACATCATCACGCTCGCCAAGGGGATCAACTCGGGCTACGTGCCGCTCGGGGCGATGGTCGTGCGGCCGCAGCTCGCCGACTGGATCCGGCCTCGCTTCTTCGCCGGCGGCCTCACCTACTCCGGCCATCCGCTCGCCTGTGCCTCCGCGGTGGCGTCGATCGAGGCGTTCCAGGAGGAGGGCATCGTGGAGAACTCGGCGGCGATGGGCGAGGTGTTCAGGACCGAGCTGGCGCGACTCGCGGACAAGCAC
>DASUZZ010000002.1:0-24913 GCA_036376615.1 Gaiellaceae bacterium
CTGCTCGGCGAGAACGGCGCCGGCAAGTCGACGCTCTCGAACATCCTCACGGGCCTCTACCACCCCGACGACGGGCAGATCCTGCTCTACGGCGAGCAGCGGGTGTTCGGCTCGCCGAGGGATGCGCTCGACGCGGGCATCGGGATGGTGCATCAGCACTTCCGCCTCGTGCGGCCGTTCACCGTCGCCGAGAACGTGATCCTCTGCGACCACCGAGGCGAGGGGAAGCGCTTCCTCGTCCATCCGCGCCACATCGAGAGACGCGTCGCCGAGCTGGGCGAGCGGTACCGCATCGCCGTCGACCCTCGCGCCCGCGTGTGGCAGCTGTCGCTCGGCGAGCAGCAGCGGGTCGAGATCCTGAAGGCGCTCTACCGCGAGGCGCGCATCCTGATCCTCGACGAGCCGACCGCCGTGCTGACGCCGCAGGAGGCGGACTCGCTGTTCGAGACGCTTCGCGTGATGGCGCAGGAGGGACGCACGGTCATCTTCATCTCGCACAAGCTCAACGAGGTCGCGGCGGTGTCGGATCGCGTGACCGTCCTTCGCGGCGGCAAGACCGTGGCGACGCTGCGGACGCGCGAGACCACCGGGCGGTCGCTCGCCTCGCTGATGGTCGGACGCGAGGTGGCGGAGGTCGAGCGGGCATCGCGCGAGGAGGTGCCCGGAGAGCCGGTGCTCGCCGTCGCGAACGCGTCGGCGCTCGGCGATCGCGGACGCCCGGCGCTGCGAGACGTCTCGCTGACGCTTCGGGCGGGCGAGATCCTCGGCGTCGCCGGTGTCGCCGGCAACGGCCAGCGCGAGCTGGCCGAGGTCGTCACGGGCATGCGCACGCCGACGGAGGGCAGCGTCACGATCGACGGCAAGCGCCTCCGTCCCGGCGACGCGCGCGCCGCGATCCGGGCCCACATCTCGCACGTGCCGGAGGACCGGCTGCACACCGGCGTGTCGCCGTCCCTGTCGATCGCGTCGAACGCCGTGCTCAAGTCCTACCGCAGCTCGCGCTTCGCCCGGGGGCCGTTGCTCCGGTTGCGCACGATCCGCGAGCATGCGGCGCACCTGATCCGGCACTACGACGTGCGCGGGGGCGCGCCGGAGCTGCCGGCGCGGCGCCTCTCCGGCGGGAACCTGCAGAAGATCGTGCTCGGGCGGGAGTTCGACGGTGACCCACGCGTGCTCGTCGTCGCGTCGCCGACGAGAGGACTGGACGTCGCGGCGATCGAGACCGTGCACAAGCATCTGCGCACCGCGGCCTCGGCCGGGGTCGGCGTCCTGTTGATCTCGGAGGACCTCGACGAGATCCTCGCGCTCGCCGATCGCATCGCGGTGATGTACGAGGGCGAGATCGTCGCCACGCTCGAGGCCGGGAGCGCGACCCTCGAGGAGATCGGCCTGCTGATGGCGGGAGGCGCGGCCGAGTGATCCGCATCGAGCGCCGGCTCGAGCAGCCCTGGTGGCTCGACGTGCTCGTCCCGCTGGGCTCGATCGTCGTGGCGTTCCTGGTGATGACGCTCGTGCTGCTCGCGACCGGACATGCGCCGGGGCACACGTTCTGGCGGCTGGCCGTGACGGGCTTCGGCAGCCTGTTCGCGCTCAATTCGACGCTCGTGTCGGCCACGCCGCTGATCTTCACCGGCCTCTGCGCCGCCGCGGCCTTCCGCATGCAGCTGTTCAACATCGGCGGCGAGGGTCAGCTCTACATGGGAGCGATCCTCGGCGCGGCGGCCGGGATCGCGCTCGGGAACGCGTCGGGCTGGCTGTCGGTGCCGGCGATGATGGCCGCGGGCATCGTGGGCGGTGCGGCGTTCGCGCTGATCCCGGGCTTCCTGCGTGCCTACCTGAGCACCAACGAGATCATCACCTCGCTGATGCTCAACTACGTCGCCGCGCTCGTCATCGACTACCTCATCTTCGACTCGCTCTCCTACTGGCGCGACACGTCGACGCCGAGCGCGAAGGTGTTCCCGCAGGGGAAGATCCTGCCGGACGCCGCGACGTGGCCGGTGATCCACGTCGGCGGGCTGGAGCTCCCGTTCGGGCTGCTGATCGGCGTTGCCGTCGCCGTGTTCGTGTGGGTGCTCTACTCGCGGACGCGCTTCGGGTTCGAGGTCCAGGTGATCGGCGACTCGCCGCGGGCCGCGACCTACGCGGGCATGCGGACCCGGCGGAAGATCCTCGCGGTGATGGCGCTGTCGGGTGCGATCGCCGGCCTGGGCGGCGCCAGCCAGGACGGCGACTTCCGGCACACGCTCGACCCGCGCGGGCTCACCGCCGCCGGCTACGGCTACGCCGGGATCGTGATCGCGGCGCTCGCCCGCTACAACCCGTTCGCGGTCTGCCTGATCGCCTTCCTGCTCGGAGGCCTGCAGAACGCCGGTTACGCGCTGCAGGGCGTCGACTTCCCGTCGGGGCTCGTGGGCGTGCTGCAGGGGTTGATCCTCTTCTGCGTGCTCGGCGGCGAGCTGCTCGTCCGCTACCGCTTCACCTTCGCCCGCCGCTCGCGACGGGCCGAGGCGGCGGCATGATCCTGGCCTCCGGGATCAACGACTCGATCGTGGTCGTCGTGCTCGCCTCCGCGGTCGTCTACGGGACGCCGCTCCTCTATGCGGCGCTCGGCGAGCTGCTCACGGAGCGTTCGGGGGTGCTCAACCTCGGTGTCGAGGGGATGATGCTCGTCGGCGCCGTGATGGGCTTCTGGGCGGTGCAGAAGACCGGCTCGCTGCCGGCCGCGTTCGCCGTCGCCGCGTTCTCCGGGGCGGCGTTGGGGCTGATCCAGGCATTCCTCGCCGTCACGCTGCGCGCCAACCAGATCGTGTCCGGCCTGGCGCTGACGATCTTCGCCGGCGCGGCGGGCCTGTCGTCGTACCTCGGCAACGACCTGAACGTGGCCGACCAGCCGGCGCGCCACCAGTTCGCCTCCTTCCTGCCCCACGGCTGGCGCACGGCACCCGTCGTCGGCCCGATCCTGTTCGACCAGTCGGCCCTCGTCTACATCTCCTGGCTGCTCGTGATCGCGGTCGCCGTCTACCTCAACCGAACCCGGCCCGGTCTCAACCTCCGCGCCGTGGGCGAGGCGCCGGACGCGGCTGACGCGATGGGGATCAACGTCGGCGCGTACCGGTACGCCCATACCGTGCTCGGCGGTGCGTTCGCCGGAGTCGGCGGCGCCGTGTTCACGCTGTGGATCACGCCTCAGTGGCAGGACGGGATCACGGGCGGCGCCGGCTGGATCGCGATCGCGCTCGTCATCTTCGCGTTCTGGCGGCCGGGCCTCTGCCTGGTCGGCGCGTACTTCTTCGGCGCGTTCTCCGGGATCCCGTTCACGTTCCAGGCACGCGGCATCCTCACCGGGATCCCGCCCGAGCTCTTCCAGGCGCTGCCGTACGTGATGACGGTGCTGGTGCTCGTCGCGGTCTCGAGCGCCGGCGCACGCAGGCGGCTCGGCGCGCCGGGCGCGCTCGGCCGGCCGTACTCGCGCGAAGAGCGCTAAGCGGAAACCGGGGGTAGACGGCGGAGCCGCCGCCGTCTACCCCCGTTCGCCTACGGGGCCGGGCGGGTGCCGGCCGGTTCGTCGGCCTCCCGGCGTCCGACGGAGACGGGCTCGTCCGCGGCGCCGTCGTGGGCAACCTCCCGCCGCCCCGCCGTGACGGGCTCGTCCGCCGCGGTGCGGTCGATGGCGACCGGTTCCTCCACGGCAGCCGGCATCGGCTCGACGACGAGTCCGAGCGTGTAGCCGATCCCGAAGGCGAGCACGCCGAGCCAGGTGCCGAGGTCGAGCACGACGTCCTTGATGCCGATGTCGCCCGACCAGGCGAGCACGTGGTCGCGGAACCAGTTGCCGTGTGGCTGCATCGCGAGCAGCACCCAGCCCGCACAGATCAGCACGGGCAGGAAGCCGAGCGCGAACATCGCCGGCGGGTGTCCGTAGCGCCCGCGCAGCTGTGTCACGGCGAGGACGAGGCCCGCGCCGGCGACGATGCCGTACGCGGCCCAGTAGCCGCCGACCGTGCCACGGCTGAGCTGCGCCGCCTCCCAGAGCAGCACCCCGGCGGCTGCGACGCCGGCCAGTGTCAACCCGGCTCTCATCTGTCCAGTCATCTGGGACCTCCCTGTGTCCGTCCAGGGACCCGTTCCCGCTCGGGCGATGGGCTAAGCGCGCGAAGAATGCCTGCGGCGCGCGGCGATGTCGTCAGATCGACTTGTAGAAGACGGTCGTGTCGCAGGGCCGTCCGTCGGGGTAGAGCGCGTAGCCGGGAATCACGCCGACCCGCTGCCAGCCGAGGCGCGTGTAGAGCCGTTCCGCGGCGTCACCGGTGACCGTGTCGAGGATCAGCAGCGTCTTGTCCTCCCGCCGCGCTTCCCGTTCCGCATGCTCCATCAGCAGCTCTGCGATGCCGCGCCCGCGCGCGGCGCGGTGGACGAGCAGCTTCGCGATCTCGCCGCGGTGCGGCTGGTTCGGCGGGACCGCGAGGTCGACCTGCACCGTGCCGACCACGTCGCCGCCGGTGAAGGCGGCGAGCAGGATGCGCCGGCCCGCGTCGACCTCGGCGGCGAAGCCCTCGAACGCAGCGCGGGCGTCGGCGTGCGCGAACGGCTCCATGTAGCTGACGGACGCACCGCCGGCGACGCAGTCGGCGAGCACGGCCGCGAGGCCGTCGAGCGACTCGCGGAGCTCGCCGCCGCTCAGGCGACGGACCTCGACCGTCCCGTCGGGCGCCATCAATCCGATGCGGAGAAGACGACGCTGCCGGAGACGGGGCCGGTCGAGACGGTGACGCGCCCGCAGCCCGACGAGGTCAGGGCGACGATGCCCGCGGCGCACACGACGAGGCTTCCGATCCGGATCATCGGCCGCCGTCGACTCTACCGCCGCCGCCGATGAGGTTTCTGCGCCGGTGGAGTCGTAGCGTGTGGATGAGTCGGCTTCGCTACTCGACGTCGATGTCCCTCGACGGCTTCGTTGCCGGTGCCGACCAGAGCGTCGACCATCCACTCGGCGTCGGCGGCCACCTTCTCCACGAGTGGATGCGCTCCCTCGCGGTCTGGCGTCGGGCGGCGGGGCTCGACGGCGGTGAGGTCAACGCCAGCACCGCCGTGCTCGAGGAGTCCGACCTCGGCGTCGGCGCCCTCCTCATGGGCAGGAACATGTTCGGCGGCGGTCCCGGGCCGTGGGGCAGCGATCCCTGGCGAGGCTGGTGGGGCGACGATCCGCCGTTTCACCTGCCGGTCTTCGTGCTCACGCATCACGCGCGACCCCGGCTCGACCTGTCGGGAGGCACGTCCTTCACGTTCGTCACCGAGGGCATCGGTGTCGCGCTCGACCTCGCCCGCGACGCCGCCGGGGGGCTCCAGGTCGACATTGCCGGCGGCGCGGGCGTCGCGAAGCAGTATCTCGCCGCAGGCCTGCTCGACGAGCTCGAGCTCCACCTCGTGCCGGTGCTGCTCGGCGGCGGCGTCCGTCTTTTCGACAACGTGGCGGCGCCGCCGCCAAGGTTCGAGCCGGTTCGTGTCGTCGACGCGCCCGGCGTCACCCACCTGACCTATCGCATCGCCCGAGACCCGGCTGCCTAGGATTGCCGAGGCCGCAGAGGCCGCGAGAGCGAGCGACAGCGAATGAGCGACACACCCGACGTCGTCGACCTACGAGGCCTTGATGGTCTCGTGGACCGGGAACTCCTTGATGTCCGGAGGCCCTTGCGGCTGCACGCCCGCTGCGGCCATCCCGCTCTCGATCTTCTGTGCGAAGGCGTCGAACGCCCTGCGAGACTCCCAGAAGTCGATGATCCCCCAGCCGCCGTCGATCGGGCCCGAGCCGTGGAAGACGAGGCCCTCCGGGGGTGTCCGGTCGGGGTTGATCTGGTCGTGAACGCGGTCGAACTCTTCCTGGGTCACGCCCGGGAGCTTGATGCGAATGCCGATCATCCGGTGCTCCTCACGCTGTCGGTTCGCGCCGGCGCGGGTGCCGGCGTCGCCTGCGCCCCGGAACGTACTACGCCCTCGCGCCGAGGGCCACGCCGATGGTGACACCGGACGACATCGCGCAGATCGCCGTCTTCGCGGAGCTTCCGCGCGAGGACCTCGAGCGGCTCTGCCGCGTGTCGGCGGACATCAGCCTGGCCGCCGGCGAGTTCGCCGCCAACCCGGGCGACGACCGTGCGCTCTTCGGCGTGCTCGACGGCAGCATCGAGGCCGTGCGGATCGTCGACGGCATTGCACGCGTCGTCGGCGAGCGGCAGCCCGGCGACATCTTCGGCGAGGTCCCGATCACCCTCGGGACGGTGTTTCCCGTCGGCTTTCGCGCGTCCGAGCCGTCGCGCGTGCTGCGGATCGAGCCGCACGACTACCACGCGGTCGCCTCGGTCTCCGAGGACGTCGCGAAGGAGGTCGGCCGCCTGGCCGCCCACCGGATCGGGGGTCGGGGCGGCCTGCAGGGCCTCGCCGCCGAGCCAGCGCCGCCGCGCGCGATCGTGCTCGGTCATCGCTGGGATGCGGCGTGCGCCGAGCTCCGCCGTTTCCTCGACCGCAACCAGGTCACGTTTCGGTGGCTGCAGCCCGACGTCCCGGCCGACGCCGAGCAGTGGTGGGGCGCGCTGCCGTCGGAGGGGGACTACCCGGCGATCCGGGTCGTGAACGGGAAGACGGTGGTCAAGCCGCAGCTGCGGCGCGTCGCCGAGCTGCTCGAGATCGCGACGGAGCCGGCCCGGGCCGAGTACGACGCGGTGATCGTCGGCGCCGGCCCCGCGGGCCTCGCCGCGGCGGTCTACGGTGCGTCGGAGGGGCTGAGCCCGGTGGTGGTCGAGCGCGAGGCCCCCGGCGGTCAGGCGGGCACGTCGTCGCGGATCGAGAACTACCTCGGCTTCCCGTCCGGGGTGTCGGGCGACGAGCTCGCGACGCGTGCGCTGCAGCAGGCGCGCCGGCTCGGCGCCGAGATCCTCGTGACGCGGTCGATCGCGCGGATCGACGCGGCGACCCGGCACGTGCACCTCGACGGCGGCGACGTGCTGCGCGCGCGCACGATCATCCTCGCGTGCGGCGTCTCGTGGCGGCGGCTCGCGACCCCGGGCTTCGACCGGCTCGCCGGGAAAGGGATCTTCTACGGGGCGGCGCGGAGCGAGGCGGCGAACACCCACGGCCTCGACGTGCAGATCATCGGCGCCGGCAACTCGGCGGGGCAGGCCGCGATGTTCTTCTCCACGCATGCCCGCTCGGTGACGATCGTCTACCGCGGCGAGACGCTCGAGAAGAGCATGTCGCGCTACCTGATCGACCAGCTCGCGACCCGACCGAACATCGACGTGCTGTTCCGCAGCGAGGTCGTCGCGGCCTACGGCGACACCGCGCTGGAAGCGATCGACGTGGCCGACGACGCGACGGGGACGGTGACGCGCCTCGAGTCGGGCGGGCTCTTCATCTTCATCGGCGCGGACGCGGAGACCGGGTGGCTGCCTCCGGAGATCGCGCTCGACCGGCGCGGCTACGTGCTGACCGGTGCCGACGCCCGCGCCGGCGGCGGCTGGGACCTCGACCGCGACCCGTACCTGCTCGAGACGAGCGTGCCGGGTGTCTTCGCCTGCGGTGACGTGCGCTTCAGCCCCGTCAAGCGCGTCGCCGCCGCGGTCGGCGAGGGCAGCATGGCGATCGCCTTCGTCCACCAGTACCTGCGCGACCAGAACGGCCGCGCGTAGCTCTACATCTCGCGGAACGAGATCGGCTGCGCGCCCTCCCAGAGCGTGCGCCGGCCGAGCTCCTTCAGCTGATCGGCGCCCTCGACGAGCGTGGCGAAGTGGTTCGCCCACAGCTGCCCGGCCTTCGACGCGAAGTTGCAGTAGCCGTACGGGAAGAGCAGCTCGGTCTCGCTCTGGCCGCCGGGGTAGAGCGCGAGCTCGCCCGGGTGCGGGTACGACGTTGCGTTCTCCGGGCCGATTCCGAGGTCGCGGTCGCCCCACGGGATCCAGTTCGACTCGCCGCTCCAGCGGCAGTGGATGATCCGGTCGTCGAACGGCAGGATCGACTTGAACGCTGCGACCGTGGCCGGCGCGAGCTCCTCCTCGAAGCGGGCGACGAACGTGAGCCCCGACGCGACGATCTCGAGCATCGGCAGAACCTAGCTCACGGCCTGATCAGGAGCGCGATCGCGACGATGCCGGCGCCCGCGACGCCGAGCACCGGCCAGACGTTCATCCCGCGGTGGCGCAGGTTGAAGTAGTGACGCGTCAGCGCGCCGATCGCCATCAGCGCGACGAGGATCACCCATGCGTGCGCGTGGCCGTAGGTGATCGTGAAGTGATTCGAGAGCATCGCGAAGACGACCGGCAGCGTGAGGTAGTTGTTGTGCACCGACCGCTGCTTGCCGCGGATCGCCCAGCGCCGGTCGGGCTCGCGCCCCGCCTCCTTCGCGCGCACGAGCTCCCAGTGGGCCGGGATGATCACGAAGAAGACGTTCCCGACCATCATCGTCCCGATCATCGCGCCGACCTGCAGGTATGCCGCGCGGGCGGCGAACAGCTCGGACGAGGCCCACGCCGACAGGCACACGAACGCGAAGACGAGGATCGCGAGCACGAGCTCGTCGTTCTCGAATGCGCGGCAGAGCCCGTCGTAGACCAGCCACGCGATCGCGAGCCCGGCGATCGAGAGCGCGATCGCCTCCCACGGCTGCAGGTCGGCGACGGACGGGTCGATCAGGAACCCCGACGCGTGCGCGTAGTAGACGACGACGAACAGCGCGAACCCCGAGAGCCAGGTCGTGTACGCCTCCCACTTGAACCAGTGGAGCGGCTCCGGCAGGCGCTCGGGGGCGAGCTGGAACTTCTCGACGCGGTAGAAGCCGCCGCCGTGGATCTCCCACGCCTCGCCGGCGATGCCGCGCTTCAGGTCGTTCGGGTCCTTCGGCCGCTCGAGGTGGTTGTCGAGCGCGATGAAGTAGAACGACGCGCCGACCCACGCGATCCCGGCGATCACGTGCAGCCAGCGGAAGAGCAGGTTGCCCCACCCCCACCAGTAGTCGGAGAGGCCTAGGAGGTGCGCTGCCATCGGTCGATCGCGATCTGCACGAGCTCGTCCACGCCGGTCGCGAGCTCCTCGTCACTGGTCCGCGCGAGCCGCTCGCGGAGGATCGGGAGGATCTCGCGCCTCGGGCGGCGGTTCACGAATACGACGAACCGGAAGCCGAAGCGCTCCTCGTACTCGCGGTTCAGCTCGGCGAGCTCACGCAGCACCTCGGGGTCGTCGTCGGTGCCCTGCTCGGCCGCCGAGCGGGCCGAAAGGCCGCCGTTGACTCCGATCCGCGGATGCGCGTCGAGCACCTTCCTCTGCTCGTCGGGCGAGAGCCGCGCTGCGACGGTGCGCGCCCGGGCGAGCGGGTACTCGACGGCGGCGAGCTGCTCGACGAGCGTCGTTCGCCCCTCGAACAGCTCGGCGAGCTCGTCGGCGCTCAGCTGCCGCGGTAGCTCGCGCACGCGTAGGAGGAGATGAGCAGCGGGACGTGGTAGTGCCGTTCTTCGATGAGCGCGATCGTCAACTCGACCTTCTCGAAGAAGCCGCCGCCGACGTGGAAGACGAGCCGGTACTCGCCGGGCACGAAGTCGGTCTCGAACAGGTTCGGGATCCGCCCGTCCTCGTCGGTCACCTGGTACGAGATCAGGTCCTCGCCGCGGTAGAGGCTCACGTTCACTCCGCCTGCCGGCTCACCGATCTCGGTGTCGAGGACGTGCGTGGAGAGCGTCACTCCTGCCATAGCCTTCGCGCCTGTTTGCGGTGCTCGCCCGCGATCTCCTGCTCGTCGGCGTTCACGAGCGCGCCGCCGTGCACGATCTCGCGGCCGCCGACGAGGAGGGTGTCGACGCGGTGCGGGCCGGAGAGCACGAGGTTCGCCACGAGGTCGTCGGCGCCGCCGAACTCGAGCCCGTCCGTGCGCCACACCGCGACGTCCGCCCGCCTGCCCGGCTCGAGCGAGCCGATGTCGGCGCGCCGCAGCACGTCGGCGCCGCCGCGAGTGCCGAGCCGCAGCGCGTCGCGGGCCGTCAGCGCGGCGCCGCCGTCGCGGCCGCGCGCGACGAGCAGCGCCTGCTTCACCTCGGCGAACAGGTCGCTCCGCTCGTTCGAGGCCGACCCGTCGACGCCGAGGCCGACGCGCACGCCCGCGTCGAGCAGCGGGCGGGCCGGCGCGACGCCCGCGCCGAGCCGCAGGTTGGACGTCGGGCAGTGCGCGACGCCCACTCCTGCCCGGCCGAAAGTCGCCACGTCGGCGTCCGAGAGGTGCACGCAGTGCGCGCACCAGACGTCGCCGTCGATCCAGCCGACGCGTTCGAGGTACTCGACCGGGCTGCAGCCGTAGAGCTCGCGGCAATAGGCGTCCTCCTCGACCGTCTCCGCGAGGTGCGTGTGCAGTTGCAGGCCGGAGCGGCGCGCGAGCTCGGCGGACTCCTCCATCAGCCGCGTCGTCACGCTGAACGGCGAGCACGGCGCGACCGCGAGCCCGGCGAGGTCGCCGTCGGTGAGCGCGGCGAGCCGCTCGGTGTCGGCGAGGATCGCGTCGATGTGCTCGACGAGCGAGTCGGGCGGGAGCCCACCGTCGGACTCGCCGAGGTCCATCGAGCCGCGTGCCGCGACGAGGCGGAGGCCGATCGAGCGCGCGGCGTCGAGCTCCGCCTCGATCAGGCCGGAGACACCGCGCGGGAACACGTAGTGGTGGTCGAAGACCGTCGAGCAACCGGACAGCGCCAGCTCGGCCAGCCCGGCGCGGGCGGCGGCGTGCTCCATCGCCGCGTCGAGCCGCGCCCAGACCGGGTACAGCTCGCGCAGCCAGGTGAACAGGTCGGCCTGCTGCGCGCGCGCCCGCGTCAGCGTCTGGAACAGGTGGTGGTGCGTGTTGACGAGGCCGGGCGTGACGACCGCGCCGTGGAGGTCTCGCACTTCGCCGCGCGGGGGCTCGCCGCTCCCGGTTGCGGCGATCAGCCCGTCCTCGATCTCGACCCAGCCGCGCTCGTGCTCGGTGCCGGCGTCGTCCATCGTCACGACGCGGCAGTCGGCGAGGATCACGATGCCTCCAGCGGCACGAGCTCGAACCGGTCGACGTCGACGAGGCCGCGGTCGGTGAGCTTCAGGCTCGGGATCACGCTCAACGCGAGGAACGCGAGGTGCTGGAACGGCGCCTCCAGCGTGCAGCCGAGCGACCGCGCGGCCGCGACGAGCGCGTGCGACGCCGCGACCACTTCCTGCAGCGGCGCATCCGACAGCAGGCCGGCCACCGGCAGCGGCAGCTCGGCGAGCACCTCGGCGCCGTCGACGACGACGATGCCGCCGCCGCGGTTCGCCAGCCTGCGCACGGCCGCCGCCATCGACGCGTCGTTCATGCCGACGACGACGACGTTGTGCGCGTCGTGGGCGACGCTCGAGGCGAGCGCGCCACGCTGCAGGCCGAAGCCGCGCACGAAGCCGAGGCCGGCGCGCCCGGTGCCGAGGTGACGCTCGACGACGGCGATCTTCGCCAGGTCTCTCGCCGGGTCGGCCGTCGCCTCCCCCATGCGCGCGGGCAGCTCCTCGACGAGCCCGTCGGTGATGATCTGCCCCGGCACGATCCCGATCACGCGGGCCTCGCCGCCGCTCCACGGGATCCGGAACATCTCCGGCCCGTAGGCGCCGATGCGCACGGTGTGCCGCACCCAGTCGGGCACCTCGGCGGCCGGGATCTCCTCGACCGGGCGGCCGCCTTTCAGCACCACGTCGGGCACGAAGCGCTCGAGGTCGGGAAGGAGCAGCAGGTCGGCGGCGCGGGCGGGCGCGACCGCCCCGAGATGGCCGAGCCCGTGCCAGAGCGCCGGGTTGAGCGTGGCGCAGACGAGCGCGTCCTCGGGCGGGATCCCGGCCGCGACCGCGTCGCGCACCATCGAGTTGATGTGCCCGTCGTCGGCGATGTGCTCCGGCTCGCGGTCGTCGGTGCAGAACGCGATCCGGTTCGGGCCGTACTCGGCGAGCAGCGGCAGGAGCGCCTGCAGGTTGCGCGCGGCCGAGCCCTCGCGGATCAGGAGCCACATCCCCGCGCGCAGGCGCTCGCGCCCCTCCTCCGCCGTGTACGCCTCGTGGTCGGAGCCGACCCCGGCGGCCGCATACGCCTGCAGCGCGGCACCGCGCACGCCCGGCGCGTGCCCGTCGACATGGGTCGCGAGTGCGAGCTTGTCGAGCTCCGACGCCGACGCGCCGATCACGCCGGGGAAGTTCATCATCTCGGCGAGCCCGATCACGCGCCGGCGGCGCAGCAGCGCGTCGAGGTCGCCGGTGGTCAGCGCGCGGCGGGGCGACTCGAAGTGCGACGCGGGGACGCACGACGACGCCATGAAGTAGACGTCGAGCGGAAGCCGCGCGCTCGCGTCGAGCAGCCAGTGCACGCCGTCGGTGCCGAGCACGTTCGCGATCTCGTGCGGGTCGGCGACCACCGCCGTCGTCCCGAACGGGAGGACGAGCCGCGCGAACTCGTCGACGAGCAGCTTCGACGACTCCAGGTGCATGTGCGCGTCGACGAAGCCGGGGACGACGAAGCGGCCGTCCGCGTCGACGATCTCGGCGCCCTCGTACGTGCCAATCCCCGCAATCACGCCGTCGACGATCGCGACGTCGCCTTCGAGCCACTCGCGCGTGAACACCGAGAGCACGCGGCCACCGCGAATCACCACGTCCGCCGGCTCGTCTCCACGTGCGACTGCCAGCCGGTGCGGGAGGGAAGCGGCCACGGCGGGTGAAACCGTACAGTCACCGCCGATGGAGGTTCTCACCCCTCGCACGCTCGACGAGGCGCTGCGCCTCAGGTCCGAGCATCCCGGTGCCGTGCCGATCCAGGGCGGCACCGACCTCATGGTCGCGCTCAACTTCGACCGCACGCGGCCCGAGACGGTGCTCAACCTCAACGAAGTGGGCGAGTTGCGCGGCTGGTCCCGCGCCGACGGAGAGGTGCGGCTCGGCTCCGGGCTCACGTACGCGGAGGCGATGCGAGGAGAGCTCGCCGAGCTGCTGCCGGCGCTCGCCGAGGCGTCCCGCACCGTCGGCTCGCCGCAGATCCGGAACCGCGGCACGATCGGCGGCAACCTCGGCACCGCGTCGCCGGCCGGGGACGCGCTGCCGCCGCTCGTCGTCGAGGGCGCTGAGGTCGAGTGCGCGTCGACGCGTGGGACGCGGCGCGTGCCGCTCGCCCAGTTCGTCACCGGCGTCAAGCGGAACGCGCTCGAGCCAGACGAGCTGATCACGGCCGTCTGGCTGCGCCCGTCGCGCGCGCCGCAGACGTTCATGAAGATCGGTCCGCGCAACGCGATGGTGATCGCCGTCGTCTCGCTCGCGGTCTCGGCGGGCGACGAGCTGCGCGCCTCGTTCGGCTCGGCCGCGCCGCGCCCCACGCTGGTCACCGCATCGCGCGCGGATGCGGCGACGTTCCCGGAAGCGGTTGCCGCGGCCGCCTCGCCGATCGACGACGTCCGCGGGACGCGCAACTACCGCAGCCATGCGCTGCGGGTGCTGACCGAGCGCGCGTTGAAGAGGGTCCTCGTCTGAGGATCACCGTCCGCATCAACGGCGAGGAGCACCAGACCGACTGCTGGGAGGGCGAGTCGCTGCTGTACGCGCTGCGCGAGAAGCTCGGCTTCCCGGGCTCGAAGAACGCCTGCGAGCAGGGCGAGTGCGGGTCGTGCTCGGTGCTGCTCGACGGGACGCTCGTGTGCGCGTGCCTGGTGCTGGCCGCGCAGGCCGACGGCCACGACGTGACCACGGTCGAGGGGCTCGCGCACGGCGACGAGCTGCACCCGGTGCAGCAGGCGTTCGTCGACGCCGGCGCAGTGCAGTGCGGCTTCTGCACGCCGGGCCTCGTCGTCGCAACCGCCGACCTGCTGCGGCACAACCCGTCGCCGTCGGACGACGAGATCCGCGAGGCGCTGTCCGGCAATCTGTGCCGCTGCACCGGCTACGCGAAGATCTTCGACGCCGTCAGGATGGTGGCACGCGGATGACCCAGACCCTCCCGCGCCGGCTGCAGGCCGGGAAGGTCGGCGAGCTCGTCCCGCGGATCGATGCGCCGCCGAAGGTGAAGGGCGAGTTCGCGTACGCGAGCGACCTGTCCGCGCCCGGGATGCTGTTCGGCCACGCGCTGCGCAGTCCGCACGCCCATGCGCGCATCGTCGAGCTCGACACCAGCGATGCGCTGACGATGCCCGGCGTGCATGCCGTGCTCACGCACGAGGACGTGCCCGGCGCCAAGACGTACGGGCTCGAGTTCGCCGATCAGCCGGTGCTCGCGATCGACCGCGTCCTCTACTACGGCGAACCGGTCGCGATCGTCGCGGCCGAGCATCCCGAGCAGGCGCGCCGCGCGGCCGGGCGGATCCGCGTCGCGTACGAGCCGCTCGAGCCGGTCGCCGACATGGAGCGCGCGACCGGGCAGTCCGACCTGCATCCGGATCGCCCGACGCGCGGTCACGGCTACCGCGAGGACGACCGGCCGAACGTCGTCCGGCACCTGGTGATCAGGCACGGCGACCCGGACCAGGGCGGCGACGTCGCCGTCAGCGGCGTCTACGAGCTCGGCATCCAGGATCAGGCGTTCCTCGGGCCGGAATCGGGGCTGGCGGTTCCCGACGGCGAGGGCGGCGTCGACATCTACGTCGCCACGCAGTGGCTGCACGTCGACCGCGCGCAGGTCGCGCCGTGCCTGGGCCTGCCGGAAGAGCAGGTGCGCATCCACCTCGGCGGCGTCGGCGGCGCGTTCGGCGGGCGCGAGGACCTGTCGATGCAGATTCACGGCGCGATGCTCGCGCTGCACACGAATCGCCCGGTGAAGATCGTCTACAACCGCGAGGAGTCGTTCACGGGCCACGTGCACCGCCATCCGGCGCGGATCTGGGCGGAGCACCGCGCGACGAGAGAGGGGCGGCTCGTCTCCGTGCGGATGCGGGTCCTGCTGGACGGCGGCGCCTACGCGTCGAGCTCGACCGCCGTCTGCTCGAACGCCGCCTCGTTCGCGCTCGGGCCGTACGAGGTGCCGAACGCGCTGATCGAGTCGACCGTCGTGTACACGAACAACCCGCCGTGCGGCGCCATGCGCGGGTTCGGCGCCGTGCAGACGTGCTTTGCGGGCGAGGCGCAGATGGACAAGCTGGCCGCCGCGCTCGACATCGACCCGGTCGAGCTGCGCCTGCTGAACGCCCTCGCGCCGGGCGACACGCTGCCGACCGGTCAGGCGATCACCGGATCGATGCCGATCGCGGAGGTGATCCGCGCGGCCGCCGCGCTCTCGCCGCCGCCGGCCGAGGAGCTACCGCGCGACCCGCTCCGGCTTCCCGGAGGCGCCGGCAACACGACGCGCGGCGAGGGCGTGCGCCGCGGCACCGGCTTCGCCGTCGGCTTCAAGAACATCGCCTACTCCGAAGGCTTCGACGACTTCTGTGCCGCACGCGTGCGGCTCTTCGCGGACGGCTCGGCCGAGGTGCACTGCGCAGCCGCCGAGGTCGGGCAGGGTGTGACCGGGGTCGTGCTACAGGTCGCGCGCACCGAGCTCGAGACGGACGACGTTCGGCTCGCGCCGGCGGGCACCGCGGAGGTCGGCTCGGCCGGCTCCGCTTCCGCGTCGCGCATGACCTGGATGGCGGCCGGCGCCGTACGCGACGCCTGCCGGGCCGCGCTCGAGGAGCGCGCGCGCCTCGGCGCGGGCGCGGAGGTCGACGTCGAGCGGATCTACCGCCATCCGCGCACGACGCCGCTCGACCCCGAGACCGGACAGATCACCGGCGAGCGCGCGCACGTCGCCTTCGCCGCATGCGCCATGAAGGTGGTCGCCGAGGTGGACGTCGACCTCGGCCTGACGCGCGTGGTCTGGATCGGCGCCGCCCAGGACGTCGGCAAGGCGGTCAACCCGCAGCAGGTCGAGGGGCAGATCGAGGGCGGCACCGCCCAGGGGCTCGGCCTCGCGCTGATGGAGGAGATCCAGACGTCGGGCGGGCTGATCACGAACGCGAGCTTCACGGACTACCTGATCCCGACGGCGCTCGACATGCCGCCGGTCGAGTCCGTGCTGATCGAGGACCCGGAGCCCGACGCGCCCTACGGCGTGAAGGGCGTCGGCGAGCCGCCGACCGTCGTCTCCACCGCGGCGATCGTGGCGGCGCTTCGCGACGCCACCGGCCGCGAGCTCACCCGCGTCCCGGTTCGCCCGGACGACATCTGCCTCTGATCAGACCCCTTCCTCGAGCGGTGTCGCAGTCGGCGGCTCCTCCCGTACGACGGCGGCGACCGCCGCGACCACGATCGCCGCGCCCAGCATGAGCTCCCACGTCAGCTGCTCGCCGCGGAAGAGCACGCCGAGGCCGATCGCCACGACGGGATTCACGTACGCGTACGTCGACACGGTCGCGAGCGGTGCGTTCGCGAGCAGCCACACGTAGGCGCTGTAGCCGACGATCGACCCGAACGTGACCAGGTAGATCCACGCCGCGACCGACGCGGCCGACGGCGAGAAGCCGTGCACGGTGAGGACCGCCGGGACGAGCATCACGAGCCCGCCCGCGAGCATCTGGTACGCGGTTGCGGCGAACGGGTCGCGCGGCAGCTCGATCCGCGCGGACAGGAACGATCCCCCGGCCCACATCAGCGCCGAGACGAGGCACAGGACGATCCCGAGCGTCGTCGCTCCGCCCGACGGCCGGGCGACGATCGCGACTCCCGCGAAGCCGGTGCCGACTGCGGCCAATGCCTGCCACGAAAGACGCTCGTGCGCGAGGAGCCGCATCACCATGATCCAGAGCGGCACCGAGGCGATGATCAGCGACGCGAGGCCGGTCGGGACGTCGCGCTCGGCGAAGAAGAGCACCGCGTTCGCTCCGGGCAGCAGCAACCCGACCAGCACGCACGACGCGAACGCTCGGCGCGTGACGCGCAGCGTGCCGCCGCGGAGCACGACGAGCGCCGCCAGCAGCGCCCCCGCGGTGACGAAGCGCGTCGACACGGCGAACAGCGGCGCGATCGTCTCGCCGGCGATGGCGATGCCGAGGTAGGTCGAGCCCCAGATCACGTAGACCGTGACCAGCGCGGTCCACGTCTTGCCTTTCAGAGTCACGCGGCTAGCGGACGAGGGAAAGGGCCGCGCCGATTCCCAGGAGCGCGACGCCGGCCAGCCGCACCGGCGAGATCGCGATCTGAGCGACGCCGAACAGGCCGAAGCGGTCGATCAGCACGCCCATCACGAGCTGGCCGGCGATCAGGATCCCGATCGTCGCTGTCGCGCCGATCCGCGGCTGGGCGAACGTGATCGTGAAGACGATCGTCAGCCCCATCACGCCGCCGAGCCACATCCACGCGGGCGCCCGGAACGCGCCGCCGAGGCCGCCGAGGCCGGAGCGCGCGAGCAGCAGGATCCCCAGGGAGAGTACGAGCTGGATCCCGGTCGCGAACGTCAGCGCCTCGACGACGCCGATGCGGCTGCCGAAGCGGCCCATCACCGCCACCTGCACCGAGCCGGCCAGGCCGCCGAGAACGGTCAGCGCGACCGCGACCGACGTCACTGGTGGTCACGTCCATGAGTTGGTTCGTGATTGGCCGAGCGAAACGCGAGCAGGCCGAGGACGCGGGCATGCGCCGCTTTGCAGCCGGCCAAGCACACAACCGAACTCGTGGACGGGGCCACTAGGCAGCGCTCGGGTCGATCTGCCAGAGGCTGAAGCGGTTGCCCTCGGTGTCGACGCAGCCCGCGAACCAGCCGTGCGTGGGCACAGGCTGCTTGTCGTCCGCGGTGCCGCCGAGGCCGCGCACCCTGGCGATCGACGCCTCGATGTCGTCGGTCGAGAAGTAGACGAGTGGGCCGCTGCCCGGCTTGTCGGGCGACGGGAAGACGGCGACGGCCTGCTCCGGCCCGATCTGCGCCATCCGGTAGTCGAACTCCTCCGGCGCGGACTCGTCGAGGCCCCACCCGAACAGGCCGTTCCAGAACGACGCGGCGCGATCCGCGTCGGCGGACGGCAGCTCCACATGTACGACGGAACCGGCCATCGTTAGTCTCCTTTGCTTCGTCGAGCACGAAAGGGGTTGGCGGTGGTCAGAGTGGTCGTACTCTACGGAGAGGAGCCGGACGCCCAGCAGTACGCGGCGCATGCCGAGGTGTGCGAGCGTGTTCCCGGCGGCACGTTCAGGCACGGCAAGGTGTTCGGCGCGCCGATGGGCGACCCCGAGCATCGCTATCTGGCCGAGTGGGAGTTCGCCGACGACGAGGCGTTCGCGGCGGCGACGAAGAGCGACGAGTTCATGGCGACCGCGCGCGACGCGCGCGATCGCGGACTGCCGCGGCCGACCGTCGAGTTCGTTCGCCTGTAACTAACCGAAGTCGGGCGCGCGCTTCTCGCGCACCGCTGCAACGCCCTCGTGGACGTCGGGACCGGCCAGGTCGAGGAACTCGAGCGCGAGCGACGCGTCGAACGTGGGCCCGGCGAGGCGGAGCCAGTTGTTGAGCGCGAGCTTCGTGTGCCGGATCGCGGGCTGGGCGCCGCGCGCGAGGCGCGTGGCGATCTCGAGTGCCCGTTCCTCCAGCTCCGCCTCCGGGACGCAGAGCGAGACGAGCCCGATGCGCTCCGCCTCGACGCCGTCGATCGGCTCGCAGAGCAGCAGGTGGTACTTCGCCTTCGCGAGGCCGCAGAGCAACGGCCACACGAGCACTGCGTGGTCACCGGCCGCGACGCCGAGCTTCGTGTGCCCGTCGACGATGCGCGCGGACGGGGTCGCGATCGACACGTCGGCGAGCAGCCCGACGGCGAGCCCGGCGCCGACCGCCGGCCCGGTCATCGCCGAGACGATCGGCTTCGGGCACGCGACGAGGTTGTGGACGAGGTCACGCGCCTCGTGGAACACACGCCGCCTGGCTTCCGCGTCGGTCGCGATCTCGACGACGAGGTCGAGGTCGCCGCCCGCGCTGAACGCCCCGTCCGCGCCGCGGACGATCACCGCGCGCGTCCCGTCGTCGTCGCCGATCGTCCGCCAGATCGCCGCGAGCTCGCGGTGCATCGCGCCGCTCACGGCGTTCAGCCGTCCGGTCGCGCGCAGCGTCAGGCGCAGGACGTGTGGAGCAGGACGGTCGAGCTCGAGGCTCGGATACGCGGCATAGGGATCGCTCATGGCGGCGACTCTAGTGACGGGCGATGTCGGCGGGCGAGGCCGTTATGTTCTGTCGCGATGCCGGAGGTCGAGCTCAGTCGTAGCGACGGCGTTCTGACGATCACGCTGAACCGGCCCGACGTCCTGAACGCGCTCAACCAGGCGGTACACGACGGCCTCCACGCCGGGCTCGAGCAGGCCGCCGCCGATCCGGGGATCCGCGCAGTCGTGATCACCGGCGCGGGACGCGGGTTCTGCGTCGGCCAGGACCTGCAGGAGTTCTCGTCGGGCGCGCGCGACGTCGCCGGGAACCTGCGGCAGAACTACCACCGCAACGTGCTCGCGATCCGCGCGCTCGAGAAGCCGGTGATCGCAGCGGTGAACGGTCCCGCCGCCGGCGCGGGCCTGTCGCTTGCGCTCGCCTGCGACGTGCGGATCGCCGCCGACTCCGCGAGCTTCGTGCCGGCGTTCATCTCGATCGGGCTCGTGCCCGACTCGGGGGGCACGTGGCTCGCGCGCCGGCTGCTCGGCACCGCCCGCGCGTTCGAGTGGCTCACCACCGGACGCCGGCTCGGCGCCGAGGAGGCGCGCTCGTGGGGCGTCGTGTCCGAAGTCGTGCCCGCCGCCGAGCTTGCCGGCCGCGCGCAGGAGGTGGCGCAGCTGTTCGCCGCGATGCCGACGCGAGCCGTGTGGGAGACGAAGCGGCTGCTCGACGCGGCCGAGACGAGCACGTTCGAGGAGCAGCTCGAGCTCGAGGCGCGGACGCAGGCGGAGCTGACGCAGACGAGCGACTTCCGCGAAGGCGTCGCGGCGTTCCTCGAGAAGCGCCACCCGGAGTTCACCGGCGCGGACACCGAGTGGACGCATCCGGTGCGCCTGCTCGTGAACGAGGACCTGAAGCGGTGGCGGTTGACCGTCCTCCTGCGCTGGCTGCTCGCGCTGCCGCACCTGGTCGTCCTGGCGGCGTGGTCGATCGTCGCGCTGCTGGTCGCGATCGTCGACTGGTTCATCACGCTGGTGCGCGGCAGCTCGCCGGAGCGCGTGCACACCTGGCTCGCGCGCTTTGTGCGCTACCAGACGCACGTCTACGCCTACCTCTATCTCGTCGCGGACCCCTATCCGCGCTTCCGCGGCTATCCGGGCACGTATCCGATCGACGTCGCGATCGCGCCGCCCGCACCCCAGGCGCGGTGGAAGACGCTGCTGCGCATCGTGCTCGTGATCCCGGCGTACGTGCTCGCGGTCGCGCTCACCTACGTGCTCGAGATCGTCGCGTTCCTCGGCTTCTTCGTCGCGCTCGCGATTGGCCGCTATCCGCGCGGCTTCCGCGACCTGAGCGCGTACACGCTGCGCTACCAGGCGCAGACGTTCGCGTACCTGTTGCTGCTGACGGACCGCTATCCGGCGCTGGCCGAGACACGCTCGGCCGCTACGCCGGCCAGTTCGTCAGCGCCTGCTGACAGAACGTGAGCCCGAGCTTCTGCGCCTGCGCGTGGATCTTCGTGGTGAGGATCCTCGCCGCCGCCTGATCGTTTCGCGCCGCCGCGTAGCTCCGTGAGACGAGCGCCCCGTGCACGTCGACGATCTCGTCGGCGAGCCGCTCCGCGAGCACGATCAGGTGGTGGAAGCGCGGCTGGTCGGCGAGCGGCGGCCGGAGCTTCTTCATCTCGGCGATCCCCAGGCTCGCCGCCCCGGCGACCTTCGCCCAGCCGACCGGGTTGCGTGAGAGGGCGCCGAGCCGATACACGCGCCGGTCCGACCGCAGGCAGACGAGGTTGCCCTCGGTGGTGAACGCCTTGAGCGTCAGCCGCGCTGCCGCGTGATGGGTCGCCGCCGGCGGCGCCTTCGCGGCGGGTGACGCGCCGCACCCGGCGAGCACGGGCACCGTCAGCAGGAACCAGGCGACTCGCATGCTCGGAGCCGAGCGTACTCACGCCCAGGTTGACCCTGTGTTAGGCGCTCCGGCGGTTATGCGAATCCCTCAAGTTCGGTACCCCCTTTGCCGATGACGCCGGCGCACCACGACGACCCGGCTGCGGCGCCTCGGGCGACTCCCGGTGTGAAACCACGACGAGAAGGAGTAGGCATGAAGGATGCACTCTCGGTCGTCGCCCAGAGCAGGACCCGGCTCGCCGTTCTCCTGGCGCTGATCGCGGTCCTGATCGCGGGCGGCGTGACGCTCGGTAGCTGGGCGGTCGGCTCGGATCCGGGCAGCGGCTACGCGAAAGCGGTCTCGGGGACGAACCTGACGCTGAACGAAGCCTCGGCCTTGACCACCGCACAGCTCCATCCGGGCGGCACGGGTGACGTGGTCGTCAGCGTCAACAACACCAACCCGTTCCCGGTGACGGTCACGGCGGTCAACGGCGCGGGAACCATCACCTCCAACAAGGGGGTGTCGTGCGACGCCGCCACGGGTGTGACGTTCGCCCCTCAGACGCCGAACGTGACCGTCCCTGCGAACACGGGCTTGACTCCCTACGTCTTCACGCTCGCGGGAGCCGCGTCGATGAGCAACGCGTCCGACAACTCGTGTCAGGGCGCGATCTTCACGATTCCCGTCACCCTCACGGGCACGAGCTAAACGGAGACGGCGGATGACCCTGCGTGCAGCGCTGAGGATCATCGCCGCGGACAGGGCCAGGCTCGGTCTGGCCCTGGCCGCGGTCGCCGTCCTGCTGACGGCCACGCTGACCTTCGGCTCGTGGGCGGTCGGCTCGTCGGGCGGCAACGGCTACTCGAGAGCGCTCACCGCGCAGAACGTCACGCTGTCCGACGCCACCGCGTCGACGACGGCGCAGCTCTATCCCGGCGGCACCGGCGGCCTCTGGGTCAAGGTCACGAACCCGAACTCGTTCCCGGTGACGATCACGGCGGTCAACGGCGCGGGCGCGATCACGTCCGACCAGGGCGCGGCGTGCAACGCGTCGACCGGCGTGACGTTCACGGGCGCGAGCGGTCTCGGCCAGGCCGTCGCCGGCGGCGCGACGGTGGTCTTCTCGCTCCCGGGCACGGTCGCGATGTCGAACGCGTCCGACAACAGCTGCCAGGGAGCGATCTTCACCGTTCCCGTCACGCTGGTGGCGACAACCTAGGCGACCGGTGGTTCGCATCATCCTTCTCGGGGGCTTCGCCGCGGCGCTCGCGATCTGCGGCGTAGCCGACGCCTCCTGGTCGACCGGCGGCGGCGGCAACGGCGCCTCCTCGGCGCTCTCCATCCCGCCGGTCGCTGCGCCTTCGCACACGATCGCCACGTATCCGAGCGTCTCGCTCAGCTGGCCGGCGGTCACGGTCGGCGGTGCGGCTGTCACCTACACCGTGCGCCGCTACTCGGAACCAGGCGTGCCCCAGCCGGTCGGCAACGCCTGCACCGGATCGCTCCCGACGAGCTCCTGCACCGAGAGCGCCGTCCCGGTCGGGCGCTGGCAGTACACGGCGCAGGCGGCGAGGGCGAGCTGGATCGGCGCGGAGAGCGCCAGGTCGACCACGGTCGAGATCGCGGCCGCGCCGACGAGCGTCGCGTGCCTCAACTGCCACACGTACGGGACGACGACCTACGTCAACGCGGCGATCGCGACGGCCGTGCAGCTTCGCGCCACATTCGCATCGACGTCGCTCGCGACGGACACCGCGAACCTCTCGCTGACGGACGGCGCGAGCCATACCGCCGCGGCGAGCTCCGCCGCACCGGACGGCGCCGGGACGGTGAGCTTCGCTCCGCTCGACACCTCCACGCTGGTCGACGGCGCGGTCACCGCGGCCGCCGGCGTCACCGCGAACACGGGCGACGTCTCGCCGACCATGTCGCTTGCGCTCGTGCGCGACACCGTTGCGCCGTCGGGCAGTGACGTCGCCGGTGCGAACGGCGGCACCGCGCGGCAGCTCGACAACGGCGACACGCTGACGTACACGTTCTCCGAGCCGGTCGACCCGGCGACGGTGAAGGCCGGCTGGACCGGCACCGCGACGACCGTCTCGGCGGTCTTCACGAACACGGGCGGCGGCGACACGATCGCCGTCACCGGTACCAACCTCGGCTCCGTCGACACGCACGCCAACTACGTGAAGGCGACGCTCACCTGCAGCGCTTCGACGATGTCGACGAGCGGGAGCACCGTCACGGTCACGTTCGGCGGCTGCGCCCCGGCCGGCTCGGCGCGGAAGAACGCCGCCAGGTCGGCGTTCACGTGGACGCCGTCCGCGAGCGTCACCGATCTCGCCGGCAACTCGATGTCGACGACCGCGGTCACCCAGACCGGGGGCAAGCAGGTGAACTTCTGATGCGCCGCATCTTCGGCGCCGTCAGGTCGCTGGCGGCGACCGTCCTGCTCGCGCTTGCCGTTGCCTACGTGGGGCTGATCGTGTTCGGCTACGAGCCGATGGCGATGAAGACCGGTTCGATGCGGAAGACGATCCCGGTCGGGTCGCTCGTCGTCGACCGTCCCGTCGCGCCGTCCTCGCTGCGGGTGGGCGACGTGATCTCCTTCCGCAAGCCGATCGGCGAGGCCGGCATCGACACTCACCGCATCATCGAGATCCAGCGGTCGAGCGGCCACGTCGTCTACCGGACGAAGGGCGACTCGAACCCGGTGCCCGATCCCTGGGCGATCCAGTACGAGCGACACATGGAGGCGCACCGGATGATCTGGCACGTCCCGTATCTCGGCTACGCGCTGCTCTTCGCGCATTCGCGGCTCGGCGCGATCATCCTGATCTCCTACGTCTGCCTCTCGCTCGCCGTGACCGTGCTGAAGGTCATCGCCGGGTCGGCGCAGCCGCGCTCCGCGGCCAGATCGTCCTGAAGGCTTCTGCCCGGCCGTCCCCGGTCGCTTCGACTAGATCGTCTTGAACTGCTCGAACGGTTGGCGGCAGCTCGCGCACCAGCGGATCGAGCGGCACGGGGTCGGGCCGAAGATGTTGTCGAGCCGCGTGTCGGTCGACCCGCAGTACGGGCAGCGGAACGCCTGCGACTGCAGCTGGACCAGCGTCGTCGGTCCCGCGGCGCGCGGGGCGGGTGGGGCGAAGCCCGCTGCGCGCAGCTTCTCACGGCCTGCGGGTGTGATCCGGTCGGTCGACCAGGAGTCGTCCCGGACGACCTCGACCTCCGCGTCGGCGCCGAGCGCGCGCACCGTCTCCTCCAGCGATCGCCGCATCGCGTCGAGGGCCGGGCAGCCGAGGAACGTCGGCGTCAGCTCGATGCGCACGGCGTGGCCGTCGACGGCCACGGTGCGGACCACGCCGAGCTCGACGAGCGAGATCACCGGGATCTCCGGGTCGGGGATCTCGCCGATCGCCGCCCAGACTTCTTCCGCGGTCACCACTGCGCTCCCGGGATGCTCCGTCGCACCTCGGTCATCTCCAGCCAGAGCGGCTCGAGCTCGCCCGTGTGCGAGCCGCGCTCGTACGCGGGCACCTGCTCGCGGCCGACGAGCCGCGCGAGCTCGTCGCGCTGCTCGGGCGGGAGCATCCCCAGCGCAGAGGGCCAGAGCTCGTCGACCGCGGCCGCGAAGCGCGGCTCGTCGCGCAACCGGTCGGCCCACAGCTCGGCATGCAGACGGTGGTAGACCTCCTCGCGGTCGATCTTCGCCGCGAGACCGGCGAGGTCGTCGTCGGCGGATGCGACCAGCGCGCCGATCCGCACCCGGTCGGCCTGCTCGTAGAGATAGCGCCTCGCGATGGTCATCGCCCAGTCGTCGAGCAGCCGCAACTCGACGAGCGGCGCGCATGCGTAGTCGGCGGGCTCGCGGTCGAACGCCAGCGCGTCGGGGTCCGTGCCGAGCTCGACCGCCGCCAGCTCGTAGAG
>DASUZZ010000003.1:0-12374 GCA_036376615.1 Gaiellaceae bacterium
GGTCGCGCCGGGCTCGTTTCCGGTCTCGTACCGCCTCGACGTGCGCCTCGAGGAGCTCGAGCCGGTTCCGGCAGCCGTCACCGTCCATCTCGGCACGAAGGCGACGCCGGCGCGGGTCGCGCGGGCCGGCCCGTACGCGCAGCTCCGGCTGTCGGCGCCGATCGCCGGCGCACGGGGCGACCGCGTGATCCTGCGGACGGCGACGACCGTCGCCGGCGGCGTCGTGCTCGACCCGGCGCCGCCGCGGCGGCTCGATCCCGCCCGGCTCGAGCCGCTCGAGCGCGGGGACCCGATCGAGATCGTGCGGTCGCTCGTGCACGAGCCGGTCACCGGCCGCGAGCTGCAGTCCCGCGGGCTGCTGACGCCGCCCGAGCTCGCCCGCGGGCTGTCCGCGGTGCGCTCCGCCGGTGAGTTCTTCTTCTCCGAGTCGTGGCTCGATGGGTTGCGCCGGCGGGCACGGGCGCGCCTCGCCGAGCGCGCGGCGGCGAATCCGCTCGACCCCGGTCTGCCGCTGGCCGAGCTGCTGCCCGCCGAGCCCTGGGCGCCGTATCTGGTCAACCTGCTCGAGGTCGAGCGCCGCGGCACCAAGGCGTACCTGCCCGGCGCCGCCGCCGGGCTCGGCGCACGCGCGGCTGCCGCCGACGAGCTCGAAGCGAGCCTCGAGACCGCGGAGGTCGTACGCGTCGACGACCGTGAGCTCGCGGCATTTCTCGAGCAGGAGGGCCGGTTGCGCCGGGTCGGCGACGGGCTCGCCGTCTCGCCGCGACTCTACGACCGGGGCCGCGAGCTGCTTCCCGGCCTCGACCCGATCACGCTTCCCGGCTTCCGCGACGCGCTCGGCGTCGGGCGGCGGACGGCGCAGCTGCTGCTCGAGCGCTACGACGCCGACGGGCTGACGCGCCGCCGCGGGGACGTCCGGGTCCTCCGCCGCGCTCGAAATGAGTGATACTTCCGCCATGGGACTCAAGAGCTTCTTCAGCAAGTGGTCGAAGGGCGAGGACGAGCAAGCGGTCGAGCGCGCCGAGGAGGAGACGCGCATGACCGCGTACGAGCGCGACCTCGAGCAGACCGGCGGCTACGAAGGCCGGAAGACCGACTCGATGATCTCGAACACGTTCGCCGGCTCGGAGGCAATCCGCTCCACCGGCGGCGAGTTCGACCACGATCGCATCTGACGATCCCGGTCGCCGAGCTCGAGCAGCGCCGCGCGCGACTGCTGCGGCGCGCGTCGGAGCGCGGCCTGACCGGCGTGGTGCTGTTCGACCAGCACTACGTCCGCTACTTCGCGAGCTTCGGCTTCCTCGCGACGGAGCGCCCGGTCGCGTTCGTCATCGCGGGCTCCGGCGACCTGGCGGTGTTCGTGCCGGAGTTCGAGGTCGAGCGCATCCGCGCCGAGACCGGCTTCGAGCGCGTCGAGTCGTATCCCGAGTACCCCGGCACCGAGCACCCGATGCTGGTCCTCGCGCGCGTGCTGCGCGACATGGGCATCCGCGGCGCGGTCGGCGCCGACAACGACGGCTACCCCGGCATCCTCGGCTACGAAGGGCCGCCGCTCAGCGAGGCGACCGGGCAGGACGTGCAGTCGCTCGTGCCGGAGATCGAGCACATGCTCGCGCGGAAGAGCGACGCCGAGCTCGGGCTGATTCGCGAGAGCGCGCGCTGGTGCGAGCACGCCCATCGGCTGCTGCAGGAGTACACGCGGCCGGGCACGACCGAGGCCGACGTCAGCCTGCGCATCGCGCACGAGGCGACGCTGGCGATGATCGACGCGCTCGGGCCGTCCTTCGGGGGCCAGCTCGCGTCGTCCGACGGCGCGTCGGCGGGCTATCGTGGGCAGATCGGCAGGCGGAGCGCGTGGGCGCACGCGATCGCGCACAACATCGAGTTCGCGGAAGGCGACGTGCTCGTGAGCGAGACCAGCGCGCCGGTGTGGGGCTACAACGCGGAGCTCGAGCGCGCGATGGTGATCGGCGAGCCGACCTCCGAGATGCGCCGTCTCTTCGAGCACACCGTCGCCGCGCAGGACGTCGCGTTCGCCGCGCTGCGTCCCGGCGTCACGTGCGCCGACGTCGACCGCGCGGTGCTCGCGTACTTCGAGGAGCACGACCTGATGCGCTACTGGCGGCAGCACGTGGGCCATGCGATCGGCCTGCGCGACCACGAGGCGCCGTTCCTCGACGTCGGCGACGAGACGGTCGTCGAGCCGGGCATGGTGTTCACGATCGAGCCCGGGCTCTACGACGAGCAGGTCGGCGGCTTCCGCCACTCGGACACCGTCGCCGTCACGCCCGACGGGATCGAGATCCTCACCGACTACCCGCGCGACCTCGAGAGCCTCACGCTGCCGGCGGACTGAACTGCCGGCTCGGGTCGTCTACGGCACGGGTGAGGCGACACGCGCGCAGGCGGTGCCGACCGCGCCCCAGGAACGCCACGAACGGCCGTCGCCGAGCCACACGCGCCACGCGATCTGGAGCTGCGCGAGCGGCGTCGCCGTGAACGGATAGGCCGGGTCGCCCGGATGAGCGAACGCGGGCTGAGGCGAGCCCTGCATCCGCAGCCACGTCTTCGCCGCGAACTGCATGCCTCCGAAGTAGCCGTTGCCGGTGTTGGCGGCCCACGGCCCCTCGTGGAGATGGATGCAGCGCGCCTGCGAGAGCCAGTCCGGCGACGGATGCGATCCTCGAGCGCTTCCCGGCGCCGCGAGCACGAGAGCCGCGCTCGCGGTGAGCAGCGCCAGGCGCACCGGCAACTTCTAGCAGAGCGTCCACGACGTCCGCGCGGACGTCGGCGTCCTGCGGCTACGTTGCGGCCGTGACCGCGTCCTCCTGGGACTTCCTCGTCGCGATCCTCATCGCTGCGGCGGCGGGCACGGCCGTCTTCTTCCATGCAGAGCGGAACCACATCAAGCATCCGTCGGCGTGGGCGTCGTTCGTCTTTCTCTTCCTGCTCGCGGGCCTGCCCTCGTACGCCCTCCACGTCAGGCGTGTGCAGCGAAGGCGGAGGTAGGTCGTGAGCGGGTTCGGACAGGTGATCGGCTCCCTGGTCGGAGCGCTCGCCATCGGGCTCGGCGCGCTGCCGGCAGCGGTCGGGAACGCGTCCGCGGCCTTTGGCAATCCCGACGGGCACTTCCCCGTGCCCGCGGCCGGCCGTGCGGCCGACACGCGGCATCCCGATCACGTGATCGGCAACGGGAGTCCGGCCAGTTGCACGGGGGCCGCCGTCGTGCGCGACGTCGCCGCGGGCGGCATCATCACCTTCAACTGCGGCCCACGGCCCGCCACGATCGTGATGGCCTCGACCGCCAGGGTGATCAAGACGCGGCGTCGGGTCGTGCTCGACGGCGGGGGCCTGGTCACCCTGAGCGGCGGCGGCAAGCACCGGATCCTGTACTCGAATACCTGTGACGGCACGTGGTCGACCGACGACTGCGTCGACCAGCCGTATCCACAGATCGTCGTGCAGAACATCACCTTCGAAGACGGCTTCGCCGGCGCGCACCAGGCGACCTGCACGGCAAACGAGCCCAGGTGCTGGTACGGCGGGGTCGACGGAGGCGGTGCGATCTACGTCGAGGGCGGCCAGTTCAAGGCGGTCAACTCACGGTTCGTCGACAACCGCTGCTACGCCTACGGCCCCGACCTCGGCGGCGGCGCAATCCGCGCGCTCGCCCAATACAAGAACCGCCCCGTCTACATCACCGACGACACGTTCCGAGGCGGCCGCTGCTCCAACGGCGGGGCGCTGAGCAGCATCTCCGTCCAGTGGCAGATCTTGAACAGCGAGTTCATCGACAACCAGGCGGTCGGCTGGGGAGCCAACCCGGCCGCGAGCGGCACTCCCGGCGGCGGCAGCGGCGGCGCCGTCTACCTCGACGGCAAGGACGACGACGTGCTGATCGCCGGCAGCGTGATGACCGGCAACAGGGCCAGAGAGGGCGGCGGCGCAGTCTTCGACGTCGTCGACACCGGCTTCGGCGCGCTGACCTTCAACCAGTCGCATCTCCGTACCAACATCAGCGGCACGTTCCAGACGTTCCCCGGCGTCTACTACGACCTCGACGGCAAGGACACGGTGCCGACGATGATCGACTCCACCGTCGACTGATCCACATGCCATCGCCGACGCGGCGCGAGAAGCGGTCGCGACCCTGCGCCGACCCCTAGGATTGCCCGGCGTGGAGCGGCACGGGCCCGGTGGCCCAGCCGGTCTTCAAAACCGGTGCGGCGTCGTAACCCGGCGCTCGGAGGGTTCGACTCCCTCGTCGCTCCGTTCTCTCCGAACAGGGAGGGCCAAGAGGGGGCGCTGCGTCGAAAGCGCGAGTGCCCCTTGGCCGTTTTGTCTCCCAAGCACAGGTTCAGACGCGGACGAGCGACGAAGGTTGGTCGAGGTGCCGCGAAGCGGCGGCGGTTCTACGAGCCGGACGGCAGGTTGAGGCCGTCCTGGTGGAGTGCCGCCAGCGCAATCGGGACCCACCCGCTGTCCCAGCGGTGCGCCATCAGCTGCGGCGTTTCGGTCGTGTGGAGGATTCCCTTGGCCGTCAACAACGCGTCGTAGTCCGACACGTCGGTCTGGAAGGCCTGGTAGCTGCCGATCCAGATCCGGTTGTGCGCCTGGAACGGCGCCTTGTGGGCGTCCACGAACGCCGAGGTCAGGCGGTAGTTCGCCTGGAAGTTCGCATCGGTGCCGTACTCGTCCGCCGAGCTGGAGCCGAAGTAGTCGTACGACGGCATGTCCGCCGGGAAGTCCCACGACGCCGCCAGGGCAAACACGTCGGGGTGTTTCAGCAGCAGGTCCTCGCCCCCGATGCCCGACTTCGAGAAGCCGATCAGCCAGCTCTGCTCGTGTCCGCTCGTCGACAGGTTCGTGGTCACCCACGGCACGAGATCCTTGGTCATGAACGTCTCGTACTGGAGGTTCGGGTCGTTGGGATTGTTTGCGTACCACGGGTCGATCTCGAACGTCGGCTCGATGATCGTGAGGTTGTACTGGTCCTGCGCGTCGAGGGCACGGAGCGTGTCCAGCCCGTCTCCGTAGTCGGTCGCCAGTCCGCCTTCGACCGGAAGCACGTAGACGAAGTTGTGGGGCATGCCTGGCGCCGGGTTCGTCGGAGCCAGGACCCGCAGCACCTGGGGCCCGTACCCGTCGTCGGCCGAGACGACGCTGTACGACGCAACACCGTTCGCGTCGGTTCCCGTGTAGTCCGCCTGGAACGCGGGGACGCTCGAGCCGGACCCGGTGGCCCCGACCCAGTTGTCGCCCGTCGCCGTGCCGAAGGTCATGATCCCCGGCGCCCCGCCGGTGATCGTGCTGTCGCTGACGCTGAGCCTCGCGACACCGTTCTCGAAGAACGTGATCGTCGACCCGACCGCACTGAGCTGCAGCTGCGTCCCCGGCGCGAGCGGCCCGCAGCCGTACGAGCCGCCGAGCTGCGTCCACGTTCCCGCGTTGCGCTCGTAGATCCGCAGCTCCTGGCTGCCGTTGTTCCAGAAGTAGATGCCGAGGTACATGTTCTGGCCGCCGTTCTGCATCCGCACCGCCGGCCCGATCCACTGGCCGCCGGTCAGCTGGGTCGAGGTCACCTCGACCTGCGACGACTGGTCGCTCGGATACGACTCGCCGATGCGGATGTCGCCGGCCGTGGCGCTCGTGCCGACGACCGCCTGCGACGAGATCGACAGGCCGCCGTCGCCGACCGCGCTCCAGTTCGGCCCCAGCCCGCCGTCGGCCCGGTTGAAGTCGTCCGAGCCGGTCGCCCCCTGCGCGGAGCACGTGACCGCGACGCCGGTGATGTTCGCGGAGCCGACCGTGCCCGACCCGTTCGCGACGCTGCAGGTCTGACCGGCCGGGTTGCTCTTCACGGTGACGGCGTAGGCGACGCCGGAGGGCAGCTTGGTCGCGAACGTGAACGGACCGTTGGCGCCGACGCCGAGGTCGTCGCCGCCGTTGTCCTGGAGCACCACGGTGCCGGCAAGGCCCGACACCGCCCCGCCCACCGAGTACGTGGGCGGGGCGGTCGCGCCGGCCCCGCCGCCGACCCAGTTGTCGGCCTTCGCCGTGCCGAAGGTCATGATCCCGGGCGCCCCGCCAGTGATGCTGGCGTCCGTCGCAGTGATCCGCGCGACGCCGTTCTGCAGGAACGTGATCGTCGAGCCGACGGCCGTCAGCTGTAGCTGCGTCCCCGCGGCCAGCGCGCCGGAATTGTACGAGTTGCCGAGCTGGATCCAGGTTCCCGCGCTTCGCTCGTACAGCCGGAGCTGCTGGGTGCCGTTGTTCCAGAAGTAGATCCCGAGGTACTGGTCCTGGCCGCCGTTCTGCATCCGCACCGCCGGCCCGATCCACTGGCCGCCCGACAGCTGCGTCGAGGTCACCTCGACCTGCGAGGACTGGTCGCTCGCGTACGACTCGCCGGTGCGAATGTCGCCGGCCGTGGCGCTCGAGCCGAGCACCGCCTGCGACGAGATCGAGAGTCCGCCGTCGCTCACTGCCGTCCAATTCGCGCCCAGCCCACCGTCGGCCCGGTTGAAGTCGTCGGACACCGTCGACCCCGACGAGGTCGAGCACGCAACCGCGACGGTGGTGACGCTGGCGGACCCGACCGTGCCCGACCCGTTGGCGACCGAGCAGGTCTGGCCGGCCGGGTTGGTCTTCACGGTGACGGCGTAGGCGGCGCCGGAGGCCAGTTTGGTTGCGAACACGAACGAGCCGTTCGCAGAGACCGTCAGGTCGTCGCCGCCGTTGTCCTGCACCACCGCCGACCCCGACGACAGCCCCGACAGCGAGCCGCCCACCGAATACGTCGGCACCGCCACACAGCTGACCGTCACGCCGGTCACGTTCGCCGACCCGACCGTCCCCGACCCGTTGGAGACGGTGCAACTCTGCCCGGCCGGATTCGTCTTCACAGTTACGGAGTAGGCGGCGCCCGCCGGCAGCTTGGTCGCGAACGCGAACGACCCGTTCGCGCTGACCGTGAGATCGTCGCCGCCGTTGTCCTGCACCACCACCGACCCCGACGACAGCCCCGACAGCGACCCGCCCACCGAAAACGTCGGCCCGGCCGCGGTGATCGGAGTCGTCTGGTCGGCCTGGATCTGGGTGGCCGACAGGGCGGTGTTGTAGACGCGGACCTCGTCGATCATCCCGGCGAAGTACTGGCCGTAGAGGCTGTCGCCGCCGATCTGCAACTGATTGGTCGAGGTGCTGATCGCCCCGGTATGCGCAGTCGAGGCGACCTGGGTGCCGTTCACATATAGCCGCAACGTGCTCCCGTCGTACGTCTCGGCCAGGAAGCTCCAGCTGTTCGCCGGCAACGCACTCGTGCCGAACGCGTCCGCATAGCTTCCACCCGCAATCAGGCCACCGTCCGGCTTCGAGCCGTTGCTCGAGGTCGCCTCCAGGTAGTAGTTGTCGTTGCCCTTGTAGATCACGTCACGCCAGGCACCGTTCACCGTCGACGGATTCACCCACGCCTCCAACGTCATCCCGGTCGTCAGATGCAACGACGCCGCATCGGGCACGTTCACCCGCGTGCTCGAGCCGTTGAACTGCAGCGCCTTCCCGAACTTTCCGGCGGCCCCCCAGGTCCCGTTCTGGACCGTCCCCGTGTTGCCGTTCCCCGACTGATCCGCGACCGACGTCCCCGACCCCTCGTCAAACGCATACGCCGCCACCAGACCCGACTGGCCGGTGGCCGCAGGCGTGGTCGCCGACGCAGTCGGGGTGTAGCTGCCGAGATTGCCGGCGGCGTCGGTCGCGCGGATGCGGTAGCCGTAGCTCGTGCCGGCCGCCACCGTGGTGTCCCTGAAGCTCGTCGGGCTGCCGCCGGTGGTGGCGATCTGCGAGAAGCCCGAGCAGCTCGCGCCGGTGCAGCGTTCGACCCGGTAGCCGGTCACGCCGACGTTGTCGCTCGCGGGCGGCCAGGACAGATCGACCTCGCCCGCCGACACCACGGTTGCGCTCAGCGAGGCGGGCCCTGCCGGCGGCTGGGTGTCGGTCGGCGCCGGCGTGGTTGCGGTAGCGGTCGGCGTGTAGCTGCCGAGGTTGCCGGCCGCGTCGGTGGCACGAACGCGGTAGCTGTAGCTGGTCGAGGCGGCGACCGTCGTGTCCTTGTAGGAAAGGGCGCTGAGGCCGTTCGTCGCGATCTGCGCGAAGCTGCTGCAGCTCGCCCCGGCGCAGCGCTCGACCTGGTATCCGGAGACGCCGACGTTGTCGCTTGCGGCCGGCCAGGACAGATCGATCTCGCCCGCCGACACCGCGGTGGCCGTCAACGCCGTCGGGCCGGTCGGCGGCTGAGTGTCCGGCGTCGGTGTGGTTGCGGCGGCGGTCGGAGAGTACGGACCGAGGTTGCCGGCCGCGTCGGTGGCGCGCACCCGGTAGCTGTAGGCGGCACCGGCGGTGAGGCTGGTGTCCTTGTACGTGGTCGCCGTCGGTGTGGCGATCTGGGCGAAGCTGGAACACGAAGCGCCCTGGCAGCGCTCGACCCGGTAACCGGTCACGCCGACGTTGTCGGTCGCAGCCGGCCAGGACAGGTCGACCTCGCCCGCCGACACCGCCGTCGCCGTCAACGACGCGGGCCCGGTCGGCGGCTGCGTGTCCGGCCCCGTCGGATTGATCGGCGCGGTCTGGTCGGCCTGGATCTGGGCGGCGGTCAACGCGACGTTGTAGATCCGGACCTCGTCGATCAGGCCGGCGAAGTACTGGCCCCAGATGCCGTCGCCGCCAATCTGCAACTGGTTCGTCGAGGTGGCGATCGACCCGGTATGGGCGGTCGAGGCGACCTGGGTGCCGTTCACATACAGCCGCAACGTCGACCCGTCATACGTCTCGGCCAGATACGACCAGCTGTTCGCCGGCAACGCCGCCGACCCGAACGCGTCGCCGTAGCTACCGCCGGCGATCAGCCCGGCGTCGGGCCTGGAGGCGTTATCCGAAGTCGCCTCGAGGTAGTAGTTGTCGTTGCCCTTGTAGATCACGTCACGCCAGGCACCGTTGACGGTCGACGGATCCACCCACGCCTCGAGCGTCATCCCGGTGGTCAGATGCAACGACGCGGAGTCGGGCACGTTCACCCGCGTGTTCGAGCCGTTGAACTGCAGCGCCTTTCCGAACTTCCCGGCGGCCCAGGTCCCGTTCTGGACCGTGCCCGTGTTGCCGCTCCCCGAGGCATCCGCGACCGACGACCCCGACCCCTCGTCGAACCCGAACGCCGCCACCAGGCCTGTCGAGGCGGGGGAGGCAGGCCGCGCGACGAGGAGGAGCGGCGCGGCGAGCAGCGAGCAGACGAAGAGCCGCAGGGCCATGCGTCCGCGCGGCTCGGCAGCCATGGCGATCGCTCTAGTCATCCTCTCCCATTGACCTCTCCGACCGCGTCCCGACGATGCGCCTGCGCACGCCTACGACGAGGCAGTTGTCGTGCCCTTCACCCGCCTATGATCACGGCTCCTCAGCCGTCCCGGAACCGGCTCATCGGGGGGTTTTCGCCCGCTGGTCGAGGACGACCTCGGTCGTCGCCGAATCGGGCGTCGAACGCCAAGAGCGTGCGAACACGACCGGACAGCGCGGCCGGCCGGCCAAGGCGAAGAAGCCGTTTACGCGGACGTGTGTGTGATGTGAGACGGGATGTGGAACATGTAGTCCGGGTCGCCGATCTTCTTGCCGACGATCCCCGACTCCGTCAGGTCTCCGACGGTGCCGAGCACGCGCAGCACCGGAGCCTCGTACGACGTTCCCCCCTGGCTCTTTGCAGTCTGGGCATCCATGCTCCGACCATAGCGATGGCTCCAGACGGAAACCCCGGACCAAGGTCCAGTTTCGAGGACTCCGACACATGAATTGTTCGCAAGGTGCATACGGCTTTCGGATCACGGGTCTGCCGGACGCCGGCTCGCTGCTCGCAGCCGCCTCCCCGGACTGGCCGTCCGTCGCGCTGTCCCTCGACCTCGGAGAGCTCGAGGCGGACGACGAGCACCTCGACGACGACCGAGCCCGGCTGCATCTCAGGACCGGCGGTTGGATCGAACTGGAGCGCGAGCCCGGACGCGCACGATACGTCGTACCGGCCCCGCTCTCGGCCGACGCGCTCGTCCACCCTTACCTCGCCCCTGCGGCTGCCGTGTTCGCCCACTGGCACGGCCGCGAGGGGGTGCACGGTGGCGCGCTGGCGCTCGGCAACACGGCCTGGGGCGTGGTCGGCGACCGCGTCGGCGGCAAGAGCTCGCTCCTGGCCGCGCTGGCGGCGAGCGGTACCGACGTCGTCTGCGACGACGTCCTGGTAGTCGACGGACAGACCGTCTACACGGGCCCACGCATCGTCGATCTCCGGGAGGATGCGGCCGTCGCGCTCGGCGTCGGCGAGGCAGTCGCCGACGCCGGGGCACGGGAGCGATGGCGGCTCCGCCTCCCGGCGCTCGACCGGCCGCTAAGACTCGGAGGATGGCTCTTCACGGAGTGGTCCGGCGACCTCGCACTGCGCCGCCTGGCGGCGTCGGAGACGCTGCCCCGACTCTACCGCAACCGGAGCATCACGATCCCGCCGAGGAATCCGGCGGCGTTCCTTCAGCTCAGCGCCTTGCCCGCCTGGGAGCTGCGCCGCCCTCGCTCCTGGGCATCGCTACCGGAGACCCTCGAGCTGGTGCTCGGCACGCTCGCCGACGCCTGACGCGCCCGCTCCGACTCCAGCCAGATCGACTGAAGCAGCGTGTGCGGGCCGATCGCGCCCTCGACCTGCCAGCGGCAGCGGAGGGCCTCGATGTCAACGATGTCGGCGTCGACTCCCGAACCGTCCCAGGCGGCGGCGAGCGCGCGGCTCGGAGCCCCCCACAGCGTCTCCGTGAACGCCGCCTTCGAGCGTCGCGACTCGAGGCCGGCGGGGAGCAGATCGCCGAACAGGCCTGCGAGCGCCTCCGTGCGATCCGAGAAGCGACGCCCGCGCGGCAACGAGGCGAGCGCGCCGACGAAGGCCGGGTCGAGGAACGGATGGTGCAGCTCGACGTTCCAGTCGCGAGCCAGTGCCTCGAGGCTTCGAATTCCGACGTCGAGGTAGCTGAGCCCGAGTAGCCAGGCGAAGCGCTGTCGCCAGCGCACGGGCTCCGACGCGGCCTCGCCCGCGACGGCGGCGAGCACCTCGCCCCGAGCCGCAGGCCGGAGCCACTCGAGCTCCACGTCGTTCCTTCTCGTCGCGGCCCACTTCCGGAGCGCAGTCGGAGACAGTGCAGCGCCGATGCGGAGGGCATCTCGCAGCTCGGGCCGGGCGCGACCGCCGAGAACGAGGCGCACGCGGGCCCAACCGGAGCTCGAGAAGACCTCGTCACCCCCGACCCCCGTGAGCACCGAACCGCCCGCGGCGCGCGCCAGCTGCGGGAGGTGAAAGTGGACGTTCGGCGGCCACAGGATTCCGTGCCGGAGGAGCGCCTGCTGCGCTTCGGTCCCGACGCAGTCGAGCTCCTCTCCGATCTCGACCCGAACCCAGTCGTCGAGACGGAGGTCCCGGACGACGACCTCCTGCCACGCCGCCTCCTCGGGATCGGCGTCGCCGACGGGCCGAACGGTGACGGGAACCGGCGGCTCGAGCCCCTTGCGCCGCGCCACGCCGACCGCCGCCGCGAGGATCAGAGACGAGTCCCGCCCGCCGGAGAAGCTGACGACGCACGGAGGACGCGACAACGGCGCGACCATGGTCTGCGCGAACGCCTCACGGGGTTCCACCATGGATGCGATCGGCGCCGGCAGCCGCCCCTTCCGGGACAGTGGAAAGCCGGCCGCGATCTCCAGCGGGCTGAGCACGCTCCTATTTAAGGCGGTCAGGCAGCGGAGAGCGACGTCTCCTCGAGCGCGACGCGGGCGCCTCGAGAAGCGAGCGAGGCATCGACCGCCTCGATCATCTTGACCACCTCGAGCCCGAGCTCGCACGACGAGCGCGGCACGGACGACGTCCGCACGGCCTGGCAGAAGTCGGCAAGCTCGAGCTGCAGCGGCTCAGCCGGCTTGACGGCAGGCGACACGATCTCGCCGGTCCGGTACGAGAGGCGGAACTCGCCGAACGACTTCGGATCGTCGAGCATCACGCCCGAGTCGAACACGCGCACGGGCTCGTTGCTCGTGTCGTCGTAGACGACCATCTTCCTGGAGCCCACGACAGTCGTCCGCCGGAGCTTGCTCGGCGCGAGCCAGGAGAGCTCGACGTGCGCGATCGCGCCGTGCTCGTACTCGAGGTTCATGAAGGCCACGTCGGGGATGGTCGGGAAGATGCAGCTCCGGCTCACCGCGGAAAGATGGGTCGGCGTCTCCTCGAGCCAGTAACAGAGGATCGAGAAGTCGTGTGGCCCCAGGTCCCAGACGACGCTCACGTCCGGCTGGTGCAGCCCGAGGTTCAC
>DASUZZ010000004.1:0-95219 GCA_036376615.1 Gaiellaceae bacterium
TCTGACGCGGCTCTGACGCCGGCCCCCGCGCGCCCTCGGCGAGAGCGGACAGTGTTCGTTTCGTGAATCATGCCGTTTTGCAGCGCATTCGTCGGGTGTGAGCGCGGTCGGTCTCTGAGCTGACTCTGAGCCGGGAGGGTGCGCCGGCCGACCCGGAGACCTCGTCCTCGCGGACGACGACGCGGCGCTCGTCCGTGGCTACGGTGGCACTCGCCATGACTCTGCTGTCGCTGCGCGGTGCCGCCAAGAGCTTCGGCTCGCGGCTGATCCTCGACGGGCTCGACTTCGACGTCGAGCCGGGCGCGCGCGTGGGGGTGATCGGCCCGAACGGCGGCGGCAAGTCGACGATGCTCCGCATCGTCGCCGGGCTCGAGACGCCCGATGCGGGCGAGTTGACGCAGCGTCGCGGGCTCGTCGTCGCGTTCGTGGCGCAGCAGCCGGAGGGCGACGCGCGCGACGCGCTCGAGACGGCGCGCGCCGCGCGCTCCGACCTTCAGGAGCTCGAGCGCGAGCTCGCCGGCGTCGAAGCGCAGCTCGGCGAGGCCTACGCCGACCTCGCGCGTATGACGCGGCTCCTCCGCCGGCAGGAAGAGCTCGTCGAACGGTGGACGGCGGCGGGCGGCCCCGGGTTCGAGGGACGCGCGCACGCCCTGCTGCTCGACGTCGGGTTGACGGACGACGACCTGGCCAAGCCGACGCGGCTGCTCTCGGGCGGGCAGCGCAAGCTCGTGACGCTCGCCGTCGCGCTCCTGCACGACCCCGACGTGCTGCTCTTCGACGAGCCGGAGGCGCACCTCGACGTCGAGGCGCGCGAGCACCTCGAGTCGCTGATCCGCGCCTTCGACGGCGCCGTCGTCGCCGTCTCCCACGACCGCTACCTGCTCGACGAGACCGTCTCGGAGATCGCCGAGCTCGCGGGCGGCCGCATCCGCGTGTGGCCGGGCAACTACTCGGCGTACACCGTCGCGCGCCAGCTCGAGCTCCGGCGCCGGCAGCAGCTGTACGTCACCCAGCAGAAGGAGATCGCCCGCCTCGAGGAGGCGATCCGCCGCTTCGAGGACTGGGCGCACCGCGTCGCCGACGAGCGCCACATCAAGCAGGCGCGCAACAAGCAGCGCCAGATCGACCGCATGGAGAAGATCGACCGGCCCGTGCTCGAGCGGCGGAAGATCGCGCTCGAGCTGCGCCCGCACGCCCGCGGCGGCGAACGCGTCGTCGAGCTCGTCGAGGTCGATGTCGAGCTCGGCGGGACGCCGGTCCTCGCCGGCGTCGACCTCACCGTGCTGCGCGGCGAGCGCGTCGGCGTCGTCGGCGACAACGGCGCCGGCAAGTCGGTGCTGCTGCGCGTGCTCGGCGGCGAGTTGCCGCCGACCGAGGGCGACCGCAAGGCCGGCCCGTCGATTCGGTTCGGCCGGCTGGCCCAGGACCGGCGGCCGGACGACCCGAACGCGACGCCGCTCGAGCTGGTGCGCCGTGCGGCGCCGATCTCCGAGGGCGAGGCGGTCTCGCGGCTGATGACGTTCCTGTTCTCGTACGAGCAAGTGCGGCGGCCGCTCAGCAGCCTGTCGGGCGGCGAGTGGACGCGGCTGCAGCTTCTGCTGCTGATGCTCGAGGGCGCGAACTGCCTGCTGCTCGACGAGCCGACGAACCATCTCGACATCGAGTCGGTGGAGATGCTCGAGTCGGCGCTCGAGTCGTTCGACGGCACCGCCGTGTTCGTCTCGCACGACCGTTATTTCCTCGACCGGATCGCCGACCGCATCCTCGAGGTGTCCAAAGGCGGCGTCCGCTCGTTCGAGGGCGGCTGGTCGCACTGGCGACGCCGCACGGCCGCCGCCTACGGCGGGGAGGTCAGCGCGACGTTCTGATCGGCCTGCTCGATCACGAGCGGGTCGTGCGTCGCGCACACGACGGCCGCACCCGTCGCACGCGCCAGCCGACCGAGCAGGACGGCGACCGCGACGGCGTTGGCGCCGTCGAGCCGCGAGGTGGGCTCGTCGGCCAGCAGCAGCGCCGGCCGCGGTGCGATCGCGCGCGCGATCGCGGTCCGGGCGCGCTCGCCCTGCGACAGCCGCGACACCCGCTGCGTCGCACGCTCCGTCAGCCCGACCGACTCGAGCGCGGCGAGCGCCGCCGGCCGGTCGTCGATACCGCGCACGGCGAGCGCCAGCTCGACGTTCTCGAGCGCCGACAGGTGCGAGACCAGCCCGACCTGCTGGCCGACATAGGCGATCTTCGCGCGCCGAAGCGCCGCCCGGCCGGCACGGTCGAGTGCCGTCAGCCGGGCGCCGTCGACCTCGACCGAGCCGCCGTCGGGAAGCTCGAGGCCGGCGAGCAGGTGCAGGAGGGTCGTCTTGCCGGAGCCCGAGGGCCCCGTGATCGCGTGCAGCACGCCGCCGCGGAGCTCGAGCGACAGGTCCTCGAGCACGCGCGTCTCGCCGAACCGCTTCGTCACCCCACGTGCGGTGGCGACGATGGCGCGGGCCCGCACCGGACCGGTGCCGGGCACCTTGGCGCCTGGCGCCTGGTTCGAGGCGACCGCGCTCCCGGCGAGCGGCTCGACCACGACCGCGCCCGACTCGACGCGCGCGGTGGCATGCGTCCCGATTCCTGCGCGGAGCAGCAGCTCCTCGGGTAGGCGCAGCCAGCCCCCGCGGCCGACGACGATCGTGTCGCTCTCGGCGCCGTCGCGCGCCCACTCCTCGGACACGCGCCCGTCGCGGATGCGCACGATGCGATCCGCGATGCGGGTCGACTCGGGGTCGTGGCTCACGATCACCGTCGTGCACCCGTGCTCGCGGACGAGCTCGGCAAGCGTCGCATAGACCTGGTCGGCGGTCGCCGCGTCGAGCTCGCCCGTCGGCTCGTCGGCGAGGAACACGCGGGGGCGGTGTGCGAGCGCGGCGCAGAGCGCGACGCGCTGCTGCTCGCCGCCCGAGAGCTGCGCGGGCAGCCGGTCGCGCTTCCCGGCGAGGCCGACGCGTGCGAGCAGCTCGTCCGCACGCGCGAGGCGCTTCGATCCGGTTGCGCCGCGGAGCCCGAGCTGCAGCGCGACGAGCTCCCGTGCGGTGAGCTCGGGTGAGAGTGCGCGAGAATAGTGCTGGTCGGCATACCCGAGCAGCGAGGAGCGGTACCGCGCGAGCCGGCGGCCCGGCAGCTTGCCGATCTCCTCGCCGTACACCCGCACGACCCCGGCCGACGGGCGGTCGAGGCCGGCGAGGATCCGCAGGAGCGTCGACTTGCCCGAGCCGCTCGGGCCGAGCACGGTCAACACCTCGCCGTCGGCTACACGAAGCGAGAGTCCCTGCAGCGCCGCCGCGTCGCCCTCCGGCGTCGAGTGCACCCGGAAGACGTCGCGGAGCTCGATCGCCGCGGTGGTCACGCGACGGCCTCCGCCGCACGCGACGGCGCGCGGCCGCGCAGGGCGGTCGCGACCGCGACCAGCAGTGCCGCGAGCAGCAGGTAGGCGGCCGCCGCGACGGCGAACAAGGCCCAGTCGACGGCCAGCCGAAGCGGCGGCTCGGGCTCGGCGGCGGCGGCGGTCACCGAGACGAGCGAGATGACGAGCGCCGACAGGATCGCGCCGAGGACGATGCCGCCGACGATCCCGAACGCGGCGACGAGCGCCGCACGCAGGCGCAGATGGGCCCGGATCGTCGCCGGCGCGGCGCCCTGCGCCTCGAGGTCGAAGAGCTCACCTCGGTCGTCGCGCACGTCGGAGACGATCGCGAGCACCAGCCCGACGAGTGCCAGCAGGAGCGCCACGGCCGCCGTGCCCGCCAGCGTGAGAAGCGCGCCGCGGGCGAGCGGATCCGACTCCAGCGTGTGTTGCGTCGCTGCCCGCGACGTGACGGTGAGCGCCGTGAACGGCGCGCGCTCGAGACGGGCCGCGGTTGCCGGCTCCTGCGCGCGCGGGACGTCGAGCCACAGCTCGTCGGTGGTGCCGAGACCCGGAGAGCGCGTGTCGAAGAGGGTCGACATCGCCTGACGGTCGGCGATGACCGCGCCGCCGACGACAGACGGGAAGCGCCGCAGCACGCCCACCACGCGCGCGGCGACCTGCTCGCCTTCGACCTGCAGCGGGATGAGCCCGTTCGGGCCGGCCTCCGCCGCGACGTCGCGCGTCGCGAGCACGGGCAGCGCCCTGCCGTCGGTCGCCTGGCGCGGCCGAAGCACGGCCGGGCGGTCGGGCGTGATCAGGTAGCCGACCCGCGGCGGCGTCCCGCTCAGCGCTCCGGTGCCGGTGAAGCTTCGGAGGGCACCGGTCACCGGCGTGCCGTTGACGCGCGGCTCGCCAAACGTCGCCACGCCTTTCGCGCTCGGCTGCAGGCCGATGCCGCCGTTGGCCGATCCGTGGAGGTTGTTCGCGGTCAGCGTGAACTGGAGCTGCGCAAGGGTGGCGTGGGGGAACGGGATGCGCCCGTGCAGGACGACGACCTTGCCGCCGCGCGAGTGCCCGAGCGAGACCGGCTCGTAGTCGTCGAGCGGCGAGCGGAAGATGGCGATCACGCCGATGTCGTCGCCCCGCACGGAGACGGGGAGCGTGAAGCGCCGTCCAGGAGGGAGCTCCTGAGTCCGCAGCGCCATGCTCGTGGACGGCGCGAGTCGGCGGCCGAGCGTGCGGAGCGGCAGCGCGGCGAAATCGCTGCGCCAGCCGTCGACGTTCGCGAGGCCGGGAGCCGGAAGCCCGAGCATGGCGAACGTCGCGCCGCTCGGGACGTTGCCGGTGAGTCGCAGCACCCGTACCGGCTTCGTCGGATACGCGGCTGCGGGCGCGCCGTGCAGAACCGGGATCAGCTGCGTGAGGTCCTCGGTGAGCACGAACGACGCCGGAACGGTGTAGGAAGCCTCGTCGTGCTGCCCGCGGATCAGCGTCGAGCGGTAGACGAGCGCGAACAGCGCGAGCCCGATGCTGGCGACGAGGAACGTCGCCGCGATCGCGGCGTGCCCCGGGTTGCGCGCGAGGGACGCCGCAGCCAGCCGCATCGAGATCGGTCCGCGCCGGCCGATCCGCCCGAGTGCGCGCAGCGCGGGCGCAAGGAGGCGCGCCGCGAGCACGGCGGTCGCGAACACGATCAGCGCCGGGACGAGCAGCAGGAACGCGCTCGTGCCCGAGCTCGTCGCGAGCGCCGGCGCGTCGATCGAGCCGCGTGCCCAGCCGATGAGCACGACTGCGATCGCCGCTACCGCCGCCGCGTCGAGCGGCGTGAACGCGAGCCGGCCGAGCTGGATGCCCGGCGCGCGCACGGTGAGGTAGAGGAGCAGCGCCGCGATCCCCGCGATCGCTGCGGCCGCGAGCAACCCGTGCCACGAGAGCAGGGCGTGCGCGACGACCTGGCCCGCAGGCGACCCGGCACGGTTGGCGACGAGCGCGGCGACGCCGCCGCCGAGGATCCAGCCGAGCAGCGTCCCGCCGATCGCCAGCGCCGCCGCTTCCGCGCCCGTGAACAGCTCGACCTGCCAGCGCGTGGCGCCGAACCAGGTGAGCCGCCGGCGTGCATCGGCGACGTCGCGCCGCAGCGACCCGGCGGCCAGCACCGTGAACGCGAGCAGCAGCGCCGCGCCCTCGCCGCCGAGCAGCAGCAGCCGGCGCGAGGCGGCGGTCGACGCCGCCGTCGCCGCCGTCAGCGTGTCGGTCGGCGCCGTCACCTCGAACTCGTCCGGGCTCGCCTCGAGCTGTGCCGCGATGCGCTGCACGCGCGCCGCGAACGCGTCGACGGACCACGGATGGACGTCGCCCGCGCGGATCGGCACGAACCACGCGTACGAGCGGTAGAAGGTCTCGAGCTCGGTCGTCCGCGACAGGCCCGCGATCCCGTTCGCGATCACGATCGGCGACGGCTGCGGCGTGTGATAGCGGACGGCCTGGGCGATCATCACCGTCGGCGGTGCCGGCAGCACGAAGGGCGCGATCGCCGCGTCCGGCTTCAGCACGGCGCGGCCGACCACGATCAGCCGGAGCGTGGGCGTCGACGGGATCGGCCCGGCTCCCTTCAGCCGCAGCACCTCGCAATGCGACGGCACACACGTCGTCGGCATGCGCCCCGAGACGAGGCGCACGTACCGGCCGAGCCCGTCGGCCGCGCGGAGGTTGACGAGGCGTCCCTGGATCGACGACTCGCGGAACAGCATCGCGGCGGCGGGCGGTGCCCCGGTCACCCTGCGCAGCTGCGGCACGACCTCGCGGTCGAGGCGCGGGAAGCTGTCGACCGCGCCGCTCCAGGTCACGGCCACCTCGCGGTCGGACGGCTGGAGCTGCGCGATGGCGAGCGCGAGCGAGCGGTCCTGCATCACGAGCCTCCCGCCGAGCACTGCCGCGAGCACGGCCGCCCCCGCGGCGACGCCGAGTGCGATCAGGAACGCGCGCCCGCCTCCCGCCCGAAGCCGGGCTCCGACGAGCCGGAGCGGAAAGGCGATGCGTCGCAGCGACACCGGTAGTCCGATGGTACCGGTGTCTAGAATGCGGGGCAACCGTGCCGCGCTACGACGTGCCGAAGGCTGCGCCCGAGCCGCTCCGGGCCGTCCAGCAGTTCATCAACAGCGCCGACGTCGAGAACGAGCGCGACTGGCTGCCCGAGTGGCTCGAACGGTACTCCCTCCAGGGTGAGCTGGAGCGCGCGCGCGAGCTGCGCGAGGCGCTGCGTGCGCTCGCGCTCGCGAACAACGCGGTGCCGCTCGATCCCGCCGCGGTCGCCGTCGTCAACGCTGCCGCCGCCCGCCTGTCGATCGGGCTCGACGACCACGGTCACGTCGGCGTGCGCACCGACGGGGACGAGGTCGACCGCATCCTGGCCCTCGCGCTCGCCGCGATGCTCGACGGGAGCTGGGAGCGGCTCAAGGCCTGCCGCAATTGCCGCTGGTCGTTCTACGACTACTCGCCGAACCGTTCGGCAACCTGGTGCTCGATGCAGCTCTGCGGCAACCGGAAGAAGACGCGCGCCTACCGGCGCCGCCAGGCCGGCGGTTGAGGGCACGGGCCGCGCTCGGCGGAATCGCGCTCGCCTTCACACCCGGTTTCAACGCCGCCAACATCGGTGCGGTCGCCGATCGCACCGCGCATGCCTACGACGTCGGCCTCGCCGTCGTCGGGCTCTTCACGACGGCCCTGTTCCTCACGCACGCGGTGTGCCAGGTGCCGATGGGGCGGCTGTGCGATCGCTACGGTGCGCGGCTCGTCGGCGCGCTCGGCCTCGCCGTCGTCGCGGCGTCCTCCGCCGCCGCCCTGTCGTGGCGCGAGCCCGCCTTCGCCATCTCGATGCGGCTCGTCGCCGGCGTCGGGACGGCGGCGGCGTTCGTCGGGGGGAGCGACTACGTCCGCTCGACGATCGGCACGCCCGTCGCGCAGGGCGCGTACGGAGCAGTGAGCATGGCGGGCGGCGGGCTCGCCCTTGCGCTGGTGCCGCTCTGGGCAACGTGGCGCGCGCCGTTCGCCGCGGCTTCGCTGATCGCCGCTGCCGGCGTCGTGCTCGTCGCGGCCGCGCCCCACGCGGCGCCGGGGCCGCGGCACGACACCCGGCGCGTGTTCGGCGACCGGCGGCTGCGGCCGCTGGCCGCGTGGCACTCGGCGTCCTTCGGGCTGTCGGTGATCGTCGGCAACTGGGTGGTGACGCTGCTCGAGCGCGCCGGCAGCGTGTCGGAGCACGTCGCGGGGCTCGCCGGCGGGCTCGTGCTGCTGCTCGGCGTGATCACGCGCCCGCTCGGCGGCCGCTACATCGACCGGCCGAGGGTCGTGCAGGCGAGCTTCGTCGTCGGCGGCGCGGCGGTGGCGCTGCTCGCGGTCGTCTCGACGCTGCCGGCCGGCATCCTCGCGTGCGCGGTGATCGGCCTCGCCGCCGGGATCCCGTTCGCCCCGTCGTTCGCCGGCGCGCAGCGGATGCGGCCCGACGCGCCGGCGGCCGCGACGGGAGCGGTGAACATGGCGGCCGCCGCGACGGTCCTCTTCGGCACGCCGTTGCTCGGACTCGCCTTCTCGCTGCCGGGCGACGGCCGCATCGGATTCGTCGTCGTCGCCGTGCTCTGGGCGTCGGCCTCGCTCACCCGGCCACGCTGACGCGTCGAGCCTCCGCCGGTATCGCCGGCTCGATGTCCTCGAGCCGGTCGACGCGCGCCAGTGCGGGGAAGGCGCGATGCCACGCGACCGCGAGCCCGATCGTCACGATGCCGCCGCCGACGACCGCCGGCACGGCGCCGAAGACCGCCGCCGCCGCGCCCGACTCGAACGCGCCGAGCTCGTTCGACGCGCTGATGAAGACGTTCTCGACGGCGTTGACGCGTCCGCGGAGCTCGTTCGGCGTCGCGAGCGCGGCGATCGTCGAGCGGATGTTCATCGAGAACATGTCGACGAAGCCGCTCACCGCGAGCGCGAGCGCCGAGAGCCAGAACCAGCGCGAGAGCCCGAACACGACCATGCTCACGCCGAACGCGCCGACGACGATCAGCAGCGTGCGGCCCACGCGGCCGCCGAGCGGACGTCGGGCGAGCCGGAGGCCGGCGACGAGCGCGCCGACCGCCGGTGCGCTGCGCAGGATGCCGAGGCCGAACGGGCCGGTGTGGAGGACGGAGCGGGCGAACAGCGGCAGCAGCGCGACGGCGCCGCCGAACAGGACGGCGAACAGGTCGAGCGTGATCGCGCCGAGCAAGATCGGCGTCGCCCGGATCAGCCGGATGCCGCCGAGGAGGCTCTCGCGGCCGGGAGCCCGCTCGCCCGTCGCGGTGCCCGGGCCCGGGTCCGGGACGAGCAGCACCCAGCCGACGGACGCGACGAGCATCGCCGCGGCAACTGCGTAGACCGCCTCGGGCCGGATCGCGAACAGCAGCCCGCCGACGGCGGGCCCGGCGACCGTGGCGAGCTGGCCGGCGACGGAGCGCAGCGCGAGTGCGCCCGCGAGCAGCTCGAGCGGCACGATCTCCGGTGTCAGCGAGCGGCCGGAAGGCGCCGCGAACGCCTGTGTGACGCCGGTCAGCGCGGCGAGGGCGACGAACGGCCACAGCTCGTTCGCCCCCTCGATCGTGACGACGAGCAGCAGCGCGACGACGACCGCCTCGGCGACGATCGACGCCGCGAACAGCCGCACGCGGGGCACCCGGTCTGCGAACCGGCCCGCCGGCAATGCCAGGAGCGGCAGCGGCACGAACTCCGCGAGCCCGATCAGCCCGAGGTCGAAGGCGCTCTGGTGGATCGCGTAGACCTGCCAGCCGACCGCGACCACGACCATCTGCGAGGCGAAGCCCGATGCGAGGAAGCCGCTCCAGAGGCGGCGGAAGTCGCGGTGGTGGAGCGCCGGGGGCAGGCGACGGCGGGCGGGGCCGAAGGACACGAGCGCCAACTCTGCCGGTACGGGCGGTTGTGGCACGGTTTCTTAGGTCCTCCACAGGCGCCTCCAAGCTGGCATTGAGCAGCCGCCGGTCCCCTGCAGGTGTGACCATGAACTCGAAGAAGGGATGAAACGACATGCTCAGTTCTCGTAGACGGCGCGCGGCGGCTCTCGCCGCGGTCGTCGTGCTCGTCGGAGCCGGAGCCGCCGCCGTCGCCTACGGGCTGGGCGCGCACCGTGCGACCACGGCGAGCCCCGCCGTCTCGACCCAGGCGACGACCTCCACGCCCACGACGACGCGCACGGCCAACACGAGCGGAACGCTCACCGTGGGTCAGATCGCCAAGGACGCCTCGCCCGGCGTGGTCGAGATCGACTCGACCATGTCCAGCTCGAGCCACAGCGGCTCGGGCTCGCAGCCGTTCCCGTTCGGCGGCGGTGGCGGCAGCGGCGCCGGCACCTCGGAGGCCGAAGGAACAGGATTCGTGATCGACACGGCCGGTCACATCGTCACCAACGAGCACGTGATCCAGGGCGCGAGCTCGGTCACCGTGACGTTCGACGACTCGGCGACGTACAAGGCGACCGTGGTCGGCAGCGACGAGTCGACCGATCTCGCCGTCCTCAAGGTGAACGCCCCCGCGAGCGTCCTTCACCCGCTCCAGTTCGGCGACTCGAGCAGCGTCGCCGTCGGTGATGGCGTCGTCGCGATCGGCGATCCGTATCAGCTCGACGACACCGTGACGAGCGGGATCGTGAGCGCGGTCGGCCGCGAGATCACCTCGCCGAACAACCTGCTGATCGTCAACGCGATCCAGACCGACGCCGCGATCAACCACGGCAACTCGGGCGGGCCGCTGTTCAACCTCGACGGCAAGGTGATCGGGATCACCGCGCAGATCCAGTCCCAGGGCGGCGGCAACGAGGGGATCGGGTTCGCCATCCCGTCGAACACCGTGCAGCAGGTGACGTCGGAGCTGATCCAGAACGGCACCGCGAAGCACGCGCTGCTCGGGATCACCCCGCAGACGATCCCGGCCAGCCTCGCGACGACGATCGGCGATGCCGCCGGTGTCGCCGTGGGGAAGGTTCAGTCGGGCACCGGCGCCTCCTCGGCGGGGCTGAAGGCCGCGACCGGGTCGGTCACGATCGCCGGCGTCCAGTATCCGACGGGCGGCGACGTGATCACGAGCGTCGAAGGCACGGCGGTCGCGACCGCCGAGCAGCTTCGCGCGATCGTCGACTCTCATCAGCCCGGCGACAGCCTGAAGCTCGTCGTCGTGCGCGGCGGTCAATCGCGTACCGTGTCCGTGACCTTGGGAACGCGCTCGACGACTTCGTGAAGCTGGGCAGGATCCTTGCGACGGCGACCGCGGCGATTGCCGCGGTCGCCGTGCTGCCGGCGGTGGCCGCCGCCGCCTCCGGCGACCAGACCAGCTCGAACTGGGCCGGCTGGGCGATCTCCGACACGTCGACGATCGCCGGCGCCCCGATTGCGGGCTCGACGACCACGCTCTCGTTCTCGAGCACGACCGCGACGTGGGTGCAGCCGCGCGTGTCGTGCACGGCCGGTTCCCCGTCGTACTCGGCGTTCTGGGTCGGCCTCGGCGGGCTCGCGAGCGACTCGCGCGCGCTCGAGCAGGTCGGCACGCAGGCGAACTGCAACTCGGTCGGCAAGGCGGCTTACACGGCCTGGTACGAGATCGTGCCCGCGCCGTCCGTGTCCGTGAAGCTGAAGGTGGTGCCCGGCGACGTGATCTCGGCCTCGGTGAACGTTCAGCCGAACGGGATCCTCGTCCAGGTGAAGAACCGCACGCGGAAGACGAGCTTCACGAAGCTCCTGCCGATGCCGGCCGTCACCGACTTCACATCCGCCGAGTGGATTGCCGAGGCGCCGTCGAGCTGCAACGAGGATCTCAGCCACTGCCGCACGCTGCCGCTCGCGAACTTCGGCACGGTGCCGTTCACGCGGATCGCGGCGATCGCGAATACCCACCCCGGCGTCGTCACCGATTCCGCGTGGGCGTCGACGAGGATCGATCTCGTGCCCGACGCGGTCGGCCACTTCGGCGGGCTCGGGACCGCCGGGACGGCGACGCCGACGGCGGTCGACGCCACGGGCCGCGCCTTCTCGGTCGCTTTCGGCACCTCGTAGCCCCTTCTGACCTCCCCCGGGCGGGGGACGCGGGCCGTCTCCTGCGTGCCGATGCCGTTCCGGTGCAGCCTGCCAGGGAGGGGAACACGCGCCCGCCGGGGCCCCCGGTGTACGAGGACGTCGTCCGCCGCTACCGGACGCTCGTCGAGCAGCTGCCGCTTGTCGTCTACATCGATGCCCTCGATGCCGCGAGCTCGAACCTGTTCACGAGCCCGCAGATCGAGCCGCTCCTCGGCTATACCCTCGAGGAGTGGGCGTCCGACGCGACACTGTTCGTGCGCACGCTGCATCCCGAGGACCGCGACCGGGTCCTGACGGCGCACGCGAAGACGCACGCGACCCACGAGCCGCTCTCGGTCGAGTACCGCCTGCTTGCACGCGACGGCCGTGTCGTCTGGGTGCGCGATGAAGGCGTCGTCGTGCTGGGCGACCACGGCGAGCCGCTCTACCTGCAGGGCTACCTTCTCGACGTCACGGCCGAGCGCGAGGCACGGGCGCAGCTCCGGCAGATGGCGTTGTACGACACGCTGACCGGCCTTGCGAACCGCGCGTTCTTCCATGAGCAGCTGCAGCACGCTGCTGCCCTGCGCAAGGACGCGGGCGAACAGACCGCGTTGTTGTTCGTCGACCTGAATCACTTCAAGGAGGTCAACGACCGCTTCGGGCACGACGTCGGCGACGCAGTGCTCGCACGCCTCGGCCGGCGCATCCAGAACACCGTCCGCGCCGGCGACGGCGCGGCGCGGCTCGGCGGCGACGAGTTCGCGATCGTGCTCGCGGTCGTGAGCGAGCCCGCCGAGGCCGCGCGCGCGGCCGAGCGGCTGTTGCAGCGGATCGTCGAGCCGATCGGCCTCGGCCCGTCGTTCGTCACCGTCACCGCGAGCATCGGCATCGCGCTCGGCGACGATCCGGAGCTCCTGTTCAAGGAGGCAGACGCGGCGATGTACCGCGCGAAGGCGGAACGCGAGACGGGTTTCGCGTTCTTCGACCCGGTGCTCGACAACTCCGCCGTCGAGCGCTCGCGGCGCGCGGCCGAGCTCCGGCGCGCGGTCGAAGGGAACGAGTTCACGCTCGATTTCCAGCCGGTGGTCGATCTCGGCGGCGGCGCGATCTCCGGCTACGAGGCACTGCTTCGCTGGCAGCATCCGGAGCTCGGCCAGGTCGGGCCGCTCGACTTCATCCCGCTCGCGGAGGAGACGGGGCTGATCGTCCCGCTCGGCAAGTGGGTGCTCGAGGAGGCATGCCGGCGCGGAACCGACCTCCACGCCGAGCTCGGCCGGGCGGTGCGCATGTCCGTGAACGTGTCGGCGCGGCAGCTGCAGCATCCCGACTTCGTCCGCCACGTCGAGGGCGCGCTCCGCGCGTCGGGCTTCCCGCCCGCGAGCCTCACGCTCGAGCTCACCGAGACGGTGCTGCTCTCGTCGGGCGACGGCGTCGAGCAGCAGCTCCGCGCGCTCAAGCAGATGGGTATCTCGCTTGCGCTCGACGACTTCGGGACGGGGTACGCCTCGCTCGCATACCTGCGGCGACTGCCGGTGGACATCGTGAAGATCGACCGCAGCTTCACCGCGGCGATCGACGGGAACGACAGCGACCTCGTTCTGCTGAAGGGCATCGTCGATCTCGGGAATGCGCTCGGCCTGACGCTCGTCGCGGAGGGGATCGAGACCGAGCACCAGCGCCGCATCGTCGGCGAGCTCGGCTGCCACGGTGCGCAGGGCTTCTACTTCGGGCGGCCCGCGCCGGTGCCGGCCGTCACCGTCCTCGTGTGAGCTGGACGTACGCCAGGACGCGGTCGAGAGGCCGCGGGGCGCGCTCGAGGTCGAGCGCCTCGACGAGGAGCACCGCGTACCGCTGCTTGCGGTTCCACATGAAGCCGTGCAGCTGCTCCTCGAGGGGGCACGCACGATGCGCGGGCTGCTTCTGGTACGTCCGGAATGCGTGCACCTCGCCCTGTTCGGCGAGCACGCGCTGCACGCCATCCGGGCCTACTGCGCGCGTCAGCTCGTCTTCGAGGTCGCGCACGCAGGCGTAGAACCCGATCCGCTCCAGGCCGGCCCGATCGTTGCACCCCAATGCGCGCAAGAAATGCCGTTCCTCCCCGACGTCGTAGAGCCCGGCAACCCGCACGTCGCGGTACTGCACGAGCAGGCGTGGCAGATTCCCGTAGCCGCCCATCGGCACGACGGCGACGCCCTCGGTTCGCAGATCGCGGTCGCGGCGGCGCGCGAGCGTCTCGACGGCGTGGCGGTCGCTCGTGCCTTCGACGAGCAGGACTGCGCGCGGTTGCACGCTTGGATCAGAGCAGGTCGAATGCTCTGCACGAGAGCGCGGGCGTACCCGTCGCGCCGCTCGTCCGCTCGGAGCCGCGGTTCCGCGGAACCTCGAGCGTGTTGCTGTGATTGCAAAACCTCATGGCTCTCCCTCCCTGTTCGGTGTTGCTTCCCATGACAACACAACACTAACGATGGCTGCGGACGTTGCGGCAAGGCCCACACCCGTACCCGGCGGACGAGGCGACGACGTGGATCGCATCGAAGGCCGAGGCCGTGGCGCGACTTCGCGATCGTTCGCGCGAGTCACACGAGGTAGTCGTCGGGATCGGTGTGGTCGTGAGCGACCGTGCGAGGTGGCCGACCTGGTAGTAGTCTCGCCTGGGACATGAGCGGACCCCAGGGGCCAGTCGAGCCGATGCAGCGTGCAGAGCGTCCGATCGATCCCAATCTCCGGATCGGACACGTGCACCTCCGCACCGCAGACATCGACAGGGTGCGCGAGTTCTACGTCGGGATCCTCGGCTTCGACGTCGTGCACGAAGCCCGCGACCGGCCGGGCTGGGGGACGACCGGGGACATGCTCTTCGTGTCCGCCGGCGGCTACCACCATCACCTCGGCTTCAACACCTGGAAGTCGGCGGGCGGCCCACCGCAACCGGACGGCGTCACGGGGCTGCACCACGTCGCGCTCAACTTTTCGTCACGCGAGCAGCTCGCGGAGGCGGTCGGGCGGCTCGTCGACGCGGGCGTCCCGTTGCGGCAGCTGACCGATCACGGCACGCACCTCGCGGTCTACCTGAGCGATCCGGACGGGAACGATCTCGAGCTCGCGTGGGACCGGCCGTTCGACGAGTGGCGGAGGTACGGCTCGGGCGAAGCGCCGCCGAACGACGGCCGGCTGGACCTCCACGAGCTGCTCTCGTATCGCAGCTGACGCTGCTCGCCGACGTCGGGCTTGGGGCTTCTCGCTTCCAGGATGCGGCTGGGTGGTTCTGCGAGACTGGGATTGTGGCGGCCACGGCGGAGTTGTTGGTTCCCGACGCCGCAGGTTGGCGGGCCTGGCTGATGATGCACCACGACTCGCCTGATGGCGTATGGCTCGTGCTCGCCAGGAAGCAGACGGTCGAACCGACCAGCCTCGGCCACGATCAAGCTCTCGAAGAAGCGCTCTGCCACGGTTGGATCGACGGGCAGCTTCGCCGACGCGACGCGGATACCTATTTCCAGCGTTTTACTCGGCGGCGGCCGCGGAGCGCCTGGTCCAAGCGCAACATCGAGACGGCAGAGCGCTTGCTTGCCGAGGGACGTATGCATCCCTCCGGACGGGCCGAGCTGGAGCGCGCCAGAGCTGACGGGCGCTCGGAAGCCGCCTACGCCGGTTCTGCGACCATCGAGGTCCCTCCCGATCTCGAGGTTGCGCTCGCAGCGGAGCCGAGAGCTCATGAGATGTTCGGGAGACTGAGCCGCCAGAACCGCTACGCCATCCTCTACCGGATCGCCAACGCCAAGCGAGCCGAGACGCGCAAGCGCCGCATCGAACAGTTCGTGGAGATGCTCACACGGGGCGAGACCCTCTATCCGCAGAGACGTACTTGATCGCGTTCGGGCACGAGAAACCCATGTCTGCGCCAGCGCCAGCTCAGGAATCCAAGCGGTGCCTGGTGCGTTCGACGACGGTCGCTAGCGGGTTGCCCGGGAAGCGAGTAGGGGTACGAGCACCTTCGCGTTCGGGCTGCCCCAGCCGGTGACGGGATCCCAGCCGGGACCTGCTCGGTAGCCGGTGATCGTCCCGTGCGGGAACTTCGCCGTGTTGCGGCTCCCGGTCGTGATGTCGTGGAACGCTTGGCGGTACTGAGGACTGCGCGCGATTCGGTAGATGGCCGGGTTGACCAGGCCGAGTCGACGCTTCGCGTACTGGTCGGCGAGCGCGATGATCCCAGCCCAAATCGGTGCGCTGGCGCTGGTGCCGCCGTGCTCGCCGATCGCGTAGCCCGCGCCGGCGTCGCTCGTCACGACCGGCACCCCGCTGCCGGGGCTCGGGTTGGCATCGGCGGCGACGTCAGGGACGCCGCGCATCGCGCCGATCCCGCCGACCCCGTTCTGATACGAGGGGCGGCGGAAGCGATGGCTGAAGCCCCCACCTGACGCCTGGAAGCCGGTGCCGGGGGTGCCGTCGGGAAGGCCCCAGGCCGTCTCGCCCGTCCAGGCGCCGGTCGTGTGGCTCGCGTCGAGGGTCGTTCCGCCGGCGCCGAGGACGAGTGGGTCGGAGGCAACGAGGCCGACTTCCCTTCGAGGGGTGAAGCTGCTGCCGATTCCGGCGGACAGCGCGTCGATGAGCGCGCACGGCTCCCCCGCCGCCCCCGAATCGCCGGTGGCCGCGACAACGGTCACGTGGTGGTGGGCGTCGGCGCGGAGCGCGTCGTTCAACTCCGCCAGCTGCGTGTCGGTGACGCAGTGTTCTCCACCGATCTGGCCCGCGGGGCTGAGAGAGATGATGCCGCCCTCCGACGCCCCCATCCGCAAGGCGGCAACCGAGGCCGCGACCGCTTGGTCGGCACTGTCCAGCGAGTTGCTCTTGACCAGGAGGATGGTGAGCGCGGCGCGAGGAGCGATCGTGTGCACCAACTCCGCGTCCAGGACCTCCTCTCCGTAGGCCAGCCACGGCGCCGTCGGCCCTGCGAAGGTGCTCGCGAACCGTAGTCGCGGCGCCGGCAGGTGGAAGAGACGGTCGAAGACGGCGAAGTCCTTGCGCAGGTCGGTGACTTCCGGTGGCGAGAGGTGTGACTCGGCCAGCTCGGGCAGCACGACGGTTTCGCCGCGGCCGTCGATCCCTTGCCGAAGGAGCGGCTCGACGCCGTAGGCGACCTCGAGCTCGTGCGGCGTGTAGCAGGTGGCTGTTGAAATGCAGTCGGCCGTTCCTCTCGCGGACCTTGCTTGTGCTCCCCCGACGCTCCACCAGGCAGCCATGGCGAGCGTGGCGAAGCTCACCATCGTGAGACACGTGAGGGCGGTGCCGAACGGCCGGCGATGAGGTCTCAAGACGGGCAGCTGCACCCCTCGGACGGTAGAGAGCCCCTCGAGCCGCCGCGTCGCGCACAAGCGCGGTCTTTCGGCTGCCACCGAACGGTGAGTTACCTTGCGCCTTCGCTCTCGAGGGTGAGGCCGAAGATCATCTGCCGGCGCGAGGCGCGCCGCCCGATCAGCGGCGACAATGGGGCGGTGGACTGTTCCGCCATGGAGCGGCTCGTCGCGACGCGGCATCAGCTCTCGAGGTCGGGGGTCGAGTACGCGGCGTTCGTCGTACTCACGTTGCTCGCCGTCTACGAGGCGAGCCGCGTCGACACGTACGACGGTCCGCTCGATAATTCCGCGCGAATAGCGTTCAGCGTTCTCACGCTCGTTCCGATCGTGCTGATGCGGACCTGGCCTTCGCTCGCCGCGGCGGCGGCCGCACTCCTCACGGTCACGATCCTGCGGACAGAGAGCCCAGCGCTGACCGTCGTGAGCGTGTGCATCACCCTGTCTCTGCTGGTGCACCTCGTGGTTCGCCGTGGTCTCCTCCCCGCCGCTCCACTGCTCGTCCCGTTCTTCGTCATCGCCGCCGTTCGGCTCACCGGTCCCTACAACCCGCTAGGGAGCGTCGCTCCGTTTCTCTTCTGCCTCGCCGCCTTCGCCGTCGGCGAGTCGGTGCGCAGGCGCAAGCTGGCGGTCGCAGCGCTCGATGCAACCGAAGAGGCGATGGCCGAGAGCACTCGCACGCAGACAGTGATGGAGGAACGCGCACGAATCGCCCGGGAACTCCACGACATCGTCGCTCATCACCTGTCCGTGATCGCCGTGGAGAGCGAGGCCGCGCGACTGACCTCGCCGGGGCTCCCGGCTGCGGCCGGCGACCGCTTCGGGTCGATCGCCGCCACCGCGCGAGAGGCGCTCACCGAGACTCGGCGGCTGTTGGGTGTCCTTCGCGAAGACACGGGAAGCGAGTCGGGCCGGATGCCGCAACCGGGCCTCGGCCGGCTCGACGAGCTTGTCGAGACGGCCGAGGCGACTGGAACGCACGTCCGCTTCATTCGACAGGGCAACGTTGCGGCGTTGCCACTGAGCAGTGATCTCGCGGCGTACCGCATCGTCCAGGAGGCGCTGACGAACGCGCGGCGACACGCGCCAGGCGCGGACGTCGATGTCGAACTCTCCTATAGCGCCGACGCCCTTCACCTGCGCGTTCGGGATTACGGCCCGGCGCCGCCCGCCGTCGAGACGGTCGAGGGTCACGGGCTTCTGGGCATGCGTGAACGCGCCACTCTCGCAGGTGGCACCTTCTCGGCCGGGCAGGCAGAAGGTGGCGGCTTCGAGGTAGACGTCGTGCTGCCGACCAACACGGCGACATCTTGATCCGCGCTCTCGTCGTCGACGACCAAGAGGCCGTGCGCGCCGGGCTGGCCGCGCTTCTCGAGACCCAAAACGACATCACCGTCGTCGCAACCGCGGGAGACGGCGAGGAGGCTGTGCAACAGAGCGACGAACATCGCCCCGATGTCGTCCTCATGGACATTCGCATGCCAATCCTCGACGGCATCGTCGCCACTCGCTGCATCTGCAGCGCCCGCGACGGCCCGCGTGTCCTCGTCCTGACGACGTTCGACCTCGACGAGTACGTCTATGACGCTCTTCAGGCCGGAGCCAGCGGCTTCTTGCTCAAGGACGCCCCGCCCCAAACGCTGTTCGATGCCGTACGTGTTGTCGCCGCCGGCGATGCGCTCCTCGCGCCAACCGTGACGCGCCGACTGATCGCGGAGTTCGCGCGACTCCGCCCGCCTCAGCGCACGGCGACGCGAGATCTCGACGGCCTCACGCGCCGCGAGGTCGAGATTCTCAGCCTCGTCGCGGCGGGTCTCTCGAACCAGGAGATCGCCGACCGCCTCGTCCTCAGCAACGAGACGGTAAAGACGCACGTCAGCCACGTCCTCCGCAAGCTCGGCCTCCGCGATCGCGCACAAGCAGTAGTCGCCGCGTACGAGACGGGCCTCGTCACCCCAACCACGTGACGCGCAAACCACCCGTCGAAGACATCCGCTCAATCGGCCTCCGGCTTGGGCCGGTCTCACAGACGCCTGACTGCTAGGCGAGCGAGCTGAGGATTTCTGCGAGTTCGTCCGGCTGAGTGACGTCGGTGACCGACTGGGCGAACGTGCTTCACGCCCGGAAGGGGCGAAGCCACCCACCGCTGCAGCTCTCCGAGCACACGTTCACTGGCCGCCGCACGCTCACGTGTCTACGGGGTCTCGCCGGCGAGGATCCGTGCGAGCACGGCCGTGTCGATGTTCCCGCCGGAGACGATGCAGACGATCCGGTGCGCCCCCTCGATACGGCCGCTCGTCGCCGCGGCGACCGCCAGCGCGCCCGCGCCCTCGGCGATCACGCGCACGCGCTCGGCGAGCAAGCGCACCGCGGCCGCCGTCTCCGCCGCCGGCAGCGCGAACGCCCCGTCCACCAGCGCGGAGGCGTGCTCCCAGACGCCGGGGATCAGCGCGCGGCTGCCCGAGCCGTCGACGAACGACGGCCTGTACTCGACGGCCGTCGGCTCGCCGGCGGCGAGCGTCGCGGTCACGGGCGCGCCGGTCTCAGGCTCGACGGCGTAGATCCGCACGCCGGGCCGCTCGGCCTTGACCGCGCTCGCGATCCCCGTCAGCAGTCCGCCGCCGCCGTACGGGACGACGACCGCGTCGAAGTCGTCGCACTGCTCGAGCAGCTCGAGCCCGATCGTGCCGTTCCCGGCCATCACGAGCGGGTTGTCGACGGGGTGGACGAACAGGCCGCCGGCTCCTTCGTAGTGGCCGTCGACGAGCACCTGCCACCACTCGTCGTACGGCACGCGGATCACCGTCCCGCCGAGCCGCTCGATCGCCGCGAGCTTCGTCTGCGGCGCGTGCTCGGGGACGACGATCGTCGCGGAGACGCCCCGCAGGCGTGCGGCGTAGGCAACCCCTTGCGCCATGTTCCCGGCGCTCGCCGTCAGCACCCCGTCGCACAGCTCGGCATCCGACGCCTGCAGGATCGCGTTGCCGGCGCCGCGGATCTTGAACGAGTTCACCGGCTGCAGCAGCTCGAGCTTGAGCAGGATCTCGACGTCGCCGTCGACGGGCAGCGGCACGACTGGCGTGCGTAGTGCGACGCCGTCGAGCACCTCGCGCGCACGGAGGATGTCGCCGGCGGGGATCAGAGCGAGACCAGCTCGCCGGCGCCTTCGGCCTCGGCGCGCGCGAGGACGTGTTCCGCTGCGGCGAGATCCTCGACGGCGAGCCCGAGCGACTTGAAGACCGTCAGCTCGTCGTCGCTTCGCCTTCCGTCCGCCGCGCCGGTGAGGATCTCGCCGAGCTCGGCGCGGATGTGCGACTCGTCGAGCGCACCCTCGCGCAGCGGGACCAGGTAGTCACCGGACTCGTTGACCGTCGATTCGCGCCGGTCGACGAACAGCGCCGCGGCCGCCATCGTCGCCGAGTCGAGCTCGCGCGCGCTCGGGATGCTCGAGCCGACGGCGTTGACGTGCGCGCCCGCCTTCAGCCATGGCCGCGCGACGACCGGCTCGGCCAGCGCCGTCACGGTGCAGATCACGTCGGCGTCCCGTACCGCCTCCTCCGCGCTGCCGACGTTCTCGGCGCCGTCGAGCATCCGGCCGCTCGCGCTCCAGACGACGACGCGCTCGAAGCTCCGAACGGCGTGCATCGCGTCGAGATGCGAGCGAGCCTGCGTACCGGTGCCGAGGATCGCGAGCGTCCGCGCGTCCTCGCGCGCGAGCAGGCGCGTCGCGACGCCGGACACTGCGGCGGTGCGGACGGCGGTGACCGCCCCTGCGTTCAGGATCGCCCGCGGCGCACCCGTCTCGCCGTCGAAGAGGGCGACGAACCCCTGGTGCGAGTCGAGCCCGCGCGTGCTGTTGCCGGGGAAGATCGTCAGCGCCTTCAGCGACCACAGCGGGGAGTCGCCGCTGCGGTGGGCGGGCATGAGCCCCATCAGGCTCGCCTCACCGGGCGGTCGCACGACGAAGCGGAGCGGGTTGTACAGCTCGTCGCGCGCGAGCCCGGCGAGGACGTCCGCCATCGCGTCGATGCACTCGTGCATCGGTAGCAGGCGGCGGACGGTCGCCTCGTCGAGGACTCTCAGCGTCATACGAAGAACCTCGCGATCCTTTCACGATCGTTTCGGTCGAGGGGCACCCCGCGCGCACTCAGCACCGGCTGCAGGTGCTCCGGCCGCATCGGCCCGCACACCGCGCCGGTGACGTAGGGGCTCGACAGCACCCATGCGAACGCCAGCGTCGGCGAGTCGGCGTCGCGCGCCTCCGCCTCGACCGCCAGCCGCTCGAGCCCGTCGAAGACCGCGTCCGCGACGTAGCCCTCGTAAGGGCCGGGGCGCTGCGTCATCCGCGAGCCGTCGGGGAAGGGCTCGCCGCGCCGGTACTTGCCCGTCAGCCAGCCGCCGGCGAGCGGGCCGAACGGCACGTACGAGATGTCGTGCTCCGCGCACAGCGGCAGGACCGCCCGCTCGTCCTCGCGGTCGAGCAGCGAGTACGAGTTCTGCAGCAGCGCGGGCGTCGACACCGCCAGCGCCTCCCGCAGCCGCCGCTCGTCGTAGTTCGAGAGCCCCCAGGCGCCGATCAGGCCCTCGCCCTGCAGCGCCTCGAACGCCTCGATCGTCTGCTCGATCGGCACCGAGTCGTCGGGTGCATGCGCGAGGTAGAGGTCGACGCTGTCGACGCCGAGGCGCTCGAGGCTGCCCTCGAGTTGGCGCCGGATCCGGTCGGGCGCGAGGCCCTCGTCGCCGGGCGTGCCCGTCGTCGAGTGGAAGACCTTCGTCGTCAGCCGCGGGCGCTCCGGTTCGTGCTCGCGCAGCCAGCGGCCGATGTACGTCTCGCTCCGCCCGCCGCCGTAGGCGTCGCCGGTGTCGAACCAGCGGATCCCGCCGGCCCACGCCTCGTCCATGATCCGCATCGCGGTCTCCTCGTCGATCCCCTGGCCGAAGAACGCAGGCGCCGAGCCGACGCCGCCGAAGTTGCCGCAGCCGAGGGCGATCCCGTGGAAGGCGCTCATTCGGGCGGATTCAGGTACGTGAGCTCGTTGCGGACGTCCCAGAGCTCGGGGAAGAACGACTTGTGGATCAGCCTGCCCATCACCTCGACCGGCGTGCCCTGCGTGCCGATCACGTCGCCGCCGATCACGCGCTGGACGACCTTGAAGTGCCGCACGCGCCAGACGATCACGCGCTCGTCCCACTCGATCAGCTGTTCGGCGAGGTTGTAGAGGGCGTCGAACTCGCGCCCGCGCGTGTAGACCTCGGCGAGCGAGAGCCCTGCGCGCTCGCGGGCCGCCGTGAACGCCTGCCCGAGCGGCGGCGTCACCCGGCGGATCTCACGGAACCCGGGCGAGTCGAAGCCGCTGCCGTGGCCGAGCACCTTGCGGACGGTCGTGTACTCCCACGGCGACATGTGCTCGAGCATGTCGAGCGCCGCGGTGACGAGCTTCATGCAGTCGTTCGCACGCCGCAGCAGCCGCAGAGCCGCCGGGAGGTCGCCGGCCTCGACGAGCCTCGTCGCCTCCTCGATCTCGTTCCACGCGAGCTTCAGCCACAGCTCGGAGGACTGGTGCACCGTCTGGAAGAGGAGCTCGTCGCGGTGAGCCCACTCGTCGCTCGTCTTCTGCAGGGCGAGCAGCTCCTCGGTGCGTAGGTAGCGCTCGTAGTCCGAGCCCGCGCCGCCCGGCAGGATCGGCTTGGAAAGCCCGGGCGCCTCGGTCACGGCCGCCGCTCCGAGCCGTCGTAGATCTTCATCTCGAGCCCGGCGAGCGGCACGCCGCCGTCATCGGTGACGAGCCAGGTGTCCTGCATGTAGAGACACGCCTGCCCGTCCACCGAGATCGCGTGCGGGTGCATCGACAGCACCATGCCGCTCTCGAGCACGGTCTGGTCGGCCTCGCCGATCTTCGGGAACTCGATCATCGTCATGCCGATCGAGTGCCCGGTCACGTGACCGAGGTGGAAGCCGCGCTCGCCGAACCCCTTCGCGACCGCACGGTGCGCGTCGCGCGCGGTGCCGCCGGCACGTAGGGCCGCGGGAGCGACGGCGTAGTACTCCTCGTAGGCCTCCAGCATCCTCCTCGTGTCGTCGCTGGGCTCGCCGGCGCAGATCGCGCGGGAGACCTCGACCCAGTGCCCGCCCGGTCCGGCGACCTCGAGCGACGGCAGCAGCATGTCGGTCGCCTCGACGGGGCGCGTGCCGGCGATCTTGAACTCCGGGAGCGCGGCGCCCCCAGGCCCGTCGAGCACCATGTCCATCGTCCAGCGCCCGCAGCCCTGCGAGACGAAGTACTCCTCGCAGGGGGCGAGGATCTCGCGCTCCGTCTTGCCCGGCTCGAACGCCTCGAGGAAGACCCAGAACCCTTCCGTGTTGATCCGGACGCTCTCGCGCACCGACTCGAGCTCGAGCTCGGACTTGACCGCGCGCGCGGTGTCGAAGCCGACGTCCCAGCCGACGAGCTCGCACGCGCCGTTGAGCGCCGAGTGGTCGCGCACGGTCATGACGTAGTCGAGCCCGTACACGCCGACGCGGTTGCCGCGCACGCGGTCGGCGAGCCAGTCGCCGGGGCGGTCGACGAAGACCTGGTCGGCGATCCAGGTCGTCCCGTGCTCGCCGACGTACCGAGCCTCGCTCGGGAACACGATCGACGGGTCGCCTTCGACCGGCAGCACCACGTAGGCGTAGCGGTGCACGATCACGAACCCGCTCAGGTACGTGACCGCTCCCTCGAAGCCTGTGTACTCGTTGCCGCACACGACGACCGCGTCGAGGCCGTCGCGCGCCGCCGCCTCGCGGATACGCGTGTAGCGGCGGTCGATCTCCTCCTGCGGGAGGCCCGTGTACGTCGTGCCGGTCACTGCTGCCACGACTGCTCCACTCCTTTCACGAGTGCCCAGATCGCCTCGTTCAACGGGGTCGGGACTCCGTGCTCGCGCCCGAAGCGGACGATACCGCCGTTCAGGTAGTCGATCTCCGTGCTGCGACGGGCCTCGACGTCCTGGAGCATCGAGGCCTTGTGGTCGTAGCCGACCTCCGGCTTCGCGGCATGGTCGACGAGATCCTCAGGATCGGAGTCGAGCTCGATCCGCTGTGCGGCGGCGACTGCCTTCCCCTCCGACACGAGCGCGGAGACGAGCGCGCGGAGGTCGGGCCGCTCGCAGACGCGGCCGTGCGTGAGGCCGGTCAGCGCACCGACCGGATTCGTGGCGGCATTGAAGATCACCTTCCGCCACTGCGGGCCGCGCGCGTCGGCGACGGCGTGCGTCGGCAAGCCTGCGCGCGTGCACGCGTCGGCGAGCCGCTCGACCTCGGCGAGCCCCGCGGGGGACGGCTCGAACGGCCCGAGTGTCGTGTCGCCCTTCACGTCCCACTGTACGTGCCCGGGCTCGAGAATCTTCCCCGCGGGGAACGTCGTGCCGCGGATCACGCGCTCGACGTGACGCGCCACCACCTCCTCGTTGCCGATCCCGTTTTGCACCGTCGCGACCGCGCCGTCGGCGAACGAGCCCGCCGTCGCGGCGATCGCCGCCTCGGTGTGCATCGCCTTCGTCGCGACGATGCCGAAGTCGCACGCGCCGATCTCGGCTGCATCGGTGGTCGCGCGCGGCCGGCCGAGCACGTCGCCCGCACCCGACAGGCGCAAGCCGGTCGTGTTGATCGCGTCGACGTGGGGAGCAGACAGGTCGTAGGCGACGACCTCGACGTCGTCGAGCAGCGACAGGTTCGCAGCGAAGAGCGAGCCCACCGCGCCGCAGCCAACCACACAGATCCTCATGACGGGTACGAGGCCTCCTTTGCCTTGACGAGCCGGTAGACGGCGGTTTGCAGCGGGACCGGGACGCCGTGCCGGCGTGCTGTCCGGACGAGCGAACCGTTGATCGACTCGACCTCGGTCGGCCGGTGCGCCTCGACGTCCTCGAGCATAGAGGGGTAGTGGCGGTGTCCACGCCGCGTCGCGAGCACGTTCATCTCCCACGGGTCCTCGTCGAGCTCGACGCCTGCGGCCGTGGCGGTCGCCTTGCCCTCGTCGATCAGGTCGCGGACGAGTAGCCCGAGGTCGCCGTCGTGCTCGACCTCGGCGAAGTGGAAGTCGTGCGGGAGCCCGGTCAGCGCGGCGACGCCGTTCACGGTCGAGTTGAAGATCAGCTTCGCCCACTGCGCCGGGCGCAGGTCGTCGAAGCCCTCGGCCTTCAGGCCGGACGAGCGGATCAGCTCGGCGACCGTCCGTGCATCGTCGCCGGTCGTGTCGCGGAACGGGCCGATCCAGGTCGCCGTGTCGAGCACGTACTCGACGTGCGTGTCGTCGTGACGGGTCCCGCTCATGAAGGTGACCGACGAGAGGAGCGGCCACGCGCCGTGGCCGGCGACGACCTCCTCGGCGCCGAGGCCGTTCTGCACCGTCATCACGGTCGCGCCGGCGAAGCGACCCTCGATCCGCTGCGCGAGGCCTTCGAGGTCCGTCCCCTTGCACGCGAGGATCACGAGGTCGGCCGGCGGCAGCGCGGACGGGTCGTCGGAGGCGGTCACGCGCGCGACGAAGTCGCTGCGGCCCGAGACGCGCAGCCCGCTGCGCTCGAGGGCGCTCGCGTGGTCGGCGCGGCGCGTCAGCACCGACACATCGGTCACGCGCGCGAGGTGGCCGGCGAGCAGGCTCCCGATCGACCCGGCTCCCGCGACGCACACGCGGGTCACCGGCGGCGCCTCAGCACGAGCTCGCGCCCGTTCGTCAGCCCGCCGGGACGGAAGATGAGGACGAGGGCCATCAGCGCGCCCTCCGCGATCACGCGTGTGCCGCTCGGCAGGTCGAGCGTCCCGCCGAGGATCTTCACGCCGTTCTCGGCCTCGGCGAGGAACGAGTCGAGCGCGCTCACGGCGAGCGCGCCGACGACGGCACCCCACAGGCTCGTCGCTCCCCCGATCACCAGCATCGCGAGCGTGATGAAGGTGAGATCGAGGTACAGGCTCTCCGTGTTCAGCGGCAGGAAGTGCACGTAGAGCCCGCCGGCGAAGCCGGCGATCGCTCCCGACAGGGCGAAGGCGACGAGCCGCTGCCGGTACATCGACACGCCGGCCGCGGCTGCCGCCGCGGGATCCTCGCGCGTCGCCCGCAGCAGTCGCCCGTAGCGGCTGCGCGCATAGAGATACGCGGCGATGACCGTCGCCAGCGCTCCGATCCCGGCCTGCCAGATGTCCGTGGTCTCGGGCACCGAGGAGAACGTGTTCAGTCCGGGCCCGATCTTCTCGTAGTAGCGCAGCACGTTGTGCGTGATCTCCAGCACCGCGAAGGTGGCGATGCCCGCTGCGAGCCCCGACAGCCGCATCAGCGGCAGCCCGACCACGACCGCCGCGACGCCGCCGATGAGCGTCGCGAGCAGCAGCGACGGAACGTTCCCGACCGTCGTGTGCTCGAGGAAGCCTGCGAGGCCGGGCATGATCGCCGGCTTCTCGGCGCGCGGCACCGTCAGCACGCCCGCCGTCCAGACGCCGAGCGCGACGAAGCTGATGTGCCCGAACGACACGACGCCCGAGTTGCCGACGAAGACATACAGCGCGACCACCATCGCCACGCTGATCAGCGCGGTGATGAAGTAGACGCCGGTCGCGCTCGAGACGACGCTGCCAAGCAGCATCGTCGCGACGACGAGCACGCACGGCGCGGCGACGACGGACCCGCGCGTCACAGGCGCGCCGCCGCCCCTCGCCGCACGAACAGCCCGTCCGGCCGGACCAGCAGGACGAGGATCACGGCCGCGAAGATGAACGACGGCAGATACTGGCTCTGCGCGGTCGGCAGCGCCCCGCCGAGGAGCCCGATCGCGAAGCCGATCGAGAAGCCGCCGAGCGTCGCCGGGATCGGCCGGTTGAGCCCGCCGAGCACGACCCCCGCGAGCACGACGATCGTGTCCTGGAGCGCGAAGTCCGGCGTGACCAGCGGGTTCTGGACGGTCAGCATCACCGCGACCACGGCGGCGAGCGCGCCCGAGATGAGCACGGCGAAGGCGATGACGCGATTGGCGCGTACACCGAGCAGCCGCGCAGTGTGGAAGTCCTGGGACGCGGCGCGCATGTGCAGCCCGACCGACGTGCGCGTGAGGAGAAGCTGCAGCGAAACCAGGCAGACGACGGTGACGACGATCGCCACGATCGAGATCTTGCGGATGTCGACGCCGAACAACGTCCACGGCTGGTTGAGCGGCGCCAGCGAAACGGCGATCTTGCCAAGCGACCCGAACCAGACCTGCGCGATGTTCTGCAGCAGGAAGGCGACGGCGAACGTCGCCACCAGCATCACCGCCGGCGACTGCGTGCGTAGCGGCCGGAACACCAGCCGGTCCATCAACACCGACAGGGCGAGCACGACGGCGAAGCAGAGAACGATCGACAACCACGTCGGCCAGTTCCACTGCGATCCGAGCGCCAGCGCGAACGCGCCGGCCATCACGAGCTGCCCGTAGGCGAAGTTGACGAGCCGCAAGACGCCGAACACCAGCCCGATCCCGATCGCCATCAGCGCGTAGATGCCGCCGAGCGCCAGCGCGTCGGCCAGCGTCTGCCAGTCGACGGTGAGGAAGAAAGCGAGTGTCAACGTCCCGCTCCGGCGCCGGCGGAGCCGGCGCCTGCGCTCTTGATGAGCTCCGTCGAGCCTGCGCTCATGCCATGTACGCCTGCACGAGGCGGTCGGTGTCGGCGGCGTCCCCGGGGCCGAGGGTGAGCCGGTGCTCGCCGTTCGCGATCACGTACGAGCGGTCGGCGAGCTCGACCGTTCGCTGCGCGCGCTGCTCCACGAGCAACACCGCGACCTCGCCGCCCGTGCGGATGGTGTCCAGCGTCTCGAAGACGCTGTCGACCATGCGCGGCGCGAGGCCGAGCGACGGCTCGTCGAGGAGGAGGACGTCGGGCTCGGCGACGAGCGCACGCGCGATCGCGAGCTGCTGCTGCTGACCGCCCGAGAGCGCGCCGGCCTGGCGGGAGCGGAACTCGTGGACGACCGGGAAGAGCTCGTTGACGCGGTCGACCGCGGCGGCGGCGCCGGCGCGGGACCGCCGTCCGGCAAGGCCGAGGGTGAGGTTCTCGGCGACCGTGAGCTCGGCGAAGATGCGGCGGCCCTCCGGCACGAGCGCGACGCCGCTGCGGGCGACGTGCTCCGGCGACCGGCCGACGAGCGAGCGCCCCCCGAGCCGCACGTCGCCGCCCGCGACCGGTGCGGCGCCCATGATCGCGTGCAGCGTCGACGACTTTCCCGCGCCGTTCGGCCCGATCAGGCCGACGATCTCGCCGGGATGCACCTCCAGCGAGAGTCCGCGGACTGCCTGGACAGCCCGGTAGCGGACCTCGAGCGACTCGACGACGAGCGAGCTCATTGCTTCTCCTCCTCGTGCACCGCGCTCTCGCCGAGGTACGCGGCCGCGACGTCGAGATTCGCGCGGATCTCGGCCGGCGTTCCCTCCGCGAGCGTCCTGCCCTGATCGAGCACGTGTACGCGGTCGCAGACCGCCATCACGAGCGCGACGTTGTGGTCGATCAGGAGCACGCCTGCGTCGTGGTCGTCGCGCACCGACCGGACGACCGTCGCGAAGGCGGGGACCTCTGCCTCCGGCAGCCCGGCGGCCGGCTCGTCCATCAGCACGAAGCGAGGCTCCGAGGCGAGCGCGCGGGCGACGCCGAGGCGGCGCTCGTCGCCCTGGGCGAGCGACGAGGCCGGTGCCTCCGCGAACGAGATGAGCCCGAGCAGCTCGAGCAGTTCGGCCGCGCGTGCGGCGGCGGTGCGCGGCGAGTTGCCCGCACCGAGAGCCGCGACCTCGACGTTCTCGCGGACGGAGAGCGGCCCGAACGAGCGGCTGTGTTGAAAGGTGCGCGCGAGTCCGTGCCGCCCGCGGCGGTGCGCGGACCACCGAGTCACATTCCGACCCTCGAGCTCGACGTCACCACTCGTCGGGCGGTCGAAGCCCGAAAGCACGTTCACCAGCGTCGACTTGCCCGCGCCGTTCGGGCCGATCAGGCCGACGACCTCCCGGCGCTCGAGCTCGAGCGTGACGTCACGGAGCGCCACGACTCCCTCGAACGTCCGAGAGACGGCGGAGGCCCGGAGTGATCCTCCGGGCCTCCTGTTCGCCTGTGCTTCGACCGCCGTCAACCCGAGATCGTTGGCACGACCTTGGCGGTGACGAGGCCGACGCGCTTCGCAACGTTGTCCTGGATCTTGATCACGCGGTACTGGCGTCCGAACACCGTGTGGAACCTCGACGAGAAGCTCACGAGGCCCGACAGCGTCGGCACCTTCTTGAACTTCTCCATCTGCGCCGCGAGCGCGACTCCCTGGGTCGAGCCGCCCGAGCGCCTGATCGCCGTCACGACGCCGTCGATCGCCGCCGGCCCGGTGATGAACCCGCCGGTGCCCGCGTGGATCTGCTTCGCGAGCTTGTTGATCGCGGGAACCGGGTCGTCGCCGAACACGGACGCGAACGTGACGAAGTAGTAATTCGTCACCTTCGGGCTCTTCGGCAGCCAGTAGGTCCCGTCTCCCGCCCACGAGTTGAGGATCGGCGTGTTGTTGCCGAGCGTGCGGAGGCCTGTGATGAAGGTCGACAGGGACCCGAACGCGCCGGCGGTCGCCGTCACGATCACGTCAGCCTTCTTGGTGTTCAGGCGGCTGACGGCGTTCTGCACGTTGTTGCCGCCGAACGCCTGATCCTGGTATGTCTCCTCGTCGGCGATCTTGCCGCCCAACTGTTGCCAGCGGGCTTTGAACGCCGCCACCACGTCCTTGAAGTAGACGATCACCGTGTCGGTGGCGAGCGACGCAGTGCGCCAGCCGCGGGCCCATGCGTACTGCGCCATCGCCGAGCCTTCGTCCTGCGCGACGTTCCCGAAGCTGAACGCGAGCCGCCCCTTCTTGCCGAACCGCTTCGGCCCCATCTGGTCGGTGCCGATGCACGGCGCCACGGCCAGGATGCCGCGGTTGATCGCCTCCTGCACCACAGGGGCGGCCAGGTCGACGTCGCAGGTCGTGAAGATGACGTTCGCGCCCTGGCCGATCAGCTTCAGCGCACACGACTTGGCGATCGGCGGCTTGTTGCCCTGCGTGTCGCAGGTGTTGATCTCCAGCTTGCGGCCGAGGACGCCTCCCTTCGCGTTGATCTGGTTCACGCGCAACTTCGCGGCGGCGAGCGCCGGGTTGTCGAACGGCGCCATTGCGCCCTTCGAGTCGAACGCCCAGCCGATGACGATCGGCTTCGCGGCCGTCGTGCGCGCCGCCGCCGTCGCCGCCACCGCGACGACGACCGCCGCGAGTGCGAGCAGCACAAGCCCCAAACGGGAACTCGGTCCTCTCATCCTCTACTCCTTCGTTGTCAGCCGCCGCAGGTCGCGGTCGGACGGGGGTACTGGGGGACTGGGAGGCAGGGGGATGGTGCCAGCAACGCCGCGTGACCGCCAGCACGCCAGAAAGCTCTCCCGAAGGAGGGCCGCCGCCTCGTCGGGGTCGAGCCGCCAGAGCGAGTCCTCGTGGTCGAGGCCGAACGTCCCGTCGTCGGAGAAGATCTCGACGTCGTAGAGGCCGTCGAAGCCCGCCGCGTCGAGCGCTCCGAGGATCCGCGGCACGTCGCCGATCCCGTCGCCCGGCGCGAGGCGGTCGGCGAAGTTGCGCGTGGGGAGGCGCACGTCGGAGACGTGGACGCCCGCGAACCGGTCGACGTGCTCCCCGATGTCGTCGTAGAGCGTGTCGGTGTTCCAGAGATGCCAGACGTCGAACTGGAGCCGGAGCGCGGACGGATCGCCCGCATCCGAGATCAAGTCGAGCGCCTCCGGGATCGTCGTGGCGATCGTCCACTCGGCCCCACCCTCGCGCTGGTAGGGCTCGAGCGCAATCGAGAGGCCGAGCGACGCGGCCTCGGTGGCGAGCTCCTGCAGGCCGTCGACGACGAGCGCGCGCGCCTCGTCGGGGTCGCGGCCCGCGCCGGTCCCCGTCAGGCAGACGACCGCGCCCGGCTCGAACGCGGCCAGGCGATGGAGCGAGCCGAGGAATGCATCGATCCGCTCGCGCGGATCGTCGGGGCCGCCGAGCAGCGGCAGCGGGAGGATCGACGGGACGGCCGGGACGGCCGAGGCGCGCTCGAGCCCGGACGCCGCGAGCTGCTCGAGCGCCTCGTCGTCGGGGCCCTCGCCCAGCTTCAGCTCCCAGATCCCGATGCCGTCGAGGCCGGCCGCGGCGTACGCAGCGACGTCCTCCGCGAAGCTCGCGCCGAACGTGGAGATCTGGGAGATCGAGACCCGCGGGCCGCCTGAAGGCATTGCCGGATCCTCGCACAGGGTTTGACATCTGATCAAGCGCGTGTGAGCCTGCGCCGCGAGGTGCCTCCGACACGCGAACGGGACAGCCGGCGGCTGCGCCACCGCACGATGGCCGAGTACGCGCTCGACCAGCTTCGGGAGGCGATCATCATGGGCGAGCTGCAGCCGGGCACGCCGCTCCGCCTCGACGAGCTCGCCCGGTCGCTGGGCATGAGCATCTCGCCGATCCGTGAGGCGGTGCGCCAGCTCGAGGCCCTCGGCCTGGCGAAGCACGTGCCCCACCAGGGTGCCCGCGTCGTCCCCTTCGACGTCGACGACCTCCGCGACCTCTTCGAGGTGCGCCTCGCGCTCGAGTCGCTCGCCGTCCGCCGCGCGGCGGTGCGCGTCACGCCCGAGGAGCTCGAGGCCGCGCGGGCGCATCTCGGCGACCTCGACGCTGCGCGTGAGGGGAAGGACGTGCTCGGCGCGATGCGGGCGCATACCGATTTCCACTTCGCGCTGTACGACGCGTGCGGGGCGCCGTGGCTCCTGCAGATGATTCGGCCGGCCTGGGACCGGACGGAGCGGTTCCGCCCGGCGCTCTTCTCGGCCGCCGGCGAGCTTCAGGATCGGCATCGCGAGATCGACGGCCGGCTGCTCGAGGCGGTTGCCGGCGGCGACGCCGACCGCGCCGCGGCGACGCTCTTCGAGCACCTCGATCTCGCCGGGCGCTTCTACGGCCCCGAGCTCGGCGAGCGCGGAATCTTCGAGCGCTGAGCAACGTCCCTCCCCCTCCCGGGGGATGAGCGCAGTCCGCGCCGGCGCCGACCCTTCGTGGTGAACGGTCGGTTCACCAGGTCAGGGGTGCCCGGATGGCAGCGCATGCGGCAAGCGCGAACGCGGACAACTCGAAGACGGTCCTCGTCACCGGCGGCGCCGGGTTCATCGGTGCGAACCTGTGCACGCTGCTTGCGCGTCGCCACCCTGGCTGGGAGCTGATCGCGCTCGACAACCTGAAGCGGCGCGGGTCCGAGCTGAATCTCTCGCGGCTCCGGGAGTCGGGAGTCGAGTTCGTCCACGGCGACGTGCGCCGCCCCGAGGATCTGGCCGAGCTGCAAGGGCTCGATGCGATCGTCGAGTGCTCTGCCGAGCCGTCGGTGCTCGCGGGCATCACGTCGGCGCCCGACTACGCGCTGCACACCAACCTCGGCGGTGCCTATCACTGCCTCGAGCTCGCCCGGCGACAGGACGCGCAAATGGTCTTCCTCTCGACGAGCCGCGTCTATCCTGTCGCCGCGCTCTCCGCGGTCAGGTACGTCGAGGAGGCGACGCGATTCACGCTGAGCGCCGACCAGGAGCTGCCCGGCGTCAGTTCCGCAGGGATCTCCGAATCGTTCCCGCTCACCGGCGCCCGTACGTTCTACGGTGCGACGAAGCTCGCCGCCGAGCTGCTCGTCGAGGAGTATGCGTCCGCCTACGGGCTGCGCTCGGTGGTCGATCGCTGCGGTGTGGTCGCCGGACCGTGGCAGATGGGCAAGGTCGACCAGGGCGTGTTCACGTACTGGATGGTCGCGCACACGCTGGGAAACAGCCTCCGCTACCTGGGCTTCAACGGCTCCGGCAAGCAGGTACGCGACGTGTTGCACGTCGCCGACCTCGCAGACCTCGTCGACGACCAGTTGTGCCGGCCCGATGCGTGGGCCGGTGCGACGGTGAACGTCGGCGGCGGCGACGAGCGCGCACTGTCGCTGCACGAGACGACCGAGCTCTGTCGTGAGATCGCTGGGCACACGGTTCCAGTCGAGCCGTCGGGCGAGGAGCGTCCCGGCGACCTTCCGATCTACGTCAGCGACTGTGCGCGGCTCGAGTCGTACACGTCGTGGCGCCCGCGGCGCAGCTCGGTGGACGTGCTGGCGGACATCCACGACTGGCTGACGGAGCATCGCCGCGAGCTGCAGACGGTGCTCGTGTGAAGCTCTCCGTCGTCATCCCGGCCCACGACGAGGAGGGCTCGGTCGTCGAGACGGTCTCGGGTGTCGTCGCCGCGCTCACCTCGGCCGGCATCGAGCACGAGGTGATCGTCGTCGACGACGGCTCGACCGACGGCACCGCGGCAGCCGTCGCCGAGGTCGCGCGGTGCGACCCAAAGGTTCGGTGCGTCTCGTCTCACTATCCGCGCGGCTTCGGCTACGCGGTGCGCTCGGGGCTCGATCTCTTCACCGGCGACGCGGTGGCGGTCGTGATGGCCGACGGTTCTGACGACCCGGCGGATCTCGTCGGCTACCACGCCTTGCTGGAGGCGGGCTACGACTGCGCGTTTGGCTCCCGGTTCATGCGCGGCTCGAGGGTCGTCGGCTACCCGCGGTTCAAGCTCGTGATCAACCGCATCGTCAACATCGGGATCCGATTCCTGTTCCGGACCGGCTTCAACGACACGACGAACGCCTTCAAGGCGTACCGCCGTGAGGTGATCGAGACGGTCACGCCGCTGCTCTCGAATCACTTCAACCTGACAGTGGAGATCCCCCTGAAGGCCCTTGTGCGCGGCCACAGCTTCGGCGTAATCCCGATCGGCTGGCGCAATCGTTCGAGCGGCCGCTCCAAGCTGTCGCTGAAGGAGATGGGTAGCCGCTACCTGTTCATCGTCCTCTACGTGTTTCTCGAGGCGCATCTCAGCTGCGGCGACTACCGGCGCAGCGGCGCGAGCACGGCCTGGCGGCGATCCGAGGTCGTCCGGCTTCCGCGGCGGAACGCGCCGGACCCCACGCCTCCGGATCGAATCGCGGTCCGGTGACCGGCTCCGGGCTCGCCGTCGCTCCGGTGCGTCTGGGCCGGTACCTCAACGCGCGGACGGGAGCGAGGCTCGTTGTCGGCACCGCATGTGCCGGCGGCGTCGTCGCGCTGTTCATGCGCCAGTTCGGCGCTCCGGGCGCGGAGATGGACGAGGGCATGGTGCTCGCCTACAGCGAGCGGGTGTTCCACGGTGCCGTTCCGTGGCGCGACTTCCTGACGTTCTACGGCCCCGGGAACCTCTGGCTCGTCGGCGGTGCGTCCAGGGTCTTCGGCCTCAGTGTCGCGACGGAGCGGTCGGTCGGGCTCGGCTATCGACTGGCGATCGTCCTCGCCTTGTATCTGGTCGCGCGGCGCTTCGGCGCCGCCGCGGGCTTTCTCGCGGTGGTCGTCTCGGCGTTCCTGCTGGCCGGGCAGGGAGTCCAGGCGATCGCGTTCTACGGCTCGGTCGCCTTCGCGGTCTCCGGCGCTGCCGCACTCGCGCACGCCCTCGCGACTCCGGCCGGACGCCGCCGAAGCATCTCGCTCGTCGCCGGAGGCCTGCTGTTCGGCTGCTGCTTCCTCGTGCGCTTCGACCTCCTGCTCGCCGCCGCGCTGCCGATGGCCGTCCTGCTCGGTGCGCTGTCGTGGCGCGAGCGCATGCGCACGCTCGTCGCCTTCCTCGTGGTCGCTGGCGCCTACCTCCCGCAGACCGTGCTGGCGGGACGTGCCGGGCTCGAGCGGCTCGCGCACCAGCTGCTTGCGAGCGAGCCGGGCCGGCGGCTCCCGTTTCCGACGCCGCGCGGCTACCCGGGGTTGATCCTGGCTCCCTCGATCCTCGCGACCGCCCTGCTCGTGATCGTGGGAGCAGTTCTGCTTCGCGCAGATCGTCGCGATCTCCAGGCGCGCCTCCTGCTGGCCGCCGGGTTGCTGTCGGCGGCCCTCCTGCCGACCACGCTCTCTCGTGCCGACGGGGTGCACGTCGTGGCGGGCTGCGTCGTCTCGCTCGCATTGCTGCCTGCGCTCGTGGCGGCGCTCGCGCGGCGCGTCGGAGAGCATTCGTCCGCCGGTCTCGTGCAACTGTCGGGATACGCCGCCGCGCTAGGCGTGTCGGCGCTCGCGGTCGCCGTCTTCTTCGGCGCCGGAATGGGCCCGCTCCAGACCGTCTCGTCGCCTTACCCGCTCATCACGTTCGACGTCACCGTCGGATCGCGCTCGTTTCCCGTCCAAGACCAGTTGGAGGCACGGCAGGCGCAGGCCGTCGCCCGAGCCGTCGCCCGACTGGCAACGCCCGGACAGTCGCTGTTCGTCGGCCCGGTCGACCTGCGTCGGAGCAACTACAACGACGCCTACCTCTACTACCTGCTGCCGCAGCTGAAGCCGGCCTCGTTCTACATGGAGCTCGACCCGCAGACCGCCAATCGGGCCGGGTCCGGCCTCGCCCGATCGCTGCGGACCGCCGACTGGCTCATCCTCACGAGCCGCTACGACGGCTGGTCCGAACCGAACAGCTCGTCCAAGCTCGGGCCGGCGCTGCCGAACCGCATCGTCGCGCGCGACTTCTGCGCGGTCCTGGTAGACGGCTTCGACACGCTCTTTCGGCGTGCCGCTAGCGCTCAGGCCGCCGCTGCGACCGCGCCGAACTGCACGAAGAGCTCGTCGAGCCCCAGTTGGCGCTCCCACTCCGGGTAGTCGGTGCGAAACCGGCTCAGGTCGGTGATGTAGCAGATGTGATCGCCACGCCGCGGCTCGTCGACGTACGTCCAGTCGAGCCGCCGCGCGTAGAGGTCTTCGAAGCGCGCGATCGCCTCGAGCATCGACACACTGTTCTCGCGCCCGCCGCCGAGGTTGTAGACGGCGCCTGCGCTCGGACGCTCCGCGAACGCCATGATCGCCGTGCAGACGTCCTGGGCATGGATGTTGTCTCGAACCTGCTTTCCCCGGTAGCCGTACACGCGATAGGGGAGCCCGTCACGAACCGCGCGCGCGAGGTACGCGAGGAAGCCGTGCAGCTCCGCGGCCGAGTGGTTCGGCCCGGTGAGGCAGCCGCCGCGCAGGCACACGGTGGGCATGCCGAAGTAGCGGCCGTACTCCTGCACAAGCAGGTCGGCGGAAGCCTTCGACGCACCGAAGAGCGAGTGCGTCGTCGCGTCGATCCTCATTCCCTCGTCGATGCCGTTCCAGAGCCTTGGATCGGCGTAGTCGAAGCGGGTCTCGAGCTCGACGAGCTCGAGCTCGTTGGGCGCATCGCCGTAGACCTTGTTCGTCGACATGAACACGAACGGCGTTTCCGGGACGTGCATGCGCACCCCTTCGAGCAGGTTGAGCGTTCCAAGGGCATTGACCTCGAAGTCGTCGAACGGCCGGCGCGCGGCCAGGTCGTGAGAAGGCTGTGCCGCGCAGTGCACGACGAGCTCCGGCCGCGACTGCGCGACGAGGTGTGCGACTCGCGCGCGGTCGCGGACGTCGACAGCGTGATGGGTGAAGCTGCGTGTGGTGGCACGAAGCCGGGCGAGGTTCCAGGACGTGTCGCCGTCCGGGCCGAAGAACTCGCGGCGCATGTTGTTGTCGACCCCGTCGACCCACCAGCCGCGACGGTCGAGGAATGCGACCATCTCGGACCCGATCAGGCCGCTCGATCCGGTCACCAGCGCGCGTCTCTTCCGTCTCACACTGGAGTCATCGGGAGTGCCGGCAGGCCCGCGTTACCCCGATCGGGGGATTCGGCCGTCTACGATTCGACCGGCGCGTACCGCGTCTTCGCGACGCGACGGATGCGACCCTCGGCCAGCGCCTCGTCGAGCGCCGCGCGGAAGCGGCCGGGCCCCCAGCGGGTGGCGCGCACGCGGCGCGCCAGTTCCGCGCGGTCGACGGGCCCGGACTCCTCGACCGCGCTCGCGATCGCCTCGACCTCGGTGTCGAGGATGCGCGGCGAGGTGCGTCGCGACCTGATCGACGTGCCGAGCATGCCGGGCGAGTAGAACCAGTCGCCGGTGCCCGGGCCCAGTCGGTAGCGCCGCCTTCCGGCGCGCTCGCGCTGGCGGCGACGTTCGTCTCGATCGCGCCACCGCTGCTCGTCGGTGGCATCGTCCTTCTGCTCGCCTGCCAGCTCGCCGCTCTCCGCCTCCTCCGCCGTGAGCGGCTTCGCGACGTCCTCGAGCGGCGTGTTCTCCGCGCGGACGCCGAGGAAGAGCTCGGCGATGCCGCCGATCGCCATCACCCCGGCGCCGATCAGGAACGCGACGAGCACCATGTTCCGGTCGTTCGTGGCGATCAGGTGGCCGAAGAGGAGCGGGCCGATGATCCCGCCGAGCCCGGTTCCGATTGCGTAGAAGAACGCGATCGCGAGCGCGCGCGTCTCCATCGGGAAGATCTCGCTGACGGTCAGGTACGCGGCGCTCGCGCCTGCCGAGGCAAGGAAGAACGTCGCGAAGATCAGCGCCTCGAACGCCCACGGCGAGTTGAGCGCCCCGCCCACGAAGAGGAATGCGAGCACGACCGCCATCGCCGCCGAGCCCAGGTAGGTCCCGGTGATCATCGGCACGCGGCCGACCGTGTCGAAGAGCCGTCCGAGCAGCAACGGGCCGAGCAGGTTCCCGACCGCGAAGACGATGATGAAGACGGGCACGTACGACGAGGAGACGCCGTAGAAGGTGCTGAAGAGCGTGCCGAGGTTGAAGGTGACGCCGTTGTAGATGAACGCCTGCCCGACGAAGAGCGCGAGGCCGAGCACGGCGCGTCTCGGGTAGAGCTTGAACGCGGTCTTGCCGATCGTGCGGAACGGGATCACCTCGCGCTGGCGCACCTCGATCGTGTCGTCGACCTCCTCGAGCTTCTCGTCTTCGTCCCGCTCGATGTCGTGCTCGATGCTGCGGACGATCCTTTCGGCCTCCTCCTCACGCCCGTGGATGAAGAGCCAGCGTGGGCTCTCCGGCACGTTGCGCCGCACGAGCATGATCGAGAGAGCAAGCACGGCGCCGAGCGCGAACGTGATGCGCCAGCCGATGTCCGTCGGGAAGAGCGAGCTGAGGAAGAACAGCGCGGCCGCCGATCCGAGTGCCGAGCCGAACCAGTACGAGCCGTTGATGATCAGGTCGGTGCGACCGCGCACGCGGGCCGGGATCAGCTCGTCGATCGCGGAGTTGATCGCCGAGTACTCGCCGCCGATGCCGGCGCCGGTGAAGAAGCGGCAGAGGAAGAAGTACCAGGGGGCCCAGGCGAATGCGGTGGCTGCGGTCGCCACGAAGTAGACGCCGAGCGTGATCGTGAACAGCTTCTTCCGGCCGAAGCGGTCGGTGAGCTGGCCGAAGAAGAGCGCACCGACGCACGCGCCCGCGACGTAGATGGCGGCGGCCGTGCCGATCCCGCCTGCAGTCAGCGAGATACCGCTGCCCTTCTCGGTGAGCCGCGATCCGATCGAGCCGACGATCGTCACCTCGAGGCCGTCGAGGATCCACACCGTGCCGAGGCCGGTGAGCACGAGCCAGTGGAAGCGCGACCAGGGGAGGCGGTCGAGCCTGCCCGGGATGTTGGTCTCGATCGTCTTCGGCTTCGTGTCAGATCGCAGACGCGGCGCGGCGTGGGTGGCCATGAGACGCTGGCTACCCCGCATGACCGGGGTTAACCGCGGCTCACAGACTGTTTACGCGCAGACGGCGCGGGAGACCGTCGAGCCATGGCGCCACTCCGCTGCCGTCTCACGGGTCACCGCCTCCGCTTCCGGGCGCAGGGCGCGACGATGTCGTGGGCCTGCGAGCGCTGCGCCGGCGCAGCGGGCGAGAAGCACTACGCGTCACCGGCCGACGCGAGCCGCTACGCCGCCGCGTTCGACCGGGAGGACCGGAGCGACCTCGGGCGGCGTGCGCCGCTCGTCGGCCTGCTGCCGCTGCGCGTGTGGCGCATCGTGCACGACCGGCGTGCGGCGCGCCGCCGCTGAATCGCTACCGAGCGCCCGCCTTCCCGCGCTGCCCGGCGTGGATTCCCTCTGCGAACTCCTCGATCATCTTCGCGTTGAACGCGGGGATGTCGTCGGGCCTGCGGCTCGTCACGAGCCCGCCGTCGGTGACGACCTGCTCGTCGATCCAGTCGCCGCCGGCGTTGCGGATGTCCGTCTGCAACGTCGGCCACGACGTCACCTTGCGCCCGCGGACGACGCCCGCCTCGACGAGCATCCAGGGGCCGTGGCAGATCGCGGCCACCGGCTTGCCCTGCTCGAAAAACGCGTGTGTGAACGCCACCATGTTCTCGTCGCCGCGCATGAGGTCGGGATTGCCGACGCCGCCGGGGATCAGGAGCCCGTCGTAGTCGTTCGCGTCGGCCTCCTCGACCGTGCGGTCGACCTTGTGCGTGCCGGCCTTGTCGAAGTGGTCGAAGCCCTGGATCTCTCCGGGCTTCATCGAGATCAGCTCGGTCTCTGCACCGGCCGCCTCGAGTGCCTTCCTCGGCTCGACCAGTTCGACCTGTTCGACCATGTCGGCCGCGATGATCGCGATGCGCTTGCCCTTCAGCTTCGTATCGGCCATTCGCTCCCTCCTTCGTCGCTTGGTTCACGCCTACCGCGGTCGGGCGCTGCGGAAACACCGCCTCGATCATCCGTGTGAGGTCGCGCGCACTTGCCGGTGCGCGGAACGGGTGCCCGGGCGAGGATCTCCCGGGCGTAGAAGCGCATGAACCCCGCCTGGTCGGGCCCGACCTGATGGACGTAGACGCGGTCGAAGCCGGCTCGTTCGAACTCCGCGATCGCCTCGCGGTGCCGACCGGCGTCCGGCCCGCACACGACCGCCTCGGCGACCTGCTGCGGGTCGAGCGTCGACGCCGCCTGCCGGAAGTGGCGCGGTAGCGCGAGCTCCTGCCCGAGATCACCCTGCAACGCGCCGTTCGGCCACACCTCCGCGGCCGTTTCAACGGCCGCGTCTTCGCTTTCCGCCCAGCAGACGGTGAGCTGGCCGTAGCGCGGGCGGCCGGCGCCGCCCGAGGCCTCGAAGCGATCGACGAGCGCGGCATCCGGGGCCGTCGAGACCAAACCGTCTCCGATCCGTCCTGCGAGCTCGGCCGACTGCTCGCCGGCAGCCGCGATCGTGATCGGCGGCGGCTTGTCGGGGACGCTGTACAAACGTGCGGTCGACGGTGTAGTGCGCGCCGCCGTGGGAGACGAGCCCGCCCTCGCAGAGGCGGCGAATCACCGCCACCGCCTCCTCGAGCATCTCGGCGCGCTCGTCGTAGCTGGGCCACCTGTCGCCGAGCACGTGCTCGTTGAGGTTCTCGCCGGTTCCGACGCCGAGGAAGAAGCGGTCGGGCATGAGCAGCGCACACGTGGCCGCTGCCTGTGCGATCACCGCCGGGTGGATGCGCGTCGTCGGGCAGGTCACGCCCGTGCCGAGCGTCAGCGTGGACGTGGCCTCCCCGATCGCTCCGAGCACCGACCAGACGAACGGGCTCTCACCCTGGCGTCGATCCAGGGGTGGTAGTGGTCGGAGATCAGCGCAAAGTGGAAGCCGGCCTCCTCGGCGGCGACCGCCTGGCGGACGAGCTCCGACGGCGGATGCTCCTCGGACGAGAGTGCGTATCCGATCTCGATCATCGGGCGCGCCTCACCACCAGGTGCGCCGCGAGCGGCCGCCGGCGCCGCCGGCGAAGAACGAGATCAGCCAGATCAGGGCGAGGATCACGGCGACGACGAACAGCCAGTGAACGGTGAAGCCGACGCCGAACGCGATGATCGCGAGGATCGCGATCAGAACGAGCAACAGCATTGGACGCTCCTTTCGAGTCATCTTCGATGCCGTTGCATGCTCCGCGCGTCCGGCGCGCAAACCTGTGGCGAGGTTTGGCGCAGCGGCGTTGCGGGGATCATGTGTGCGCAACGGTCTGTCTCGTGAAGCGGGCCGACGGATACGAAAGCCGTTCCCGTTTCGGCGCTCGGGGAGTCGATCCGACGCGGTGAGCGGTACGACCTCGGGAGGGAACAGATGACCACGATCGAGCACACGGCTGCGCCGGAGACGCGCGCGCGCCGACAGCCGGGAGCGTCGCGGCCGACGCTCTGCTTCTTCTACTCGCCGACGTCGGGCCCGTGCCGGCGGGCCGAGGGCTTTCTCGCGCAGGTCCTGCAGCGGCGCCAGAACCACCTGTCGTTCGCATTGCAGCGGGTCAACTGTGACGAGCGCCCGGACCTGGTAGAGCGCCTCTCGATCAAGACGCTGCCGACGTTGCTCGTCGTCGAAGATCGCCGCGTCCGGGCGCGCCTCGAAGGCGCGACCGGCTGCAGGGAGATCGAGCGGCTGCTCGCGCCGTGGCTCGACCGGCAGCAGGGCGCCGCGCCTGCGGCCGCCGAGCCGCCTCCGAAGGCGGAAGCCAGAGCCGTGCAGCAGCCTTCGGCGGTCGGCGGCATCCCGCTCGAGGCCGGGCCACAGGAGGCATACGGCCGCATGGCGATCGGGCTGCCCCGCGATCTCGCCTTCGACCGGTGGCAGGCGATCGGGCGAAAGATCTGCGGCGTCGCCGACGCGTCGACGTGGTGGCTCGCCGACTGGGCGCGGTTCGGCGAGGATCGCTACGGCGACCGGTACCGCGAGGCCGTCGCGATCACCGGCTGCGGCCATCAGACGCTTCGCAACTACGCCTGGGTCGCGCGCCGTTTCGACGTGTCCCGCCGGCGGGACCGCCTGAGCTTCGCGCACCACGCCGAGGTCGCCGCGCTCGACCAGGACGAGCAGGACGCATGGCTCGACCGCGCGGAGCGCCACGGCTGGTCGCGCAACGAGCTCCGTGCGGAGCTCAGGTCGGATCGGGCCGCGAGCCACGAGTTCGCGACCGAGCACCTGCGTCTCGAGCTGGCGCCGGATCGCGCGGAACGCTGGCGGCACGCGGCCGAGGCAGGCGGGCTCGAGCTCGGCGACTGGCTGATCGACGTCGCCGACCAGGCCGCCGGCCGCTGACCACCGCCGGCGTATGGTCTCCGCATGAGCTCCGAGGCTTCGGCCGGGGAGCCCGACGCCGGGCTGCTCGCGAGGCGGCGAACGCGCCTCGCGCTCGCGACGATGCTCGCCCTGTTGCTCGCGATCACGGCTGCCGGCGTCTTCGCGACCTACCGTCTGTACTCGAGCGCCGAGAACCGCTACGTCAAGGAAGCGTTCCCGCTGCGCCTCGTCGCGCGCGACCTGATGGTGCAGATGCTCGACGAGGAGACCGGCGTGCGCGGCTACGTGATCAGCGCCGATCCCGCGAGCCTGCAGCCCTACCACGGCGCACAGGCACGGGTTGCGGCCGACCTCGCCGAGCTCGAGCGACTGACGGCGCGCCGTCCGGAGATCGCGGCGCAGGTGCGCTCGACCGGGCGGCGTGCGGACGCCGTCGACGCGTACCTGCGTCGGCAGATCGCCCTCGTCCGCGGCGGTCGAGCGGGCCGGCTCCGCGCCGAATCGCAGGTCCTCGGCGGCAAGGCCCGCTTCGATCGGTTCCGCGCAGGCGCCACCGCGCTCGGCAACCACGCCGACCAGATCGTCGCCGAGGCCAAAAGCGAACAGCGGCACACGTTCTGGCGGACACTCTTCCTGATCATGCTCCTGGCCGCCGGCGCCGCTGCGATCGGAGTAGCGATGCTGGTGCAGCTTCCGGCCCGGCTGTACGAGCTCTACCGCGGCGAGCAGGAGGCGCGGCGGCGGGCCGAGCGCGGCGACCGGGCGTCCCGCTCGCTCGAGCACGTGCAGGAGGCGGTCGTCCTCGTCGATGCCGACGATGCGGTCCGCTACTGGAACCCCGCCGCGGCGTCGAACTTCGGCATCCCGGAGGATGGAGCGCTCGGCCGGCCGATCAGGAGCCTCGTTCCCGAGCTTCGCGCGGTCGAGCCGTCGCTCGCCCGCGTTGGAACGGCACGCGTGCCTGTGCATCGCGACGGTCGCAATTCGTGGTTCGCCGTGAGCGAGAGCAGGTTCGCCGACGGACGGGTGCTCGTGCTGCGCAACGTCACCGGTGAGCAGCAGCTCGAGCGTGCGCGCGCCGACTTCCTCGCGACGGCGTCGCACGAGCTGCGCACGCCGCTCGCCGCCGTCTACGGCGCCGTGCGGACGCTGATGCGCCCGGACCGCGCACCCGACCGCGACGGCGATCGCATCCTGCTCGCGATGATCGAGGAGGAGTCCGAGCGGCTGCGCGGGATCGTCGAGCAGATTCTCGTCGCGTCGCAGCTCGACCGCGGGAGGCTCACGCTCGACCGCCAGACGTGCGAGCTGCGGCAGCTGGGGGCGAGCGTGCTCGCGTCGGCTCGGGTGCGTGCCACGGACAAGCACACGTTCGTCCTGGACGCGCCGAGCGACGTCGAGGTCGAGTGCGATCCGGCGAGGCTGCGCCAGGTGCTCGCGAACCTCGTCGACAACGCGCTCAAGTACACGCCCGGCGGCGGCTCGATCCGGCTCGGTGTCAGCCGGCCGAACGGCTACGCGCGGATCGAGGTCGAGGACGAGGGGATCGGCATCGCGCCCGAGGCCCAGGCGCGCGTCTTCGAGAAGTTTTACCGGGTCGACCCCGACATGCACACCGGCGTCGGGGGCAGCGGGCTCGGGTTGTTCATCAGCCGCGAGCTCGTCGAGCAGATGGGCGGGAAGATGACGCTGCGGTCCCGCCCGGGCGCCGGCTCCACGTTCGTCGTCGATCTACCCCGGAGCCCGCGCTGAGCACGAAGGAGGCGGTGACCGGGATCCTGCTCGTCGGCGGGGCGAGCACGCGCTTCGGCTCGCCGAAGGCCCTTGCGTGCCTCGACGGCGAGACGCTGGCCGAGCGCGCGTGGCGCCTCCTCGGCGACTGCTGCGACCTACGGATCGCGGTCGGCAAGATCGCGGACGGGCTCGCGCTGCCGTTTCCGGTCGTGGACGACGACACGGAGGTTCGCGCGCCGCTCGCCGGGCTCGTCGCCGGCCTGCGCTCCGCGCCGACCGATCTGTGTGTCGTCGTCCCCGTCGACTGCGTATCGCTGACGCCCGACGCGCTCCGGCGTCTCGCCGGGGCCTGCGACGGGCACGACGCCGCGGTGCCGTCGCGCGGGCCGCTCCCCGGCGCGTACCGCAAGCGGGCGCTCCCCGTGCTCGAGCGCCGGCTCGCGGCCGGAGAGCTCCGCCTCCGCGACGGCGTCGACGAGCTGGCCGCTGCTCGTGTCGAGCTACCCGACGACGTGCTCGCCAACCTGAATCGCGCTGCAGAGCTCGCCGGCGCGTCGCCGACGGCGTCGCAGCGGGCGACGGCGCGCGTTCGTGTCGCGCGCGGGGACGTCCCCGGCGACCTGGACGCCGTTGCCGTCGAGGAGCCGCTCGAGATCCGGATCGACGGCGAGCCCGTTGCGGTGACGATGCGCACGCCGGGACACGACGAGGAGCTGGCGCTCGGATTCGCGCTCGGAGAGGGGCTCGAGCCGATCCACGCCGCCCCGACGGACGATCTCGCCGCCAACACGGTCGACCTTCGCGTACGCGCCTTCGACCCGGACCGCCTGCGCCGCCACTTCTACACGTCGTCGTCATGCGGCGTCTGCGGGAAGGGAGCGCTCGACGCCGTCGCGGTGTCGGCGCCGCCGGTGACGACGGACATCTCAATCGATGTGCGCGCGCTCGAGTCGCTGCCGGGCCTCCTCGGCCGTGCGCAGCCGGTGTTCGCGGCCACCGGGGGGCTGCACGGTGCAGGTCTCTTCGATCACGACTGCACGTTGATCTGCGCGCGCGAGGACGTCGGACGTCACAACGCGCTCGACAAGGTGATCGGCTGGGCGTTCCGGTCGGGGCTCGTGCCGCTCGACCGCCGGCTGCTGTGCGTGACCGGCAGGCTGTCGTTCGAGCTCGTGCAGAAGGCGGCGCTCGCCGGCTGCGGCTTCCTCGTGGGCGTCGGCGCGCCGTCGAGTCTCGCGGTGCAGCTGGCGGAGACGCAGGGGATCACGCTGTGCGGCTTCGCCCGCGAGGACCACGTGAACGTCTACGCCCATCCCGAGCGGGTGCGCTTCGCGCCTCAGGCCCGGGCGTCGTCGGCCCGCGCGCGCTGAGGATCGACCGTGTAGCGCGGGTCGCGCGCCGACTGGAAGCCCGCGTGGAAGACGGAGAAGCGCCGGGCCAGGCCGCCGCCGAGCACGAGCGCGCTTCCGGCCATCGCAGAGGCGCGACCCCGTCCGCCGGCGAAGAGCAGCGCGGCACCGGTCAGGCTCGCGGCCTTCGCGAGCCGGTCGAACCGGCCCGCCTTTCCCTTGCCGTACACCTCGCCGGCGAGGCCGAGGCGCGATCGCATCGCCTCGGCCAGCCCCTCGGCGGCGAGTGCGCCGCAGATCGCGAGCCGTCTCGCCGGCGCCGCGTCGTCCGGCGAGAGCAGCAGCGTCGCCGCTGCGCCTGCGCTCGCGGCGGAGTCGGCGGCGAACACGAACGGCAGCTCGCGCCGTCCCTCGTGCCACACGGGAATCGCGGTGTCGGAAAGGAGCGTCGCCGTGTACACGGCCAGCGGCCCGCCCGCACCCGCCGAGACGGTCCCGCTCATCCGTTGCAGGCGTGGCAGCACGCCGAGCGCCCGTGTGGCCACCGACGCCGTCGTCGATGCGCCGCTGACGGCCAGCACCCAGCTGCCGACGCTCATCGGCGACGTCGGCTTGAACACGCGGAGCATGTTCAGGAATCGCTCGGGCCGGCCGAGGTCGCTGATGAGCAGGCCGGGGCTCGCGACCTCGGCGGCGAACGCGATGCCGAGGCTCGTCCGTGCGAGGCGCACGTTGCCGCCGCGCCGTGCCGCGTAGCTCAGCACCGACGACGCGCCGGCGAGGCCGCCCGTGAAGAAGTACCAGGGGATCGTCGGCTTCCAGACCGGCTCCTTGAGGATCGGGCGGCCGTAGTACGAGTCCCCGCCGCGGCCGTCCTGCGTCGCCGCGGCCGTCATTCGCCGCTCCCGTAGAGAGCGAAGACGCCCGCGACGAGCGCGCCCGCGGCGAGCGCCGCCGTACGCCACATGCCGGGGAGGTCGCGCGTCGTCACGACCGGGTCGGGCGGAAGGCCGTAGACCTCGGGCTCGTCGAGAAGCAGGAAGAACGCGCCGAAGCCGCCGACGCCGTCCGACGGATCCTCGCCGTACAGTCGCGCACCGTTCCAACCGTCGGCGCGTAGCGACTCGAGCCGCGCGGCCGCACGCTCGCGTAGCTCGTCGAGCGGACCGAACTGGATCGACTGCGTCGGGCACGCCTTCGCGCAGGCGGGCTCGTGCCCGCCTCCGAGCCGGTCGTAGCAGAGCGTGCACTTCCACACGCGGCCGTCGGCCTTGCCGGCGAAGGGCCCGGGCCGGTCGGGGGCGGGCAGCTCGCGCCGGTCGATCACCCCGAACGGGCATGCCGGCACGCAGTAGCCGCAGCCGTTGCAGACGTCCTCCTGGACGACGACCGTCCCGAACTCGGTCCTGAAGAGCGCACCCGTGGGGCAGACGTCGAGGCAGGCCGCGTGCGTGCAGTGCTTGCAGACGTCCGAGCTCATCAGCCAGCGCAGCGGATCCTCGGAGAGCGCGGCCTGGTCGCCGTCGACGCGGAGCGGCGCGCGCTGCTCGACGAACGCGACGTGCCGCCACGAATTCGCGCCGAGCTCGCTCGTGTTGTCGTACGACTCGCCCGTCCAGACGAGCCCGTCCTCCGGCACCAGGTTCCACTCCTTGCAGGCGACCTCGCACGCCTTGCAGCCGATGCACACCGACGTGTCGGTGAAGAAGCCGACGCGCTCCGTCGTCGCGCTCATTCGCGTGCCTCCGCCTCGCGGCGCATGCGGTCGACGAACGCCGGGAGCGCGGCGCCGCGCGGGCGACGACCGGGGCGGACGTCGCACGTGAATCCCTTGACCTCCTGGATGTGCACGTTCGGGTCGAGCGCGAGCCCGGCCAGGTCGTTGGCCGCGTCGCCGGTCGACAGGCCCTTCGACCCCCAGTGGTAGGGAAGGCCGACCTGGTGGATGCGGCGCCCGTCGACGAGGAGCGGCTTCATCCGGTCGGTGACGAGCACGCGCGCCTCGATCGCGGAGCGTGTCGTCACGATCGTCGCCCAGCCGCCGTGGCGCAGGTGCCGCAACTCGGCGAGTTCGGGGTGAACCTCGACGAACATCGCCGGCTGGAGCTCTGCAAGGTACGGCACGCTGCGCGACATACCGCCCGCCGTGTGGTGCTCGGTGAGGCGATACGTCGTGACGACGAACGGATAGGTGGGCGAGCCCGGCGGGTTCGTCGGGTTCTCGGGACGCTCGAACTGCTGACGGGCCGGATTGGCGCGCTGCGCGTACAGCGGATTTCCGAAGGGCGACTCGTGGGGCTCGAAGTGAGCGGGCAGCGGGCCGTCCGTGAGCCCGTGCGGCGCGTACAGCCAGCCTCGCCCGTCGGCCTGCATGATGAACGGGTGGTTGCCGGCGATCGCCTCCGGCCCCTTCGCGTCGTCGGGCGGCACGTAGTCGGGGCACTTCTCCTCGTCGAAGTCCGGGACGTCGATCCCGGTCCACTTCGACTCGCCCTCCTCCCACCAGACGTAGCGCTTGCGCTCAGACCACGGCTTGCCGTCCGGGTCGGCCGACGCGCGGTTGTAGATGATGCGGCGGTTGGCGGGCCACGCCCATGCCCACTCGAGCGCGGTGTGGTGTTCCTGCTCCCACCGCGGCTTCTTGCGCGCCGCCTGGTTGACGCCGTCGGCGCGCACGCCGCAGTAGATCCAGCAGCCGCACGCGGTCGAGCCGTCGTCCTTCAGCTGCTTGTAGGTGGACAGCGGCTCGCGGTTCTCGTCGAAGCCGTTGATCTCCGCGAGCACGGCGTCGGCGCTCGGCTCTTGGTGCTCGCCCGACACGGGGTAGTCCCAGGTCAGCTCGAGCACCGGCCGGTCGCGCTCGTCCTTCGAGGCCGCGAGCTTCTGCCGGATCACGCGTCCCAGGTGGTAGTAGAACCAGAGCTCGGAGCGGCAGTCCTCCCGCGGGTCGACCGCCTTGAAGTGCCACTGGAGCAGGCGCTGCGTGTTCGTGAACGATCCGTCCTTCTCGACGTGCGACGACGCGGGCAGGAAGAAGACCTCCGTCGGGATCTGCGTCGTCTCGAGCTCGCCGCTCTCGATCTCCGGCCCGTCGAGCCAGAACGACGAGGACTCGATGTCGACCAGGTCGCGCACGACGAGCCAGTCGAGCTTCGCCATCGCGAGCCGGTGCAGCTTCGCGTGCGACGAGCCCACGGCCGGGTTCTCGCCGACGACGAAGAATCCCTTGACCGAGCCGTCGAACATGTCGAGCACGCACTTGTAGATCGAGTTGTCCTGGTCGATGCGCGGCACGTAGTCGAAGCAGAAGTCGTTGTCCTTCGTGGCGTGCTCGCCCCAGTAGGCTTTCAGCAGGCTGACGGCGTAACTGCCGAAGTTCCCCCACCAGCCGGCGCGGGACGTATTCGCATCGATGTAGTGCCCCAGGTTCTCGTAGGCACCGACGTGCGGCATCGTGATGTAGCCGGGGAGAATGTCGTAGAGCGTCGGGATGTCGGTCGATCCCTGGATCGACGCGTGGCCGCGGAGCGCGAGGATGCCGCCGCCCGGGCGGCCGATGTTGCCGAGCAGGAGCTGAACGATCGCTGCGGTGCGGATGTACTGCACCCCGACCGTGTGCTGCGTCCAGCCGACCGAGTAGACGATCGCGCTCGTGCGCTCGCGGCCCGAGTTCTCGCACATCGCCTCGGCGACGGCGACGAACTCGTCGGCGCTGCAGCCGCACGCATCGGCGACGAGCTCCGGCGTATAGCGCCGGAAGTGCCGCTTCAGGATCTGGAAGACGCAGCGCGGATGCTGGAGCGTCGGGTCCTCGTCGGGCGGCTCGCCGTGGGGAAGCGCCGCGCCGCCGCCGCCCTCGCCCGCCGCGTGCCCGCTCTTCGACGTGAACCCCTGCTCGCGGCCGCCGGCGGCCGCGTGCATGTCCATGCCCGCGTACTGCCAGGTCTCGGGGTCGTAGGCCTTTTCGTCGTCGTCGAACCCGGAGAAGAGGCCGTCGAGATCCTCGGTATCCCGGAAGTCGTCCCTCACGATCACCGGCGCGTTCGTGTAGTTGACGACGTAGTCGTGGAACCACCGGTCGTGCTCGAGGATGTAGTTGACGATGCCGCCGAGGAAGGCGATGTCGCTGCCGGCGCGGATGCCGACGTGCCTCGTGGCCATCGCGCTCGTGCGGGTGAAGCGCGGGTCGACGTGGATCACCTGTGCGCCGCGCTCGCGAGCCTCCATCACCCACTGGAAGCCCACCGGGTGGTTCTCGGCCATGTTCGAGCCCATGATCAGGATGCAGTCCGAATTGGCGAGGTCCTGCTGGAAGGTCGTGGCCCCGCCTCGTCCGAACGAGGTCCCCAGACCGGGGACCGTGGAGCTGTGTCATATGCGTGCCTGGTTCTCGACCTGCACGACACCGAGGGCCGTCATCAGCTTCTTGATGAGGTAGTTCTCCTCGTTGTCGAGCGTCGCGCCGCCGAGGTTCGCGATCCCGAGCGTGCGCCGGGTCGGGTTCCCGTCGCCGTCCTCGGCCTGCCACGTCTCGCGACGGGTGGCGATCACGCGGTCGGCGATCATGTCCATCGCGCGGTCGAGCGGCAGCTCCTCCCACTCGGTGCCGTACGGCCGCCGGTACTTCACCTTCACCTCGCGGAGCGGGCTGTTCGCGTAGCCGAGTGAAGCCGAGCCCTTCGGGCAGAGCCGGCCGCGGGAGATCGGGCTCGCCGGGTCGCCCTCGATCTGGACGACCTGGCCGTCCTCGACGTACACGAGCTGGGCGCAGCCGACCGCGCAGTAGGGGCAGATCGAGTGCGCGACCTTCTCGGCGCGGTCGATGCGCGCGGTCAGCCCGGCGGTGCGCTGCGACCGGGCCGAGCGACCGAGCGCGAGCGGGTCCTCGCCGCCGAGCTGCCGGAGGAGGGGCCAGGAGGCAAGGCGTGGAACGCGCCGCACGATTGATCGTATTCCGTTTTTCGGGCGCGGTGAAACGGCGGGCGGTTTCGCGAGGCCGTCCCGGGAAACAGCGTCGCCAGCGAGCCGAGAGGAGACCCGATGCAACCGCCGGTCCCGATCCCCGAGCCCTACCCGCCGGACGAGATCGACATCCCACGCCCCGACCCCGAGCCCGACGGCGGTGACGACGACACCGACGACGCGGCGCACTCGAGCAGGAGGGCGTGAACGAACGCCTGTGGCAGGTTGCCGCGCAGCTGGCGCTGCCCGACGTCGAACTCCTCCGCCAGGAGCCCGGGCGGGCCGCAGCCCGCGCGCGTCCGCTCGAACCAGCGCGCGGCGGCAACCTCGTCGCCGATGCGGCCGAAGGCGAGCGAGAGCAGGAAGCCGCAGAGCAGGAAGGCGCCCTCGGCCTCGCCGAGCGGCCGGTCGTCCGGACGGTACCGGTACGCGTAGCCGTCCTCGGTCAGCTCGTCCGTGACCGCCCGCAGCGTCGCGAGCGAGCGGGGGTCGTCGGGTGGGACGGCGCCGCGGATCGCCGGCAGCAGCAGCGACGCGTCGGGGCGGGGATCGCGTGCCGAGCGTTGCCAGCGGCCCGACGGATGGACACAATGCGCCGCCGTGTCCGCAACGATCGCGTCGGCCAGCGCGAGCCATGCCGCCGCCTTCTCCCCGCCGGGAGCGCACCCGCTGATCGCACGGAGGCCCGCCGCGCAGATCAGGCGGCCGTGCGTCCATTCGTCCGGTTCGATCTCCCAGATCCCTGCGTCGGGCTCGCGCCACCGCTCGGCGATCGCGTCCGCGGCGATCTCGGCCGCGCGCCACGCACCCGTCTCGAGCCGGTCGTGGCCCGCGGCGGCGGCGAAGAGCAACAGCGCCTCGCCGAAGGCGTCGAGCTGGAACTGGTCCTTCGCCCTGTTCCCGACGAGCACCTTGTCGGCGCCCGGGTAGCCGGGCAGGTCGAGCTCGCGCTCGTCCGGGACCGGCTCGCCCGCAACGGTGTAGACCGGGCGCAGGCGCGCGCCGTGCTCCCGCAAGGCGGCGCCGACGAAGCCGACCGCGCCGTCGAGGATCGCGTGCGGCCCCGCGGTTGCAGCCGCGCGTCCGGCGTAGCACTGGTCGCGGATCCACGCGTACCGGTAGTCGAAGTTGCGGCCCTCGCGTGCGCGCTCGGGCAGCGACATCGTCGCCGCGGCCACCATCCCGCCGGCGCTGCTCGTCAGCCCCGAGAGCACTGCGTACGCGTGCCGTGCGTCGCGCGACCCGACGGTGTACTCGAGCTCGGGGACCCGCTCGCGCCACGCCTGCTCGGTCGCCGACCAGGCGACGTCGGCGTCGGGAGGCTCGGCTCCCGCCGCGTCGGTCGCGAGCGTCAGCACGAAATCGTGGTGCTCGTCCTTCCCCAGGTCGAGCCTGAGCCGTAGCGCCTTGCCCCGGCTTCCGTCACTCTCCGGCTTTGCGTCCCCGCCCCCGGCCCAGCACAGGTAGGCGTCGCCGACCCGTCCGTGCCAGCGCCCGGCGTCGTCGCGGCGAAGCCCCCGCAGGGGATCGGCGCCGAACGCCCCGCGCGGGTTCAAGACGACCTCGACGCGGGCCTGGTCGCGCCGGGCGATCACGCGGCGCAGGACGACGGCGCAGCTGCGGTCGGCGGGCAGCGCCAGCGCCTCGCGGCACTCGATCACCGCGTTGGCGACCGTCACCCAGCGGCTGCGCCAGATCAACCCGCCGGGCTCGTAGTAACCGCCCCAGACGAAGCGCTCGACGGGCGTGATCGCGTAGCCGCCCTCGCCGCCGATCAGCGCCGGGAAGACCGCGTCGCTGTCCCAGCGTGGGAAGCACATCCAGACGAAGTCGCCCTTCGGGCCGATCAGCGCGGCCCGCTCGCCGTCGGCGAGGACCGCGTAGTCGCGCAGCGAGTGCGGCTCGACCTTGACGGCGCTCAACGCCGGGCGATGCGCGTGAGCCCGGCGAGCCCCGCGGCGAGCGTCGCCGCCACCAGCGGCCGGTGCGTCGTCAGCCACAGCTGCACGCTGCGGTCGTGCGCCTGGTCGTCGAACATCCCGTGCGTCGCCGCTTCGCCGGGCGCCGGTGCGAAGAGGTTGTCGCGGCGCCCGTTCACCGGCATGCCGGCCACCTGCTGCGAGTCGAACCCTGTCCGTGCGAGATAGCGGTCGGCGAGGCGGGGCGCCAGCTTGTTGCCGACGATCGCCTTGACGGCACTGCCGCCGACGTCGACCTCGCGCCGGCGGTGATGCGCCGCCCAGTGGATCGCCTCGCCGGCGACCTCGGGCTGGAAGATCGGCGGCACCGGCTGGGGATGCTCGGGCAGCCGCGTTCGACACCAGTTGAACTGCGGCGTGTTCAGGGCCGGCATCTGCACCATCGTGATCCACACGTTGCTGCCGTCGTGCATGAGCTCGGTGCGCACCGAGTCGGTGAAGCCGCGGATCGCGAACTTCGCGCCGCAGTAGGCGGACTGGAGCGGGATCGCGCGGTACGACAGCGCCGAGCCGACCTGTACGACGACGCCCTCGTCACGCGGGACCATCCGCTCGAGCGCCACCATCGTCCCGTGAACCGCGCCGAGGTACGTCACCTCCGTCGCGCGGCGGTACTCGTCCGGTGTGACGTCGAGGAAGCGGGCGAACACGGTCGCCATTGCGTTGTTGACCCAGACGTCGATCGGCCCGAGCTCTTCCTCGCACCGCTCCGCCGCCGCCTGCACCTGTTCGTGGTCGGCGACGTCGGCGGGCAGCACCAGGGCCCGCCCGCCGAGCGACTCGACCTCGCTGCGTGCCTCCTCCAGGCCTTGCACGCCTCGCGCGACGAGGCCGACGTGGGCGCCTCGCCGCGCGAAGGCATGCGCGGCGGCGCGGCCCACGCCGGCCGACGCACCCGTGACCACGACGACCTCGGGCTTCGTCACCTGGCGTCGCATCCTTCGGCAGCGCCTCGGATCAGTACCCCGCCGGCGGGTCGTCGACGGTCGTCGTCGTCATGCGGCGACGGCCCGGCGCGCCCGCGCCACCCCAGCTCGACCAGAAGACGAGCGAGATGACGAGACCGACGGCTCCCACGATCATGAGGATCACGCCGATCGCGTTGATGTTGATGCCCGAGACCGTCGCGTTCACGGCCCAGGTGAGGATCGCGCCAGCTGCAATCAGGATCAGGCTCACGCCAATACCCATCGTCAACTCCTTGGTTGGAAGCGAATCGCGGGGTCCGTTTCCGGAGCCGCGGCAGCTAAACGGCGTCCCGCCGGCGGGACCGCGTGTGCTTTCAGCGGCCCGCGTCGGGATCGTCGGGGCCGCCGGGCCCGAGCAGCTCGGCGTGCTCGGTCTCTCGCACCGCCGTCTGCGGCGCCTTGTGCCCCGCGGCGCTCAGGATCAGCCAGGCGGCGCCGCCGACGACCAGCACCACGATCACGATGATCAGGAGGATTGCGGGAAGGATCATCCTTGCGCCGCTACCCCTCTGCGACGGCCTGAAACGTTTGCTGTGCGCGCAAAGCGGACAGTCGCCAGTCGTACGTGGAGCGACCGGAGGAGGTGTCGACGACCATGCCGCCGAGAGGCGTCGAGAAGGGCACGAAGCGTGCCCGCCAGTACGAGCACATCAAGTCCAGCGAGCGGCGGAGCGGCGTGCCGGAGCGGCGCGCGGAGGAGATCGCCGCACGCACGGTCAACAAGGCACGCGCCCGCGCGGGCGAGTCGCGCCGGGCATCGTCGACGTCGACCCGTGACATCTCCTCCGGGCGGCGCGGCGGCCTTCGTTCGGGCACGGCACGTGCGAAGGGCCGCACGTACAAGCAGCTCTACGGCGAGGCGAAGAGGATGAACGTGCCCGGGCGCTCGTCGATGAACAAGGCGCAGCTGCAGCGGGCCGTGGACGGGCGGAAGCGGTCGCGATGACCGGCGACGTCAAGGTTCTGGTCGTGCTGCTCGAGGGCGGCAACCGCGCGGAGCTGCGCCGGGCCGTCGACGTGCGCGACGACGACCAGCACGTCCGCGTCGTCGCGCCGCCCAGTCTCGGCGCGCTGCAGTGGCTGACGAACGACGAGGACGAGGCCCGCGCCGAGGCGTCGGACCGAGCACGCGGAGCGGCACGCACGCTTGCCGCCCAGGAGCACCACGTGGACGCGTGGCAGGGCGACGTCGATCCGGTGCAGGCCGTCGAGGACGCGCTCCGTGAGTTTCCCGCCGACGAGATCGTGATCGTCGGCCGGCCCGACGACGGAGCGCTCGAGCTATCGCTCGCCGAGTTCGGACTGCCGGTCCGCCGCGCCGAGGGCGTGCCGGCCCCCGAGCCCGGGGATGCGGCGCGCCGCGAGTCCCAGCGCGTCGTCCAGGGACGCAGCGAGTCGACGCCGCTGACGTTCCTCGCGCGCGTCAACCTGGTCGTGCTGGTCGTGGTAGCGCTTGTCGTGGGCCTCGCGTTCCTGGCAATCTGGCTCTTCTGACAACCCACCCCCACCGGAGGTGACGCGGTGACGGAAGCGCCCTACGAGTCGATCGTCGTCGGCTACGACGGAACGGAACCAGCTCAACACGCACTCAGCCGCGCGGCCGTGATCGCGCGCGCCACCGGCGCGAAGCTCGTGGTCGTCGACGTCGCCTCGCCGGCGCCGATCGAGGGGTCGGACGGCGCGTTCGGCCTGACGCCGTACCAGTACCCGTACTCCTCGGTCGAGGCCGTGCAGCTCGCCGACGACTCCCTCTGGCAGGCGCACCGCGCCAAGGTCGAGGCGTATCTCGGCGAGCGGGGGGTGACGGCGGAGTTCGCCGGTGTCGTCGGCCAGCCCGCGGGCGAGCTCGTCGACGTCGCCGAGCAGCGGAACGCGGACCTGATCGTCGTCGGCACACGCGACCCGGGGCTGATGGAGCGCATGTTCGGCGGCAGCGTCAGCCAGGGCGTCGCGAAGCACGCGCACTGCGACGTCCTGATCGTGCGCGCGCCGGAGAAGACGGCGGGCTAGCTCCGGCGGGCGATGCCGGCGAGCTTCGTCGCGAGCCGGCGCGCCGCCGGCGGCTCGAGGATCGCGTCGGCCACGATCGTGCCCGAGCCGGCGCCGAGGCCGGGCCCGGGGTGAGTGCTCGCGCCGACGTGCCACACGCCTTCGATGAACGTGCGGTGGCCGGGCGCCGCGCCGAACGGCCGCCAGACGAAGTTCTGGTCGAGGGCGAGCGAGCCGCCGTACGGGTCGCCCCGGACGAGGTTGACATTCGCCGCCTGCAGGTCGGCCGGCGAGAGCACGGTGCGCGCGAGCACGGTCGAGTCGAAGTCGGCGATGTGGCGGGCAAGCCGTGCCTGGATGCGGTCGGCGTAGCGTTCGCGGAGCGTCTCGTTCCACGTGCCGTCGCCGACCGAGAGCTCACCGGCCGCGTCGCCCTTCACGTGCCACGGCAGCTCCTGCAGCTGGATCCAGAGGAGGCCCTTTCCCGCGGGCGCGCGCGCGGGGTCCATGGTCAGCGGCTGCCCGACGACGACGGTCGCCTCGGCCGGGAGCAGGCCCCGGTCGGCCTCGTTGACGGCGCGCGAGACGCCGTCGAGCCCCGGGGTCAGATGCACGATCGCCGTCTGCGCGAGCCGGTCGTCGCCCTGCCAGGCCGGCGGTTTCGACAGCGCGAAGTGGATCTGCATCTCGGAGCGGCCGTAGCGGAAGCGGCGGGCCTGCGCGGCCAATGCCGGCGGCACGTGGCCGAGCAGCTCGCCGTACAGCTTCGTCGGTGTGACGTTGCAGACGACGACGGACGAACGGAGGACGTCGCCGCTCTCCAGCTCGACGCCGGCGGCGCGGCCGTCGCGCGTGATCACGTGGGTCACGTCGGCGCCGGTTTCGCAGGTGCCGCCCTGCTCGCGAATGAGCGCCACGAGCGCGTCCGCCAGTCGCGCGCCGCCCCCGCGCGGGATCGGCATGCCGCCCTCCTGCACCGCGACCGCGATCACCGCCGCCATGTACCCCGACGCCGCGGCGTCGGGGCCGAGCCCCGTGTGGAGCACCCACGGTGCGAGCAGGCCGTGGGCCCGCTCCGAGTCGAACGTCTGGGTGAGCCAGTCGCGGGCGGACACGAGCAGGCGCGACGCAAACTCGGCGGCGCCGCCGCGGCCGAGCCGGCGGTAGGCGCGCAGCGCGAGCCCCGCCCCGTGGCGCGACCACAGCTCGGTGCCGAGCACGCCGAAGGCGAGGTCGGCGTTCGGGAAGAAGTCGTCGAGCATCTCCCGCCAGGCGGCTCCGTCGCCGGGCTCGTGCCGGCCGAGCTCCTCGGCGTTCGCGTCGGCCGAGCGCAGCAGGAAGGCGGCCTCGCCGTCGGGGAACAGCGTCCCGGTCGGATGGTCCGTGTTCAGGTACTCGAGGCCGTGCCGCGCGAGGTCGTCGCCGAGCCGCGCGTGCGCCGCGCCACCGACCCAGAGCGGATGCCAGGCACTGAAGACATCGTGGTGGAAGCCGGGCTTCGTGATCTCGGCCGTCTTGATCGCACCGCCGAACCAGTCGTTCCGCTCGAGCACGCAGACGTTGCGGCCGGCCTTCGCGAGCAGCGCGGCACACGCGAGGCCGTTGACGCCGCTGCCGACGACGATCGCGTCGTGCGCGCCGAGCTCAGCGTCCATTCGCCAGCGCGCGGAACTCGTCGTCGGTGACGAGGCCGCGCTTCCTCGTGCCGAGCTGCTTCACGGCCGCGAGCACCTCGGCCTGCCTGTCCTCGGGGAGGTCGATGCCGAGCTCCTCCGCCTTGATGCGGATCGAGTCGAGGCCGCTCTTCTTGCCGAGCACGATCGACCGCTCGGTCGCAACGAGCTCCGACGAGTACGGCTCGATCGAGGGTGGGTCGTGGAACTGGCTCGCGACGGCGCCGCTCTCGCGGCGGTAGAGCGTCTCGCCCGTCAGCGGCTTCCACGGCTCGAGCGCGTAGCCCGAGAGCTCGCGGACGCGCTCCGAGACGGCGCGGATCCGGTCGAGCCGCAGGTTGGTCTCCACCCCGTAGAGCGCGCGCAGCGTCAGCGCCACCTCGCCGAGGTTCGCGTTCCCGGCGCGCTCGCCCATTCCGTTGACGGTGCCGTGGACCCAGGTGGCGCCGGCGCGGACGGCCGCAACCGCGCTCGCGGTCGCGACGCCGAAGTCATTGTGGCCGTGGAAGTGCACGGGCGTGCCGTCGAGCCACTGGATCGTGCGCCCGACGAGGTCGGCGACCGCCTCCGGCGAGGCGATCCCGAGCGTGTCGACGACCGCGACCTCGCGCGCACCGGCCTCGACCGCGGTCTCGTAGACTCGGCGGAAGAACGCCGGCTCGGCACGCGTCGAGTCGACGCCGAAGAAGGTGGCGTAGATGCCGTGCTCGGCGGCGAACCGCAGCGCTGCGGCGATCCGCTCCAGCATCTTCTCGCGCGGGACGCCGATCGCGTCGAGCTTCAGGTCGGAGATCGGCGACTCGATCACCGAATGGGAGACGCCGAGCTCGACGAGCGCCTCGAGGTCGGCCGGGACGGCGCGCGAGAACCCCCATACCTCGGCGTGCAGGCCGGCGTCGGAGATCAGCTTCACGGCCCGCCGGTCGTCGTCCGAGACGCGCGGGAACCCGGCCTCGATCCGGTCGACTCCGAGGTCGTCGAGCAGCCGCGCGATCTCGAGCTTCTGCTCCGGGTCGAGGACGACGCCGACCGTCTGCTCGCCGTCCCGCAGCGTCGTGTCGTAGAGGCCGACGTGCCCGCGGATCGCGTACGGGTCGTTGAGCGAGCCGGTCCAGATCAGGTCCTGCACGCCACCACCCCGTCGGGGAACGCCGAGAGCTTCTCCGCGCCGCGCCCGGTGATGAGGAAGTTGTCCTCGACCCGCAGTCCGCCGCCGCCTTTCCAGTAGCAGCCCGGCTCGATCGCCAGGACCATGCCTTCGGCGAAGCTACCGCTTCCGGCGCGGTGTGGATAGGGGGGCTCGTGGGCGCGGGCGCCGACCCCGTGGCAGATCGGGTGGGTCGGCTGGCCCGGGTAGCCGAGCTCGGCGATGCCCCCGCGGACGATCACGTCGAGCTCGGCCATGCTCGCCCCCGGCGTGCAGTGGTCGATCGCGCGCTCGTAGACGCCGGTGAGCCCGCGCTCGAGCTCGGCGTAGTCGTCACGCAGCTCGCCGACGACGAGGTTCTTCGTATGGTCGGCCCAGTAGCCGTCCGCGCACACCCAGATCTCGAACAGCACCGGCTCGTCCTCGATGACCTCGACGTCGCCGGTCGCGGTGAACGTCTTGATCCCGCGGCCGGCCCAGACGAGCGAGAACGGCAGCGCCAGGTCGACGTCGGCGCGCGCGGTGCCCTGTCCGTGGACGAAGCCCTGCCAGATCGCCGCGACCTCCGACTCCCTCATCCCGACGTCCAGCCGTGCGCGGACGTGCTCCATCGCGTCGGCGGCGATCGCGTTCGCGATCCGCATCCGCTCGACCTCCTGCGCCGTCTTCACCGAGCGCGCCGCGACGAGCGGCGGCGTCGCGTCGAGCCCGCCCGGGAACGCGTCGAACCACGCCTTCGTGAACGTGGTCGGCTCGCCGACCATCCGGTCGGAGGCCTGCGTGCCGAGCGAGAGCTCGAGGCCGACGCGGGCGTACGGCTTCGCTGCCCCGACCGCGGCCTCGAGCGTCCGCGAGAGCGGCGGCCGCGGGTCGCTCTCGTCGTAACCGCGCACGTAGCGGACGTTCGTCGTCCAGGAGGACCGCTCTGCGTCCTCGGCAGACGCCTCGAGGCAGATCAGCACCGGCTCGCCCTCGCGCGGGAACACGCAGGCGTCGTAGCCTTTCATGCCCCAGAAGCCCGTCAGGTAGAGGACGTTGTCGGGGGCGCGCACGACGAGCGCGTCGAGCCCGTGCTCGTCGAGCAGCGCGCGGACGCGCTCGAGCTTCGCGTCGTCGCGCGGCCACGGGGCGCTCACGAGTCGCCCCAGGGGCGGATGCGCGGCGGCGCGGGCTCGCCGTGGCCCTCCTGCCACGAGATCACCGGGTTGCGAAGCACGCCGATCCGCTCGATCTCGGCCTCGATCACGTCGCCGGGCTTCAGGTAGAGCCGTCTTCGCTCCTCCTCCGACTTGAACCCCGCGACGCCGGCGACGGTGCCGGTCGACAGCACGTCGCCCGCCGAGTAGCCGAGCGCCGAGAAGTTGGACAGGATCTCCGGGATCGTCACGCTCATCCGGCTCGAGTGCGACTCCTGCCGCGTCTCGCCGTTCACGCGCAGCTCCATCCGCAGGTCGTGCGGGTCGCCGAGCTCGTCCGGCGTGACGATCCAGGGTCCGAGCGGACAGAAGGTGTCGATTGCCTTGCAGAAGCTGAACACGCCCGAGCGCATCTCGCCGCGCTGGATATCGCGCGCGGTGATGTCGTTGAAGATCACGTAGCCGCCGATGTAGTCGGCGGCCTCCTCGGGCGAGAACCACTTGCCGGCCTTGCGAAGCACGACGGCCAGCTCCAGCTCGTAGTCGAGCTCTTCGGTCAGGTGCTCGGGATAGATCACGGGCTCGTCGGGGCCGACGATCGCGTCGACGTTCTGGAAGAAGTTGATCCACGGCGCGATCTGGTGCGACCAGTCGACGTTCTTCGACTCCTCCTCGTGCTCGCGGAAGTTGCCGGCCGTGTGGAAGAACTTCTTCGGGACGATCGGCGCCCGTAGCCGAACTCCAGCGAGCGGTTCGCGCTCGGACGTGTCGCCGGCGCCGCCGCGCTCGAAGTACGCGCGCATCGTCGGCACGTCGAGACGCACCACCTCCTCGCCGTCGACCCGGCCGATCTTGCCGTCGTCGTACGTGACGAGTCTCATGCGCACACCCGCTGGGCCACGAGCGCGTACGTCTGCGCCGTCTTCACCAGCCCCTCGATCTCGAGGTTCTCGCCGAGCTCGACGTCCATCAGGCCGGTCGAGGTCCCGTAGTTCACCGTGGGGACGCCGTAGCGTGTGAGCGCGGACGCGTCGCTGAACCAGCGCGTCACGTCGCGTCCCGGCGGCGTGCCGTGGACGTCGGCGTGCGCTGCGTCGATCGCCTGCACCAGCTCGTGATCCTCCTCGATCTCCGCGCCCGGCGCGGTGACGTACACCTCGCCCTCGACGCCGAAGTCGGGGAAACGCCCGGCCAGTGAGCGCACGAAGTCGAGCACCTCACGCCGCGCGGTGCCCATCGGCTTCGTCGGCGGGACGCGGACGTCGAGGAAGAGGTCGGTGTGGTGCGGCGTCCGCGACACGCGCCAGCCGAAGCCGCCCTCGATCGCGCCGACGTTGACGATCGCCGCCGCGCCGCGGTAGGCGTTCGACGGGTCCCGCTCCCACGTCGGGATCCACTCGACCACCGCGCTCGTCAGCTCGTGCATGCGCAGGATCGAGTTGCGGTCGCGCCGGCCCTCGCTGAACGCGGTGTGGATGAAGTCGCCATGTGCGCGGATCCGCAGCCAGAGGGCGCCGAAGTGCCCGAGCACGACCTTGCCCTCGGTCGGCTCGCCGAGCAGGCACATGTCGGCGACACCGCCGTGCGAGACGAGGTACCGGGTGCCGGCCGCGTAGCCGCGGTACTCGGCGCCGGTCGCGTCGCCGTACTGGGTCTTCTCGATCTCGCCGCAGACGGCCGCGAGCAGCACGTCGCCGCGCAGGCGCACGCCGGCGTCCTGCAGCGCATGCACCGCCTCGATGTAGCAGGCGAGCGCGCCCTTCATGTTCGAGATGCCGAGGCCGTAGAGGCGGCCGTCGCGCTCGAACGCCTTCGGCTGGAACCCGGGGACGCCGCGGAGCCAGGGCTCGCGGCCCGAGTACGAGGTGTCCATGTGCCCGTTGAACATCAGGCTCTTGCCGCCGCCCGTCCCGGCCCAGGTGCCGAGCACGTTCGCGCGCCCGTTCTCGACCTGCTGCCACTGCACGTGCAGGTCGAGCTCGTCCTCGTAGATTGCCGCGATCCGCTCGGCGAGCGGCTGCTCGTCGCCCGTGAAGCTGTGCACGTCGACGAGCGCGCGTGCCGTCGCGACCAGCCGGACGCGGTCGATCGGAAGCGCGCTCATGGCCGCACAGCAGGTGCCAGGCACCTGGGTGCCTGGCACCGGTCGTCGGCGCCGCGCCCGGCGTTCACTCGAGGCCGCCCATCCCCGCCATGTCCGCGGGTGCGGGTGCCGGGGCGACCGGCAGCCCGGCGTCGCGCCATCCCTCGAAGCCGCCGTCGACGTCGCCGGCGTCGACGCCGAGCTCGACGAGCCGCGCCGCAGCGAGGCTCGAGGAGTAGCCGTGGGCGCACAGCAGGATCAATGTGCGGTTCGCGAGGATCGGGTTCGCATGGCCGGATGTCTGGTCGGCGCGCCACTCCAGCACGGACAGCGGGACGTGCACCGAGCCGGGGACGATGCCGTCGCGCCTCCGTTCGTCGTTCGAACGTGTGTCCACGATCAGCCCGCCGGATGCCGCCGCCTCGGAAGGCGTCAGCCGCACGATCCGTTCGCGAGCCTCGGCCAGCATCGTCTGGATCACCGCACGTGCGGGAGCACCTGCTCGCCGAACAGGCGGATCTGCTCGCGGCGGTCGGCACCCCACAGCTCGAGCATGACGTGCGTGCAGCCGGCGTCTTTGTACTCCTCGATCGCGGCGATGCAGTCCGCGGGCGTCCCTGCGATCGGCCTGCACTTGTCGAGCAGCGCGTCGGAGACCTTCGCCTTCGCCGCCAGCCGCCCGCCCTGGTCCATCGCCTCCGCAACCGGACGGATCTCATCCTGTTCGATCCCGGCCAGGTCGAGCAGCGTGTCCGCCGCGCCCTGGATGTTCTGCACCTTGTTGGCGAGGTACATGCCCGCGATCTCGCGTGCTCCGTCGCGCCCGGCGTCCCGGTCGGTGGCATGGATCGACGCGACGACGGTGCAGCCGATGTCGATGTCCGCGTTCACGTTGCCGCGCGTGTAGCGCACGAATGCCGGCGTCGTGATCGACGGCGTGAGGCAGCCGTCGCCGATCTCGCCGGCGAGCGCCTGCATCTTCGGCGCCGTCGCCGCGACGTACACCGGCGGCACGTCGCGCGGCGTGTGCGCCTCGGCCTGGAGCGCGGGCACGTCGGCGCTCCAGGTGTCGCCGTCGTAGTCGAACGCCTCGCCGGAGAGCACGCCGCGCACGATCGTGACGGCGTCGCGCATCGGCCCGAGCGTCTTCCGGGTCTGGGTCTTCGTGTTGTTGAGGAAGATCTTCGAGGTGCCGTAGCCGAGGATGAACCGGCCCGGGCCGGCGGCCTCCTGCACGACGCGCGCGTCCATCGCCACCTGCACGGGGTGGCGGGTCGAGGCGGCGATGATCCCCCAGCCGACCGTGAGCCGCTCCGTCTCGCGCGCGATCAGCGCCGAGACAACGGTCGACGACCGCGCCTCCATCCCGTGCTTGCGCCACCAGGGATAGGCCTCGGCGAGCCAGATCGTATCCATACCCGCCGCGTCCATCGCACGCGCCGACGCGAGCATCTCGTCGAGCGGCTCCATCGTCAGCTGCATGACGCCGACGCGGAATCGTGATCCCGCTCCAGCGCCGGCGAAGCCGGCGCCTGCGCTCCCGGGCGGCTCCGTCGAGCCTACGCCGCCACCACTCATGCGGGGTCGGCCGTCGACGCGTTGACTTCGCGGTCGAGCGCCGTGAGCACGTGCTGCACCTGCTGGTTGACGATCGGCTGCAGCACCCGCTGGCCCATCGATCCGACCGGTCCCGCGATCCGGACATCGGCCGTCCAGTGCATCGCCGTGCCGCCGCCGTCGGCGTCGGACAGCTCGAACTGCGTCTCCATCCGCAGCATCGCGCCGACGCCCTGCCCTTTGATCGCGAGCTTGGCGAACTCCGGCTCGCGCTCCTCGATCTTGTCCATGTCGATCTTCATGCGCAGGCCGCCGAGGCCGAGCGGGATCTTCACGTTCGCCGTCCAGTGTGTCGAGTCATGGACGTCGAAGCTCTGGACGCCGGGCATCGTCTTCGCCATCGCCGCCGGGTCGTTGAGCACGTTCCAGACGGCACCGCGCGGGGCCGTGAAGGTGCGGTCTCCGGAGACGATCACGCCCCTGCCACCGAGACCGTCCCGCCGGCCCCCTTCGGGTCGTCGAGCATCTCCCAGACGCGGTGGTACGGGTTGCAGCTGTCCCAGACGATCGCGTCGCCGTGGCCGCGGAGCGCGTCCTGCACCGCCGCGCAGACGGCGTGGATGCCCGCCCCGCCGCCTTCGCCCATGCCCTTCGTGCCGAGCGGGGTGAACGGCGACGGGGTCTCGACGTTGCCCGTGCTGAGCGGCGGCATGTCGAGAGCGTGCGGCACGTGGTAGTCGTAGAAGTTGGGCGTCAGCAGGTTGCCGTCCTCGTCGTAGACGTATTGCTCGTGCACGGCGGCGCCGAGCGCCTGCGCGGTCGCGCCCATGACCTGGCCCTCGACGATCTGCGGGTTGATCCGCTTGCCGCAGTCGTCGACGGCGGCATAGTCGACGATCTCGTAGTGGCCCGTCTCGGGGTCGACCTCGATCACCGCCACGTGGATCTGCGTGGCATAGGTGAGCGTCAGGTTGCCGAACTTGCGCTCGACGTCCGGCACCTCGAACGGCGGCCGGTAGACGTAGCGGCAGTTGAGCGTGACGCCGAGGTCCTCGGGGAGCCCCGCGTTGTTCGCGTTGATGATCGCACCGCACGCCATGAACGGCAGGAATGCGTCCGGGCTCTCCTTGATCCGGATGCCGCCGTCGGCGAGCTCGAGCGCCTCCGGCGGGACGCCGCCGAACACCGCGCCGGCGAGCTTGAAGATCTCGTCGCGCAGCATCTCGGTCGCGCCCTTGACCGCTGACAGCCCGGTCACCGCGAACTGCGACGCGTACGTCCCGGAGAAGCCGGCGTGCGAGTTCCAGTACGAGTCGTGCCCGGCGCGAACGTTCACGTCGTCGATCCCGCACTTGAGGATGTCGGCGACGACCTGCGCCGCGGTCGTCTCGTGCCCCTGGCCCTGCGGCGTCGTCCCGAGCGTCACGACGATCTCGCCGAAGATGTCGAGCTTGACCGTGGCGACCTCGTTGTTGCCCGAGAACTGAAGCTCCGGGTTGATCATCTGCGACTGCCCGAAGTTGTTCGTCCCCGAGTCGAGCGTCGAGCCGATCCCGACGCCGAGCAGCTTCCCGCGCGCCTCCGCGTCGGCGCGGCGCTCCGCAATGCCCGCGTAGTCGACGAGCTCGAGGCCGATGTCGAGCATCTGTGCGTAGTCGCCGGAGTCGTAGACGCAGCCGTTCGGCGTCTCGTAGGGCATGTCCTCGGCCTTGATGAAGTTGCGCTTGCGGACCTCGACAGGGTCCAGGTCGAGCTCGTGCGCGACGATGTCGATCATGCGCTCGGTGAACCAGAGGTGCTGCATGCGCGAGTAGCCGCGGTTCGGCGACACGGGCGCCTTGTTCGTCGCCACCTGCGTGAAGTCGACGCGGATGTGCCGCCACTTGTACATCCCGGGGGTGACCTGCGCCCAGATCACGCCGCCGAGCGGCTCGTATCGCAGCCAGGCGCCGGCGTCGTCGAGCGCCTTCGTGCGGAAGCCGAGCAGCGTGCCGTCGTTCTTCACGGCGATCTCGGTGTCGAGGAACCAGCGCTCGTTGCCGTGCGACATCGACAGATGGAAGTCGGTACGCCACTCCGTCCACTGGATCGGCCGGCCGAGCTTCCGTGCGAGCAGGCAGCAGACGACCAGCTGCGGGTGCGAGGTGATCTTGTTGCCGAAGCCGCCGCCGATGTCCTGCGTGACGAAGCGGAGACGGTCGAGCCCCGTCCGCATCGCCGGGCCCATCATGATCGCCGCGAAGCCGGGGAACTGGTTGTTCGTGTGGATCGTCCACTGCCCCGTCCCCTTGTTGTACTCCACGAGCGCGCCGCCGCACTCGAGCGGGGTCGAGTTGAAGCGGTGGAAGTGCAGCTCGTCGATCCTCACCACCTTGTCGGCCTCGGCGAAGGCGGCATCGAGGTCGCCCCACTCGTAGACGCCGTGCCACATCAGGTTGCCGCCGGCGTCGTCGTGGATCGTCGGTGCGCCGTCGTCCTGGGCGAGGCGTGCGTCGACCACGGCGTCGAGGGGCTCGTACTCGATCTCGACGAGCTCCGATGCGTCGCGCGCGCGTTCGCGCGTCTCCGCGACGACGGCGACGATCGGCTCGCCGACGAACCGCACCTTGCCGACGGCGAGCGAGAAGTCCTTCAGGTTCGCCCCGGGCGCGCTCGAGATCTGGAAGAACGGGTCGGTGAGCGTCGCCACCTCCTCGCCGGTCAGCGTCCCGTACACGCCCGGCATCGCCTCCGCCTTCGACACGTCGATCGACGTGATGTGCGCATGCGCGTAGGGCGACCGTACGTAGTGCAGGTAGCCCATGCCGTGGCGCTTGATGTCGTCGACGAAGACGCCCTGGCCCTGGACGAGGCGGCGGTCCTCCTTGCGCGGGACGCTCTGGCCGGACCAGGTCTTCCGCGGGGCCTCGACCTCGACCTGTTCGGGGGCGGTGGTGGTCACTGCGTTTCTCCAGTGCCGGCGAAGCCGGCACTTTCGCTAAGGGATGCTCCGTCGAGCCTACGCATCTGCCGCCGCCTTCACGGCCTCGACGATGTTCCAGTAGCCCGTACAGCGGCAGATGTTCCCCTGCAGCGCCTTCTTGATCTCGTCCTCGCTCGGGCTCGGGTTCGCGCGCAGGAGCGCCGTCGCGCTCATCAGCATCCCCGGCGTGCAGTAGCCGCACTGCAGGGCGTGGTGCTCGCGGAACGACGACTGGAGCCGGTTCAGCTCGTCGCCGTCGGCGAGGCCCTCGACAGTCTCGATCGTGGCTCCGTCGGCCTGGACGGCGAGCATCATGCAGCTCTTCACGAGCACGCCGTCGACGAGCATCGAGCAGGCGCCGCAGTTCCCGGTGTCGCAGCCGATGTGGCTGCCGGTCAGGTCGAGGTCGTCGCGGACGAAGTGGATCAGGAGCTTCCTGGCCTCGACCTCGCGCTCGTAGGTCGTGCCGTTGATCGTCACGGCGATCGTCTGTTCGGTCGAGATCATGCGGCCTCCCTGGCCTGGTCGACGGCGCGTACGGCGAGCACCTGGGCGAGGTGCGAGCGGTAGGCGCTCGAAGCGTGGACGTCGGACGGCGGCTGGATGCCGGAGCCGGCGACGGCGGCGCGCACGTCGTCTGCGCCCGCCGACGCCGGCTCGAGGACCACCGGGACAGCATCGACACAACCGAGCGCGACGGTCACGCGCCCATTCACCGAGGCCGCTGCGCTGGCGATGCAGGTGCCGTCGACGCCGAGCGTGACGGCGGCGAACCCATCGGCGCGGCCGGCCGGGACGGTGACCCTCGTCAGAACCTCGCCCTGTGCGACCGCGGTCAGGTAGACGCCGAGGAAGAACTCGGCGGCGGCGACGGTTCGCTCGCCGTCCGCGCCGGCGATCGTCATCGTCGCGCCGAGCGCGGCCATCAGCGGGGGCAAGTGGTTGGTCGGGTCGTTGGTGCAGAGGTTCCCGCCGATCGTGCCCCGGTTCCGCACCTGCACGTCGGCGATCTGCGCGCAGACCTCGCCGATGATCGGCCGTGCGCGCGCCTCCGCGCTGGCGACGATCTCGGAGTAGGTCGTCATCGCGCCGATCGAGAGCGTGCCGTCGGCGGCGAGATCGATTCCCTTGAGCTCGTCGAGCCCGTTCAGGTCGATGAGCACGTCGGGCGATCCCGCCCGCGCCTTCATCACGTTGACGAGGGTCTGCCCGCCGGCGAGCGCCCGGGCGCCGTCGTCCGAGCGGAGCAGCTCGATCGCCTCCGCGAGCGATGCGGGGCGCGCATATCCGACCTCGCGGAGGAGCATGTGTAGGGGTTTTATAAAATCTTGGTTGCGACTCGCGCAAGTTCGTACTGGTTGGTTCGAGCGCCGCGACCGGGTTGGGCGAGGTCCTTTACCGTGAAAGGGCCGCTCGATGGCCGTCCACGCGCCCGACCTCTACGACGGCAAGACCTTCGACCTCGATGCGGGGGTCGCTCATGCGCGCGAGGTCGGCTTCGAGACGCTCCTCGAGCGCGGCCGACGGTCGCCGAGGGTCTGCCTGCCGGGCTCGTCGACGCCGGCTCTCGCTCGGGGTGATGCCGGCGCAGCTCCTGGCGCAGACCCGGCCGGGCGCGCGCGGCGCGCTGCTCATCGGCCGACAGCACGGTGCCTGGCACCTGTTCTACGCGTTACCGCGTCCTGAGCAGCTGCCGGTGCCGCTCGAGTGCGGCGAGGACGGCGTCGATGTCGTCCTTCGTGTTGTAGGCGTGCGGCGAGACGCGCAGGTTGCCGTCGCGCTCGGAGGTGACGATGCCGTCCGCCGCGAGCGTGTCGACGAGTGCGGCAGCGTCGGTCGAGGCGATGCAGACGAGCGCGCCGCGGCGCTCGTGCTCGCGCGGCGTCGCGACGATCGCGCCGAGCGCGTCGGCGCCGTCGATCAGCCGGTCGGTGAGTGCCAGGACGTGTGCGCGCGTCTCGGCGATGCCGATCTCCCGCATCAGCTCCATGCCGGCGATCCCGGCGTAGATCGCGGGGATCGGCGGCGTGCCGCTCTGGAAGCGGCGCGCGTTCGGGGCGGGGGAGTAGTCGGTGTGGTCCATCTCGAAGATGTTCCGGTCGGCGAACCAGCCCGTCTGCGTCGGCGACAGCCGCTCGGCGAGGCCGGGCCGCACCCACATGAAGGCAAGGCCGGCCGAGGCGAGCAGGTACTTCAGCACCCCGGCCGCGACCACGTCGACGCCGAGCGCATTCACGTCGAGCGGATAGGTGCCTGCCGCCTGGTAGGCGTCGAGCACGACGAGCGCGCCGCGCTCGTGCGCGATCCGGGCGATCTCCTCGACCGGGAGCCGCGCGCCGTTGCGGTAGCAGACCGCGGCGATCGAGACGACGGCCGTGCGCTCGTCGATCGCCTCCTCGAACCGCTCGAGCGGGATCTCCGGCCCGTCGCCGCGCACGATCGTGACCTCGGCTCCGTGCGCCTGCTGCGCGTGCCAGATCTGCCCGACCGTCGGGAACTCGAAGTCGGAGATGACCACGCGCGGCCGTGCCGAAAAATCGATCGCGCTGGCGAGCGCGCTCACACCCGCCGACACCGACGTGGTCACCGCAACGTCGTCGGGTCGCCCGTCGATCAGCCGGGCGAACGAGGAGCGCGCCGCTTCCGAGCGCTCCACCCAGTAGTCCCACGGAGCGCCGCGGTCGTCCCAGCCGTCGAGGTAGTCGAGGTACGCCGCGCGCACCGAGTCCGACAACGCCCCCTGCGAGCACGAGTTGACGTAGACGAGCCGCTCGAAGATCGGGAAGCGCTGCCGGCAGCGGGCCGCGACGGAGGCGGGAGCGGTGTCGGTCATCTGCCGAGATATGCCTTTCTGAGGTCGTCGTTCTCGCGCAGGTCGGCCGCGGCTCCCTCGAGGACGAGGCGGCCGGTCGAGAGGACGTACCCGCGGTCGGCGATCGAGAGGGACACGTTCGCATTCTGCTCGACGACGAGGATCGCGACGCCGGACTCGTGCACCTGCTCGATGATCTCGAAGTTCCGCTCGACGAGGATCGGCGCGAGCCCCATCGACGGCTCGTCCATCAGCAGGAGCTTCGGGCGCGACATCAGCGCCCGGCCCATCGCCACCATCTGCTGCTCGCCGCCCGACAGCGTGCCCGCCAGCTGCGAGCGCCGCTCGTGGAGCAGCGGGAACAGCTCGTAGACGCGGTCGTAGTCCTCCGGCTTGCCGCCGCCGTGGAGGTACGCACCCATCTGCAGGTTCTCGAGCACGGTCATCGGCGCGAACAGCCGCCGGTTCTCCGGCACGATCGCGAGGCCGCGGGCGATCCGGTGGCTCGTCGGACGACGGGTCACGTCTTCGCCGGCGACGCGCACCGTCCCGTTCCTCGGCCGGACGATGCCGAGGATCGTCTTCAGCGTCGTCGACTTGCCGGACGCGTTGCCGCCGAGCAGGCACACCAGCTCTCCCGCCCCGACGTGCAGCGACAGGCCCTGGAGGATGTGGATCTGCCCGTAGTAGGTGTCGATCCCGTCGAGCTCGAGGAGCGGCGCGCCGTCGGAGTCACGCGCCTGCGCTCCCTCGGAGCCTCCGTCGGGCCGACGGCTCCATCTCACTTCCGGTCCGCCGTTCCGAGCCCGAGGTAGGCCTCCACGACCAGCGGGTCGGTCGCGACGTCGCCGAATGTCCCCTCGGCGATCTTCACGCCGTGGTCGAGTGCGACGACCCGGTCCGAGATGCCTTCGACGACGTGCATGTCGTGCTCGATCACGAGGATCGTGTAGCCGCCTTCGGTTCGAAGCTTCCCGATCAGCTCCGCGATCTCATGCGTCTCGGCGGGGTTCATGCCCGCCGCCGGCTCGTCGAGCAACAGGATCCGCGGGTTCGTCGCGGTGGCGCGGGCGATCTCGAGCCGACGCCGGTTCGCGTACGAGAGCGAGTAGGCAGGCTGGTCCCACCTATAGCCCGTCAGCCGGTCTCCGAAGAAGGCGAGCCGCTGCTCGGCGAGCGCGCGGATCAGCCGCTCCTCGCGGCGCATGCCCGGCGTCCTCAGCATCGCGCGGAAGAGGCCCGAGCGCGTGTGCCCGAACGCGGCCGCCATCACGTTCTCGCGTACGGTCATGTTCAGGAACAGGCGGAGCGTCTGAAACGTGCGCGCGATGCCGCGCCGCGTGATCTGGTGCGGCTGCAACCCGACGATGCTCGAGCCGTCGAGCGTGATGTCGCCCTCGTCCGGCTTGTAGATGCCGGTGATCAGGTTGAACAGGGTCGTCTTCCCGGCGCCGTTCGGGCCGATCACGCTGACGATTTCGCCCTCGTCGACGTGCAGGTCGAGGTTCGACACGACCTGCAGGCCGCCGAACGCGAGCGAGACCTGCCTGAGCTCGAGCAGCGGCGCGGCCACGTCAGACGATCTCCACCCGGCGCTCGCCGAGCAGGCCGTTCGGGCGCGCGATCATCAGCACGATCAGCAGGACGCCGAGCACGATGTAGCGGGTCGGCCCGGGGTTCGGGATCATCACGTTCTCCCAGACGAATGCCGACAGGCAGATCACCGGTGGGAGCAGCACCGCGCGCCACCAACCGCGCAGTACCGTGACCGCGAGCACGGAAGCGATCATCAGGCCGTAGGCGACCTGGCCGACCCACGGCGTCAGCTGCGTCGGGACGACGACCCAGTGCGCGATCACGCCGCTGAAGCCGGTGTGCCCATGGGTTGCCCAGGTCGGGTGGATCGCGCGTACCACTGCATGGATGACGAACCCGAGGACGACCGTCTCCGCGGCGACCACGGCGAGCCTCCGGGAGAGTCGGAACGCCGTCAGGACGCCGACGACGATGAGCAGGTAGAAGAGCACGCGCGCCTGATCGGGGTTCTGGAGCACTTGCAGCAGGACGTTCACGATGATCGCGCCGAGGACGACGCCCGCCTGGCTGCCCGAGCCGCCGAGGATCACCATCGCGTAGATCGTGATCAGCACCGTCGGCGAGAAGTTCAGCGGGAAAACGCTTCCCGTCAGCGACGTCTCGATCGTCCCGGTGAGCGCTGCCACGGCTGCGCCGGTGGCGAAAGCGGTCAGCTTGAGCCAGTTGATGGGCATCCCCATCACCTCGGCGGCGAGCGGATCCTCGCGGAGCGACCGCCACGAGCGGCCGATGCGCGAGAGATTCGCGAAGCGCGTCGCGACGAACACGAGCGCGAAGATCGCGAGCGCGACGTAGTAGTAGGAGACCGCGAAGATCCCCTGATGCTGGACGGCCAGCGAGTGGCCGAAGAAGCTCAGAGGGTCGGCGTTGATGATCCCGTTCGCACCACCCGTGATGTCGTGCCCGAAGATCTGGTCGCCGTTCGTCGCCACCGTCTCGAACAGCTCGAGGAAGAACAGCGTCACGATCGCCAAGTAGTCGCCCGAGAGCCGTCGTGACGGCAGGCCGACGAGCAGGCCGACCACCGCTCCGAGCGCGGTGATCGCCGGAATCGCGACGATCGTCGGCAGGTGGATCCCGAACTTGTCCGAGTCGAAGATCGCGTAGGCGTACGCGCCGATCCCGAAGAAGGCGATGTAGCCGAGGTCGAGGAGGCCGCCCCAGCCGACGACCACGTTCAGGCCGAGGGCGAGCAGCATGAAGATGACGGTGTCGAAGCCGACGCGCCGTACGTATCCGCTCGACTCGACGGCGGGCATCAGCGACGCGGCGGCGAGGAACAGGATCAGGAGCGCCCACCACGGCACTGCGCGCAGCCGCGCCTCCATCTCGCCGAGCCGGCCTTCGCGCAGGAGCCGGCGCTCGCCGTGGCGGGCCACCCACTCGTCGCGGCCGACCGCCGGCCCCTCTGCCTCGGGCAGGGCGGGTGCGTTCGGGTCGCCGGGCGTCAGGTCGCTCATAGCTCCGCTCCGGCACCGGCACCGGCACCGGCGAAGCCGGTACCTCCGCTCCTGATGAGCTCCGTCGAGCCTACGCTCATACCTTGCGGATGTCCGCCTTTCCGAGCAGCCCTTGCGGGCGGAAGATCATGAAGAGGATCAGGATCGTGAACACGACGAGGTCGCTCCAAGCGGTCGTCCAGTAGCCGGCCGTGTACGACTCGGCCGCGCCGAGGAGCAGGCCGCCGACCATCGCGCCGGGGATCGAGCCGATGCCGCCTACGACCGCGGCCGTGAATCCCTTCAGCCCGATCGTGAAGCCGACGGCGGCGAACGTCGGCACGCGCAGCGCGAACATCACACCGGCGGCGCCGGCGAGCGCCGAGCCGAGGATGAACGTGAACACGATCACGTGGTCGACGTCGATTCCCATCATCGCCGCGGCCTCCCCGTCGTACGCCGTCGCGCGCATCGCCCGGCCGGTGCGCGTCTTGTTGACGAGGAACCAGAGCACGACCATCATCACGAAGGCGGAGGCGATCGTGATGATGCGGAGCAGGGGCACGTGCACGGTGTCGACGTCGAAGCCGCGGAAGTAGAGCGAGCCTCCCGACAGCAGGTACGACTGGTAGTCGCGTTGCTGTGCGCCGAACAGCAGCTGCATCGAGTTCGCGAGGAAGAACGAGACCCCGAGCGCACTGATCAGCGGCGCGATCCGGGGTGCGTTCCGCAGCGGCCGGTACGCAAACCGCTCGATCACGACGCCCAGCACGGCGCAGCCCGCCATCGCGGCGAGGGTGATGAGAACGAGCAGCAGCCACACCGGGACGGCCGGGTCGGCCGCCCCGCCGAGTGCCTGCAAGGCGCCGTAGCCGATGAAGGAGCCGACCATGAACACGTCGCCGTGCGCGAAGTTCAGCAGCTTGAGGACGCCGTACACCAGCGAGTAGCCGAGTGCGACGAGCGCGTAGACGCTGCCGAGCGTCAGGGCGTCGAGCGTGAGCTGGAGAAAGGTGGGCACGCGGGGAGCAAACTAGAGCGCCTGGCGGCCCGGTTACAACCCGGGCCGCCCGTGCGCGATCACCGTTTCGTCGCTTACCCGACGAGCTTGTACGAGCCGTTGGGCTGGATCTTGAAGATGTAGAACTTCGCGTTCAGGGGGTCGTTCGTCTTCGTCGAGAACCTGAAGCTCCCACCGAGAATCCAGTTCTTGATCTGAACGTGCTTGACCTGATGGAGGACGGCGGAACGGTTCTTGAGCGTCCCGTGGCCTGCGTCACAGGCCTTCTTGATCGCGGTCATCAGCACCTGCGTCGCACCGTACGTGGGCGGGCCGAACGAGCCGACCTGCTTGCCGGGATTTGCCTTCTTCCATGCGGCGATGACGCCCGCGTCGGCCTTGATGCCCGTGATGTCCGGGGCGAAGTTGGAGACGTATCCACCGGGCTTGTTGTACTGCGCCGGCGTGTCGGATCCGTCGCCCGAGAACATCGTCGCCTTCTTGCCCTGCTCGACGAGCTGCTCGGCGAACGTCTGCGCCGCAGGCGGCTGCTGCGTGGGGAAGAAGACAACGTCTGCGTCACCAGGGACCTTGGTCACGTACGAGGAGTAGTCGGTCGTGGTGTTCGGTGCCGACAGGCGCGTCACCGACACGTTGTGAGCCTGCAGGTACGACGTGACGGCAGCCGCGAGGCCCTGCGAGTACGGCTCCTGGAAGTCGAACACGACGACCTTCTTCACCTTCAGGGTCTTGACCATGTAGGCCGCGTCGGTCGGGCCCTGGACGTTGTCGGCGGGAATGACCCGGAAGAACGCCGGCGTCCCCTCCCGCTGGCCGTTCACCGTGTAGGTCAGGTCGGTCTTGGTCGCGGACGGCGAGATGTGCGCCATGCCGGCCTGGAAGTAGGTCTTCGTCGACGCCACGGCGGCACCCGACGTCGACGGCCCGATGATTCCGACGACCTTCGGGTCCGCCACGTACTTCTGGGCCAGGGTCTGTGCAGGCTGCGCGCCCTGCTCGACCGGCGTGTCGCCCTGGAGCAGCTGGACCTTCAGGCCCAGCTGGCGGTCGAACTGGGCGACGGCGAGCTTCGCCCAGGTCAGCTGCTCCTGGCCGAGGAACGCGGCCGCGCCGCTCAGCGGGGTGACGATTGCGACCTTGAGCGTGCTCCTGCAGCTGAGGCCGGCCGAGGCAGTCTGCACCTGGCGATGCGCGCCCTGTGCACTGGCGGCCGCCATCGCGGTGACGAGCACCACGAGGGCGATGCCGATGCCCTTCTTCATCTACTTCCTCCTTGCGTGGGGACGTCGGGGGGTCGACCTGTCGTAGTCATGAGACGCGCGCGACGGCGACTTTGTTCGCCGCGGGGCCGTCGCGCTGGCACGATCCTCAACCCCGCGGCTGCGGGTGTCAATGATCAAATCTCGGGCGACGCCGGTCCGGCCGGCGTGAGCGCGGCGACCCAGCCGGCCGTGTCGAGGAACTGCCGAAACCGCACGGCCTTGCCGTCTCGCACCGTCCAGACGTGGACGAAGGGGACATCGAGCTTCCTGCCGGTCTGCTTGGCGACGCCCTGGTAGCGGCCGAGGACGACCACCTCCGTTCCGGCGTCGAGGAACTCGCCGGGCTCCGCCGTGAACTCGTCCCACCACTGCGTATCGAGCGGCTCGAAGATGTTCCGCCGCACCTCGTCGATGCCCCGGTAGAAGCCGCCGTGCGGCAATCCCTGCGCCTGGTGCCACTCGATCTGCTCGTCCATGTCGGCGAGCACGGCGTCGAGATCGTCGCGCGCGAACGCCTCGTACGAGCGCCGGACGAGCTCGAGGTTCCCCACGGCGCGTAGGTTACGGGCCGTGCGTTACGCGATCCACGTCGACGACCGGCCCGATGGGCGGCTGCATTCGAACGAGCTGTTGACCCAGCGCGTCCTCGAGCTCACGGGCGACGAGCGGGTCGAGACCGCCGACGAGGTCCTCTACGTGCTCGACGGAGAGGGCGAGCTCGAGGCCGCCGGCGAGCGCCGTCCGCTGCGCGGCGGGACGGCTGCGTTCGTCGCGGCCGGCACGCCGTGGCGCGCCGGCGGCGTGCGCGCACTGTCGGTGCTCGTGCACGACCCGCCTTCGGCGACCGCTCCGTTCGCAGTCCGCGACCTGACGGCGGAAGAGAGAGGCTCGGCGACCGCCGGCCGCCAGTTCGTGCTCGGTACGACCCCGGAGCTCGGATGCGCCTCCGCGACGCAGTTCATCGGCCTCGTCCCGCCGGGGCGCGCTCCCGACCACTTTCACACCTACGACGAGGTGATCTACATCCTCGAGGGCGAGGGTGAGCTCCTGATCGACGGCGAGCGTACGCCGCTCCGCGCCGGGAGCTGCGTCCACCTGCCGGCGCGACTCGTCCACTGTCTCGCCAACACCGGCGACGAGGAGCTCCGGCTGCTCGGCGTCTTCCGGCCGGCGGGCTCGCCCGCCGAGGCCTACTACCCGGACGGCACGCCCGCCGCCGTCCCCGACCCCGACTGAGGAGGGACCGAGCCGGTGACGAGGATCGAACGCAGTGCCGAGATCGTGTGGGAGGGCAACGTCGCGCGCGGCCAGGGGCGCATCTCGGCGGCGTCGGGTGCGTTCGGCGCCCTGCCGTACACGCTCGCGACGCGCATCGGCAGCCCGGAGGGCAAGACGAGCCCCGAGGAGCTGCTCGCGGCCGCGCACGGCGGGTGCTTCACGATGTCGCTCGCGACCGAGCTCGTCGAGGCGGGCACTCCCCCCGGCCGGCTCGTCGTCGGCTGCCGCATCGTGATGGACGAGGTGGAGGGGCAGGGTCACCAGATCGTCGGCTCGATCGTCACCGTGGACGCCGAGGTCGAGGGTCTCGAGGAGGCGGCACTGCGCGAGGCGATCGCGAAGGCCGACGAGGGATGCCCGTTCTCGGCGCTGCTCAAGCGTGCTGGCGCGGAGGTGCAGATCTCGCTCTGAGCTCGTCGCCGTGCTCGTCGAGCTCCGGCGGCCGTCGGCGGGTCGACGCCGGCGTGCGCGAGAGGTGCGCGGGGAACGCCACGGTGCGGACGCCGCCGGTCTCGTCGACGACGTCGAGCCCGAGCAGGCCGGCCAGCGAGAACGCCTCGTCGAGCGCCTGTACCGGCCCGGCGGGAACGCCCGCCGCCGAGAGGTCGTCCCGCCACGCCGCGCGCGGCCGGGTCGCGAGCCGCCGCTCGAGCAGCGCGCGCAGCTCGTCACGGTGCGCGACGCGGGCCGCGTTCGTCCGGAAGCGGTCGTCCGCCGCCAGTCCGGGCGCGCCGAGCGTCGCCGCGAGCCGCGCGAACTGGCCGTCGTTGCCGGCGCAGATCATCAGCTCGCCGTCGCCGGCGCGATAGGTGGCGAACGGCTCGATGCTCGGATGGACGTTGCCGAGCCGGGCGGGCACGACGCCGCCGCCGAGCCAGCCGGTCGACTGGTTCGCGAGCATCGCCAGGTTGGCGTGGAGCAGGTCGATCGAGACGCGCTGCCCGCGGCCGCTCCGCGTCCGTGCGTGCAGGGCCGCGAGCACCGCGACCGTCGCGTAGAGCGCAGCGACGACGTCGACGATCGCGACGCCCGCCTTCGACGGCGCCTCCGGCGGCCCGGTGACGCTCATCAGGCCGCCGAGTGCCTGCACGAGCGGGTCGTAGCCGGGAAGCCCCGCTCCCGCAGCCTCCCCGAACCCGGTGATCTCGCAGTGGACGACGCGCGGGTTCGTCGACGCGATCGCGTCGTGATCGAGCCCGAAGCGCTCGAGCGTCCCCGGCTTGAAGTTCGAGACGACGACGTCGGCGCGCCCGCAGAGGGTCCGCGCGAGCTCGAGGTCCGGCGCGGCGTGCAGGTCGAGGACGATCGAGCGCTTGTTGCGATTCGCCGCGTGGTGGTACGTCGCGCGTCCCTGCGCGTCGGCCGGCGGAGCCCAGCGACGCGTGTCGTCGCCGTCCGGCGACTCGACCTTCACCACGTCGGCGCCGAGGTCGCCGAGCGTCTGCGCGACCAGCGGGCCCGCGAGCACGCGCGAGAGATCGACGACGCTCAGGCCGTCCAGTGCGGAAGCCACGGAGGTGATTATCAGAGCTCGGGCTACGCTTGAGAGCCGTGAGCATCTTCGTTCTCGTCGTCGAGGACGACGGGCCGATCCGCCGCATGCTCGAGCGCACGCTCGCGGCCGAGGGATACGCCGTGTCCGGCGTCGGCGACGGAGGCGCGGCCCTGGCGGCCGTGGAGCGGTCGACCCCGGACCTCGTCGTCCTGGATCTCGGGCTGCCGGGCCTCGGCGGGCTCGCGGTCTGCCGCCGGCTGCGGGCCAAGGGGCTCGCGGTGCCGATCCTGGTGCTGACGGCGCGCGACGCGGTCGCCGATCGCGTCGCCGGGCTCGATGCGGGTGCCGACGACTACCTCGTCAAGCCGTTCGCGGCGGAGGAGCTGCTCGCCCGGATGCGCGCCCTGCTGCGCCGCGGTGCGGCTCCGGGCGAGGTGCTCGCATACGGCGACCTGAGCTTCGACGTGGAGGCGCGCTCCGCTTCGCGGGGCGGCGTCGAGATCCCGCTGCGGACGCGGGAGGCCGACCTGCTCGAGCTCCTGCTGCGCAACCCGCGTCGGGTGATCACCCGGTCGCAGGCGCTCGAGCGCGTGTGGGGCGGTTCCGCCGCGGCGAGCCCGAACGTGGTCGACCGCTATGTCTCCTACCTCCGGCGCTCGCTCGGGACGCCGCCGCTCATCGTCACCGTGCGAGGCGTCGGCTTCATGCTGCAGCGATGAGGCCGAGGTCGATCAAGGGACGCTCGATCGTCGCGGCGTTCCTGGCCGTCCTGCTCGCGCTCGTGATCGTGGGCACGGGGATCGACCTGCTCGTAGGCCGCCATCTGCACCGCTCGCTCGACCAGGCACTGCGGCGGCGTGCGGCCGAGGTTGCCCAGCTGAGCGCGTCGGCACCCGCGCTCCTGACGACGCCGGGCGCGCTCGACGCATCGGCCGGCTCCGAGCAGATTGCGGTAGAGGTCGTCGACCGCCACGGCCGGATCGTCGCCCGCTCGCTCGGCCTCGGCGGCCGCGTCCTTCCGGTGCGGCCGTTGTGGCGGCGGGTGATCGCGACCGGCACGGGGAGGTACGGCGCCGCGGAGCTCGGGGGGGACGACCTCCGCGTCTACGCCGCGCCGCTCGCCGACTCCGGGGGCCCGGCCGCGGGCGGTGCCGTCACGGTTGCCGCTTCGACCCGGGACCTCGACCAGACGATCGCCGACGTTCACCTGGCGATCCTGCTCGCGGCGCTGGCGGCCGCCGCCGTGGCCGCCGCTGCGCTCGGCCTCCTGATGCGGTCGGCGCTGCGTCCCCTGGGACGCCTCGCGAATGCCGCGGCGGAGATCGAGCGCACCGGCGATCCGCGCCGCCGCCTGCCGGAGCCGGCAGCGGCCGACGAGATCGGCGACCTCGCCCGCACGCTCAACGGGATGCTCGGCGCGCTCGAGCGCTCCCGCGACGCCGAACGGCGGTTCCTCGCCGACGCCTCGCACGAGCTGCGCACGCCGCTGACGGCGCTCGTCGGGAACGTCTCCTACCTCGCGCGCCACGGCGCGAGCCCCGAGCTCGTCGACGAGCTCCAGCACGACGCCCGGCGGCTCGCCCGGCTGGCTGACGACCTGCTCGCGCTGTCCCGTGAGGAGTCGCTGCCGCTGCCCGACGAGGTCGTGCGGCTCGACGAGCTCGCGCGCGACCAGCCGGGCGTCGAGGTCGTCGCCCCGCGCCCCGTCGCGGTGCGCGGCGACCGCGCGGCGCTCGAACGGGCGCTCGGGAACCTCGTCGAGAATGCACGGGTCCACGGCAGCGGGCGGATCCGGGTCGAGGTCGGAGAAGCCGCCGGCCTCGCCCGGCTCGACGTGTGCGACGAGGGCCCCGGGGTCGGCGGCGAAGAGGCCGAGCGCGTGTTCGGTCGCTTCCAGCGCGGCCGCGCGCCCGGGCCGGGGTCCGGGCTCGGCCTGGCGCTCGTGCGCGCGACGGCGGAACGCCACGGCGGCCGCGCCTATGCCGCGGGCGCACGGTTCACGATCGAGCTCGCCGGTCTCAGAGATGTCTCAAAGTCCACGGCTACAACGACGGTCGGTCGAGAGAGAGGATCGCCGTGAGCTACGTGCGCAGGATCTCCACCCGCAGTCTGATCGCCGTCATCGTCGCGATCTGCGTCGTCGCCGTCGGCGGTGCCGCGATCGCCGTCGCAGCCGGAGGAACCGGCTCGACGCCACCGCCGAAGCCGCTCGACCAGGCGCTCCAGGACGCCCTCACGGCGACGCCGCCCGACGGGATGACCGCGCGCATCACCTTCACCAACAAGCTGTTCCCGTCCGGAGCGCTGCTCGGGCAGACCGCGTCCGCGCTCATGACCGGTGCCTCCGGCCGGATGTGGATCACGAGCGACGGGCACGGCCGGATCGAGCTGCAGTCGGACGCCGGCGACGTCCAGGTCGTCTGGGACCCGCAGACGATCTCCGTCTACGACGCCTCGTCGAACACCGTTTACCGCGCCGACCTTCCCGTCGACCAGGGATCGGCCACCACCGCCCCGGCGCCCACGCTGGCCGAGATCGACTCGTTCCTGACCGAGCTCGGCACCCACTGGGCGACCTCCGGCCCCGACCCGACGAACGTGGGCGGGCAGCCCGCGTACAGCGCCTCGCTGTCGCCCAAGCACGACGGCGGCCTGCTCGGGTCGGTCGAGCTCGCCTGGGATGCCGCGACCGGCGCCCCGCTCCGCGTCGGAATCGACGCGCAGGGCTCGAGCTCGCCGGTCCTCGAGCTGGCGCTGTCCGACGTCTCCTACGGGACGGTGGCGTCCTCCGACGTCGACGTCGCGCCACCCGCCGGGGCGAAGGTGGTCGACCTCGGCTCCGGCACCGCGCCGGCCGGCGGCTCGGGCACGCCGGTCAGCGGCCTCGCGGCCGTCCAGGCGGCGGCCGCCTTCCCGGTCGTCGCTCCCCCGACCCTCGTCGGCCTGCCGCTCCGCGACGTGAGGCTCACCGGCGGCGGCGACACCGCGGTCGCGCTGTACGGCGAGGGGCTCGGCGGCATCGTGCTCGTCGAGCGCAAGGCGGACGGGTCGGGCGACCAGAGCGGCATGCTGTCCGGCCTGCCGACGGTCGCGCTCGACGGGCTGACGGCTCACGAGCTCTCCACTCAGCTCGGCACCGTGCTCACGTGGGACTCCGGCGGGACGAGCTTCGTGCTCGCAGGATCGCAGCCGGCCGCCGCTGCCGAGGCGGCGGCAAGGGCGGTGAAGTGAGCCCGGCCGCGCCGGTCGAAGCCCGCGGTCTCGTCAAGCGTTACGGGGACATCACAGCCGTCGACCAGGTCGACCTCCTCGTCGAGGCCGGCGACGTCTACGGCTATCTCGGGCCGAACGGCGCCGGCAAGACGACGTCGCTGCGGATGCTGCTCGGTCTCATCCGCCCGACCGCCGGCTCGGCCCGGCTGTTCGGCCACGACCCGCTGATCGAGGGCGCGAAGGCGCTCGCCGGGGTCGCGGGATTCGTCGAGGGGCCGCGCTTCTACCCGTACCTGTCGGGGCGGCGCAATCTCGAGCTCCTTGCCGACTACGACGACCCGGTGTCTCGGCCCCGCATCGACGAGGTGCTCGCCCTCGTCGAGCTCCGCGACCGCGCGAAGGACCGCGTCGGCGGGTACTCCCACGGCATGCGGCAGCGCCTCGGGATCGCCGCGGCCCTTCTGCGCCAGCCGCGGCTGCTCCTGCTCGACGAGCCGACCACCGGGCTCGACCCGGCCGGGATGCGCGACATGCGCGACCTGGTTCGCCGGCTCGCGGGCGAGGGGATCACGATTCTTCTCTCGAGCCACCTGCTCTACGAGGTGGAGGAGCTCTGCAACCGCGTCGCGATCATCCGCAAGGGCGGCATCGTCTACCAGGGGGCGTTGCGCGACCTGCTCGCGACCGCCTCGAGCAGCTATCGGCTGCGCCCCGTCGAGCCCGAGCGCGCGGCGGCGGCGCTGCTCGCACAGCCGGGGGTGGAGGTGCTCGAGAGCCGGAACGGCGACATCCGCTTCACCGCCGACGAGGAGGCGGTCGCAGCGCTCACGCTCGCGCTCGGCCGCGCGCGCATCGCGTTCACCGCGCTCGTCCCCGAGACGGCGAGCCTCGAGGAGCTCTTCCTCGGGATGACCGACGGCGAATCCTCGGACTCGGACCGCGTCGCCCAGGCCGTATGACCGGCGTCGCCCGCGTCTACCGCTGGGAGGTCGCGAAGCTGCTCGCGCAGAAGCGCACCTACCTCGGCCTGGGAGCGGCGATCGCCGTCCCGATCATCTTCGTGGTCGTGCTCGTGCTGCAGACCGGCGGCCCGAACGACGTCCCGCTCGGCCGCTCGATCCGTGACACCGGGCTGGCCGTCCCGTTCGTCGTGCTCTTCTTCATGTCGATCTGGGGCCTGCCGCTGATCACGTCGCTCGTCGCCGGGGACATCGTCGCGTCCGAGAGCCACAACGGCACGCTGAAGACGATCCTGACGCGGTCGCGGGACCGCGGCGAGGTCTTCGCCGGGAAGCTGCTCGCCACCGCGACCTACACGATCGCGCTCGTGTTCGCGATGGGGCTCGTCGGGGTCGTCGCGGGCAGCATCGCCTGGGGCTTCAACCCGCTCACCTCGCTCTCCGGGACGACGGTGTCGCCCGGCCACGGCTTTGCGCTCCTGCTCGCCAGCCTCGCGATCTACGTGCTGCCGCTGGCCGGTGTCGCCGCCTTCGGCGTGATGCTCTCGACCGTGACGCGGAACAGCGCGGCGTCGGTGGTGGGCGCGCTGATGTGGGCGCTGCTGATGCAGCTGCTCGGTGTCCTGCCGGGGACCGAGAGCATTCGCCCGTATCTGCTCGGCACGCAGTTCGACGCGTGGCACGGCTTTCTCCGCGTGCCGGCGGACTGGGTGCCTGTCACGCGTGCGCTCTGGGTCTGCGCGCTCTACATCGCGATCCCGCTGATCGCCGCGCACATCGTCTTCGTCCGGCGCGACGTCGCCGGCGAGTAGCTCAGTCGAGCTCGACGCTGACGTCGACGCCGCGGGCCCGCTGCGCGGCCTCCCACGCACGCACGCGCAGGTAGACGGCGACCCGCATCCCCTCCGACGAGTAGGACCCGAGCACGCTGACCCGGATGGCGCCGGGGCCGATCTCCTCGGCGAGGACGTCGCCGCGGCTGCGCAGGTCGTCGAGCAGATCGTCGACCAGTGCGGGGTCGTTGAGGCGGATTGTCGGCATCGCTGACCTGCACGCCCGTTCGGGCGCGCCTACCTGGTGTAAACCGCGGCTTTCCGGCGCACACCGGCCGTATGGCTGGACCGGGCTAGCCCTCGAGCGCCACGCGGATCGCGTCGCCGGGGTCGGACCCCCCTTAAGTCGACCCCAACGCGATCTTAAGCGCCTCGACGGATCGTCTTCGCACCGGCCGCGCGTGTCGGCCACTCCCAAGGAGCTGAGAGATGATTCGGACTGGCGAGACCATCGAGAACCCTGTCACCGGCGAGCGGATCGTCTTCCGCAAGACGTCGCAGGACACCGGCGGCGAGGCTGTCGTGATCGAGACCTTCGTGCAGCCGGACGGCTTCGTCGCCGCAGCGCACGTGCACCCGAGCCAGGAAGAGCGCTTCGAGGTGCTGGCCGGGACGGTCGGCTTCAAGATCGGCCGTGACAAGAAGGTCGTCGGACCGGGGCAGCGGATCACGGTGCCTGCGGGCACGCCGCACCGGTTCTGGAACGCGGGCGACGGCGTCGCGCACTTCGTCTGCGAGGTGCGGCCCGCGCTGCAGTTCGAGTCGCTGCTCGAGACGATGTTCGCGCTCGCTGCCGACGGCAAGACGAACCGGAAGGGCATGCCGAACCCGCTGCGGCTCGCGGTGATCGCCCGCGCGCACTTCGACACCGTCCGGCTGCCGTTCCCGCCCACCGTCGTCCAGCGCGTCGGCCTCGCGCTCGGCTCGCCCGTCGGCCGGCTGCTCGGCTACGCGCCCGTCTACGAGCCGGGCACGGAAGCGCCTGCCGCGCTGGGCATCTAGCGAGCGAGGCCTTGTCCGGTGCCTGGCACCCTGGTGCCAGGCACCTGTCGCCCGCGTCAGTCGTCGATGTCGACGAAGCCGAGCTCGAGCAGATCGCGAAGGGCATCGAGCGCCTCGGCCCGAACCGCCGCATCGGCTTTGCGCGGCAGGCCGAGCCGCCCGATGCCCTCCCGGAGCGTCGCCGATCCGTCGAGCCCGGCAATCGCGTCCGCGACGGCCGGCGCGCACTCGACGTCCGGGTAGGTGCCCTCGTCGAGCAGGAGCCGTGTCTCGCGCTCACGGGTGTGCGGGTCGAGGCGCGTCTCCACGGAGACGCTGTCGGCGAGGACGAGCGGAGCATCGAGCAGCTCGTCGCCGCCGACTGCGGCAAGGAAGGCCTGCGCAGCGAAGGCGCGCTCGATCTGCTCGCCCGCCTGCTCGAGCTCGTCCGCAGACGCCGGATCGACGCGCGGCGGGTGCGGCGGGCCCGAGCGGCGGTGGAGCAGCACCGCGCCCTCCGTGATCCAGCCGACCCCGAGCTCGTCGAAGTACGCCGCCCAGGTGTCGAGCGCTTCGGCGAGCGCCGGGTGGTCGTCGGCGAGATGGTCGTTCCAGGTCGCCGCGTGCTCGAGCGGGTCGGCGCCGGCCAGTCCCAGGACCCACGCATCGCAGCCGGTGCCCTCGAGCCAGCCGTACATGCGGTGGTCAGGCTCGTCCTCGTCCTCGGCCAGCCAGCTGACGAGCAGCGTCGCGTACCCGTCGTCGGCGAGCGCGCCCGCCGCACCCGAGACGACGCGCGCCGAGAGCTCGTCGGCGGGCAGCCCGCCGTCGCGGTACTGCCACTTCGTCTCCGGCGAGATCACGTACGGCGCGTTGCAGGTGATCAGGTCGAACTGCTCGCCGGCCACGGGCGCGAAGAGGTTGCCGAGCCGCGGCTCGACGTTGTCGAAGCCGTTGAGCGCGGCGTTGAGGGAGGTGAACGCGAGAGCGCGCGGATTCACGTCCGTGGCGACGACGTGGCGGCTGTGGCGGGCGGCGAAGAGCGCCTGCGCGCCGTTCCCGGTACCGACGTCCAGCGCACGGTCGACCTTCCGCCGCGGCGTCAGCGCCGCGCACCAGGACGCGGTCGGCGTGAACGCCGCGACGTAGCCGGGCGGGTCGGCGGCCCCCGTCGGGAACGCGTCGCACGCGAGGAGCAAGCCCTCCACGGGCATGATCCGGCCGAGCGGGGCGAGCTCGCCGTTTCGCCGCTCGGCGATTCCGAGCTCGACGAGGGCGCCCGATCCGTCGTCGCCGAGCGCGCTCGCCGCGTCGGCCGCCGGCACCGGCAGCTGGAGCAGCAGCAGCCGAACCGCGGTCGCGAGCGGGGAGCGTGGGAGCCTGCGCTCGAGCACGGGGACGTCGGCCGCGTCGGCACCGGGCCCGTCGTCGCCGAGCAGGTCGACGATGCCGCGCTCGCCGTAGCCGACGGCGTCGAGCGCCTTCCGGGCCGACGCGGCGGCGGTGCGGTCAGCGACAGGTTCCATCGGGAAGAGAACCTAGCGGTTCCCTTCCCGAGCCCATCCTTCCCTTTTCGCCTGCCGTCGCGGGCTCGCACCTCGCCTCTCGCCCGGCCAAGCCGGGCTCCGGCGGCTACCGCAAGGTGCGAATGAAAGATGCCGGAGGGAGGGGCCTCGGGGAGGGAACCGGAGGTTCCCTGCCCGACCATCTCCCCGGTTAGCGCCATGCGTCGAAGAGGTCCTCGACCGCGCGCCGGCTCTCCCGGCGGGAGAGGACATAGAGGCGGTCGCCGTCCTCGATGAGCGTCGAGCCGCGCGGAGGCAAGGCTTCGCCGTCGCGCACGATCACGGCGACGAGCGCGTCGCGCGGCAGGCCGAGCTCCCGCACGTGGCGGCCGCTCACCGCCGAGTCGGCGGCCACGCCGAACTCGAGGAGGCCGCTGCCGAGGCTGTCGACCGCGGCGATCTCGAGCGGCGGCTCGTACGAGCCGTGGGCGCGCCCGGTCAGTGCCAGGCGCCGTGCGAGCGGTTCGAGCGTCGGCCCCTGGATCAACGCCGAGGCGACGACGACGAAGAAGACGGCGTTGAAGATCGTGCGGCTCTGCGGAAGCCCCGCCGCCTGCGGGTACGTGGCCAGCACGATCGGCACGGCGCCGCGCAGCCCGGCCCAGCCGAGCAGCACCTTCTCGCGTCGGTCGAACCGCTGGAAGAGGGTCGAGAGCCACACCGCGACGGGCCGCGCGACGAACAGCAGGACGCCGACGACCGCGAGCCCGGGCAGGATCACCGACACGAGCTCGTGGGGGAACGAGAACAGGCCGAGCACGATGAACAGCCCCACCTGCGCGAGGAAGGCGAGGCCGCCGTGGAAGTTGACGAGCGTGCGGCGGAGCGGAGTGGTCGCGTTGCCGATGAACAGGCCGACGAGATAGACGGCCAGAAAGCCGCTGCCGCCGGAGACGTCGGCGAGCCCGAACCCGATCGCCCCGAGCCCGACGCTCGCAACGGGTGCGAAGGGGATCGCGAGCTTCGGCAGGCGCGCGAGCAGCCAGCTCGATGCGGCCCCGACTGCGAGGCCGACGACGAGGCCGACGGCGAGCTGCCGCGCGACGAGGAGCACGAGGTCGACGACGCCGGACGAGCTGCCGTCGACCCAGTGGATGAGCCCGATCGTGAGCGCGACCGCCATCGGATCGTTCGCGCCCGACTCGCCCTCGAGGACGCGGGCGAGCCTGCGGCGGAGGTTCGTGACGCGCAGCGTCGAGAAGACGGCGGCGGCGTCGGTCGACGCGACGACGGCGCCGAGCAGGAACGAGGCCGACCACGAGAGCGGGAACACGGCCTTCGCGACGACGGCGGTGATCGCGGTCGTCGCGACGATGCCGACGGTGCTGAGCGTGGCCGCGGGGACGACGACGCGACGCAGCGCACGCCACGGCGTCGAGATGCCGCCGTCGAAGAGGATCACCGCGAGCCCGACGATCCCCACCGTGCGCGCCCGGTGGGCGTCGGAGAAGTGGATGCCGCCGAGACCGTCCGACCCGAGCAGCATGCCGAGGCCGAGGAACGCCACCAGCACCGGCACGCCGGCGCGCCCGGCCAGCGTCGCCGCGACCACGGCGGCGAGCAGCACTGCTCCCACGACGAGAATGAGCGTCCCCGGCTCCATCGGCCTCCCGGTCGACTTAGGGAGAGTCTGTCTTAGCCGAGCAGCAGAGCGAGCAGTGCCTTTTGCACGTGCAGGCGGTTCTCGGCCTCGTCCCAGACGGCGGACTGCGGGCCGTAGAGCACCTCGGCGGCGATCTCCTCGCCGGGGTGCGCCGGGAGGCAGTGCAGCACGATTGCCTCCGGCGAAGCGCTTCGAAGGAGCTCGGCGTCGAGCCGGTACGGCTCGAGGTCGCGGACGCGCCGGGCCGCCTCGTCGTCGGTGCCGAGGCTGGTCCAGATGTCGGTGACGAGCACGTCGGCACCGGAAGCCGCCTCGTGTGGCTCGCCGACGAGCTCGACCGGCGTCCCGGCAGGCGGCTCGTAACCGGCCGGGCACGCGGCGACGACCCTCATGCCGGTGAGCTCGGCCAGGCCCGCGAGGGACACGAGCACGTTCGTCCCGTCGCCGACCCAGCCGATCCGCGCCCCGTCGAGGCTCCCGAGGCGGTCTCGGATCGTGAGCACGTCGGCGAGCGCCTGGCAGGGGTGCTCGGCCTGGGTGAGCGCGTTGATCACGGGAATCGTTGCCGCCTCGGCCCACGTGTCGAGATCGTCCTGCGAGAGCGTGCGGATCGCGACGACGTCCACGTAGCGTGAGAGCACGCGCGCCGTGTCTCCGATCGACTCCCCGCGCGAGAGCTGCAGCTCGTCGCTGCGGAGCGAGATCGGCGTGCCGCCGAGCTGCGCCATCGCCGCCGAGAAGGACAGCCGCGTGCGCGTCGACGGCTGCATGAACATCAGCCCGAGCGTCCGGCCCGACAGCCGTGGCGTGAGATCGCCCTTCAGCGTCCCGGCGAGATCGAGGATCGCCTCCACCTCGGCGGGGACGAGATCCCCGATCCGCAGCAGGTTGCGGCCCGAGAGGTCGACGGGGAGCGGCAGCGTCACGACCAGCGCTCCCGCGCGGCCGCAACCGCCGCCGCGACGTCCAGCCCGCGGTCGCGCGCGGCGGGCGGCTCGAACGTCCCTTCACGCACGCGGCGGGCGACCTCGGCGTGTGCGTCGCGGAAGGGCGTTCCCTGCTCGACCAGCGCCTCCGCCGCATCGGTCGCGCGCAACAGCGGATCCCCGGCCGCCGCCGTGAGCCGCGCCGCGTCGAACGCGAGCCCCTCGACCAGCGTCGTCAGCGCCTCGAGCGCGAGTCGTACGTCGCGCCGCGCGCGGAACGTTGCCTGCTTGTCCTCGGCGAGGTCGGTGTTGTAGGCCAGGGGCAGGCCCTTCACGGTCGCGAGCAGTCCGGTAAGCCGGCCGATCGCCGTGCCGGCCTTGCCGCGGGCGAGCTCGGCGACGTCGGGGTTCAGCTTCTGCGGCATCATCGACGAGCCGGTCGCGGCGCTCTCCGGCAGGCGGGCGAAGCCGAACTCGGCCGTCGCCCAGAGGCAGATCTCCTCGCCGATCCGCGAGAGGTGCACGAAGAGCGTCGTGCACGCGTAGAGGTAGTCGAGCACGAAGTCGCGGTCCGCGACGGCGTCGATCGTGTTCCGCATCGCCGTCGTCGGCGCGGGAAGAAGCAGCGTCGAGCCGGCGACGGCGCCGGCACCGAGCGGCGACGGCTCCGCCTGCCCGCGCGCGAAGGCGAAGCGCGCCGCGTCGCGCTCGAGCATCTCGACCCAGGCCAGCAGGTGGTGGCCGAGCGTGACGGGAATCGCCCGCTGCAGGTGCGTGTACGCCGGCATCGGCACCGCTGCACCTTCCTCGGCGCGCGCGAGCACGGCGACGGCGAACGTGTGCACCGCTGCGACCGCCTCGTCGCACGCGTCCTGCACGTAGAGACGATGCGCGGTGGCGACCTGGTCGTTGCGCGACCGGCCGGCGTGGATCTTGCGGCCGACCGGCCCGAGCAGCCGCTCGATCGCGCTGTGGACGTCCTCGTCCTCGGGCTCGAGGTCGTCCGGGCCGATCGCGTCCAACCGTGCGTCGACGTCGGCAAGCTCGGCCTCGTCGAGGATGCCGGCGGCGTGCAGCCTGCGCGCGTGCATGCGCGTGCCTGCGCAGTCGTACGGCAGCAGCTCGGCGTCCTCCGACTTGAGAAACGCCCACACCTCCGGTGCGAGCTCGGTGTCGACCCGTGCGGCCCAGAGCGTCACAGCGACCATCCCAGCCGTTCGAGCATGCGGCGCGAGTCGGCGATGTCGTTGACCTTGAGGGCGAGCTGCCCGATGCGGTCGGTCGCGGTGAACGCGGTCGCGCTCCGCTCCATGCTCAGGCGCTCGGGGTCGTAGGAGAGCCCGTCGCCGCGCGTGTCGAGGATCGTGTAGTCGTCTCCGCGGCGCAGCTCGATCGTGACCGACCCCGAGACGGCGCCGGCGACCCAGCGCTGCAGCGACTCGCGCAGCATCAGCGCCTGCACGTCGAACCAGCGCCCCTCGTACAGCAGTCGCCCGAGCCGCCTGCCGTCGACGGCGTAGCGCTCGAGCGTCGCCTCGTTGTGGATCGCGCTCAGCAGGCGCTCGTACGCGATGTGCAGCAGCGCCATCCCCGGCGCCTCGTAGATGCCGCGGCTCTTCGCCTCGATCACGCGGTTCTCGACCTGATCGGACATCCCGAGCCCGTGGCGCCCGGCGATCGTGTTCGCGGCGAGCAGCAGCTCGACGGGCGGCAGCTCGACGCCGTCGATCGCGACGGGAGCGCCGTCGGCGAACTCGACCGTCACCTCCTCCGGCTCGATCGCGACCGCGGGATCCCAGTGCGCGACGCCCATGATCGGCTCGACGATCCGCATCGAGGTGTCGAGGTGCTCGAGGTTCTTCGCTTCGTGCGTCGCGCCGAGCAGGTTCGCGTCGGTGGAGTAGGCGAGCTCCGTCGACGTCCCGCGGTCGAGGCCGCGCGCGGCGAGCCACTCGCTCATCTCGGTGCGTCCGCCGAGCTCCTGGACGAAGGCGCGGTCGAGCCAGGGCTTGTAGATCCGCAGGTTCTCGTTCGCGAGCAGTCCGTAGCGGTAGAACCGCTCGATGTCGTTGCCCTTGTACGTCGAGCCGTCGCCCCAGATCTCGACGCCGTGCGCGGCCATCTCGCGCACGAGCAGGGTTCCGGTGACGGCGCGGCCGAGCGGGGTGGTGTTGAAGTAGCGGCGCCCCGCGGTCTGGATGTGGAACGCCCCGCACTGCAGCGCGGCGACCGCCTCGTGCACGAGCGCGTCCCTGCAGTCGACCAGGACGGCATCCTCTGCGCCGTAGCGCAGCGCCCGCGCGGGCACGGCGCCGATGTCCGGCTCGTCGTACTGCCCGAGGTCGGCGGTGAAGGCATAGGGCAACGCGCCGCGCTCGCGCATCCACGCGATCGCGCAGCACGTGTCGAGGCCGCCCGAGAAGGCGATCCCGACGCGCTCGCCGAGCGGCAGCGACGCGAGGATCGCGCCGCCGTGACTCGTCGCCGATGTCGTCACGTCTCTCCGTCTCCGTCGATCAGCGCGTGCAGCTCGTCGGCCAGCTCGCTCCCGGTGTGCGGCTCGCGTGCGGCGACGAACACGGTGTTGTCGCCGGCGATCGTGCCGGCGACCTGGGGGAGGCCGGCTGCGTCGATCGCGTCCGCGAGCGGCACCGCGACGCCGCGCGGCGTCTCGACGACGACGAGCGGCCCCGACGGCGTCAGCGTCCCGGCCCAGCGCCGGAGCGCCGACGTCAGCTCCTCGCGCCGGCGCAGGTCGGCGGCGCCCGGCAGCGCGTAGACGAGCTTCCCTTCGGGGCCGCGCACCTTGACCAGCCCGAGCTGCGCGATGTCGCGAGACACCGTCGCCTGCACGGCGTCGATTCCCTCGTTGCGGAGGGCGGTCGCGAGCTCGCTCTGCGTCGACAGCTGCCGCTGCTGTACGAGGCGCAGGATCGTCCCCTGCCGCTCGTACTTGGTCGTCACGACGCCACCTCCGTCAGCACTTCGATCGCGTGCGCGGCGTCGTCCGCCGAGATCGTGAGCGGCGGCGCCAGACGCAGCGTCCGCCCGCCGGCGGTGCCGACGACCACGCCGTTCGCGAGCGCGGCCTCGACGACGGGGCCGGCGGGCCGGTCGAGCTCGATGCCGACGAGCAGCCCGAGCCCGCGCACCTGCCCGAGCGGGGCGAGCCCGTCGAAGAGCTGCGCCGAGACGTCGCGAACGTGCGCGAGCAGCGCGTCGTCGACCGTGTCGACCACGGCGCAGGCGGCGGCGCACGAGACGAGGTTCCCGCCGAAGGTCGAGCCGTGGTCGCCCGGCTCGAAGCCGACGGGCGCGTCGTGCGACACGAGCAGCGCACCGATCGGCAGTCCGTTCGCGAGACCCTTCGCGAGCGTGACCGCGTCGGGCTTCACGCCGAGCTGCTCCCAGGCGAAGAAGGAGCCGCATCGCCCGACGCCGGTCTGCACCTCGTCGAGCACGAGCAGCGCGCCGTGGCGGTCGGCGAGCTCGCGCGCCTCGGCCAGCGCGGCCGGCGCCAGCGGGTGCACGCCTCCTTCGCCCTGCACGGGCTCGAGCACGATCGCCGCCGTCTGCTCGGACACCGCATCGGCGAGGGTCGACGGCGTCGCGAAGCGCACGCCGGGGAGCAGCGGCTCGAACGGCGCGCGCTTCGAGGGCTGGCCGGTGATCGAGAGCGCGCCGGCCGTACGGCCGTGGAACGAGCCTTCGAGCGCGACGAGCTCGGGCCGTCCCGTCGACTTGCGCGCCCACTTGATCGCCGCCTCGACCGCCTCGCCGCCCGAGTTGCAGAAGAACGCGCTTGCGCCGCCGAAGCGCTCGGAGAGCTTGCCCGCGAGCTCGAGCATCGGCTCCGTCCAGAAGAGGTTCGACACGTGCCACAGGCGCCCGAGCTGCTCCTGCGCGGCCGCGAGCGGCGCGGGGTGGCGGTGGCCGAGCGAGACGACCGCGATGCCGCCCAGGCAGTCGAGGTAGCGCTTGCCGTCGGCGTCGGCGAGCCACGAGCCCTCGCCCTCGACGAAGGTGACGCCGAGCCGTGCGTAGGTCGGCAGCACGTGCGTCTGCATCGTCGTCCCGGTCATGCGACGACCGCCGTCCGGCCGATCGCCGACGGGACGCCGGCCTGCGCAGCCGTGACTGCGGCCCGCAGCTTCGGCACGATGCCGCCCTCGAGCAGCGCACGATCGAGGAGGTCGGACGCGTCGCCCGCGCCGATCCGCTCGACGACCTCGCCGTTCAGGATCAGCCCGTCGACGTCGGTGACGAAAAGCAGGCGCTCCGCGCGCAGGCCCTGCGCGAGCGCGGCCGCGGCTTCGTCCGCGTTCACGTTCAGCGGGCCGGCGGCGAGCGGCGCGACCACCGGGATCCGCCCGGCGGCGAGCGAATCCAGAATCGCCCGCGGTGCCGACGGCAGCGGATCGCCGACGAGCCCGAGCTCCGGCACCTGCGTTGCCGGCAGGCCGATCTCGTCGCCGAAGAGCTGCTCGGCGCGGTCGCCGAGCGCTCCGCAGAGCGATGCGCCGACGGCGGCGAACGACCTGCGCACGACGTCGAGCGCCTCCGTGCTCGTCACGCGCCGGCCGCCGACGAACCGCACCGGGATCCCGGCGCGCTCCATCTCGAGCGTGATCTGCTCGCCCGCGCCGTGCACGACGCAGACCTCGTGGGCGTCGGCGAGCTCGAGCACCACGCCGGCCGACTGCGCGGCCACGGCGCCGCCCAGCTTCACGACGATCCTGCCTGAACTCCGCTCCGGCGCCGGCCAAGCCGGCACCTTCGCTCTTGGTGACCCTCCGTCGAGCCTACGGCTCATGTCCGGTAGTCCGCGTTGATGCGGACGTAGTCGTAGGACAGGTCGCTCGTCAGGTAGCTCGCGCGCGCGTCGCCGAGCCCGAGGTCGAGCTCGATCGTGCAGGTCGCACCGTCGACCGGCGGCTCGACGTCGAGCGGCGCGCCGTTCTCGAGGACGGCGGTCCCGTTGTAGAGCAGCGAGACACACGCAGGGTCGAGCTGCGCGTAGCCGCCGTCGAAGGGCGCGCTGCCGGCGGCCATCAGTACACGGCCCCAGTTCGCGTCGCGGCCGAAGAGCGCGGTCTTGACCAGCGGCGAGGTGGCGATGCGCTGCGCGATCGCGCGCGCCTCGGCATCCGACGCGGCGCCGGTGACGATGATCTCGGCGACGAGCGTCGCGCCCTCGCCGTCGGCGACGATCTGCGACGCGAGCTCGGAGCAGACCGTGCGCAGCGCGGCCACGAAGGCGGCGTCCGAGGCCGGCGTGCGCTCGATTGCCGCTGCGCCGGACGAGAGCAGGACGACCGCGTCGTTCGTCGAGCACTCGCCGTCCACGGAGATCGAGTTGAAGCTCGCATCGACTGCCGGGCGCAGGACGCCGATCGCCTCGCCGGGCTCGAGCGGGTAGTCGGTGGTGACGACCGCGAGCATCGTCGCCAGGTTGGGGTGGATCATCCCCGAGCCCTTCGCCATGCCGCCGACGGTGAACCCGGCGCCTTCGCTGACGGCCAGCTTGGTGCGCGTATCGGTGGTGAGGATGGCCGCGGCCGCGTCGCCGCCGCCCTCGGGCGACAGCGCCGCCGCTGCCTTCGGCAGCGCCTCGCGGACGCGGTCGAGCGGCAGCGGCGCGCCGATGACGCCGGTCGAGAGCACGAGCACCTCCTCGACGTCGAGCGAGAGCAGCCGTGCCGTCTCGGCGGCGGTCGCGACCGCGTCGAGCTCGCCGCGCTGGCCGGTCGCAGCGTTGGCGACCCCGCTGTTGATCACGACCGCCTGCGGCTCGGCCAGCTCGAGGTGCGCCTTCGAGACGACGACCGGCGCCGCCTGCACGCGGTTTCGCGTCCACATCGCAGCGCCGGTCGCGCGCGTCGTCGCGCGTACGAGCGCGAGATCCTTCCCAGCGCGGCGGATCCCCGCGGCGACGCCGGAGGCCTCGAATCCCTTCGCCGCGGTGACGCTCAAACCAGGACCCCCCTGAGCCGGAGCCCGGCGGTCTCGTCGAGGCCGAGCGCGAGGTTCGCGTTCTGCACCGCCTGTCCGGCGGCTCCCTTGCCGAGGTTGTCGATCGCGCAGACGACGATCGTCGTGCCGGTCGCGCGGTCGGAGAAGGCCGCGACCTCCGCGGTGTCGGTTCCCTGCACGCGTCCGAGCTCGGGCGCGACACCCTCGTCGAGCACGCGCACCACAGCACTCCCGTCGTATGCCTCCTCTAGCGCTTTCCGGGCGTCGCCCGGAAAGCGCACGTAACAGGTCGCGAGCAGGCCGCGCCGCACCGGCAGGAGATGAGGCACGAAGCAGACGGGGAAGCCGAGTTGCTGTGCGATCTCCGGGGCGTGGCGGTGCTCGCCGACCGCGTACGGCGAGAGGTTCTCGAGCACCGCGCCGGCGTGCGACGACTCGCGCAGCGTGCGGCCCGCTCCCGACACGCCCGACTTCGCGTCCACGACCGCGCTCTCGAGCCCGCCGGCGAGCGGCCCGAGCGCGAGCAGCGCAGCGGTCGCATAGCAGCCGGGGTTGGCGATCAGCAGCCCGGTGGGCGGCCACAGCTCGGGCAGCCCGTAGCTCCACGCGCCGGGAGCCTCGCCGTACCAGGTGCGTGCCGTCTCGCCGTCGCGCAGGCGGTGCGCCGCCGAGAGGTCGACCACAACCGTGTCGGCAGGCGGGTCGAACGCCGCGGCGTCGTCGTGACCGACACAGAGGAAGAGCACGTCCGCGTCCGAGGCTGCCGCCTCGGCGTTCGAGACGAAGTCGGGCAGGTCGCCGTCGAGCCGCGGGTCGAGCGCGGAGGCGGGGCGGCCGGCGAGGGAGTCGGAGCCGAGCGCGACCGGCTCGAGCCCTGGATGGGCGAGCAAGCGGTCGAGCGTCTCCTGGCCGGTGTATCCGGCGCAACCGAGGATTGCTGCGCTCAGCATGATGCGTAGTATGCACTATAGTGCAAATCATGCAGAACGTCGGGCCCGCCCACCTCGTGCTCGAGGACGGCAGCGTTCTTGCCGGCACGAGCGTCGGCGCGCCCGGCGTGGCCGCGGGTGAGGCGTGCTTCACGACCGCGATGGCCGGCTACGAGGAGGCGGTCACCGACCCCAGCTACGTGGCTCAGGTGCTGTGCTTCGCGTATCCGCTCGTCGGCACGTACGGGGTCGACGAGGGACGCCTGGAGTCGGAGCGTGTGCAGTGCGAGGGCGTGGTGATGCGCGACGCGCGACCGCCGTTCGCCGGGTGGCTGCGCGAACGTGGCGTCGTCGCGCTGACCGGCCTCGACACGCGCACGCTCGTCCGCCGCATCCGCGCCGGCGGCGTCGTGCGCTGCGCGCTCGGCGATGCGCCGGTCGAGGAGCTGCACGCGCGTGCGCTCGCCGAGCCCCCGATCGACGGCCGCAAGCTCGACCGCACCGTCGGTACGACGGTTCCGTACTCGGTGGGGACCGGCCCGCGGGTGGTCGTGCTCGACCTCGGCACGAAGTACTCGATCCCGAGGCGCCTCGCCGCGGCGGGGCTCGAGGCGTTCGTCGTACCGGGCGGCTGGGACGAGGACGCGGTGCTCGAGTCGCGCCCGCGCGCGGTGCTCGTGTCGAACGGGCCCGGCGATCCGTCGGTGCTCGTCGAGCAGACCGAGACGATCCGGGCGTTGCTCGGCCGGGTGCCGGTGTTCGGCATCTGCCTCGGGCACCAGCTGCTCGGGCTGGCGCTCGGCCACGAGACGTTCAAGCTCCCGTTCGGCCATCGCGGCGCCAACCATCCGGTGCGCGACACCGCGACGGGCCGCGTGCTCGTCACGGTGCAGAACCACGGCTACGCGGTCGCGGCCGAGGAGGATGCCGCGTTCGTCTCGCTCAACGACGGCACGTGCGAGGGGCTCGTCGGGGACGGCTTCGCCAGCGTGCAGTTCCACCCGGAGGCCGCGCCCGGCCCGCTCGACGGCCTGCCCTTCTTCGACCGGCTCGCGGCGGCATGCCGAAGCGCACCGACCTTCGCACGATCCTGATCCTCGGCTCCGGGCCGATTCGCATCGGCCAGGCGTGCGAGTTCGATTACGCCGGCGCGCAGGCGTGCCGTGTGCTGCGACGCGAGGGCTACCGCGTCGTGCTCGTCAACTCGAACCCGGCGACGATCATGACCGACCCCGAGTGGGCCGACGCGACCTACCTCGAGCCGCTCGACCCCGGCACGGTCGCCGAGGTGATCGAGCGCGAGAAGCCCGACGCGGTCCTCCCGACGCTCGGCGGCCAGACGGCGCTCAACCTCGCGGTCGCGCTGCCCGGCGTCATGGGTGAGTCCGTCCCCGAGCTCATCGGCGCGGACCTGGGCGCGATCAGGCGCGCCGAGGACCGCGAGCTCTTCCGCGAGACCGTCCACGGCGCCGGGATCCCGACGCCGCGGAGCATCGTCGCCCACTCCGCAGACGTGGAGTTCCCGGTTCCCGCGATCGTGCGGCCCGCGTTCACGCTCGGCGGCACCGGCGGCGGGATCGCCCACACACCCGCGGAGCTGCGCGCCGCGATCGCACGCGGGCTCGAGGCGAGCCCCGTCTCGCAGGTGCTCGTCGAGGAGTACCTCGCCGGGTGGCAGGAGCACGAGCTCGAGGTGATGTGCGACGCGTGCGGGAACGCCGTCGTCGTCTGCTCGATCGAGAACCTCGACCCGATGGGCGTCCACACCGGCGACTCGTGGACGGTTGCGCCGCAGCAGACACTTCCCGACCCGGTCTACCAGCAGCTCCGCGACGCAGCCTTCGCGACCGCGCGGGCCGTCGGCGTCGCCACGGGTGGGGCAAACGTGCAGTTCGCCGTGCACCCGGAGACGAACGAGCTGCGGGTCATCGAGATGAACCCGCGCGTTTCCCGGTCGTCGGCGCTCGCCTCGAAGGCGACGGGGTTCCCGATCGCGAAGCTCGCCGCCCTGCTCGCCGTCGGCT
>DASUZZ010000005.1:0-89690 GCA_036376615.1 Gaiellaceae bacterium
TGCACGTCGAGCGCCCGGTGAGCTTTCACGGCCACCGATCTACTGTACCCGGGCACCTCGTAGGTGCCGCCCGGCGGCCCGGCTGCTTGATAGCCTCGTCGCGTGTCGGAGGCAGGCGCTCTGTCCGGCGCTCAGAAGTACGTCGCGCCGGAGTTCCGAGGGCTCACGCAAGACGAGGCCCGTCTGCGTGACCTGCGCCGCAAGCTCGACGACGACGGCGTCGTCGAGCTCAGGGACTTCCTCACCCCAGAGGGTCATGCGCTCCTTCGCGACCAGATCCTCGAGCTCGAGCGGAAGGCGACGAGCAGCTTCGACGAAGGCAATCGCAAGTACGCCGTGAAGGGCGACCAACTCGCGCCGACGGTCGTCGGTGAGCTGGCGCGATCGAGCTTCATCCTTGACCTGGTCAATCGTGTGCTCGGTCGCTTCGACGACGCCCCGGCCTGGAGCCCCGAACCGGTCGGGCCCGACGAGATCGTGGCGGGGATCAACATCATGCGAGGCCCAGGTGACGTGACCGCGTACCACTTCGACGGGACGCTCATGAACCTCATCTTCCCCGTCACGATCCCGAAGCTCGAAGGCCCCCACCGCGGCCAGCTGGTCATCTATCCGAACGTGCGGTCGTTCCGGCGGACGTTCTGGGACCGCAAGGTCGTGCCCGCCATCGGCCGCTCGGCGCGACTGAGGCGGCTCTGGAAGAGGCGCGAGGTCGACTATCAAGAGCGGGGCCTCTACCTCTTCTACGGATACCGCAGCCTCCACGGCGTGGAGTCCCCAGACGAGCCCGGGCTTCGCTGCATCACCAACATGGTGATCGCACCGCGCTTCAAGTAGCCCGGACTCAGCGCTTGCTGAACGAGGCCACCGCGTAGCCCGGCGCCGTCACCGTCACGTGCGTGCCTCGGTGGAACACCGAGAGGCTCGCCTTGCCCGCCGCGCCGGTCTTCACCGTGTGGCCGCCGCCCTTCAGCGTCGCCTTCACGCCGAGGCCGTCGTCGGTGACGCTGGCCGCCGACGAGGTCGCGTGCACCGTGAGCGCCGCCTGGAGTACGGTGCGCTCGATCGAGCTGCCCGTGTCGACGTACACGGCGACGCTTCCGTTCGTCAGTGCGACCGCCGCCAGCTGGTACGCGGTGACCGCGCCGAGCGAGACCGTCGAGACGGCGCCGAAGTGGTGCGCCGCGCTGCGCGAGCGGCGCGCGTGCACCGAGCCTCCCTGCGTCCAGACCGCCCACAGCCGGTTCGCCGGGTCGACCGCGAGAGCCATGTGCGGGTCGCCGCCCGAGAAGGTGCCGCCGGCGACGACGCCCGAGTACAGCAGGTTGCCCCCGCGAAACGCGTTGACGGCGACGCTCGTCGCCGACGGGTACCCGCCGGACCAGCCCATGAACGTGTTGCCGAGCCCGTCGGCGACCAGCGGCACGTCGTCGTCGCGCGGGGCGGTCTGCGGCTGCCCGAACGCGCGGCCAGGCCCGGCCTGCGCTCCCGAGCCGTCGAGCCCCTCGTAGACGAACTCGCTCGGGAACGGGTTCGCGTTCGACCAGAAGGCGATCTGCGCGTAGTTCGCCGTGTCGACGGCGAGCGACTCGGCATAGCCACAGCAGACGCCGAAGACGGTATGCGAGGCCTCGCCGTTCAGCCCCTGGTACACGACGATCCCGAACGTGCCGTCCTGGGTGAACATCGGCGTCCCGCCGGGCCGGACCGTGGCGGCCTCGACGTCTCCGAGGCTGGTCGACAGCGTCGGCAGCGGGCCCGTCCACGACGCGCCGTCCGACGTCGACTCCCAGCGCAGGACGCCCTGCTCCGCGAAGCCGGCCGTGGTGGCGGGCGCGTAGAGCTCGACGGCGCCGGAAGGGAGCTGAACGAGCGCCGGCTTCCCGACCGAGAGCAGGCCGGTGGCGACGGTGTGGTCGCCGCTCGCGCTCGACCAGACCTTCAACGTCCCCTTGCCGTCGCTGTAGGCGGCGAGATCGACGCCGGACGACGTTCTCAGGACGCCCGGCTGCATCGTGTTCGAGACCGGGACGGTCGAGATCGTCGACCACGCGGCCGAGGCCGTCGGAACGGAGGCGAGGGTGGCGACGACCGCCGCCACGAGGAGGGCTCTGCGCATCGCGACCGTCATCGGCACCGGGCGCCCGGCGCTTGATCGCTCAGCGGTGGATGATCTCGCAGCCGGTCAGCCGGTCGCTGCGGTCGGCCCAGACCGTGTCGCGGCCCGGCCCGCAGTCGACGCGATCGGTGTGGCCGTTGTTCGCGTGGACCCGGTCGTTGCCAGCGCCGGCCAGGATCACGTCGCCCCAGGAGCTCGTCCCGTAGATGACGTCGGCGCCGGCGGTGCCCGCGATCGTGCACGTCCCGGCCGGGGCAGCGGGGGAACGGAGCCGAGACGGCGAAGTCGCCGCCGTCCAGCGACCCCGGCGCGTAGTCGGCCCCGACGCCGCTCGGGCCACCCAGCTGCACCTGCGGCGGCGTGCCGAGGAGCACCGAGACGACCCGGCCGCCGGCCGTCGTCAGGATGGAGTCGCCGGTCGGCGACCACGACAGCGGCGCGATCGTGTGGTAGGGACCGGCGACCGCGACCGCCGGCGACGTGCCGTCGGCCCGCACGACCTCGATCGAGCTCGAGTCGGTGAACGCGATCCTGTTGCCGTCGCCGGACCACACGGGCGACCCCGCGTCACCCACGGTGTGCGCCACGAGACGCTCGCCGCCGGCGAGCGTCACCGCGTAGATGCCGTCGGAGCGCGCGAAGGCGATCTCGCTCCCGTCCGTCGACCAGTCCGGCCGGCCGACCACGTTCGTGGCGAGCACGGTCGAGCCGACGTGGAGCTCGCCGCCGTCGACCACCGCGAGCGCCGAGCCGTCGGGCGACCAGGCAGGAGCCCGGCCGATCGCGACGAGCCGGCGATCGGTGCCGTCACGGTTCACGGTGAAGACGTAGCCGCCCGCGCTGTACGCGAGCTGTCTCGAATCCGGCGACCACGACGGGTCGAGCTGCGAGGTCGCGCGAGCGAGCTGGCGGACGCGGCCGCCGCCCCGGGGGACGACGTCGAGAGCGAACTGGCGGCCCCGGCCGTCCACCCGCGTGAACGCGATCCACTGCGCGTCGGGCGAGAACACCGGCCACCAGTCCTGCGACGCCAGGACCGGGAGCCGTGCGGCCGACGCCGGCAGGACGAGCGATCCGACGGCGACGGCGAGGACGAGGAGGCGCTTCACGCTTCGCGGAGGATCAGCCGGACACGTGAAGCTATCGTGGGCGATCTGTGAGCAGCGACTACGTCTTCACGATGTTCCGCGCCGACAAGTTCTACGGGCCGGACCGCCAGGTGCTCGCGAACATCTCGCTGTCGTTCCTGCCGGGCGCGAAGATCGGCGTGCTCGGGCCGAACGGCGCCGGCAAGTCGACGCTGCTGCGGATCATGGCGGGACGCGAGGAGACGTCGTCCGGCACCGCCGAGCTGGCGCCGAACGCGACCGTGGGGCTGCTCGAGCAGGAGCCCGAGCTCGAGCCGGCGAAGACGGTGCGCGAGAACGTCGAGGACGGCGTCCGCGAGGTGCGCGACCTGCTCGACCGCTTCAACGCGATCTCGGCGGGCTTCGCCGAGCCGGACGCGGACTTCGACGCGCTGCTCGCGGAGCAGGCGACCGTCCAGGACCAGATCGACCGCCGCGGCGCCTGGGAGCTGGACGCGCAACTCGACCACGCGATGGACGCGCTGCGCCTCCCCGACGGCGACCGCGACGTGACGACGCTCTCGGGCGGCGAGCGGCGCCGCGTCGCTCTCTGCCGCCTGCTGCTGCAGGCGCCCGACCTGCTGCTGCTCGACGAGCCGACGAACCACCTCGACGCCGAGTCGGTGCTCTGGCTCGAGCGCTTCCTGGCCGACTACCGAGGCACCGTGGTCGCGGTCACGCACGACCGTTACTTCCTCGACAACGTCGCGGGTTGGATCCTCGAGCTCGACCGGGGCCGCGGCATCCCGTACCAGGGCAACTACTCGGGCTGGCTCGAGCAGAAGCAGGAGCGGCTCGCGCGCGAGGAGAAGGCGGAGTCGGCCCGCCGCCGGACGCTGCAGCGCGAGCTCGAGTGGGTGCGCATGTCCCCGCGCGCGCGGCATGCGAAGTCGAAGGCGCGCCTCGGCGCCTACGAGAAACTGCTCGCAGAGGAACAGAGCGTCAAGCTCGACCGCGTCGAGATCCACATCCCGCCGGGCCCCCGGCTCGGCGACCTCGTGATCGAAGCCGACGGCGTGACGAAGGGCTTCGGCGACCGCCTGCTCGTCGAGAACCTGACGTTCTCGCTGCCGCCGGCCGGGATCGTCGGCGTCGTCGGACCGAACGGCGCCGGCAAGACGACGCTCTTCCGGATGATCACCGGCGATGAGTCACCCGACGCGGGCACGCTGCGCATCGGCGACACGGTGCAGCTCGCGTACGTCGACCAGTCGCGCGCCGACCTCGACCCGAAGAGCACCGTCTGGAAGGAAGTCTCCGGCGGCCAGGACGTCGTGCTGCTCGGCAAGCGCGAGGTGAACTCCCGGCAGTACACGTCGTGGTTCAACTTCAGGGGCGGCGACCAGCAGAAGCCGGTCGGGATGCTCTCCGGCGGCGAACGCAACCGCGTCCACCTCGCGAAGCTGCTCCGCAGTGGCGGCAACGTGCTGCTGCTTGACGAGCCGACCAACGACCTCGACGTCGACACCCTGCGCGCCCTCGAAGAGGCGCTGCTCGAGTTCGCCGGCTGCGCGGTCGTGATCACGCACGACCGCTGGTTCCTCGACCGCGTCGCGACGCACATCCTCGCCTTCGAGGGCGACTCGCAGGTGACGTGGTTCGAGGGCGACTGGGCCGAGTACGCCGACTGGGTGCGCGAGACGCGCGGCCCCGAGGCGCTCGAGCCGCACCGGATCAAGTACAAGCCGCTGGTGCGTACGTGAGCTTGCTCGCGTGCGCACCGGAGAGGGGGACACGGGGGAACCGAGAGGTTCCCCCGTGCGCTGTGCCGCAGCTTCGCTGCGGTGCAGCGGAGATCCCGGTCTGGGCTTGAGCGTGCAGGTGCAGCTCCTGAACGCGGTCGAGCTCCGCGTCCTCGGCTGCCTGATCGAGAAGCAGCGCACCACGCCGGAGCAGTACCCGCTGACGCTGAACGCTCTGCGTCTCGCCTGCAACCAGTCGACCAACCGCGACCCGGTCACGACCTACGACGAGGAGACCGTGCGCGCGGCGGCGCAGAGCCTCGGCACGCGCGGGTACGCGCGGCTTGCGACCGGGCCGGGGTCGCGCACGCCGAAGTACCGGCAGCTCTTCGCGGAAGCGCTCGACCTGATGCCGGCCGAGGTCTCGATCCTCGCCGTGCTGATGCTGCGCGGACCGCAGACCGCCGCCGAGCTGAAGGCGCGCACGGCGCGGCTGCACGCGATGGCCGACGTCTCGCCGGTGCTCGAGACGCTCGCGGAGAAGGAGCTCGTGCACCGGGTGCCGCGGCAACCCGGAACGCGCGAGGACCGCTTCGCGCATCTCCTCGGCGACGCGCCCGCGGAGGAGCCGGGCGACGTGCAGGTGGAGGCGGCCGCGTCGCTCGAGCGGCGGCTCTCGGAGCTCGAGGCGCGTGTGGCCGGGCTCGAGCGCATGCTCGCCGCGCGCGCCCCGCTCGCCTGACAGCCGTTTGCAACCCGCCGCGCGAGGGCAGAAGACCGCATCGCGCGTCGTCTATCCCGGAGGGCGAGATGGTCAGAACGATCGTCGGCGTGCTCACCGCGCTCGCGGTAGCCGCACTCTTTGCAGGAACAGGCGGTGCCACCGGTAACGGGCGCACCTCGAGCAGCACCGCCGCAAGCGGCTCTACCGGCGGTGGGTGCATCGCCCACCGGCCGGCCTACATCGAAGACGTCTTCGAGGTCGCCTACGCCGCCGGCTGCTCCGGCCACGACGAGCCAGAGCTCGACCCGGTGTCGGGCGCAGCCGGCTCGGCCAAGGACCTGACGTGGACGTTCGTCCTGCCGACCGACGGGATCGTCCCGGTGTCGGCCGTCGGCCCGGCGTTCTGGTTCGGCGGGGTCGTCGGGCCGGACCTGACGAGCTTCGGCGGCCAGGACTTCCTCGAGGTGCAGTTCTATCCCGACTCGCTCGTCAAGAACTGCAACCCGAACGGCGCCTACGTCGTCAGCTACGCGCCGAACACCTACACGGTCTGCTCGCCCGTGTGGTCGATCCACACGACCGGTCAGAAGCCGAACTTCCACGAGCCGGCGGCCTTCAACGCCATGCTGACGAACGGAAGCTCGAAGAAAGCGCCGCTCGTGATGCATGCCGGCGACACGATCACGATCCACTTCCACGTCGTGTCGACGCACGAGGGCTGGCACATCGACGTGGCCGACCTCACGACCGGCGGGACGGGAACGATCGTCCTGGACAGCGCCCAGGGCCCGCTGCTGCCCGTCTTCGACACGCAGACGATCGGGAACGCGCTCTCCTGGGGAGCGGTCTACGACACGCCGAACTCCTTCGTCTGGGAGATCGGGCACACCTCGTCGTTCTCGAGCCCGGCGGCGAAGTTCTGCCTGCCCGGCAACCCCGTGTGCGACTCCTACAACGCCGACTCGTGGGCGGGGTTCTCGCCGATCCAGATCAAGTCGGTGACGTTCGGCGACGGCTCATCGCCCACGAGCTGGGCCGTCGTCAGCGACTTCGGAGGAAATGCGGAGGTCGAGCAGTCGTGCGGCACGGTCGGCGGGCCGTTCTGCATCTATCCCTGGTTCTCGTTCGGCCGGAACGGATTCCACTACGGCGTCGACTATCCCGACGCGCCCGAGGACTTCGGGCAGGGGAGCCAGTTCCCGACGACCACGCAGTGCGACTCGGCCGCCTTCGGCCCCGACTCGCTCTACTGCGCGCACGTCGTCAAGTGAGCCGGCCGGCGGGCCGTCGTCCTGACGGATGACGGCCCGCCACCGGCCTCGTTCGGGCGGGCGACGGAAGAATCGCCACGACGGCCGACGCGCGGCGGCTTTGCGTACAGGACGATCGGCTCCAGACGACACCACTCGCAGGAGGACCGATCGACATGACGCAGCTACGCAGCACCGAACAGCTCGAGGCCTTCGACGCACGAGCGCTGGCAGCGCGGATCGACGGTGTCGTCGCCGTTCCCGGCGACGACGACTGGGACACGGCACGGCAGGCGTGGAACCTCGCGGTCGACCAGCGGCCGGTCGCGGTCGCGATCCCGGAGAGCGCGGACGACGTCGCCGAGATCGTCGCGTTCGCGCTCGAGGCCGGGCTCAGGGTCGCGCCGCAGGGAACGGGGCACGGGGCGAGCGCGCTCGGCGCGCTCGACGACACGATCCTCGTGAAGCTCCACCGCCTGCGCGGAGTCACGATCGACCCGGACTCGCGCACGGTGCGGGCCGCCGCCGGGACGATCTGGATCGAGGTCGTGGAGGAGGCCGCGCGGCACGGGCTCGCGGCGCTCGCCGGCTCGTCGCCCGACGTCGGCGTCGTCGGCTACACGCTCGGCGGCGGGCTGTCGTGGCTCGGACGAAAGCACGGGATCGGCGCCAACCACGTGACGGCGGTCGAGCTGGTCACGGCCGACGGCCGGCTCCGGCGCGTCGACCGCGACAACGACCCCGACCTGTTCTGGGCGCTGCGCGGCGGGGGCGGCAGCTTCGGGATCGTCACGGCGATCGAGCTCGAGCTGTTCCCGCTCACCGAGGTGTACGCCGGCATCCTCTGGTTCCCGGTCGACCGCGCCGTCGAGGTGCTCGCCGAGTGGCGCCCGTGGACGGACGGGCTGCCGGACGAGACGACCTCGGTCGGCCGCATCCTGCAGCTGCCGCCGATCGAGGCGATCCCCGAATCGGTGCGCGGCCGGTCGTTCGCGGTCGTCGAGGTGATCCACGCCGGCGACGAGGAGGAGGGACGCGAGCTCGTCGCGCCGCTGCGTGCGCTCGGCCCGGTCATCGACACGATCGAGCGGATCCCGGTGAAGGCGCTCGCGCACCTGCACATGGATCCCGAGCAGCCGGTGCCGGGTAGCGGCGACGGGTGGACGCTGGACGAGGTCGACGACGACACGATCGACGCGATCGTCTCGACCACGGTCGGCTCGCCGCTCCTGTCGGTGGAGATCCGCCAGCTCGGCGGGGCGATCGCGCGCAGCCGGCCCGAGCACGGGGCGCTCGCGTCCCTGGACGCACCGTTCATCCTGTTCGCGGTCGGGATGGCGCCGACCCCGGGGGCAGCACGCGCGGTCGAGGAGGCGGTCGGCGCGCTGCGGGCCGCGCTCGCGCCGTGGGCGGCACCTCGGACGTACCTCAACTTCGCCGACACCAAGCGGGACGCAAGGACCCTCTGGAGCGAGACGAGCCACCGGCGGCTTCGCCGCATCAAGGCCGCCGTGGACCCGGGCAACCGGATCCGCTCGAACCACGAGCTCTAGGGGCGATGGGGCGCCCGGCACGCCGGGCGCCCCTTCGATCTCACCCGGGGCCGGTCAGAGCTGGGCGGAGGCGTTCGAGGACGACGAGCCGCCCATGTGCGGGCAGCTCCCGTTCCCGTGCATCCGCTGCATGCTCCCCGCCGAGTAGTGCCTCGACGTCGCGTGCGTGGCCGGCTTCGAGCTGTGCGAGCTGCCATGATTCGCCGCGAGCGCGACACCGCCGCCGGTGACGGCGACGACCACTGTTCCCGCGACGACCGCAGCTCTCCGACCGAGCATCCGGAGTCTCCTTTCGCTCGAGTCGAGGAGATTCTCGCACGCGGCGCCCGGCCGCCGCCCGGCCGCGCCCGCGCGGCCGGCGGGACCGCCGCCGGCCGCGCCTTCCCCCGTCTTCCTGCTACTCCGACGGCTCGACGACGATCAGCGAGTTCCCGTCGGGGTCGCGCACCCAGAACATCGGCGGTACCGGGCCGCCGTAGCGCGACACCTCGTCGTCGACGTCGGCGCCGGCGGCCTTGAGCGCGGCGTGGTCGGCGTCGACGTCCGTCGTGTCGAGACAGATGCCGGTCTCGCTCCCGCCGGCGGGCTTCCCTTCCGGCGGCGGGGCGAGCGCGATGGTCGTGACGGCACCCGGGATCTGCACCTCGACCCACCGGCCGGCGTCACCCATCGGGACGTCGACGACCTTGTCGAGGCCGAGGGTGCCGACGTAGAAGTCGATCGCACGGTCGGTGTCGGCGACGGTGACGCAGACGCGGCCGACCTGCGTGAGATTCAGCTTTGACGTGACCTTGGGCATCGCGGTCCTCCTTGCTCGTCGTGTACCTCTGAGACCGTGGCGGGCGCGCGAACTCATCGGCGCGCGGGGCCTCGTGGTCAGCCCTGGGGAATGCGCGCCTCGAGCGCCGCGCCGAGCGCCTGGCGCACCGGCTCGAGCTCGATCCTGTCGAGCACGTCCTGGAAGAAGCCGCGCACGATCAGGCGCTCTGCCTCGGCGCGGGAGAGCCCGCGCGTCATCAGGTAGAAGAGCTCCTCGCGGTCGACCCGCCCGAGCGTCGCGCCATGCGTGCAGCGCACATCGTTCGCCATGATCTCGAGCCCCGGGATCGAGTCGGCGTGTGCGGTGTCGGAAAGCAGCAGGTTGCGGTTCTCCTGGTACGCGTTCGTCTTCTGCGCCCCTTCCTCGACGCGGATCATCCCGCGCCAGACAGCGCTCGCCCGCTCGCGCAGCGCGCCCTTGAACGCGAAGTCACTCTCCGTGTTCGGCGCGATGTGCTCCTGGAACGTGTCGTAGTCGAGGTGCTGGTCGCCGTCGGCGAAGTACGCGCCGGTCACGCGCGAGGTGGCGCCGGGGCCGGCGAGGTCGTTCTCGACCCAGACCTTGCCGCGCTTCGAGCCGAAGCCGCCGATCACCCAGTCGAGCTCGGCGTCGCGATCGAGCACCGCGCGGTGGCGGCCGAAGTGCCACGTCTCCCGCGAGAGGCTCTGCAACGACACGTACTCGACCTTCGCGCTCTGGCGCACGAAGAGCTCGACGACAGCGTTCGTGTACGCGATCGCGTCGGGGCCGGACGAGGAGAGATCCTCGATCAGGGTGAAGCGCGAGCCCTCCTCCGCCTCGACCACCATGCGCCAGTAGAGCGAGCCGCCGTTCGACGTCACGGTGACGTAGAGCGGCCGCTCCAGCTGCACGCCCTTCGGCACGCGCACGAGCAGCCCGTGCTGCCATCGCGCCAGATTCTCGAGCGCGAAGCGATCGTCGTCCGGGATCAGCCGCGCCTCGTGGTCGGCGGGCAGCGGCTCGAACGTGACGCCCTCCGGCGCCGACAGGATCTGGATGCCGCTCTCGTTCATCGCCGCGCGTCCGGCGACCTCGAGATCGAGCATCGCCGGCCCGATGCCGGTCGCCGGGGTGCCGGGCACCTCGGTGGGATCGAAGCCGCGCAGGTCGGTGAACCGCCAGTGCTCGTCGGCGGTGGACGGCAGCGGGAGCTCCGCGAAGAGCTTCGCGGCGGTGTCGCGCGTCAGCGTCGTCATGCGGGCGCCGCGTCGTGGCGGCGGTGCAGCATCAGCACGTTGCCGTCGGGATCGCGGAAGAACGCCATCCGGCAGACCGGCGTCTCGCGGATCTCGCCGTCGAAGGCGACGCCGCGCCCCTCGAGCTCCGCGCGCGTTGCCTCCACGTCGGGGACGCGCAGCGCGAGCGGCCCCGAGTGCGGGCCGGCGAACTCGCCGCCGTAGCCCGTCGGGTCGACGAGGTACAGGCTGACGTTCGCACCGAGCTGGAACTCGGGGAACCCGCCCTCGCCGATCTGCTCGAGCCCGAGCGTCTCCTTGTAGAAGACGGTCGAGCGGGCGATGTCGGTCACCGGCACGGACACGAAGTCCGTCCGCTCGACGATCAACCTACCGACCCCTCCATCTGCAGCTGGATCAGCCGGTTCATCTCGACCGCGTACTCGAGCGGAAGCTCCTTGGTGATCGGCTCGACGAAGCCGGAGACGACCATCGCCGATGCCTCCGCCTCGGAGAGGCCGCGCGACATCAGGTAGAAGAGCTGCTCCTCGCCGATCTTGGACACCGTCGCCTCGTGGCCGATGTCGACCTCGTTCTCGTCGATGCGGATGTACGGGTACGTGTCCGAGCGCGAATCCTCGTCGAGGATCAGCGCGTCGCAGACGACCTTCGACTTGGCGCCGCGCGCGCCCTTCGCCACCTCGAGCAGGCCCCGATAGCCGGCGCGCCCACCGTTCTTCGAGATCGACTTCGACGTGATCACGCTCGTCGTGCGGGGCGCGACGTGCACGCACTTGCCGCCCGCGTCCTGATGCTGGTGCTTGCCCGCGAACGCGATCGACAGCACCTCGCCGTGCGCCCGCTCGCCGAGCAACCAGATCGCCGGGTACTTCATCGTGAGCTTCGAGCCGAGGTTTCCGTCGACCCACTCCATCGTCGCGTCCTCGTAGGCGACCGCGCGCTTCGTGACCAGGTTGTAGACGTTCGTCGACCAGTTCTGGATCGTCGTGTAGCGGCACCGGCCGCGCGGCTTCACGACGATCTCGACGACCGCGCTGTGCAGCGAGTCGGTCGAGTAGATCGGCGCGGTGCAGCCCTCGACGTAGTGCACGTACGCGTCCTCGTCGACGATGATCAGCGTGCGCTCGAACTGGCCCATGTTCTCCGCGTTGATGCGGAAGTAGGCCTGGAGCGGCAACTCGATCCTGACGCCCGGCGGGACGTAGATGAACGACCCGCCCGACCACACGGCGCTGTTCAGCGCGGCGAACTTGTTGTCGTTCTGCGGGATGATCGTGCCGAAGTACTGCTTGAAGACGTCCTCGTGCTCGCGGAGCGCGGTGTCGGTGTCGAGGAAGATCACCCCCTGGGAGGTGAGCTTTTCCTGCAGCTTGTGGTAGACGACCTCGCTCTCGTACTGCGCCCCCACCCCGGCGAGGTACTTCTTCTCGGCCTCGGGGATCCCGAGCTTGTCCCAGGTGTCCTTGATGTCGGCGGGCAGGTCCTCCCAGGACTCGGCCTGGCTCTCGGTCGGCTTGATGTAGTAGTAGATGTTGTCGAAGTCGATCTCGCGGAGCGACGGCTGTCCGCCCCACGTCGGCATCGGCCGCGCCAGGAAGTACTCGAGCGACTTGTGCCGGAACTTCCGCATCCAGTCCGGCTCGTCCTTGTGCGAGGAGATCGCGTCGATCAGCTCGTGCGAGAGGCCGCGCCCCGACTTGAAGAAGTAGTCCTCGGGGACGTTGAAGCCGTACTTGACCTCGTAGTCGGAGCCGATCCCCTGGACGATCTCTGTCTCTGTCTGTGCCATCACGCAGTCACCTTCCTCGGTTCTTCCCACTGCTCGTAACCTGAAGCCTCGAGCTTCTCGGCGAGCTCCGGGCCGCCCTCCTCGACGATCCGGCCGTCGACGAAGACGTGCACGAAGTCGGGCTTGACGTAGTTGAGGATCCGCTGGTAGTGCGTGATCACGAGCGCCCCCATGTCGGGGCCGACGAGATCGGAGACGCCGCTCGCGACGATCTTGAGCGCGTCGATGTCGAGGCCCGAGTCGGTCTCGTCGAGCACGGCGATCGACGGCTTCAGCATCGCCATCTGCAGGATCTCGACGCGCTTCTTCTCGCCGCCCGAGAAGCCGTCGTTCAGGTAGCGCGAGGCGAGCTCGCGGCTGACCTTGAGCCGGTCCATCTGCCCGAGCAGCTCCTTGCGGAACTCGGGCACCGGCACGGGGTCGTCGACCCCGCCCGCGCGCGCCTTGCGCGTCGCGTTGAGCGCCTGACGGAGGAAGTTCGTCACCGTCACGCCCGGGATCGCCTGCGGGTACTGGAATGCGAGGAAGAGGCCCGCCTGGGCGCGCTCGTCCGCGCCGGCTTCGGTGATGTCGGCCCCGTCGAGCAGGATCCGGCCCGAGGTGACCTCGTACGCGGGGTGGCCGGCGATCGCGTACGCGAGCGTGGACTTCCCGGAGCCGTTCGGCCCCATCACCGCGTGCACCTCGCCGGACGACACGGCGAGATCGACACCTTTCACGATCTCCGTGCCGTCCTCGAGCGCGACGTGCAGATCTATCAGCTCGAGTGTCGCCATCGGTTCCACGAATCATCGTAGCCGGACAGGGGTGGTACGCTCTCCACATGGGGAGCATCGGTCCTACTGAGATCATTCTCCTGCTGCTCGTCGCGCTGCTCTTGTTCGGCGCGAAGCGGCTGCCGGAGATCGGTCGTTCGCTGGGAAGCGGGATGCGGGAGTTCAAGGACTCGGTGACGGGAACGAGCAAGCCCGAGGTCACGCAGGCCTCGGAGTTGCCGCCCGCGCCGCCGGATCCGGCCGTCACCCCGCCCCGCGAGAACGAAACCGTCCGCTAGGAAGGGCGTGGCCAGGCTCCCGCGGCGCCTGGAGCACGGCGAGGAGGCCACGCTCGTCGAGCACCTCGAGGAGTTGCGCCAGCGTCTCTTCGTCTGCCTCGGCGCACTGCTCGTCGGCTTCCTCCTCGCCTACATCGTCCACACCGAGCTGATCCACCTGCTCACGCGGGCGCTGCCGGTGGGCCAACGGCGGCTGACCACGTTCACGCTCGGCGAGCCGTTCATGACCTCGATGTGGATCAGCCTCTACGCGGGGCTGCTCTTCGCGATCCCGGTGATCCTCTGGCAGGGCTGGCTGTTCTTCAGCCCGGCGATCGACCCCGGCCACGCGCGGATGGTGCGGCTCTTCACGCTGCTCGCAACCGTGCTGCTCGCCGCGGGCGTTCTCTTCGGGTACTTCCTCGCGCTCCCGGCGGCCGCGCACTTCCTCGCGCACTACGACAGCGCGGACTACCGGCAGTTCATCCGCGCCCGCGACTACATCTCGTTCTCGGCGAAGGTGCTGTTCGCAATGGCGATCGTGTTCGAGCTGCCGATCTTCGTCGTCGGGCTGACGCGCACCGGGATCCTGACGACGCAGAAGCTCCGCAAGAACCGCCGAATCGGCTACTTCGTCGTCGCGTGCGTCGCGGTCGCGCTGCCGGGCGTCGATCCCGTGACGACGATCATGGAGGGGATCCCGCTCGTGATCCTCTACGAGGCGTCGATCTGGCTGTCGGTGCTGCTCGACCGGCGCTCCGCACGCGCGCACGCGGCAACCGCCGGTACGTGAGCTCCGGCGAGGTCTCGGCCGACTGGGTGCTCCCCGTCGACGGCCCGCCGATCGCCGGCGGGCGGGTGCGCTACACGGACGGCGCGATCGTCGAGGTCGGCGCCGGCCGGGCGGAGCGCCACTACGCGAACGCGGCGATCCTCCCGGGCTTCGTCAACGCGCACTCGCATCTCGAGTACGCCGTGTACGCCGGGTTCGGGGACGGCCTCCCGTTCGGCCCGTGGATCGCCACGCACATCGAGCGGAAGGGCCGGCTCGATCGCGAGCAGATGCTGGCCGTCGCACGGCGCGGCGTGCTCGACTCGCTGCGCTCGGGGATCACGACGACGGCCGACTACGCGTACGCGGGCGTGGCGGCGGAGGCGGCCGCCGAGCTCGGCCTTCGTGCGATCGTCTATCTCGAGGTGTTCGCCGTCGACCCGCGCGTCGCCGAGGAGCAATTCGGCGCGAAGCTCGCGCAGGCGACGGAGACGCCGCTCGTGCGCCTCGGCGTGTCGCCGCACGCGCCGTACACGTGCTCGCTCGACGTCTATCGCTGGTGCCTCGAGCTCGGGGTCCCGGTCGGGACCCATCTCGCCGAGTCCCGCGCCGAGAACGACTGGCTCGAGCGCGGCGAGGGGACCTGGAGCGCGCTGCCGGCGCCGCTGATCGCGCCGACCGGGAAGCGGAGCGTCGCCACGCTCGAGCCGGTGCTCGGCCCGGACCTCCTGTGCGCCCACTGCGTCGACCTCGAGCCGGACGAGCTCGAACTGCTCGCCGCCCGCGACGTACCGATCGCCCACTGCCCCCGCTCGAACGCGCTGCTCGGCTGCGGCACGGCGCCGCTCCGGGAGCTGCGGTCGGCCGGGGCCCGGATCGGGCTCGGCACCGACTCGCCGGCCTCGACGCCCTCGTTCGACGCCTTCGAGGAGATGCGGACGGCGATCTACCTGGCGCGGGCGGCCGCCCGCGATCCGGGCGCGCTCGACGCAGCGGCCGCGCTGCGGCTCGCCACCGCCGAATCGGCGCGGGCGCTGCGACTGGACGATCGGGTCGGTACCCTGGCGGCCGGAAAGCGCGCCGATCTGACGGTGGTGTCGCTCGACGGTAGCCCCTACCATCCGGTGGAGGACCCGGCAGCGGCCGTCGTCTTCGGCGGCTCGCCGGAACGCGTGCTGGCGACGGTCGTCGACGGCGAAACCCGATACACGAGCGAGGACGAGAAGACGTGGCGAGAGGTACGCAACACCGCAAGCGCAGCCCGAGGACGAATGCTGGCGCTCAGGCCGCGGTAGCGCGCCCCCACAAGTCGAAGCCGCCGCAGTGGCAGGACGAGCTGTTCTTCCAGCGTCTCCGCAATCACGCCAAGTGGATCTACGTCGGCCTCGCGATCACCTTCGTCCTGGGCTTCGTCCTGCTCGGCGTCGGGTCCGGCTCGACGGGGATCGGCGACGCCCTCCAGAACGCCTTCAACTTCGGCTCGAACGGCGGAACGTCGATCTCGAGCCTCCAGCACAAGGTCGCCGACCATCCGAACAGCGCAGCCGACTGGCGTGCGCTCGCGACCGCCTACGAGCAGAAGCAGCGCACCACGGACGCGGTGGCGGCACTCGAGCGGTACACGGCGCTCCGCCCGAAGGACACGAGCGCGCTCGGCGAGCTCGCGTCGCAGTACACGGCGCTGGCCAACATCTACAGCACCGAGTACTCGAATGCACAGGCCGCAGCGGTCTCCGTCGCGCCGCCGCCCTTCACGCCGCCGTCGTCGTCGCCGCTCGGCCGCGCTTTCAACAGCCCGAACGCCCTCCAGGATCCAATCTCGGCCGCGGTCCAGAGCATCGCCACGGCCAACCTCTCCACCGCGGCCCAGAAGGTGCAGACGACCGCGACGAAGGCCGAGGCGGCCTACCGGAAGCTCGCCGCCCTGACGCCCTCCGACGCGACCCTGCAGATCCAGCTCGGCCAGGCCGCACAGACGGCGGGCGACTCGGCGACGGCCCTCGCCGCCTACCGCCGCTTCCTGAAGCTCGCACCGACCGATCCGCTCGCCCCCCAGGTCAAGCGGGTGATCAAGGCCCTCGCCGCGCAGGCGGCTGCGCAGAGCAGCACCCATCCGTCCGGTTAGACTCTCGGCGGCGCGGCCTCGAACGGCGATGGCCCGGCACCGAGGGGTGGCATGAACTTCGACATCAAGACCGAGCAGCTTCAGGACCACACGTACGCGATCTCCCTGGCCGGCGAGATCGACCTCTACACGGCGCCCGAGTTCAAGCAGCAGCTGCTCGAGGTGATCGGCGAGGGCGCGACCCACGTGATCGTCGACCTCACGTCGACGACGTTCATCGACTCGACCACGCTGGGCGTGCTCGTCGGCGGCCTTCGCCGGCTGCGCACCGCCGACGGTCGCATGACGATCGTCTGCAGCGACCCGAACATCACCAAGATCTTCGAAATCACGGGGCTCGACCGGGTGTTCGATCTCACCGAGTCGCGCGCCGAGGCCCTCTCGCCGTCTTGATCCGCCGCCGAGCCCTTCTCGTTGCCGCCGTCGTCGCGGTCGCGGTACTCGCGTCCGGATGCGGCGCGGTCGGCCGCGTCACGGAGGGCGACCCGGGCCACGGGAAGCTCCTGTTCACGACGCCGGCGAAGCCGGGCGACCCCAACTGCGGCTCGTGCCACACGCTGGCCGATGCGAAGACGACCGGGACCGTCGGCCCGAACCTCGACGACGCGTTCTCGAGCGACAAGGAACAGGGCTTCTCGCTGCAGACGATCCAGGACGTCGTGCGAGGCCAGATCGCCTATCCGGAGCCGCCGATGCCCGCGAACCTCTACAGCGGCCAGAACGCGGACGACATCGCCGTCTACGTGGCCAAGTGCTCGGGCAACCCGACCTGTGGCGTCACCGCGTCGGGACGGAAGCCGACACCCTCGCCGCACACGGCCACGGGCGGGCCCGCCGTCAACGGCAAGAGCGTCTTCGAGACGGCCGGCTGCAGCAGCTGCCATACGCTGAAGGACGCGGGCGCGACCGGGACCGTCGGCCCGGACCTCGACCAGCTGAAGCCGTCGAAGGCCATCGTCGCGCACCAGGTCGAGACGGGCGGCGCGGTGATGCCGTCGTTCAAGGGACGGCTCAGCGAGGCGCAGATCCAGGCGGTCGCCGGCTACGTCGCGTCGGTCGCCGGCAAGTAGCGGATCCGCTTCCCGAGGGCGATGTACGGCGGGTACCCCCGTCCGAAGTCGACCTCCGCCAGCTCCTCCCAGCCGTTCTTGGCGTAGAAGCGGCGTGCGGGCCTCGAGCCGGCCTGGGTCGTCAGCACCGCCCGCCGATGCCGCTGGCGGGAGAGGAGCTGCGCGAGCAGCGTGCTGCCGATGCCGCGCCGCTGGACGGACGGCCGCACGTGCAGCTCGACGACCTCGAAGTGCGGCAGGTCGAGCCACTCCTCGCGCTGCGCCCTCGTCAGCGCCTGCGCGACCCGCTCCGTCCACCACTGCCCGTACGCACCCGTGTAGCCGTAGCCGAAGCCGGCGATCGCGTCTCCGTCCCGAGCGACGAGGAAGACGAAGCCCTCGCGCGCCGTGTGCCGCGGGAGCCGCTCGGCCCACTCGTCCGACAGCGCGCCGGCTCCGAGCGCAGCGCGATGGACGCCGCGCAGCTCGTCGCGAAGCGGGAGCGGATCGACGGCCTCGACCCTGACCGCGGCGGAGCTCAACCGCTGCCTCGCCTAGCGGGCCGCGTGGAGGTCGACGACGACGTGGTCGAGCGGGATCGCGAACCGCTCGCGCGCCCGTTCGACGACGTCCCCCTCCAGCCAGTGGGAGCGGCCCGGCGGGTGTGTCGAGACGACGAGCTCGTCGGGCCGGAAGGTCCGAAGCGCATCCTCGATCGCCTGCAGCGGATCGGCGTCGCCGATCTCCCCGGTCGCGTCGAGCCCCGTCGCGCGCATAGCGAGCAGGCTCGCGGCCAGCCTGTCGTTGGCCGCCGCTCGTGCACCGTCCTCGTCGGAGGTCCAGCGCCGAACGTGCGAGTTGAGCGCCGGGCAGACGACGAAGACGACGGTCCGTCCGCTCGCCGCCCGCTTGCGAAGCTCGGCGAGCAGCTCGGCGCCGCCCACCGTCTCGTTCGCGACGACGAGCACGCGATGCTCGTTCGGTGGGCTCGCGACGGGTGCCTCGCGCACGGGCGGGACGCGGCGGCCCCGGTGCATGATCCACGCGATCCCGGCGACCGTCAGCACGATGAACACCGCGAGCCCGAGCCAGCGGTCGATCCTCCACCCGATCCCGATCAGCACGAAGTAGCCGACCGCGACCCAGACCAGCCGGAACGCCGCCTGCTCGCTCCGGAAGGGGTTCTGCACGACGCCTCTCGCTAGAGGATATACACCGTGAAGTAGACGACGATCCACATCAGGTCGACGAAGTGCCAGTAGATCCCGCCGAGCTCGATGCCGTGGTGGTGCTCCGGCGAGAAGTGCCCGCGGAACGACCGAACGATCATCACCATCAGGATCGACAGGCCGATGAACACGTGAGCGCCGTGCAGGCCGGTGAGCCCGAAGAACGTCCCGGCGAACGCCGTGTCGCTCGTGTTGAAGCCGATCCGGGCGTACTCGATGACCTGGATCAGCAGGAACGCGAGGCCGAGGGCGAACGTCAGCACCAGGCCGGCCTGGAGGCCTGCCCGGTTGCCCTTCTTGATCGAGGTGTCGGCCCAGTGCATCGAGAAGCTCGAGGTGACGAGCAGCGCCGTGTTGATGCCCGCGACGAACGCCGGCAGGTGGTACGGCGCCGGCGGCCACGTCCCGCCCCAGAAGGCGCTGTTGACGACCCGGACGAAGAAGTAGACGGTGAAGAACGAGCCGAAGAGCATGATCTCCGACCCGATGAAGAGGAGGATCCCGAGGGTCGCGGGCGAGACGCGCGAGCTGTAGTGCGGCGTCGGCGGGTGCCCGCCGTGCGCCTCGGCGGCCGCGCTCATGCCCGCTCCGGCGCCGGCAAAGCGGCGCCGGAGACCACGTGGTCGACGGGCAGGCCCGTGTCCTTGCGGAGGCGATCGACGAGGTCGCGGCGCAGCCAGCCGCTCTTCTCGCCCGGGAACGTCGACACGATGATCTCGTCGACGCGCTCGTCGTTCACGACGTGCAATGCGGCGGTGTACGGATCGGGGTGCACGACCTGCCCGTGCGCGTCGAGCCCTTCGCCGCGCAGCTCGCCGAGTGCGAGCTTGAGGCGCCGCTCGGCGTCGGCGTGCTCCTCGTGGTCGCCCTGCGGCGCCACGATCAGGAAGCCCGCCGGCCCCTGCCCGGCCCGTTGCCGGATGCGGTCGAGCAGCTCCGGAGAGACGACCGTCTGGTTCGCGATCACGAGCACGTTGACCTCCTCGCCGGCCGAGCGGTCGACGACGACGTGCTTCACCGGGACGCCTCTGGCGCGCCGCTCGATGTCGCCGAGCACGTCGCGGCGAAGCCAGCCGGAGCGTTCCGGCTCGTGGGTCGACACGACGATCTCGTCGACCTTCGGCTCGAGCTGCGCGAGCGCGTCCGCAGCCGCCTGCACCGGGCCCGTCTCGACGACGAAGCCCTGGGCGGAGACCCCGGCCTCACGGAGGGCGCGAAGGGTCCTGTCGAGCCTGCGGCCCGCCGACGCTCGGCGCGTGTCCTCGTAGACGACGTACCCCTGGTTCGGCTCGTTGACGGGCGCCACGACGGTTACGCGCGCCGACGTGCCCGCCTCGCCGCGAACGGCGCCGAGCAGGGTCTCGGACGCCGCCGTCTCGTTCGCGATCACGAGGATGTGCTCGGCCACGGAGCGGTCAGTCCGCCCCGACCGGCTCGTGAGCCGGCGCGCCGAAGATCGCGTGGCGCGCACCCGGGACGCCGTACTCGTACGGGTTCCCGACGACCTGCGGGATCTCGTCGAAGTTGAACACCGGCGGCGGAGAGGACACCTGCCACTCCAGCGTCAGCGCGTGCCACGGGTTCGCCTCGGCGACCGGGCCGTGCGCCCACGAATACGCCATGTTGTAGAGGAAGACGATCGTCGAGGCGCCGAGCCCGAACGACGCGATCGAGATGAACAGGTTGATGTCGGCGAAGCGGTCGGCGTAGTCGGCGACGCGCCGGGGCATCCCCTGCAGCCCGATGTAGTGCATCGGGAAGAACGTCAGGTTGAAGCCGACGAAGGTCAGCCAGAAGTGCAGCTTCCCGAGCCGCTCGTTGTACATGCGGCCTGTCATCTTCGGGAACCAGTAGTAGATGCCCGCGAAGATCGTGAACACCGAACCGCCGAAGAGCACGTAGTGGATGTGCGCGACGATGAAGTACGTGTCGCTGGCATGGATGTCGATCGGCACCGACGCGAGGTAGATGCCCGAGAGCCCGCCGATCACGAACATGCTGAGGAAGCCCAGCGCGAACAGCATGGGCGTCGTGAAATGTATTCGCCCGTCCCACATCGTCGCTAACCACGAGAAGATCTTGATGCCCGTCGGCACGGCGATCACCATCGACGTCACCATCATCGGCACGCGCAGCCAGCTCGCCATCCCGGCCACGAACATGTGGTGCGCCCACACCGAGAAGCCGAGCACGAGGATCGCCATCAGGCTCAACGCCATCAGCCGGTAGCCGAAGATCGGCTTGCGGCTCATGACGGAGATGACCTCGCTGATGATCCCGAAGCCGGGCAGCATCATGATGTAGACCGCCGGGTGCGAGTAGAACCAGAAGATGTGCTGGTAGCCGAGCACGTAGCCGCCCTGCTGGTACTCGAAGAACTGCGTGTGCAGGACGCGGTCGAACATCACGAAGAACTGCGACCCGGCGATGAACGGCGTCGCGAGCACGACCAGCAGGCTCGTGGTGAAGTTCGCCCACACGAGCAGCGGCATGCGCCAGAAGGTCATCCCCGGCGCGCGCATGGTGATGATCGTGACCAGGAAGTTGAGCGCCGTCATGATCGAGCTCGCGCCCGCCCACTGCACCGCCATGTTGAAGAACACCTGGCCCACGGGCTGGTGCGAGCAGAGCGGCGCGTAGCACGTCCAGCCCGCCGACGGCCCGCCGCCCGGCGCGGTCATGCCGATCAGCAACATGAAGCCGGCGATCGGCAGCAGCCAGAACGACAGCGCGTTCAGCCGCGGGAACGCCATGTCGCCCGCCCCAAGCATCAGCGGGATCACGTAGTTCCCGAGGCCGGCGAACGCCGGGATGATGAACAGGAAGATCATCAACGCCGCGTGGTCGGAGACGAGCACGTTGAACGTCTGCGGGTTGAAGTACTGGTCGCCCGGCCGCGCGAGCTCGGCGCGGAAGAGCATCGCGAGCAGGCCGCCGCAGCAGAAGAAGAAGATCGTCGTGACGACGTACTGGACGCCGATCACCTTGTGGTCGGTGTTGATGCGGAAGTAGTCGCGCCAGCTCTTCGCGCCGTGGCCCGAGTGGTCCTCGGGGCGGGTCGGCCGGCCCGACGCGTAGTAGACCCAGTAGTCGAAGCCGCCGAGCCCGACGAGGAAGCCGATCGGCACCGTCACCAGCTCGACGGTGAGGATCGGGACGCCGTCCCAGACCGGGTCCCAGCCGACGAGCCACCTGATCCCGCAGACGAGCGCCAGCCCGATCCCGAAGAAGAGCGGCATCGTCCACAGGACGCGCAGCCACCCCGGGCGCAGGAAGCGGTGGATGCCCGTGCCCGGCGACGGCGGAGCGTGGACCTCGGGGGGATGATGAGCCGCGGTCGTCATTTCTGGGCGTTCGACACCAGATACTGCACGAGTTGGTCGAGCTCCGCGGGCGGAATCTGCGACTTGAAGGTGTGCGGCATCAGATCGTTGTAGCCGGGCTGGAGGTACGCGGCCGGCGAGACGATCGACTCACGGATGAACGCGTCGAGCGAGCCGCGATGTGCCTGTTTCGCGTACTGCACCAGCTTGTCGAGGTCGGGCCCGATCGTCCCGGTCGCACCCGCGGCCTTCAGCGTGTGGCAGCTGCTACAGCCGTTCTTCTGGAACACCGCGAGCCCGGGCGGGCCGGACGTCGTCCCCTTGTTCGCGATGAACTTGGTGAACTGGGCCTGGCTGACGATCGTCACGTGGCTGCGCATGATCGAGTGACCGAGCCCGCAGAGCTCGGTGCAGATCACCGGGAACGTGCCGGTGCGCGTCGGCGTGACGACGATCGAGTTGTGCTGGCCGGGCACCGCGTCCTGCTTCTGTGAGAGCTGCGGCACCCAGAACGAGTGAATGACGTCCTTCGACGTGATGTCGAGCTTCGTGTGGCGGTCTTCCGGAAGCGTGAGGTACCCGTATGTCTTCCCGTTCGAGTAGGTGAACTCCCACGCGAACTGCTGCGCCACCACCTTCACGACGACGGGGTTCGAGCCCGCCTCGCCGTTCTTCGCGAGCACGATCGCGCTGACGATCGCGATCGCGGTGACGAGCAGCGCCGGGATCGCCGTCCACACGATCTCGACCGTCGTGTGCCCGTGCGTCGGCGGTCCGTCCGACCAGTCGTCCGGCGGCGCGCGGAACTTCCACACCGAGTAGGCGAGAACCGCCGCGACGACCGAGAAGACGACGATCGCGATCGTCGTCGTGAACCAGTAGACGAAGTCGATGCGCGCGGCCTCCCGCCCGGCCGCGACCGGCATCCACGGGATCAGGAGCGCCACCGCGGTGCAGATCGCCCCCGCGATCAGGCCGATCACGACGAGCTGGATGACGGACCCCTTGCGCACCCGGCCCAAGCCTAATCAACGAGCCGGAACCCCGTGGATCCAGGCGCAAAACGTGCCATTCGACACCAGCGCGGCATCCCGATGGCGCTTGACAGATGCCGCAAATGATGTCAGAGTGATGTCACGATGAATCTGACAATCATGTTGAACGGCGTCGAGGACGACCTCGAGGGTCTGGCCGAGCTCGGGGACGAGCGCTCCGCGCAGATCGCGCGGCGGCTCGCCGACTCGATCGGCTCGAGCCTCCGCCTGAAGCTGCTCGACCTGCTCTCGCAGGCGGCGGTCGAGCTCTCGTCGAAGCTCCCCTCCGGCCACGTCGAGGTCCGGCTGGCCGGCCAGGAGCCGGAGTTCGTCTACATCGACACGTCCGGCGAAGGCGCCGGCGTCGCCGGCGAGGAGCTCACGGCGCGGATCAGCCTGCGCCTGTCCGACTCCCTCAAGCTCACCGTCGAGAAGGCGGCCGATCGCGAGGGCGTCTCGACGAACACGTGGATCGTGCGCGCGATCGCGCGCGCGAGCGAGTCGCGCCCCGTCCGGTCGGGCGGCAAGCGCCTGTCCGGGTACGCGCAGAGCTGACGAGAGGGGGACGAGAGATGCACAAGCAGTTCGAGGTGACGGGCCCGGTCGAGGTGGACATCCGCCTCGCCTCGGGGGAGGTGGAGGTCGACCCCACGCTCGACGGTCACGTCGAGGTCGAGCTGGTCGGCCACGACGACGAGTCGCGTGCGCTGGTCGAGGCGTCGACGGTCGAGCTCCGCGAGCACGGCACGCAGAAGCTCGTCGTCGACGTGCCGCAGCGCAGGTCCGGCTTCGGCTTCGGGTCGCTCTTCGGCCGCGACGGCGTCGGCTGCCGCGTGCGCTGCCCGGCCGGCTCGACCCTGACCGCGCGCACCAGGTCGGCGGACGTGATCGTGCACGGCATGCTCGGGGGCGCCAACGTGGCGACCGCGTCGGGCGACGTCGGGCTCGAGCGGGTCGAAGGCGGCGCGACCGTCAAGACCGCGAGCGGCGACGTGGCCGCCCGGGAGGTGACCGGCGGCCTGAGCGTCCAGTCCGCGTCCGGGGACGTATCCGTCGCGACCGCACGCGGGCCCGTGACGATGACGACGGCGTCGGGTGACGTCGAGCTCGGCGAGGCCTACGACGACGTCAGCGTCAACACCGTCAGCGGCGACCAGCGGCACCGCGCCGTGATGCGCGGCACCGTGGGCGCGCACTCGGTGTCCGGCGACGTCGAGATCGGCGTCCGGAAGGGATCGCGCGCATGGCTCGACTGCAACACCGTCAGCGGCGACACGAGCTCGGAGCTCGAGCTCTCGCCGGACGTGCCGGAGGGGGACGGGCCGCTCGTCGAGATCCGCGCCAAGACCGTGAGTGGAGACATCAAGATCACGCGGGCCCCGGCGCCCGCCGAGACGATGGAGGTGCACGCATGAAGCGTCTGACCTGGGACACCACCGCTCCCCGCCGGATCACCGGACGGCGCCACTCGCATGCGCCGCGGCCGGAGGACGCGGTCTCAGAGCAGGCCGAGTTGACGCGGCTCACCTGGGACGAGCTGCGCCGGGGGCTGCGCGGGCAGTAGCGGTCAGATCCGCCGCGCGCCGACGTAGCCGGGGCCGTAGGCGGCCAGCGACGTGATCTTCACGACGTCTCCGGTGTGCGGCGCGTGCACGAACTGGCCGCCGCCGATGTAGATGCCGACGTGGGCGAGCCCGTCGAAGAAGACGAGGTCGCCCGGCTGCAGTTCGTCGCGCGGCACGGCGACGCCGAGTGAGTACTGGGCGGCGGCGTAGTGCGGCAACGTGATGCCGAGCTGCGCATAGACGTACGCGACGAGCCCCGAGCAGTCGAAGCCGTTGGGGCTCTCGCCGCCCCACACGTACGGCACGCCGAGGTAGTGGAGAGCGATCGTCGCCGCCTCGGGGTGACCCGCGGGCAGCGGCGCCGCCGGGACGTCGGCGGTCGTGGTCGTGGTCGGCGCCGTCGTCACCGGGTCGGTCGTGACAGCCGACTCGGGGGTCGTCGCCGGGAGGACCGTCGTCGTCGTGGGCGGCGGGGGTGGCGCCGTCGTCGCCGTGGCGACGGTCGTCGTGGTCGCGGCCCGGTGCGTCACGACCGGAGCGGCTGCTCTCGTGACAGCCGCCTCCTGCGCGGCCTTCGCGCGCTCGGCGGCCTGGCGGCGGAGCGCGGCCTGCTCGGCGGCGAGGCGGCGGCGAGCCTCGGCGGCGAGCGCGGCCTGGCGGCGCGCCTCCTGGGCGCGTATCACCGCGATCTCCGACTGCACCGAGGCGAGCAGCCTCCTGCGCTGGCCGAGCATCGCCCCGATCTGGGTCTTCTGATCCGAGAGCTGGCGCACCGAGGACGCCCGGCGCTGCTCGGTCGCACGCAACGTCGCGCGCGCGGCAGCGAGTTGGTCGCGGACCTGCACCGCGTGCTTGGCGAGCAGGTTGTCGGACTTCGCGACCGACCGCTCCGCCTGCAGCCGGTCGATCAGGTCGTTGAGGCTCGTGCTGCCGAAGACGACGTCGATCGTCGTCGGCTCGTCGCTCTCGTAGATCGAGACGAGCCGCTGCTGCACCATCTGCTGCGTCCGGCGCTCCGCATGCCGGGCGACCGTGAGCGAGGCGCGGTTCGACGCGAGCTGCTTGCGCACACGGCCGAGCTCGTAACGCGCACCGTCCCACTCCTCGACGGTCTTCCCGAGCTGCTGGTCGAGGGCATCGACCTGTGCCAGCACGACCTGCGCCTCCTTCTGCTTCTCCTTGATCTTCCCGGCGGGCGAAGCCGCCAGCGGTGCCGCGCCGAGCCCGGCGGCGAGCGCCGTCGCGGCAAGCGGGGTGAGGAGGCGGGCACGTCTCATCGGCGGGGGTGCGATGGGGTGACCATCGGCAGCAATTCTGCAGCCCGTGAATGGCCGCCTTCGCAGTCTCCGCCGGGACTCCTTCCCAAACCCGAAAGCGTCTACCTTGCCGGCATGCCCCGGACCGCGATCGTCGTCCCCGGCAACGGCCGGCTGGAAGCTGCGGGATACCGCATCAGCACACGCTGCCGGCGCCTCGTGGTCGCCGCCGAGGCCCTGGCCGAGCGGTTCGCCGCCTCGGCGGTCGTCTTCACCGGCTGGTCGCCGCACGGCGGGCCGACCGAGGGCGAGCAGATGCGTGCAGCCTGGCGCGGCCCCGACGTCGAGCTGGTCGTCGAACCGACCGCGACCCTCACCGCCGAGAACGCTGCGCGCACGCTGCCGCTGCTGCGCGAGCGGGGCATCGAGCGTGCGCTGGTCGTCTGCGCGCCGCTGCACTACGCGCGGTCGCGCTACTTCTTCCGGCGCCTGTACGCCACGGCGGGGATCGACGCACGGGTGCACGCCGTGCGCGTGCCGCGCTCGCCCGGTGCGCTCGCCTGGGAGCTCGCGGCGCTGCCGTGGGCGCCCGGCCAGCTGCGGCGGGCGCTCGCCGAAGTCGAACGGTGACGACCGCGAGCAGCGACACGCTCGTCTTCATCCCGGCGTGGAACGAGGAGGAGAACCTCCCGGCCGTGCTCGACGACCTCCGCACGACGCTACCGGGCGCCGACGTGCTCGTCGTCGACGACGGGTCGACCGACGCGACCGTTGCAATCGCGCGTGCGGGAGGCGCCGAGGTGCTCTCGCTCGGCGCGAACCGCGGGCTTCGCGTCGGCGTCGCAGCGGGCTACCGCTACGCGCACGAGCACGGGTACGCCTTCTGCGGCCGGGTCGACGCCGACGGCCAGCATCCGGGGCACGAGCTCGCCCGGCTGCTCGTACTCGTGCGCAGCGACGCGTGCGACGTGGCGGTCGGCTCCCGCTTCGTCTCAGGCGACGGGTACGCGCCGTACCGCTACCTGCCGAGCCCGGCACGGCGGTTCGGCACGGCGGTGCTGCGCCGCGCGCTCGCACTCGTGCTCGGCAAGCCGTTCGGAGACGCGACGAGCGGCCTCTACGCGGTGAACGCGAGGGCGATGCCGCTGCTCGCCGAGGAGTTCACGACGGGCGCACCGGAGGTGGAGGCGCTGATCCGCATCTCGAGCGCCGGCCTTCGCCTGCAGGAGGTGCCGGTCGACATGGTCGAGCGCGCCGGCGGCCTCTCCAAGCTGCGCGGCGGCAAGGCGGTCTCACTCGTGCTCACCGTCGCGGCCGTGCTCGTCACCGCGCGCTTCGCGCGCAAGCGGCTTCACTGACGCGCGAGCACAGCACCGACGATGCGCTCGGCCGCCGCGTCGGGCACGAGCACGGTCGTGTCGACGTGCACCTCGGGCGAGAGCGGCGGTTCGTAGGGCGAGTCGATGCCCGTGAAGTTGACGAGCTCGCCGCGTCGCGCCTTCGCGTAGAGACCCTTCGGGTCGCGCGCCTCGGCCACGTCGAGCGGCGTGTCGACGAAGACCTCGACGAACTCGCCGACCTCGAACAGCCCGCGCGCCATGCGTCGTTCACTCGCGAAGGGGGAGATGAACGCGACGACGACGATCAGGCCGGCGTCGACCATCAGGCGTGCGACCTCGGCGACCCGGCGGATGTTCTCGACACGGTCGGCCTCGGTGAAGCCCAGGTCCTTGTTCAGCCCGTGCCGGACGTTGTCGCCGTCGAGCAGGTAGGTGCGCCGGCCGAGCGCGTGGAGCCGCCGCTCGACGAGGTTCGCGATCGTCGACTTCCCCGCACCCGAGAGCCCCGTGAACCAGAGCACGCAGGGCGTCTGCGCGTTCTGCTCGCTCCGGGCGCGCTTGTCGACGTCGAGTACCTGCCAGCGGACGTTCCCCGAGCGCCGCAGCTCGAAGTGGATCAGCCCGCCCCCGAGCTGCCGGCCGGTCGCACGGTCCGCCAGCACGAAGCTGCCGGTCCGACGGTTCGCCGTGTAGGGATCGAACGCGATCGGCTCCTCGAGCGCGATCTGGCAGACGCCGGCCTCGCCCCGCTCGAGCCGCGCGGCCGGCAACCGCTCCTTCGTCTCGAGGTCGAGCCGGTACTTGAGCGGCGCGACCGTGGCGACGGTGGTCCGCGCGCCGGCGCGGAGCAGGTACGAGCGCCCCCGCAGCATCGGCTCGTCCGCCGTCCAGACGATCGTGACCTCGAACTGCGTGCCCGCGCCCGGGGGATCGGCGGACGAAGCGACGAGATCGCCCGCGGCCGCGGTCACGTCCCCGGCGAGAAACAGCGTGACCTCGTCGCCGTCGTTCGCCCGGTCGCGGCCGTCGTCGCCGGCGACGATCCGCGCGACGCTGCCTTCGACACCCGCCGGGTGGACGCCGACCCGGTCGCCGACGCGCACACGGCCGGCGGCGACGGTGCCCGCCAGCCCGCCGCCGTCCACGACGCGCGCCACGGGGAGACGGAAGGCATCGCCGCCTCGATGGCGGATGCCCAGTCGCCGCTCGAGGCCCTCGAGGAAGGCGGCGACCTCACCACGCCGATCGCTCTCGCTCGCCACGCGGCAAGGCTATGCGGCGCCGGCTCGAAGCCGCTGCCCGGCTGCGTCCGAACGTCGAGAGGATGGGCCGTGAAGGATTCGAACCTTCGACCTTGGGATTAAGAGTCCCCTGCTCTACCAGCTGAGCTAACGGCCCGGGCTTTCCACCCCGAGGGCGCGCGTATCGTAGCGCCCGCGACATGCGCGTCCTCTCCGTGGTCGGGAACCGCCCGCAGTTCATCAAGTCGGCGCCGCTGTCGCTGGCGCTGCGGGACGCGGCGATCGAGGAGGTCGTCCTCCACACCGGCCAGCACTGGGACGCGGAGCTCTCGCAGGTGTTCTTCGACGAGCTCGGGATCGCCCCGCCCCGGCACCGGCTCGACCTGCGCACCGCCGACGCGGCCGCGATGGAGGTACCGATCCGTGCCGTCGTCGAGCGTGAGCGGCCCGACTGGGTGCTCGTCTTCGGCGACACGAACTCGACCGCCGCCGGCGCGCGGGCGGCGGGCGAGGTCGCCGTCGCGCACGTCGAGTCGGGGCTTCGCAGCTTCGACCTCGAGATGCCCGAGGAGCGAAACCGGATCGAGGTCGACCGGACCTCGACGCTGCTGCTCTGCCCGGACGAGCGCTCGGCGGCGCAGCTCGCCGCCGAAGGCGTCCACGGCAGGCGCGTCGTCGTCGGCGACGTGATGGCCGACGCCGCGAGACTGTTCGCGCCGCTTGCGCGGGCGCGCTCGTCGGCGCTGGAGCGGTTCGGCGTCGAGCCGCGCGGCTACGTGGTCGCTACCGTCCACCGCGAGGCGAACGTCACGCGGACGGACCGGCTCGTCCGCATCGTCGACGGTCTACGCCGCATCGAGCTGCCGCTCGTCTTTCCCGCGCATCCGCGCACGCGCGCGGCGCTCGAGCGCATCGCGCCGGAGCTCGAGATCGCGCCGCCGCTCGGCTACCTCGACCTCGCGGCGCTGGCCTCGCAGGCCCGCGTCGTGATCACCGACTCGGGAGGGCTCCAGAAGGAGGCGTACTGGTACCGCGTCCCGTGCATCACGCTCCGGCCGAGCACGGAGTGGGTCGACACCGTCGAGGCCGGTGCGAACGTGCTCGTCGACGACGACCCCGACGCGCTCGTGCGCGCGGTCTCGCAGGCGTCGTTTCCCGCCGGCACGCCGGAGCTCTACGGGGACGGGCACGCCTCGGAACGCATCGCAGCTGCCCTGTACGCTTGACCGCCGTGCCGGAGGCCGACAGCAGCAAACGCCCCTACGACGTCGCCGTGATCGGCGCCGGCTACGTCGGCATGCCGCACGCCGAGACGTTCGCCTCGGCCGGCCAGCGGGTCGTGCTCGTCGACGTGCAGCCGGCGGTCGTCGAGGCGATCAACCGCGGGGAGAGCCACATCAAGGACGTCCCGTCGGAGGTGCTGAAGCCGCTCGTGGACGACGGCCGTATCACCGCCACCACGGACTTCGCGGCAGTTGCCGACAGCGGGGCCGTCGTGATCGCCGTCGGCACACCGCTGACGCGACAGCGGGAGCCCGACCTCAGCCAGATCCGCAGCGCCGCCGCCTCGCTCGCGCCGCACCTGCGAGCAGGCCATATCGTCGTGCTCGAGTCGACCACCTACCCCGGCACGACCCGCGAGGTGCTGCAGCCGGTGCTCGAGCGGGGCAGCGGCCTCGAGGCAGGTGTGGACTTCCACCTCGCCTTCGCCCCGGAGCGCGTCGATCCAGGTCGCACCGACTGGACGACGCAGACGACGCCGAAGGTCGTCGGCGGGATCAACCCCGCCTCGACGAAGGCGGCGGCCGAGCTCTACCGCTCCGCGATCGAGCAGGTGCACGAGGTGTCGACGGCAGACGCCGCCGAGCTGACGAAGCTGCTCGAGAACATCTTCCGTTCGGTCAACATCGCGCTCGTCAACGAGCTCGCGCAACTCAGCGACCGCATGGAGATCGACGTCTGGGAGGTCGTCGAGGCGGCGGCGACGAAGCCGTTCGGCTTCATGTCCTTCCAGCCCGGCCCCGGGCTCGGCGGCCACTGCATCCCGCTCGACCCGTATTACCTCGCGTGGAAAGCGCGCGAGTTCGACTTCAGCACCCGCTTCGTCGAGCTCGCCGGCGAGATCAACAACAACATGCCGTACTTCTGCCGGTCGGTGATCTCGCAGGCGCTCAACCACGGCGCGCAGAAGTCGCTGAACGGCGCGAAGATCCTGCTGCTCGGCGTCGCCTACAAGGCCGACATCGACGACGTGCGCGAGTCGCCGGCCGAGAAGCTGCTCGAGCTGCTGCGGAACGCCGGCGCCGACGTCGCGTACCACGACCCGTTCGTCGCGGAGTTCGACGGCCTGACGTCGATGCCGCTCGAGCCGGAAGCGTACGACTGCGTCGCGATCGTGACCAGGCACTCCGGGGTCGACTACGCCGACCTCGTACGCCGGAGCAAGGTCGTCGTCGACTTCCGCAACGCCACCAAAGGCCTGGAGGTCGACGGCAAGGTCTGGAAGCTTTGACGAGGGTCGGCGTCGCCGGTCTCGGCTACTGGGGCCCGAACCTCGCACGCAACTTCGACGAGCTGGCCGAGCTCGCGTGGGTGTGTGATCTCGACGACGAGCGGCGCGAGCGGTTCGGGGCGCGGTACCCCGGCGCGCGCAGCACCGCGAGCCTCGACGAGATGCTGTCCGACGACTCGCTCGACGCGGTGGTCGTGTCGACGCCGGTCCCCACCCACTTCGCGCTGGCGAAGCGGGCGCTCGAAGCGGGCAAGCACGTCCTCGTCGAGAAGCCGCCCGCGATGCGCTCGGCGGAGATGGACGAGCTGGTCGAGCTCGCCGCCTCGGCCGACCGCGTCCTGATGCCCGGGCACCTGCTCCTCTACCACCCGGGCGTGCAGAAGCTGAAAGAGCTGATCGCCGCCGGCGAGCTCGGCGAGGTGCTGTGCATCTACGGGAACCGGCAGAACCTCGGGATCGTGCGCACCGACGAGAACGCGCTCTGGTCGCTCGGCGTCCACGACCTCTCGGTGATCCTCTTCCTGCTCGACGAAGATCCCGAGGTCGCGACCGCGCAAGGCCGTGACTTCCTCACGCCCGGCGTCGAGGACGTCGTCTTCTGCTTCCTGCGCTTCCCGAGCGGCAAGATCGCGCACATGCATCTCTCCTGGCTCGACCCGCACAAGATGCGCAAGATGACCGTCGTCGGCCGCGAGAAGATGGTCGTCTTCGACGACATGGAGCTCGAGCGCAAGGTCACGGTCTACGAGAAGTCGCCGTGGAAGCGCGCCGAGACCTACGGCGAGTGGCAGACGCGCTCCGGCGACATCTTCGTCCCGAAGATCGCAACCGACGAGCCGCTGCGGCTCGAGTGCGGCCACTTCCTCGACCTCGTCGAGGGGAATGGAGACCGCGGGAAGGTCGCGCAGGACGGCGCCCGCGTCGTCCGCGCGCTCGAGATGCTGACGAGGTCGCTTGCCGGCTGAGATCCACCCGACCGCGACCGTCTATCCCGGCACCGTGCTCGGCGACGGCGTGCGCGTGCTCGAGTATGCCGTCGTGGGCAAGCAGCCGTCGCTCGCGGCCTCGTCGACCGCCGGGCGCGAGCCGCTGCCGCCCGCCGTGATCGGCGACGGCGCGGTCGTCTCGACCGGCGCGATCGTGTTCGCCGGTTCGACCGTCGGAACGAGCTCGATCGTCGGCGACCAGTCGTGCATCCGCGAGCGCGTCTCGCTCGGCGACGACTGCGTGCTGGGCCGCGGCTCGCTGATCGAGAACGACACCACGGTCGGAAACGGCACGCGGATCCAGGCCGGTGCCTACATCACCGCGTACTCGACGCTCGAGGAGGATGTGTTCATCGCGCCGTGCGTCGTGACGACGAACGACAACTACATGGGCCGGACCGAGCGCCGCAGGGCGGAGATGCGTGGCCCGACGGTTCGCCGCAGCGCACGCATCGGCGGCGGCGCGGTGATCTGCCCGGGGATCGAGATCGGCGAGGAGGCGTTCGTGGGCGCCGGCGCCGTGGTGACGAAGGACGTCCCTCCGCGAACGGTCGTGGTCGGATCGCCCGCGCGCGTGCTCCGCGACGTCGACCCGGCCGAGCTCCGCGCGAACGGCGGCTGAGCCGGCGTCAGGGGCCGGCGGTGCGCGCCAGCGCGAGCCGGTACTGCACCGGGCTCGGCGACTGCGTCACAAGCTTCGCCTGGAGGTAGTAGGTGCCCGTCGCGGGGGCGCGGTAGACGACCCGCGCCTGCCCGCCGACCGTTCGCGACTGCGCGACGCGGCGCGCAAGGTCGACGCGGAGACCCTCGACCCGCGTCGTCCCCGGGCTCCAGAGCGCCAGCCGGATCCCCGCCTTCGCCTGCGGCGTGAGGCGCGCGTAGAGGCGCTGCCCGCGGCGTAGGTACAGGTGGTAGACGTCGATGTTGTCGTCCCAGAAGTCGAGCGATGCCGCGATCGTGCGGGGCAGCGGCGGAAGCGCGTGCGACCACGGGCCGGCCTCGTCGTTCGGCTCGTAGCGGTCGGGTGCCGGCAGCTTCGTCCCCCCGGTGAGCAGCGTGAGCGCCGAGAGCACGTCGAGCGCGCCCCAGCCCGAGTACATGTCGCGGCCGGCGGGGCACTCGGCGCAGCCGTTCGCAGCCGAGAGGTCGTCGGCGCTGCGCTCGAGCAGCCACGAAACCTGGTCCGGGCGGAGCCGCGGGTCGACGCCGAGGACGAGCGCGGCAGCCGCGGAGACCTGCGGCGCGGCGAACGACGTGCCGATCGCGTCGCGGAACTCGATCGGCCCGCAGTCGGAGTACGGGCCGTCGGCGCACGGCGTGCCCGTGGCGACGAGCTGCCGCGGGATCGTCGAGAACATGTCGTCTCCGGGCGCCGCGATGTCGTTGAACACCGCATCGCGGTTCGAGAACTCGGGGATCGAGCCGTCCTCGCGCATCGCGCTGACGCCGATGACGTGCGGCAGCGCCGACGGATAGTGCGCGAAGTCCCACGGCGTCGCGGGCGACTGAGGCCCGTTGCCGACCGCCGCGACGATCACCGCGCCTTTCGAGTACGCGTACTCGACGGCCGCCTGCTCGGCCGCCGAGTAGGTGTCGAGGGCCGGGTCGAGCGGATCGCGGACGCCGCCGAGGCTGAGGTTGATCACGCGCGCGCCCTGGTTGGCCGCCCAGCGGATGGCGGCGACCTCCGCGGTGAGCGGTACCGTCCCGTCCGGCTCGACGACCTTCGCGACGATCAGCCGCGCGTTGAACGCCATCCCGGCGATGCCGACACCGTTGAACGGGTTGGCCGCGATCTCGCCGGCGACGAAGGTGCCGTGACCGTCCTCGTCGCGGTACGGCGATCCGCCGACGAACGACTTCGCGGCGACGACCCTCCCCGCGAGGTCGGGATGGCCCCCGTCGATCCCGGAGTCGATCACCGCGACCTTGATCGGCGCGAGGTTCGTCGGCGGCTCCGGCCAGAAGTCCCAGGCGGAGTCCTTCGCCAGGTACCACTGGTGCGCGGCCAGCGGCTCCGTGTTGTCGAACGCGGCAGCGCCGGAGGCGTCGGCGAGGAAGAGCGCAGCCGCAAGCAGGGCGAGGAGCCGCCTCACGGCACCGTGACCACGCTGGAGAGGCCCGGCTGAAGGCCGACGCCCGGCGCCACACGGACGCGGTAGTCGCCGGGCGCGAGCGGGCCGCCGAAGGTGAAGCGACCGCCGGCGTCGGTGACCGTCGAGGAGAGGGTCGCCCAGGAAGGCCCGCCGTCCTTCTGCAGCTGGACGGCTTGCGCCGCGGCGACGGGCTTCGCCGAGCCGGCGACGCCGGACGTCGCAATCGTCGCGACGACCTTCGGCGCGACCGCGACGGCGGCGAGCCCCGCGCGAATCGCTCCCGCGGCAAGTCGATACGAGGTGCGCAGCCTCGGCGACACCGGAACCTCGAAGCTGCCGTCGGAGCGGAGCGTCACGGCCCCGGCGGGCTCCCAGTCGCGGCCGTACGGCTTCGCCTCGAGCGAGACGGAGGTCGCACCCTGGACGAGGCCGGTGAGCGCGACCGTGCCGCCGTAGGTGATCGCCGCGCGCTGCGGCCCGAGCGAGTACAGCGACGGTTGGAACCACGTGGACCGGAGCCCGAGCGCCGCGCGCACCTGCGAGCCGGTGAAGCTCGCGGCCGTGTCGTTCGCGCCGACGACCGTCACGGTCGCAGCACGGCCCGACGGGCCCGGATCGACGCGAACCGCGCTCACGGGCGGCGTGACCTTCAGCTTCTCGGCGACCGACTGCACGTCGAACAGCACGGGTCCCCAGTCGTGGAACGGCGAGAAGGTGTCGTACGGGTCGGGTACCGAGACGAGGTACGGCACCGGCGTCCCGAGGAGCTCGGCCGCCGCCGCGGTGCGGCCGCCCGACGTCGAGAAGAACAGGGTGTCGGCGACCTTGCCGCCGTACTGCGCGACCGTGCCCCTGGTGGCGTCGACTGCCGCGCTCGTCGCGGACGACTCCGCGTCGATGCCGTCGTAGACCTGGCTGCGCACGTCGTCATAGAGGTCGAACGCACGGCCCTCGACGAGGTTCGCAAGCGCGTACGATCGCGCCGCGACCGCCTGGGCCTGGAGCGCCGCGGCCGGCCAGTCGGACGGCATCTCGGCGGGCACGACGCCCTTCACGTACGACTCGAGCCCGACGATGTCGATCGCCTGCAGCGCCTTGCCGGCCGGCATCACGACCACGCGACCGCGGTAGGGCTTGCCGCCGAGCGCGATCGGCACCGCCGAGGTGAACGTCAACGGAAGCGTCACCGAGTGGCCCTGGAGCTTCGAGCCCGGCGTCACGACGACCGTGCCGGGGTCGAGCGCGACCTTCGTCTTCGTGGCGTCGACGGCCGACCACGCAGCCGCCGATCCGAGCGACAGCCGCTTCGCGCGCGCCAGCAGGACGCGCACGGTGCGGGTCGGCGCCGGGCCGAGCGTCGTGCCGGGGTAGTAGTGCGCGAGGATCGCCTCGAACGACAGGCCGTGGAGGGCGTAGCCGTAGGCGCCCCACTGGCTCATCCCGAGCCCGTGGCCGAAGCCGTGACCCGAGACGGCGAGCACCTCGGCGGCCGGGCTCGTCACGGCCGGGGCGGTGGTCGTGGCCCCGGTCGTCGGGTCGGCGGCGGCGCCGCGGGCAGGCAGCGAGACGGCGAGCGCCGACGCCAGTCCGCCGGAGGCAACCACCGAGAAGGCCGCGAGCCGCACCGCGTGACGACTCATCGCCGGGCACCGTAGCCGAGCGGGTCGACGGGTCGCCGGGCGGCGTCAGGAGCCGTCGTCGAGCCGCGCCGCGTACTGCTCGGCGTAGTAGGCGCGGTACTCGCCGGACTTGATCGGCTCCCACCACTCGCGGTTCTCGCGATACCACTCCACCGTCGCCTCGAGCCCGCCCGCGTCGAACGAGTGCTGCGGCGACCAGCCGAGCCCGCGCAGCTTCGACGAGTCGAGCGCGTACCGCCGGTCGTGGCCGGGTCGGTCCTCCACGTGACGGACGAGATCGGGCGAGGCGCCGGTGAGGTCGAGGATCCGGCGAACCGCGTCGAGGTTCTCGCGCTCCTGCCCGCCGACGTTGTAGACCTCGCCGCGCGAGCCGCTCCGCAGCACGATCTCGATCGCCGCGCAGTGATCCTCGACGTGCAGCCACTCGCGACGCTGGCGGCCGTCGCCGTAGACCGGGAGCAGCTCGCCGTCGAACGCGTTCGTGATGAAGAGCGGCAGGATCTTCTCCGGGTACTGGCGCGGCCCGTACGTGTTCGCCCCGCGCGTGATCAGGCCGTCGACGCCGTAGGTGCGCACGTACGCCAGCACCTGCAGGTCGCCGCCCGCCTTCGACGCGCTGTACGGGCTCGACGGGCGGAGCGGCGCATCCTCCGTGCACGGAGGCGCGTCGAGCGGGACGTCGCCGTAGACCTCGTCGGTCGAGACCTGAAGCATGCGGATCCCCGCGTGTCGTGCGTGGTCGAGCAGCACCTGCGTACCGAGCACGTCCGTGGTGATGAACTCGGCGGGCCCGAGGATCGAGCGGTCGACGTGCGTCTCGGCCGCGAAGTTGACGATCGCGTCGCAGCCGGCCGCCGCGCGGGCGACCGCATCGGGATCGGCGATGTCGCCCTCGTGGAAGTCGTGCTCGACGCCGTCGAGGTTGGCGCGGTTCCCGGCGTACGTGAGCTTGTCGAGGACGACCACGACATCGTCGCCCGAGGCGAGCCGCCGAGCGAAATGAGAGCCGATGAAACCGGCGCCGCCGGCGACGAGGATCCGCATCGCGCGAAGGTTAGTCGGTGATCAGGCGCGCCAAGCACTCGCGCAGCCCTTCGCGCCAGTGCGGAAGCTCGGGCGCGCCGCGCTCGCTCCGCAGCACGGAATACGCGGGCCGCGGGGCGCGCCGCCCGAGCTCGGCGGACGTGATCCGGCGTACGGTCGCGTCGAGACCGGCCCCCTGGACGATCGCCTCGGCGAACTCCGCCCAGCTGCACTCCCCCGCCGCGGCCACGTGGTACGTCCCGTAGGGTAGGTCGAGTACGTCCCGCGTCGCGCGGGCGAGATGGCCGGTGAAGGTCGGCGACCCGACCTGGTCGTCGACGACGGCGAGCTCGCTTCGCTCGGCCGCGAGCCGCAGGATCGTGCGGACGAAGTTGTTCGACGTCCAGCCGAAGAGCCACGAGCTGCGGACGATCCAGGACCGCTCTCCTGCGGCCGCCTCGCCGAGCAGCTTCGTCCGCCCGTACACGCCGAGCGGCGAGGGCGAGTCGGACTCGACGTACGGCGACGACGCGGCCCCGTCGAACACGTAGTCGCTCGACCACACGACGAGCGGCGCGCCGAGCGATGCGGCGTTGCGAACCCCGCCGACGTTCACCGCGGCGGCGCCCTGCGGGTCGTCCTCGGCCTCGTCGACGTCGGTCCACGCGGCGGCATGCAGGACGAGGTCGACGCCGGCGAGCTCCGGCGGCGGCGAATGGCAGACGTCCCACTCGGCCCTCGTGAGGGCACGCGCCTCGGGGAACTCGTCGGCAAGCGCCCGGCCGAGCTGGCCGCCCGCGCCGGTGATCACAACGCGATCGCGCTGTCGCGTGCCGACAGGATCGGCGATCGCGTGCTCCAGAGATCGACGACGCGGGGATCGTTCCACGGCACGCCGTGCTCGTCGGGATCGGCCGCGTCGTACTCGTCGGTGACGAAGTAGCAGAAGAGACAGTCGGTGAGCGCCTCGTAGCCGTGCGCGTTCGTGCCCGGCACGTAGATCGCCACCGGGTTGTCATCGCCGATGTCCTCGGTGAAGGTCTCGCCCGAGGATCGGTCGAGGACGACCACGCGAACCGTTCCCTGCAGGCAGACGAACAGGTCGTCCTGGCCGCGCTCGTGGTAGTGCAGGGCGCGGATCGTCCCGCGCCGGGAGCGCGCGAGGTTCGCCTGGCGAACCGGCTTCGGAAGCACGCTCGCGCGCATCAGCTCCATGAACCAGCCGCGATCGTCGTCGAAGCGGGTCAGCTCGACGCGACGGAGCCCGTCGATCACTTGTTGGCTCCGGTCTCCTCGATCAGCCGACCGACCTCGGCGAGGTCGCCCCAGTGCTTGCCGCCGTCGTGCCACCAGCCGTCGACGCGGCGCACGTCGAGACGGCCCTCGTGCGCGTACACCCGGTTGACGTCGGTGATCTCGAGCTCGCCGCGACTCGAGGGCTCGAGACCGTCGATCACGTCGAAGACGTCCGGCGGGTAGCAGTAGAGGCCGACGACCGCATCGTTCGAGGGGGCAGACTCGTAGCGCAGGTCGACGCGACCGGCCTTCTCGACGATGTCCGCGACCCCGCCGTCGTCCCGGTACGCCACGACCCCGAAGTTCTCCGGGTCGGGCACCTCCTTGACGAAGACGAGCGCACCGTCGTCCCAGCTCGCGATCGCCGGAGCCTGCGCCTGCTCGAAGATGTTGTCGCCGAGGCAGACGACGAGGCGCTCGCCGGCGGCGAAGTTGCGCGCCATCCCGACCACCTGGGCGATCCCGCCCGGCTCCACCTGGACCTTGTAGGTGAGGTCGAGGTCGAAGAGGACGTCGCCGCCGCCGCGCGCCTGCACGCGCCCGTCTCCGAGCACGTCGATGAACTGCCCCGCGTGGTGCTGGCCGGTGACCAGCAGCACCTCGCGCACGCCGACGCGCTGCAGGAGCTGCAGCGGGTAGTAGACCATCGGCCACCGGCCGATGGGCAGCAGATGCTTGTTGGCGACACGGGTGAGCTCCTCGAGCCTGGTCGCGGTCCCGCCCGCACAGATCAGCCCCTTCATCGTTGGGGAGCGAACCTACGGTTCTCTCCCCGATACCCCTCTCTCCCTCGGCGCGCGTTCGTGCATGGCGCGCCCGGCCTCCCGCCGAGAAAAGCCCGGCTCCGGCCGCACCGGTAAGCGCTCGCGCGACGGAATGTCACGGTCACGGGGGCGATGCTACAGCGGGGGATTCGGGGGGAGACCCGCAGGGCCCTCCCCCCGCTCGGCGTCGCGCTTGCACGCCGCCGAGCAGCATCAGCAGCGTTCCGGCCACGCCGAACACGACCGCCGGCACCCAGCCGCGGTCGGCGCCCGACGTGGCAATCGCCGGGGAGACCGGCGTGTGCGACCACGCAGACGCGAAGTGCGTCGCCGCCGCGAGGAGACCGACCGAGCCGAGCACAGCCCAGCTCGGGCGATCGAGGATGTCGGCGAGCTGCACGTAGACCAGGCCCGCCAGGGCGATCAGCGCCCACTCGAAGCCGCCGTGGTGCAGGAACCAGAGCAGGCTGCCGCCGATCGCCGCCCCGGCGGCGACATGCAGCCAGAACCCGTACGGCCGGCGCTCTCCGCCGTCGACCGAGACCGCCGCGGCGAGGAAGCAGCCGCCGACGACGAAGGTCACGACGGCCGACCAGTCGCCGCCGCCCGAGACGAGGTCGGTCACGAAGAGCCACGTCGACGGGACGACGGCGAGCATCAGGAGCGGAAACCGGAACCGCGAGAGCGCCGCCAGCGCCGCGAGGAGCATCAGCGCGAAGAACGCGAGCCTTGCGACGTCGAAGCCGGCGAAGCCGGCCGAGCTCGCCGCGAGCCAGCCGAACCAGGCCCACAGCGCGAGCACGAACGCACCGAACAGCGTCACGCTCGTGAACGCGAAGAGCCCGGCGGCGATCGGATGGCCTCCGGCCCGCTCGAGCCCGACCGCCGAGACGGCGAAGGCGAGCATGACGAGGAGCGCGCAGAGCGCATAAACGCCCGCGCCGTGCCGGCTCGAGAGGTAGGCGAGCAGTGCGACGGCGGCTCCCAGCAGGACGAAGCTGCCGACGTACAGCAGGTACGACCACGCGGCGAAGCGCGGCTTGATCGCCTCCACCGCTCGATCTTCGAGCCGCCTCCGGACGGACCCGCGCGCGATACGGTTTGAGTGTGGCCCGCCGCGACGTCGACAAGCTGCAGGCGGAGATCGAGCAGCTGTTCGCCGACCTCTGGCACGTCCCCCGGTTCTCCGGCCCGCGCCACGGGTTCAGGCCGAACGTCGACTGCTTCCACACGGACGACCCGCACGCGCTGACGGTGGTGATCGAGCTTCCGGGCGTCGACCCGGAGAGCGTGCGCGTCGTTGCCGGCGAGCGGCTGCTCGTCGTCGCCGGCGAACGGCGGCGGCCGCAGGTACAGGGCCGCGTCTACCAGCAGATGGAGATCGAGTACGGCACCTTCCAGCGCCAGGTCCAGCTCGCCGAGGACGTCGAGCCGGAACGGGCGAGCGCCCGGTTCGCGCACGGCGTGCTCACCGTGCAGCTCCCCGTGGTCGAGCACGCCTCGCTCGGCCAGGTGGCGATCGAGGTGCGCTACGCATGAAGGACGCCGGACGGGGATGAGCGAGCTGTTCGACATCCCGGAGCCGGAGAGCGACCACGTCACGCTCCCGGCGGTGCTGCCGATCCTGCCGCTCAAGGACACGGTCGTCTTCCCGCAGTCGATGTCGCCGCTCGCGATCGGCCAGGAGCGCTCGATCCGCGTCATCGACGACGTCGTCGCCGGCGACCGGCTCGTGGCGCTGATCGCCTCGCGCGACAGCTCCGTCGAGACGCCGGGGTTCGACGACGTCTACCGGGTCGGCACGGTCGCGGTCGTGCACAAGCTGATCAAGGTGCCCGACGGCACGCTGCGAATTCTCGTCCAGGGGCTCGAGCGCGTGCACCTCGACCACGAGGCCGACGTCGATCCATACCTGCTCGCCGAGTTCGGCGCGCTACCCGACGTGCTCGTCGAGAGCGCCGAGGTGGAGGCGCTCACGCGGAACGTACAGGGGCTCTTCGCGCGTATCATCGGGCTCGCCCCGTACCTGCCGGAGGAGCTGCAGCTCGCCGCCGCCAACGTCGACGACCCGAGCGCGCTCTGCCACCTCGTCGCCTCGACGCTGCGGACGATCCCCACCGAGGAGCGCCAGCAGATCCTCGAGGAGGTGAACGTCGAGGCCCGTCTGCGCATGGTGTCGGCGATCCTGAGCCGCGAGCTCGAGGTGTTCGAGCTCGGCTCGCGGATCCAGTCGCAGGTGCAGTCGGAGATGGAGAAAGGGCAGCGCGAGTACTTTCTGCGCCAGCAGCTCAAGGCGATCCAGGCCGAGCTCGGCGAGGCCGACCCGGAGCAGGCGGAGCTCGCGGAGCTGAAGGAGCGGCTCGAGACGCTCGGCGAGCTGCCCGAGGAGGTGCGGAAAGCCGCCGACCGCGAGCTGCAGCGCCTCGAGCGCCTCCCGCAGGCCGCGGCCGAGTACGGCGTGATCCGCACCTACCTCGAGTGGATCCTCACGCTGCCCTGGGGGATCGTCACCGACGACAACCTCGACCTGGACCATGCGCGCGAGGTGCTCGACGCCGACCACTTCGACCTCGACAAGGTCAAGGACCGGATCATCGAGTACCTCGCCGTCGCGAAGCTGCGCAACCAGATCTCCGGCCAGATCCTCTGCTTCGTCGGCCCGCCGGGCGTCGGCAAGACGTCGCTCGGCCACTCGATCGCGCGGGCCCTCGGGCGGCGGTTCGTGCGACTCTCGGTCGGCGGCGTCCGCGACGAGTCCGAGATCCGCGGCCACCGCCGCACGTACATCGGCGCGATGCCCGGCTCGATCATCCGCTCGCTGCGCGACGCCGAGTCGCGGAACCCGCTGGTGCTGATCGACGAGATCGACAAGATGGGCGCCGACTGGCGCGGAGATCCTGCGAGCGCGATGCTCGAGGTGCTCGACCCCGAGCAGAACAACGCGTTCCGCGACCACTACCTCGATCTCGCGTTCGACCTGTCGAAGGTGCTGTTCATCTGCACCGCCAACACGCTCGACACGGTCCCCGGCCCGCTGCTCGACCGCATGGACGTGATCGAGCTCGCCGGCTACACGGAGGAGGAGAAGCTCGGCATCGCCAAGCGCTACCTCGTCCCGAAGCAGCTCGAGGCACACGGGCTGAAGCGAGCGCAGCTCCGGCTCACCGACCGCGTGCTGCGCACGATCATCCGCGAGTACACGCGCGAGGCAGGCGTGCGGAACCTCGAGCGGCGCCTCGCCGACGTGTGTCGCAAGGCCGCATCCGAGGTCGCACGCCACGGCGCGACGAACGTGAAGGTCGACGACGCTCGCCTGCGCGAATGGCTCGGAGCGCGGCGGTTCTCGGGGGAGGTACGCCGGCGCGTCGTGAGCCCCGGTGTCGCGACCGGGCTCGCGTACACGACGGCCGGCGGCGACGTCCTCTTCGTCGAGGCCACCGCGTATCCCGGGCGCGGCAGGCTCACGATCACCGGCCAGCTCGGCGAGGTGATGCAGGAGTCGGCACAGGCGGCGCTCTCGTGGGTCCGCTCGAACTCGTCGTCGCTCGGGGTTCCCGACACGTGGTTCTCCGACCACGACCTCCACCTACACGTCCCGGCCGGCGCCGTGCCGAAGGACGGGCCCTCGGCGGGTGTGACGATGGCGACCGCGATCGCGTCGCTCGTGCGCAACGAGCCCGTCGCGGCGGACGTCGGGATGACCGGCGAGATCACCCTGACCGGGCGCGTACTGCCGATCGGCGGCCTGCGCGAGAAGTCGCTCGCGGCCGCGCGGGCGGGCCTCAAGCGCGTGATCTTCCCGCGCGAGAACGAGCCCGACCTGGCAGACCTGCCGCCGGAGACCCGAAGCGAGCTCGAGTTCATCCCCGTCGAGACGATCGAGCAGGTGTTCGACGCCGCGTTCGCGCCCAACGGGCGCGTGCGCGCCCGCAGCGTGACGCCGCTGGAGCGGCAGGCCGCCCGCTCAGTCGGGGAGAGCACCTACGGTTCTCTCCCCGAGGCCCCTCTCTCCCTGGGGCGCGCCCTCGTGCCTGGCGCACCTGGCCTCCCGCCGGGCAAAGCCCGGCTCCGGCAGCCAGGGTGAGCGTCCGTGCGACGGTGCCGTCAGGGTGACGGTTCCCGTCGAGACCGAAGCCGAGCTCGGCTCGGCGAGAGGTCAGGCGCGAGACGGCTTGTCGCGCGAAAAGGGAAGGAGGGGCTTCAGGTTCTCTTCCCAATTCTGAAGCTCGAGAGCAGCAGGCGGCAGTTCTTGTCGTCGTGCGACGCCGACCGGCGGCAGAGCAGCTGGTACTCGCGCATGCCCTGCAGCACGAACGTGTAGTCGTCGACGCGATCGTTCGTCGCCACCCGGTAGCTGTGCGAACGAATGCCGCCGGCCGTGACCACCGACGAACCGGCGAGCTTCCCGGACGTCTGCTCCGCGACCCCCGCCATACGCACGTCGAGCTCTTTCGCAACCCTCCGGAAGAGCGGCGCGGAGTAGGGCCTGATCAGGCGAAACGTGGCGACCTGGACGAGCTCCGGCCCCGAGCTCGCGGACACGCGCGTCCCGCTCCGCTCGACCTGCCAACCTCCCGGTGCCGCGAAGCTGAAGCCCGGCCCCGACACCCGCCGGGCGGGTTTCTCGGCGCCCGACCCCCCGCATCCTGCAAGGATGGTGGCTGCGAGCAGCGGCGCCGCCAGCGCCGATGCCCGCGGTAGGCGCGCAGTCACGAAGCGAAAGGAACGAGCGGAGATGGCAAAGACCAGGGACAAGGTGTACGACGCAGCGGGCAACGTCAAACCCTACGTCGACCGTGCGATCTCGGACGAGAAGCTCCGCGCGGACGTGTTGAGCGCAGTCGGCATCGCCCGTGAGCTCTACGACGAGCTGATCGGGAGCCGCACTGCGGTCACCGTCGCGCAGCGTGTCGCGACCGACGAGGAGATCAAGGCGAAGCTGAGGACGGCGATCGAGGACCTGCGGAGTGCGGCCGACCGGCTGCAGGGAAAGCGCAGGGAGGATCGCAAGCTCGGACGGACGCTGCTGCTCGCGGGCATCCTGATCGGGATCCTCTTCAACCCGGTCACCGGCCCCGACACCCGCAAGTGGATCAAGGAGACGATCTCGGGCGCCGACGACGACTTCGGCGAGGACTTCACGAGCTCGAACGGCGGCGTCTGAGCACCTGACGTCAGCCGCGGCCGAGGTCGTGCGTCGGCGCGACCACGGACGGGAGTGCGCGCAGCAGCGTCGAGGTCTTCGGCGCCGCGAGCGCGCGCCGGAGCGACGACGGGTCGAGCCCGTTCGCCGTCGAGATGTCCGACATATGGAGCAGGATCGCGCCGGGCTCGGGCGCGCTCCCGCCCGGCACGGCGGGCGTCCACCCGCCCGCGATCGGGAACGGCAGGTCCTGCTGGTGGCGCCAGGCGTCGAGGTACGGCGTCGGGTCGACGGCACCGTCGTAGCCGAGATAGAGCAGCGAGACCGGGTGCACCTCGAAGTGCAGGTGCACCGGAGTGCCCTCGGCGTCGCCGGTGTGGCCCATGAAGCCCACGACCTGGCCTGCCTTCACGTGCGCGCCGTTCACGGCGGTCGTCGCGAAGGCGGAGAGATGCGCGTAGTAGAACTGGTTGCCCTGGGCGTCGACGATCCAGAGGCGGTTTCCGCCGATCTTGTTCCAGCCGACGGAGAAGACCGTCCCGTCGGCGCAGGCAACGAGCGGCTGGCCGAGCTGGCCGAAGATGTCGTCGCCGTGGTGGTACGTGACGTCGCTCCGTGAGGCGCCGAACGTGTCGATGTACGAGCTCGGCCCGTAGACGGGGAAGACGTAGTGGCCCGCGGTCAGCTTCGGGCGAATGTTGTAGAGGGGCCCCGACGTGGCCGGCGCGCCCTTCTGCTGTTTCGGCCGCTCGCTCGGCAGGTCGCCGACCGGCGCAACGTCGGGGCCGGTCGGAGTCTGGTTGGCGGTCGTCGCCGGAGGCGTCGGCGCGGCCGCGGTCGTCGTGGTCGCGGGCGGCGGTGCGGCGGCGGCGGGCGGTGCGGTCTGGACCGCCACCGACGCGTACCCGACCCGGATCAGGCTCCCGACGGGGAGCCCGCCGTGGTCCTGCGTCAGCCTCAGGACGAGCTCGTAGACGACCCCGCGGTACCCGCGGACGCCGTTCCCCGCGGCCCGGTCGATCGTCTCGGTCCCGAGCGTGAGGAGGCCCCAGTCCTCGACCGCGAGCTTGTTGCCGGCGGGCGCCGGCTGGCCGCCGATCGCCAGGTTGGCGATGCCGCTTCCGTTCGCGTTGCCGCCGGCGCCGGACGGGCCCGTCCCGGCGGAAGCACTCGCCGTCACCGCATCGGCCGTGACCGCCCCGCCGAAGAGCGAGACTCCGGTGACGACGCTCTGCGAGCGCGCGGCCGCGTTCCGCGTGATCGTCGTCGTGGCACTGGCGGTCGTCGACTGCACGGTGACCACCGAGCCGTCGGCGGGGTAGGCGTAGGTCGCCCCGGCGGCCGGCGCACCGTCGGGCGGCGCCGAGACCGCGGTCGTCGTCACGGGCGCGCTGTTCGGCAGCGCGATCTGGACGGCCCACGACGATGCTGACGCGGTGGGGGCTGTCGTCGGCCCCTCGGCGCCGGCAGAGCCGAGCGCGACGAGTGCGAGCAGCGGGCTCACCAGGGCGAGGCGAAAGCGCACTGTGGCGGATTTTGCCATGCCCGCGCCCCGTCCTCCCGGCGGGTGTCGTTCGCGGGTCACGGTAGGTTCAGCGCGATGGCGACCTGGTGGGCGATTCCGTTGGCTGCGCTGACGACGTGCTCGACCCTCGCGGGCGGGTATGTCGCCCTGCGGATCCGCGGTGAGATACAGACCCTGATCGCGCTGACGGGCGGTATCGTCGTCGCGGTCGCGCTCTTCGACGTGCTCCCCGAGGCGATCGATGCGATCGGCAACGCACGGCACGCGATGTGGCTCGTCGGCGTCGGCTTCCTCGCCTTCTTTCTCGCCGAGCGCGGGCTCGTCCTGCATCACCGCGACGACGAGACGCACGCACGCGCCCACCAGCACGTCGGCGCGCTCGGCGCGGGCGCACTGTCCGTGCACAGCTTCATCGACGGCCTCGGGATCGGGCTTGCGTTCCACCTGTCGACCTCGACCGGGCTGCTCGTCTTCGTCGCCGTCGTCTCGCACGACTTCGCCGACGGCATGAACACGGTGTCGTTCGTGCTGCGTCAGAGCGGCGAGAGGGGCGCCGCCGTGCGCTGGCTCGCTCTCGACGCGATCGCGCCCCTCCTCGGCGCCATCGTGGGGACGACGATCGCGATCTCCGAACAGGGGCTCGGGTACCTGCTCGCGGTCTACGCCGGGTTCTTCCTCTTCATGGGCGCGACCGACCTGCTGCCGGAGGCGCACCAGCATGCGTCGGGGCGCCGCGTCGCGCTCACCGTGCTCGGGTTCACGGTGACGGCCGGGATCGCCTACGCGGCGTCGCGCTGAGCGATGGACGCGCTGGCACACCTGTCCGCCGACCCGAAACGGGCAGCGCTGTTCCTCGACGTCGACGGGGTGCTCGCGCCGATCGTCGCGCGCCCCGAGGACGCATCCGTCCCCGAGCCGACGCGGCAGGAGCTCCGCCGCCTCGCAGCGCGCTACGCCCTGGTCGCGTGCGTGACCGGCCGTCCCGGCGAGGTGGCGAAGCGCATCGTCGGCGTGCCGGAGCTGCGCTACGCCGGCGAGCACGGGCTCGAGCTCGAGCCCGCCGCGCCGGCCTTCGCCGACACGATCCATCGGTTCGCACGCGCGTCCGGCTGGCCCGATGTCGAGGAGAAGCCGCTGTCGGCGGCCTTGCACTTCCGCACCGCCGAGGATCCGGACGCCGCGCGGCACGCGCTCGAGACGGTCGCCGCCCGGGCGGCAGCGGCGGGCCTGCGCCCCGTCTTCGGGCGGATGGTGCTCGACATCCTGCCGCCGGTGCAGGCGACCAAGGGCACGGCGGTGAGCCGCCTGCTCGCGGAGGCCGCCGTCGGCCGCGCCCTGTACGCGGGCGACGACACCACCGACCTCGACGGGTTCGCGGCGCTCGACGGCCTCGAGCTCGCGGTGCGCGTCGCCGTCGCCGACCCCGAGAGCCCGGCGGAGCTCCGCGCCCGCGCAGACGTCCTCGTCGACTCGCCCGCGGCCTTCGCCGAGCTCCTCGGCCGGCTCTAGCGGCTCAGACGCGAATCGCGGCGGAGCGGCCGATCTCGTGGCCGTCGCGGTCGAGCGCGACCGCGTCGGCGAACGCAAAGGCCGGCGGAACGTCGATGCGGGTCTCGAACGTCCGCTTCGGCTTGACGCCGAACGACTGGAGCGCATGCTTCGCCTTGCCGGCCCGGAAGCGCCAGGCGGCCACCTCGGTGGAACCGTTCCAGCTCACGTAGACGGTCCTTCCGTGCCTTCCGCCCGGCGCGACCAGCACGGGGTCGATCGGCGGATGCCCCGTCCAGTCGAAGCGGAACGCACGGTAGTTCTGCCCGCCGTGCGGCAGCTTCGCGTCGAACACGATCTCACCCGCCTCGTCGAACTCGGTGACGTAGGGCTCGTTGCCCCAACCCACGACGACGTTGCCGTTCGGCAGCAGCTGGGCATTCCCCATGAAGTCGGCGACGAGGCGGTTCGGGTGGTGGACGTACTTCCGGACGAGCGTCGCGCGCTTGTCCGGCCCGTTCAGCCTGATCACGAGCACCCGCGACTGCGGCTGCACCTGCGGCGCCGCTCCGTCGTCGAACACCGTGACGAGGTCGTTCCCGTGGTGGCGTGCGTCGTGCTGCCAGGCGAACACGGTTCCACGGCCCATCGTGAAGTCGCTCCGCTTGCCGCCGAGCCGCCAGATCACCTCGCCGCTCTGCCTGCTCACCTTGTAGACCGCCCACGTGTTGCGTGCCGAGACGAGCAGGTTGCCGTCCTCGGTGAGGTCGATCGAGTTGACGTGGAAGTAGTCGAGCGGGTGGCCCTGGAAAGCCGCGTGCGTCTCCTCGATCGGGACGTGGTCGAGGCTCCGCCACTCGAACAGCACGCGTCCGCTGGGCAGCGCGAGCTCCTGGACGACGCCGCCGATCACCCTGCCCGAGGACGGACCGCCGACGCGCCGAAGATCGGCCGTGCGTACCTCGTAGCTCGTCACGAGCGCCGTCGAGCGAGGCGTGATCACGAACTCGTGGAGATCCGACTGGCGGCCGTCGCCCGCCGGGACCCGCGCGATCTCGCGATACGAGGAGTCCATGATCACGTGCGTGCCGCGCCCGAGGCCGCTCGTCGCCCTGCCCTCCCACCAGGTGAGCACCGGCTTGCCGCGGTAGCGCGCGGCGCGGAAGTTCATCGCGGTCTTCGGCATCGTCGAGTGGAAGAACACGACCTCGCCTTCGCCGTCGAGGATCAGGACGCCGCGCTGCCCCGGTCCCGAGGACGGTGAGAGGAAGAGGTAGCCGTCCGAGGCGCGGCCGGAGCGCACGACCGTGACGACCGGCGGCCGCAGGTCGGGCCGCGTCAGGAACCGGTGGACCGAGCCCTTCGGGATCGTGGGCGAGCCCGCCGCGAAGGCCGTGCCGTCGGCGAGCAGACGCCCGGCCCCGCCGAACACGAGCAGGCCGCCGCCCACCCGCGCCGAGCGCCGGAGCAACTCCCGGCGCGTGAGCCGGCCTTCGCCTCCGCCGCCCGCCTCGAGATTCACCGCCCCCCATTGTCGACGATCCGGGCCGGCGGTGCCGCAGTCGTCTCGAGCTACAGCCGCAGGCGCTCACGCAACTCGCGCGCCTGCCGGCGGGCGACGTCGAGCTCGGTTCGAGCCGCATCGTCGAGCTGCAACCGGATCCGGTCCGGGCCCGAGCGCCGGACCGCCGAGACGTGCGAGAGGTTCGCGAGGTACGAGCGATGGATCCGTGCGAACCCCGGCCCGAGCCTGGCCGCGAGCTCGCCGAGCGACGAGGTCGAGAGATAGGAGCGGTCGTACGTGTGCACCCGGCTGTAGTCGCCCTCGGCCCGTATGTAGTAGACCTGTTCGAAGTCGACCAGCTCGGAGCCACTCGGGGCAACCACCGCTACCTTCGCCACACGGGCGGCCGCCGGCTCCGTACTGCGGAGCCGGTCGAGGACGCGCGCGAGCCGCTCCGGGTCGACGGGCTTCAACAGGTAGTCGAACGCCTCGACCGCGAACGCCTCGACCGCGTACCGTTCGTGCGCGGTGACGAAGACGACGGCCGCGTGCGCAAGCGGCGCAAGCTCGAGCCCGGAAAGACCCGGCAACTCGACGTCGAGGAAGACCACGTCGTACCCGCCGGCCCGCACGAGCTCGTCCGCGGCCGCGGCGTTGCCGGCCTCGCCGACGACGCGAATGTCCTCGTGCCCGGCGAGCAGGTAGCGGAGCTCCGAGCGGGCGGGCGCCTCGTCGTCGACGATCGCCGCCGCGATCATGCCGCCGGAACCTCGAGCGACACGACCGTCCCGAGGGGAGACGAGCGGAGCCTGACGCCGGCGTCGTAGTGTGCGGCGAGCCGCTGCTGGACGTTCGCGAGGCCGAGTCCGGTGCCGTCGCCGAAGCCGGGCTCGAGCACCCGGTCGAGGGCGTCGCGGGCGATGCCGCGACCGTCGTCGCGCACGGTGACGCGAAGCCGGCCGCGCCGGACGCGCGCGCGGACGAGCAGGTGCAGGGTCCGGTCGGTCTTCCCGTGCTTGACCGCGTTCTCGACGAGCGGCTGGACGAGCAGCGGGGGCAGCCGGACCTGCAGCGCATCGGGCTCGGCCTCGACCGTGACGGCGAGCTCGCTGCCGAACCGCGCCTGCTCGAGGTCGAGATAGCTCCGGACGTGTCCGAGTTCCTCCTCCAGCGTCACGAGCTCGCCCGGCCGCTGCAGCCGCGCACGCAACGCGTCGGCAAAGGCAAGCACGAGGCGCCTCGCACGCTCCGGGTCGGTCCGGATGAACGCGGCGATCGTGTTCAACGCGTTGAAGACGAAATGCGGCTCCATCTGCGCCTGGAGTGCCGTCGCGGTGGCCGTGCGCAGCTCCGACAGCTGGAGCTGCGCGGAGAGCTGGTCGCCGAGCAACTCGAGCGTCGACACGGATGCCTCGTCGAGCGGCGACCCGTCTGTCGCGTACGCGACCACCGCCCCCGCCGGCCCGTCGCGGAGCACGAGCGGCACGACCGCCGCAGCGCCGAGTGGGCACGCGGCATGGCCGCACTCGGTGCGCAGGCCGAGTGGTGCGAGCAGCGGCCGCCCCTGCGCAAGCGACTCGAAGACGGGGCGGATCGGCCGGTCGCCGGCCGCGTGGTGGTCGGCCCCGGCGCCGACGAACGCGAGCACGCGCTGCGTGTCGGTCACGGCGACGGCGCCGTAACCCAGCTTCTCGAACAGCTCGTACGCAACCGTGCGCGCGGCTCCCTCGGTCAGCCCGCGCGTGAGCTCCGGCAGCGTTGCTGCGAGGAGCTCGAGCACGGGCGCCCGACGCCTCGGCCTGCGAACGCGCGGCATCATCGGATTGTGCACGTCACGGAAACGGTTCTCGCCCCACTGCGCACGCGCTACGGCGCGCCTGTGCTGCTCGAATGGACCGGCGACGTGACCGGGGAGGAGTTCGCGCTCGCGACCTACGACCCCGCGCGCACGCACGACGTCACGCTCTTCATCCTCGGGCGCGACAGCCGGATCGCGTTGATTCGCAAGCCCCACTTCACGCCCGGCGTGTGGCGGCCACCCGGCGGCGGCATCAAGCCCGGCGAGGGCTTCGAGGCGGGAGCCGTTCGCGAAGCGCTCGAGGAAACGGGCGCCGCCGTGAGCCTCGAGCGCTACCTCGTCGACGCACACGCCCGCTTCACGAACGGCGGCACGACGGTCGACTGGCGGACCCACGTCTTCCTCGCCCGCACCGTCGACGAGACGCTCGCGACGCGCGATCCGGCGGAGATCGCGGGCGTTCGCTGGGGGACGCTCGACGAGCTGCGCGGGCCGATCCGCCGGCGGCTGCTCGAGACGGGGCGGGCGTTGTGGCGCTACCGCGCCGCCTTACACGACGCAACGCTCGCCGCGATCGAGAGCGAGCGTTTCTAGGGCTCAGACCCCGACGATCCGAACCAGGGCATCGAGCCCGGAGAAGTCGCCCGGGTTTCGGGTGAAGAGGTCGAGCCGGTTGGCGTGGGCGGTCGCCGCAATCAGCATGTCGGCGACCCGCGGCCGGTGTGAGCGACCGGCCTCCGCATTCGCCGCGACGATCTGCCCGTAGCTGCGCGCTGCCTCCGCGTCGAACGAAAGCGGATCGAAAGCCGCCTCGACCTGTTGCAGGCGCGCCTGCCGGCGAGCACTCTCGGCGAGGGTCGCGGCCAGATGCGGCCCGGCGGCCAGCTCGGCGAGGCTGATCGCGCTCACCGCCGACTCGTCGGGGAGGCCAGCCGCGACTGCCGGGTCGTCCCAGTCGATCAGAACCGACGTGTCGAGCAGCCCGGCCGCCATCGCCGTCCTCTACCGAGGCCCTTGGTCGACGGCGCGATCGAGATCGGCCCGGAACCGGGCGAGATCGACGTGCGGCCCGGCGGCGGCCAGCGCGACGAGCTCGGCCTTCGGGACGAAGCTTCGGCGCGGCCGCTCCACCGGCCGGAGCTCCGCCACCGGGACACCGTTGCGGGTGACCACGAAGCTCTCACCCGCGGCGACGGCCGCGATCACGGCCGCGTTGTCGTTGCGGAGCTGCCGCTGGGGAATCACGCGCGCCACGCCGCCCACCGTAGCGCATAAAGCTACGATCTGCTACGCCTTGAGGATGCGCACCGCCGTTCCGTAGGCGCAGATCTCGGTCCAGGTGCCGCCCATCTCCGACGTGTCGAAGCGCATCGCGATGATCGCGTTCGCGCCCTTCTCCTCGGCGGCCTCGACCATCCGCTGCGTCACCTCGGCGCGGCTGTCGGCGAGCGCCTTCGTCATGCCCTTCAGCTCGCCGCCGAGCATCGACTTCAGCCCGGCGCCGAACTGCGAGCCGATGTTGCGCGAGCGGACGGTGAGCCCGAAGACCTCGCCGTAGACCTCCTCGATCGTGTAGCCCGGCACGTCGTTCATCGTCGTGATCAGCACAGCTCCAGCACCTCCAGCACTTGGGGGATCGACGTGACGCGCGGCCCGGCGAAGTCGGCGAGCCCGTCCCAGTACGGCTCCTTGCCGGCCCGGTGGATGAGGATCGCCCGCATCCCGACCCGCTCGGCCCCGGCGAGCTCGTCGTTCGCGCCGTCGCCCACGAACACCGCGTCCCCGGGCTCGACGCCGAGCAGCTCGCAGCAGCGCAGGTAGATCCGCGGATCCGGTTTCGAGAGACCGACCGACGACGAGAAGACCTCTGCGTCGAAGAGCCCGGCAAAGGCGGACGACGGCCAGAGCACCTCGACGTCCTCGCTGCAGACGGTGATCAGTCCGACGAGGATGCCGAGCTCGCGCAGGCGGCGAAGCGTCTCGACCGCGCCGGGGCGCGGCACGAGTGCGACCCGCACGTAGTCGAGGCGCAAAGCGCACACCTCCTCGAGCACCGCGACCGGGACGCCCGCGTCCGTGAGCGCAACCCGGATCGGCCCCGTGTAGCGGTTGTGCGAGCTCGACCACCGCGACGCGAAGTCCGGCGCGTGCTCGGACACGGCCGCGACCATCGCGGCCGCCGCTTCGCGATCCCAGTCGATGAGCGTCTCCCAGAGGTCGAAGATCACCGCGCGCGGGCGCACTCGCGCAACACCTCCCAGGCGATCGCGACGTCGCTCTCGGTCGTCCGTGCGTTGCCGATCGCGAGGCGAATGATCGGCTCGCCGCGAAGCACCGACGGCGCGACGAACAGCTTGCCGGTCGCCGTCGCGTCGCGCGCGATCGCGTCGTTGTCGGCGGAGCGATGCCGAAAGCAGACCGTCGAGAACGGGTGCGGCGCCGACACCTCCCAGTCGGGCTCGGCCTCGACCCACGACGCGAACAGCTGCGCCAGGCGCACGTGCTCGCGGATCAGCGCGCGCAGCCCCTCGGCGCCGTACCAGCGCAGGACGAACCAGAGCTTCAGCGCGCGGAAGCGGCGGCCGAGCGCCGGCCCGTAGTCCCTGAGGTCGACCGCGGCGTCCGTCGCCGCGAGGTACACCGACCGAGCGGCGAACGCGTCGTGGAAGGCCTCCGGCCTTCGCGTCCAGATCGTCGAACAGTCCATGGGCGTGGCCAGCCATTTGTGAGGGTTGACGACGACCGAGTCGGCGCGGTCGCAGCCGTCGAGGCACCAGCGCAGCTCCGGGCACACGGCCGCGGAGCCGGCGTACGCGGCGTCGACGTGCAGCCAGGCCCCGGCCTCCTCGCAGCGCCGCCGCAGCTCCGGCACGGGGTCGACCGACGTCGTGCCGGTCGTTCCCACGGTGGCGACGACCGCGGTCGCGTCGTCGAGCCGGAAGTCGGTTCGCATCCGGAACGCGTCGTCGACGCCTACCGTCCGGAACTCGAGCCCGACCAGGCGCGCTGCCTTCTCGACGCTGAAGTTGGCCTGCTCGGAGGCGTAGACGACGCCGCCCGGCCGCAGCGTGCGCGCCGCCGCGAGCGCGGCCACCGTCGCCGTCGACGCGGTGTCCTCGATGTGCCCGTGCAGGCCCGCCGGCAGGCCGAGGAGCTGCGCGAGCCAGGACAGCGTCACCTCCTCGAGCTCGGTCGCGGCCGGCGACGACGCCCACGTCATCGCGTTGACGTTGAGCGCCGCGATCAGCAGCTCCGCGAGGATGCCCGGCTCCGACCCCGTGTTCGCGAACCACGCGAAGAACCGCGGGTGGTTCCACTGCGCGAGGCCGGGGACGATCAGCTCGTCGAGGTCGCGCAGCATCGCCTCGAACGGCTCGCCGCGCTCCGGGGCCGACGAGGGCAGGAGCGCGCGAATGCTCCCCGGCTCGGCGGCCGGGCCGACCGGCCGGCCGGCGATCCCCTCCAGGTAGGCGTCGACCCAGCCGGCGGCGCGATCCAGGTCGCCGCGGAACCCGGGGCCGCTCACGAACGCTTCTTCCGCAGCCGCTCGATCTGCTTCCACGTGCGGGTGTTGAGGACGTCCTCCTTGCGCAACCACGCGCGCCGCGCCTGGCCGATGCCGAGCACCACGTAGTCGAGCGCGCTCACCTGATGGCCGTCCGAGTCGATCACCAGCTTGAGGCCCGCTTCGCGCGCAGCGCGGGCGTGCACGTCCGTCAGGTCGAGCCGGTCGGGTTGCGAGTTGATCTCGAGGAACGTCCCCGTCTCGAGCGCCTTCTCGATCACGCGCTCGATGTCGACCGCGGCGGGCGAACGCTTGCCGATCTTGCGGTTCGTCGGATGCCCGATGCAGTCCACGTACGGGCTCTCCATCGCGGCGAGCACCCGTTCGGTCGGGTCGTGGTCGAAACGCGAGTGCACCGACGCGACGACCCAGTCGCGCGTCGCGAGCTCGGCGTCGGAGACGTCGAGCTCGCCGTCGGGGCGAATGTTCACCTCGATCCCCTTGAGGATGCGCATCGGGGCGACCTGCTCGTTCAGCGCGTCGATCGCCGCCGACTGCAGGTGCAGGAGGTCGCCGCGAACGCGTTGCGAGTGGTCGCAGATCGCGTAGTAGGCGTAGCCGCGCCCGCGCGCCGCCGCAACCATCGTCTCGAGCGTGTCCTTCCCGTCGGACCAGGTCGTGTGCGTGTGCAGGTCGCCGCGGAGATCGCGGAGCTCGACGAGCTCCGGCAGTGCGCCGGCGCGCGCCGCCTTCAGCTCGCCGCCGTCCTCGCGCAGCTCGGGCGGGATCCAGTCGTAGCCGAGGAAGCGGTACACCTCCTCCTCGGTCGCGAAGCGGTGCTCGTCGCCCGTCTCGACCTCGGTCACCGCATACTCGGACACCGACAGCCCGCGGCGAACCGCGTCCTCCCGGAGCGCGACGTTGTGGTTCTTCGAGCCGGTGAAGTGCTGCAGGAGATTGCCGTAGCTCTCGGGCGGGACGACGCGCAGGTCGTAGCGGAGCCCGTCATGCGACACGACGGTCGCCTTCGTCGTCCCCTTCGCCGCGACCTCGACCACCCACGGCCGCGTGCAGAGGTGGTCGACGAGCGAGACCGCGTCGGTCGCCGTCGCGATGATGTCGAGGTCGCGTACCGTCTCGCGCATCCGACGCGCCGAGCCGGCGAGGCTGACCTCGACCGAGGCGGGATGCGCGCGAAGCTCCTCCACGACGGCCGTCAGCCGCGGCAGCGCGTTGCCGAGCAGCCCGCGGCTGCTCCGCTCGGGCGTCTTCGCCGGGCCGTCCGCGAGCGCAGCGGCGATCTTCGCCTCCGTGCCCGGCCCGATCCCGGCATGACCGCGCAGCTGCCCGGACTCGACGGCGCCGCGGAGCGCGTCGACAGTCGTGATCCCCAGCTCCTGCCAGATCCGGCGCGCCGTCTTGGGCCCGAGGCCGGGAAGGCGCATGAACACCGCAACCTCCGCCGGCACCTCGGCGCGCTTCTTCGTCAGCGCGTGCACCTCGCCGTCTCGGACGGCCTCGACGATCTTCCCCTCGATCGTCTTGCCGATGCCCTGGAGCCTGGTCGCCTTGCCGTCGAGGGCGAGCTGGGCGACCGACGTCGAGGTCTCGCGGATACGCGCCGCCGCCTTGCGGTACGCGCCGATGCGAAAGGAGTCGGCGTTCGAGAGCTCCATCAGGTCGGCGAGCAAATCGAACTGCTCCGCGAGCTCGTCGTTTCGCGGAAGTGGCGCCACTTCCGCGATCATAGGCAGTCCGATACGGGCCATCGTCTGCCTCCCCACCTTCAACGAGCTCCCGAACCTCGAGCCGATGCTGCGTGCCCTTGCAGGGGTCCTGCGCGACGGCGACCGCGTGCTCGTGATCGACGACGGCTCGCCCGACGGGACGGGTCTCGAGGCCGACCGCATCGCCGGAGAGCTCGACTTCGTCGACGTCCTGCACCGGCCGGTGCGCGAAGGGCTCGGCCCCGCGTACCTGGCGGGCTTCCGCCGCGCCCTCGACGAAGGCGCCGAGCTCGTGCTCGAGCTGGACTGCGACTTCTCGCACGACCCCGCCGACGTGCCCCGGCTGATCGCCGCGGCGGAAGCAGGGGCCGACCTCGTGCTCGGGTCGCGCTACGTGCCCGGCGGCTCGGTCGCCGACTGGGGCCTCGTCCGCCGCGCGATCTCGCGCGGCGCCGCGGTCTACACCGGGCTCTTCCTGCACATGGGCGTGCACGATCCGACGGGCGGCTTCAAGTGCTTCCGCAGGGGCGTGCTCGAGGCGATCGACCTCGACGCGGTCGGGTCGCACGGCTACGCGTTCCAGATCGAGATGACCTACCGCGCCAAGCGCGCCGGCTTCCGCGTGGTCGAGCTGCCGATCCGGTTCGCCGACCGGGAGCGCGGCCGGTCGAAGATGAGCAGGGCGATCGTGCTGGAGGCGATCTGGCGTGTGCCGCTCCTCCGGCTGCGGCTACGGTGGTCGGCGTGATGCGGACGGTTGACGATGCGGGGTTCGAGGAGGAGGTGCTGCGCGCCGAGACGCCGGTGATCGTGGACTTCACGGCACCCTGGTGCGCGCCGTGCCACGCGATTGCGCCGGTGCTCGAAGAGCTCGCGCGCGAGTCGGGGCTCGCACTCGTCTCCGTCGACGTCGACGAGAACCCGGCTACCGCGGCGCGCTTCGACGTGCTCTCGCTGCCGACGGTCATCCTGTTCGCAAGCGGTGAGCCGCGGAAGACCGTCCACGGCGCGCGTCCGAAGAAGCACTTCGCGAAGGCGTTCGCCGACTACCTCTGACGGAAGTGCTCGAAGCCGCGGAGCGCGACGGGCGCGCCACGGTGCAGGAGGACCACGCCCTCGCCCTCCTCGATGCGGCCGATCGCCGCGAAGCCGGCGGGGTCGGGGACGGCCGCGAGCAGCTCGAAGTCCTCGCCGAAGCCGAGGTCGGCGATCGTCGCGCCGTGCGCGAGCGGCACGTCACCGAGCTCGAGCACCACCCGGACGCCGGAACGCCGCGCGATGTGGCCGGCGTCGACGGCGATCCCGTCCGAGACGTCGATCATCGCGTGCGCCGACGCGGCGAGCCGGCGCCCCGCGTCGATCCGCAGCGGCGGGCGAACGTATCCGTGCGCGCGGAATGCGGCACCCGCACCGCCGAGCGGCCCCGTGACGACCAGCGTGTCTCCGGGCGCTGCGCCGGACCGGCCCGGAACGCGCTCCGCACGGCCGACCGCGGTCACCGAGACGACGACCGCGTCGGACGCGGTCGTGTCGCCACCGACGACCGTCACGCCCGTCTCCGCGATCCCCTCGTAGAGGGCGACCACGTCGTCCGCAGCCGTCTCCGGAGGGAGCGCGAGCGTCACCAGCAGGCCGAGGGGCTCGGCACCGGAGGCGGCGAGGTCGCTGAGGTTGACCGCGGCGGCCCGCCAGCCCAGGTCGCGCCACGGCATCCGGTCGAACGTGAAGTGGACGCCCTCGACGAGCGCGTCCTGCGTGAGCACGAGTCCGGCGAGCTGCGCCGCGTCGTGATCGACGCCGACGACCAGGCGACGCCGCTCGAGCTCGGCCAGCAGGCCGAGCTCACCGAGTTCCGAGAGCCTCGTCAACGGCCTGCCTGAGCCGCGGGTCGGTGGCCGCCCTGATCACCGCGACGCCGGCGGCGCCGGCGGCGATGCAGTCGCCGGCGTTCGAGGCGTCGATGCCGCCGATCGCGACGACGGGGACGGCGGCGGCGGCGCAGATCGCTGCGAGCCCGGCGAGCCCGATCGGCGGGTCCGCGTCGAGCTTCGACGGCGTCGCCCACACCGGCCCCGCCCCGAGGTAGTCGGCGTCGGCATCCCCGACCTCGAACGGCGATGACACCGAGCGGCCGACCAGCAATCCTGCCGCGCGCGCCTCGCCGCCCTCCCCATCGCCCTGGCCGAGATGCACGCCGGCGGCGCCGAGCGCGATCGCCGCGCCGACGTCGTCGTTGACGATGAACGTGGCGTCGAGCTCTGCGAAGCCCCGCCCCCGCTCGACGAGCACCGCGGTCGACGCGTGCTTCACCCGAAGCTGGACGACGGTCGCGCCCGCGGCGACCGCGAGCTCGGCGGTCTCGAGGTCCTCGACGAGGGCGTGCACCTTCATGCGAAGCGTGCCCGTTCGTCGAGGAGCTCGGGGTCGAGGGCGGCGAGCGCGTCGTAGAGGTTGACGTGGAACGAGCCCGGCCCCTTCGCGCCCGGTGCAGCGTTCTCGCCGGCGACGCCGAACGCGGCCAGCGCCTCGGCGGCCGCCTCGAGCGGATCGTCGGGGCGGACCGCCAGGAATGCGCCGGTGATCGCCGAGGACATGCAGCCCGTCCCGGTGATCGACGCGAGCAGCGGATGGCCGTTCTCGACCGCGACCACGCGCTCGCCGTTCGACACGTGGTCGATGCTGCCCGTGACCGACGCGACGACACCGAGCGCGGCGGCGGCGCCTCGCGCGACCTCGGCCCCCGTACCGGCCGCGCCGATCGACTCGACCCCACGCACCTCGGCGTCGACGCCGGCGAGCGTCGCCACCTCGCCCGCGTTCCCGCGCAGCACCGCGACGTCGACCTCGGAGAGGATCCGCCTCGCCGTGTCGGTGCGGTAGCGCGTCGCGCCGGCGCCGACGGGATCGAGAACGACCGGCACGCCGCGGGCATTGGCGGCGCGGCCCGCGAGCAGCATCGCGTCGATCCACGACGGCGACAGCGTCCCGATGTTGAGAACCAGCGCGCCGGCGAGCCCGACCATCTCCTCGACCTCGTCGGCCGCGTGGGCCATCACGGGCAGCGCGCCGATCGCCAGCGTCGCGTTCGCCGTTTCGTTCATCACGACGTAGTTCGTGATCTGGTGGACGAGCGGCCGCTGCTCCCGCAGCCGCCGGAGGGACTCGCCGGGATTCATCGTGCTCCTTTCAGGTGGAGGACGTCGACGGGGCCGTCGCCGACGCCGACGCCGACGAGGCCGTGCCGAACCGCGTCGGTCGCCGCCCGGGCGGCGCCGCGCGCCGCGTCGACGAGCGGCAGCCCGCGCGCGAGCAGGGCGGCGAGGGTCGCCGAGTGCGTGCAGCCGGCGCCGTGCGTCGCCGGGACGTCGAGCCGTTCGACGCGGATCTCGACGTGCTCGCGGCCGTCGTAGAGGTGGTCGACCGGTTCGCCGTGCCCGCCGGTCACGAGCGCCGCCGGCGCACCGAGCGAGACCAGCCGCTCGGCGAGGCGGGCCTTCGAGAGGCGCGTCGAGCCGCCCGTCAGGTACCGGGCCTCCGCCAGGTTCGGGGTCACCACCGTCGCCAGCGGAAAGAGCCTCTCGACGAGCGCCGAGGCAGCGTCGTCCTCGAGCAGCTTCGCGCCGGACGACGCGACGACCACCGGGTCGACGACGAGGGGAACGCCGTGGCCTTCGAGGTACCCCGCGACCGCGTCGATCACGGTGCGCGAGAAGAGCATCCCCGTCTTCGCCGCATCGACGCCGATGTCGGAGAACACGGCTTCGAGCTGCGCGACGACGAAGCCCGGAGGCACCCGGTGCACGGAGGTCACGCCGACGGTGTTCTGCGCCGTCAGCGCGACGATCGCGCACGTCCCGAACACGCCCGCGGCCGCGAACGCCTTCAGGTCGGCCTGGATCCCGGCGCCTCCGCCCGAATCCGACCCCGCAATGCTCAACGCCCTGTAGACCGCAGCAAGCTCCCTTCGCCGGTACGAACCGGATCAGGTTCGACGGGTGTATTCTCAGCCCCGCGGGGCACCCCGGTAGGGCGAGGCTAGCATCGCGCGGGTGGCCGTCTCCCACCTGATCGACGGGCTGCTCGCCGGCGAGGAGGTCGCCTACCGGGGGACGGAGCCCGACCACGACGCGGTCTACGCGGAGCTGCCGGACGGCCTCGCGGAGCCGGTGCGCGAGGCGGTCGCCGTCGACCGGCTCTACTCGCACCAGCGCGCCGCCTGGGACGCGGCCGCACGCGGCGAGCACGTCTGCATCGCGACCGGCACGGCGTCCGGCAAGACGCTCGCCTTCAACCTGCCGGTGCTCGACGCGCTCGCACGCGATCCGAAGCTCCGCGCGGTCTACCTCTACCCGACCAAGGCGTTGGCGCAGGACCAGTTCCGCGCGATCGCCGCGCTCGGCCTGCGCGGCCTCCGTCCGGCGATCTACGACGGCGACACGCCCGTCGAGCACCGGCGCGAGCTGCGCCGGTCGGCGAACGTGATCCTCACCAACCCGGACATGCTCCACGTCGGCGTCCTCCCGAACCACGACCGCTGGGGCGACCTGCTGGCGAATTTGCGGTTCGTCGTCGTCGACGAGGCCCACGTGTACCGCGGCGTCTTCGGCTCGCACGTGGCCAACGTGCTGCGGCGGCTCCGCCGGCTCGCGGCGATCTACGGCGCGGCGCCGCAGGTCCTGCTCGCCTCGGCGACGATCTCGAACCCGGGCGGCCTCGGCGAGGCGCTCCTCGGCGATCCGGTCACCGTCGTGCGCGGCGACGGCGCGCCACGGACCGAACGAACGGTCGTCCTGTGGAACCCGCCGCTGCTCGACGTCGAGCTCGGCCTGCGCGGCTCGGCGCTCGCCGAGGCCGCGAAGCTGCAGGCGGCGTTCGTGGAGCGCGGCCTCCGGACGCTCACGTTCACGAAGAGCCGCAAGGCGGCCGAGCTGATCCATCGCTTCACTGCCGAGCGGCTCGGCGACGACACCGTCCTCTCGCCGTACCGCGCGGGGTACACGCCGGCGCAGCGGCGCGAGATCGAGCGGAGGCTCGCAGACGGCGACCTGCTCGGCGTCTCGACGACGAACGCGCTCGAGCTCGGCATCGACGTCGGCCTGCTCGACTGCGTGATCTCGGTCGGGTTCCCCGGCACCGTCGCGTCGCTGCGCCAGCAGTGGGGGCGCGCGGGCCGGCGGGCCGCCGGGGTCGCCGTGCTGGTCGCGTCGGAGGACGCGCTCGACCAGTTCTTCATGCGCGACCCGGACAAGCTGCTCGGCCGGCGGGTGGAGGCGGCGATCCTCGACCATGCGAACCCGCGGGTGCTCTCCGGCCACGTGCGCGCAGCCGCCTACGAGGCGCCGCTGACCGAGAGCGACGCCGCGCTGCTCGGGCCGGAGGCGCTCGAGCTCGCAGCCGCGGACCCCGAGCTTCGCCGGACGCCCGCCGGGATCGTCTGGGGCGGCCGCGACAGCCCGTCGGCGCGCATCGGCCTGCGCTCCGCCGACGCCGAGGTGTTCACGATCGTCGACGCGTCGACCGGCTCGCTCCTCGGCCAGATCGAGCGCGCCCGCGCCTACGGCACCGTGCACACGGGAGCCGTCTACCTGCATCTCGGCGAGCCGTACCTCGTCGGCGACCTCGACCTCGACGCGATGCACGCGGTCGTCGAGCCGTTCGCCGCCGACTGGTACACGCAGGCGAAGAAGGAGACGTCGGTCGAGATCGCCGAGACGCTCCGGAGCGAGGAGCGGCTCGGCCTGACGCTCCTGTTCGGGCGGCTCGAGGTGACCGAGCAGGTCGTCGCCTACGAACGGCGCACCGTCTCGTCGCAGGAGCGAATCGAGCTCGTGCCGCTCGAGCTGCCGCCGTCGAGCTTCACGACCGAGGCGGTCTGGTTCTGCCCCGAGCCGGAGCAGCTCGCCGGTGTCGAGCAGATGCCCCGGCTCCTCGGGACGCTGCACGCAGCAGAGCACGCGCTGATCGCCCTCCTCCCGCTCTGGGCGATGTGCGACCGCTGGGACATCGGCGGCCTGTCGACGAACCTGCACGCACAGACGTTCCGCCCGACCGTGTTCGTCTACGACGGCCACCCGGGCGGCGTCGGGATCGCCGAGCGCGGCTTCGAACGGTTCGAGGGCTGGGTCGCGGACACCGCCCAGCTCGTGCGCGACTGCCCGTGCCCCGCGGGCTGCCCGTCCTGCGTGCAGAGCCCGAAGTGCGGCAACCTCAACGAGATGCTCGACAAGAGCGGCGCGGCGGCGTTCCTCACACGGCTCGAGCGGCTGTCGATTTCCACGGCCGCCGTTCGTCGTAGGAACGACATCGACGAAGGAGGCGAACGATGAGGTACGTGCTATTGGTTCACGGGAACAACGAGCAGTGGGAGCAGCGCTCCGAGGCCGAGCAGAAGGCGATCACAGACGAGTACCTCGCCATCTCCGAGCAGAAGGGCGTGTACGGCGGCGCCCAGCTGCAGCCCGACGCGACCGCGTCCGTGGTGCGGGTGGCCGACGGCCGCACGCTCACCACCGACGGGCCGTTCGCCGAGACGAAAGAGGCCCTCGGCGGCTTCTACCTCTACGAGGCGGACAACCTCGACGACGCGATCGAGCTCGCGGCACGCATCCCGGCGGCTCGCCTCGGCGGGGCGGTCGAGGTCCGCCCGTTGGTGGAGCGCTGAGCGAGGACCTCGAAGAGGCGTTTCGCGACGAGTGGGGCCGCGTCCTCGCCTCGCTGATCGGCTTCCTCGGCGACTTCGACCTCGCCGAGGAGGCCGCGCAGGAGGCGTTCGCGATCGCGGCCGAGCACTGGCCGCGCGACGGCACGCCGGCCAACCCCGCTGCGTGGCTCGTGACGTCCGCGCGCAACCGGGCGATCGACCGGATCCGCCGCGACCGGACGCTCGCCGCGAAGACGCGGCTCCTCGACGTCCCGGAGGCCACGGAGGCCGACATGGAGGACGCACCGTTCGCCGACGAGCGGCTCGAGCTGATCTTCACCTGCTGCCATCCGTCGCTCGCACTCGACGCGCAGGTCGCGCTCACCCTGCGGACGCTCGGTGGGTTGACGACCGAGCAGATCGCACGCGCGTTCCTCGTGCCCGACGCGACGATGGCGCAGCGGCTCGTGCGCGCGAAGCGCAAGATCCGGGCGGCCGGTATCCCGTTCCGCGTCCCACCCGAGCACCTGCTCCCCGACCGCCTCGCTGCGGTCCTCGCCGTCGTCTACCTCATCTTCAACGAGGGCTACGGTGGCGACGGAGCGCTCGCCGACGAGGCGATCCGGCTCGGCCGCGCACTGGCGGAGCTGATGCCGGACGAGCCCGAGACACATGGGCTGCTCGCGCTGATGCTCCTGCACGACGCCCGGCGCACCGCGCGGTTCGCGAACGGCGAGCTCGTGCTGCTGGACGAGCAGGACCGCGCGCTGTGGGACGACGCGAAGACGGCGGCCGGCGAGGCGGAGCTCGCCCGCGCGCGGCCGCTGGGCGGCGGCGTCTACACGCTGCAGGCGTCGATCGCGTCGCTCCACGCGGCCGCGCCGCGTGACTGGGCCGCAATCGCAGACGTCTACGCCGAGCTGGGGGAGCTGACCGGCTCCCCCGTGGTCGAGCTGAACCGCGCGGTCGCGCTCGCCGAGGTCGACGGACCCGAGGCGGCACTTGCGCTCGTCGACCGGCTCGGCCTCGACGGCTACCGGTACTTCCACGCGACGCGGGCGGACTTCCTGCGGCGGCTCGACCGCCACGACGAGGCGCGGGCCGCCTACGAGCGAGCGCTCGAGCTGACGGCGACGGAGCCGGAGCAGCGCTTCCTCGAGCGGCGGATCGGAGAGTGCCGGGCAGCGCGAGGCAAGGCGAGCGTATGATCGCCCGGTAGTCGAGGAAGGAGGGCACGCCATGACGATGCGGCTGCCCCGCCCGCGGCACGGGGATCCTCTGCAGACGACCGACGAGCTGCGCGAGCTCGCGGCGGCCATCCTGCAGGACGACGTTCAGACCCTCGCGCGCACGACGGCGTACCTGCGCCGGTCGTACCGGATCGTGTTCGTGGGCTACGTCGCGATGATGGCGTTCGGCGTGAGCGCCGTCGTCGCCGCGTTCGTGAAGGGAATGGAGGCGACCAGCCTCGGCGAGGCCGCGGCCGCCGTCGGGCTCGCCGGGCTGACGGTCGGCATCTTCATCGCGTTCTTCGTGCAGCGCCCGTCCGCGGCGCTCGAGCGCAACGCGATCTTCATGCCGTGGGTGTCGATCGTGCTGACGACGTTCTGGACGCGACTTCTCTACCTCGACGATCCGGCGACGCTCGACGCGAAGCTCGGCCACGCGGCGAAGGAGGCGTCCGACGAGCTGAGCGCGATCGCGCTCCGCTACGCGGCGATCGACGGGAAGGAGCTGACGGTCGCGAAAGAGGCCGCTCGGACGCGCCCGGCGAAGCCGGCCTAGGCTAGACCGAGAGGGTGCGCAGCGCCTTCGCGAGCGACTGGCGTGTCGTCGTCAGCCCGGCGTGCAGGTCGCCGCGCGTGCGCACGCGCTCGAGGACGACGCCCATCGTGAAGGCGCGAGGGTCGAGCGCCGGCGTGACCTCGTCCCACTGGAGCGGGGTCGAGACGGGTGCGCCCGGATGCGGCCGTACCGAGTAGGCGGAGGCGATCGTCTTCCCCTCCCCGTTCTGGTTCGCGTCGATGAGGACGCCTCGCCGTCGTGCCTTCGACCACTCGGTGGTCGCGAGCTTCGGGTGCGTGCGGACGATCGCGCCGGCGACGACCTCGGCGAAGCGCCGCGTGTCGGCGTAGGTCGAGCGTCGCTCGATCGGGACGAGCACGTGGAAGCCCTTGCCTCCGGACGTCTTCGGCAACGACTGCAGCTCGAGCGCATCGAGCAGCTCTCTCAGCACGAGCGCGACCTCGATCGTCTGCGACCACGGCACCTCGGGCGTCGGGTCGAGATCGAAGAGCACGAAGTCGGGCCGGTCGGGGCGGTCGACGCGCGAGTACCACGCGTTCATGTCGATGCAGCCCATGTTCACCATCCAGAGCAGCGCGAGCTCGTCGTCGACGAGCGGGAAGCGAACCGTCTTCCCGGGCGACACCGTCGCCTCGAACGTCCTGATCCACTCCGGCATGTGCTTCGGCGCGTCCTTCTGGAAGAACGCCTTGCCGTACGCGCCGTCCGGATAGCGCCGCATGGTGAACGGCCGGCCGGCGAGGTGCGGCACGAGCACCGGTGCGATCTCCCGGTAGTACGCGAGCAGGTCGCGCTTGGTGATCCCCTCGGCGGGCCAGAACGGCTTGTCGAGGTTGGAGAGCTGCAGCTCGCGCCGTCCGCGCCGGATCCGCTCCGGCAGCTTCGGCAGCTCGGCGACGACCTCGTCCGCAGCCTTGTCGTCACGGAGCCCGACGTACACAGGATGTCGGAGGTGGCCGTCGTGCGTCCACTCGCCGAAGCGCACCTGGGCGACGAGCCGCGGTGAGACCCACCTGATGTCGGAGCGCTTGACGCGCGGCAGCTTCGGCACCTCGCGGAAGGGCGCGTCGGCCCGCTGCAGCGGCTCGAGCAGGCCGAGCAGACGGGCGATCTCCGCCTCGTCGAAGCCCGTGCCCACGTTGCCGACGTAGCGGAGCTCGTCGCCGTCGTGGACGCCGAGGAGCAGCGACCCGAACGTGTGCGAGCGCCGACCGGTCCCCTGGGTGTAGCCCGCCACCACGAACTCCTGCGCGCGGTGCACCTTGATCTTCAGCCAGTCGCGCGTGCGGCGGCCTTCCAGGTAGCGCGAGTCGCCCCGCTTCGCGATTACCCCCTCGAGGCCCTGCTCGTCGGCAGCGGCGAGCAGAGCGGAGCCGTCCGCGAAGTCCTCCGACCAGAGCACGGTGCGGCTCCGCGGATCGAGCAGGTCACGCAGCCGCGCCCGGCGCTCGGTGAGCGGCAGGTCGACGAACGGGACGCCGTCGGCCTCGAGCAGGTCGAAGACGTAGTAGACGAGCGGCCCCAGGCCGCGCTGGAGCTCGGAGAAGCTCGTCCGGCCGCTCGCCGCGAGCCGGCACACCTCGCCGTCGAGCACCGCGTTCGGGGTCTTCACGGCGCGCCCGACCTCTGCGGCGACGCTCGCGAACCGCTCGGTCAGGTCGTTCCCGTTCCGCGATTCGAGCCTCGCCTGGCCGCCCGACAGGTACGCGAACGCGCGATAGCCGTCGAACTTGACCTCGAACAGCCAGTCGTCCCCGGCCGGGACGTCGTCGACGAGCGTCGCGAGCATCGGCTTGTACTCGCGCCGCGGCGATACCGCCTCTCCGTCGCCGCCGCTTCGCCGGATCAGGAGCCAGTTTCGCTCCTTGCCGTCGAGGTGCGCAGGCACGAGCGTCCACTCGCCGTCCAGGCGGCGTCCGCGCAGCCTCACCGTCAGCTGGCCGTTCGGCTTCTCCTCGACGAGCTCGTACGTGCCCTCGTCCCAGATCTCGACCGAGCCGGCGCCGTACTGCCCCTTCGGGATCTCCCCGTGAAAGGTGGCGTATTCGAGCGGGTGGTCCTCGACGTGGACCGCGAGCGCGCGGGCGCCGGGCTCGAGCGGGACGCCCTTCGGAACCGCCCAGGAGGCGAGGGCTCCGTGCCGCTCGAGCCGGAAGTCGTAGTGCAGGCTCCGCGCGTCGTGGCGCTGGACGACGAAGATCGGCGACGTCGTCTTCCGGGAGCCGCCCGCGAACGGTTCCGGGGTCCGGGCCGGGTCGCGCCTGCGGCGGTACTCGTCGAGACTCACCTCGGCACTTTTCCACAGGCCCGGGGTGACGGCGGCGGGTGTCGTTCACCGGCCCGGCGTTTCCCCGGTTGAAAACCCTGTGGACGGTGTGGAAAGCCCGTGTTGCCTAGGCAAAGACGCCCATGCCGCGGAACTTCGCGCGGCGGCGCCGGCGGAGCTCGTCCCCGGGAACCTCCTCGAGCTCCGAGAGCGCCTCGACGAGCGCGGCCTCGAGCAGGCGGGCCGCCCCGTCGTGGTCGGTCTGGGCCCCGCCCTCCGGCTCCGGGACGACGGCGTCGACGACGCCCAGTTCGAGGCAGTGGGCGGCATCGGGCTTGAAGGCCGCGGCCGCCTTCTTCGCCTCCCCGGCGTCCCGCCAGAGGATCGCCGCGCAGCCTTCGGGTGTGATCACCGAGTAGATCGCGTTCTCCTGCATGAGCACACGGTCGGAGACGGCGATCGCGATCGCGCCGCCCGACCCGCCCTCGCCGATGATGCACGCAACCGTCGGCACCGAGAGGCGGGCCATCGCTGCCTGCGAGCGGGCGATCGCACCGCCCTGGCCGTGCTGCTCGGCCGCAACCCCCGGGTACGCGCCCGGGGTGTCGACGAGCGACACGACCGGGAACCCGAACCGTTCCGCGATCTCCATCGCCCGCATGGCCTTCACGTAGCCCTCCGGATACGCCATCCCGAACTGCCGGTCGATTCGCTCCTTCACGTCACGGCCCTTCTGGTGACCGACGAGCACGATCGTGCGGCCGTCGAGCCTGCCGATCCCGGTGACGAGGGCACCGTCGTCGGCGCGGCCGCGATCGCCGTGCAGCTCCACCCAGTCGTCGACGATGCGCTCGACGTAGTCGAGGGTGTACGGACGGTCCTGGTGCCGGGCGAGCTCGACCGAGCGCCAGATCTCCTCGTCGCTCGTGTCGGTCTGCAGCCGGTCGAGCTGCCGCTGCAGCCGGTCGGCCTCGCCGGAGACCCGCGCCCCGCGCAGCAACGGCAGCCGCGACAGCCCCGACAGGCGCTGGCGGAGGTTGACTTCCTGGTCCTCCGAGCTCACGCCGGCTCTCGCTCCGCCCCGGCGAAGAGCCGCAGCACGCGGGTGAGGTAGGGCCGCTGTTCGCCGCGGGGCACGATCGCGTCGACGTGGCCGAAGCGCAGGTTCTGCTCGGCGAGCCCGAAGTCGTCGGGGAGCTTCTCCTTCGTCGTCTGCTGGACGACGCGCGGGCCGGTAAACGCGATCAGCGCTCCGGGCTCGGCGATCGTGACGTCGCCGAGCGACGCGAACGACGCGAGCACGCCGGCGGTCGTCGGGTGGGTCATCACGGTGATCAGCGGCAGCCGCGCATCGTGCAGGTCCTCGACCGCGCAGACCGTCTTCGGCAGCTGCATCAGCGAGAGAATCCCTTCCTGCATGCGCGCGCCTCCCGAGGAGGTGACCGCGAGCAGCGGCACCCCACGCTCGATCGCCGAGTCGCACGCGCGCGAGAACTTCTCGCCGACGGCGCTCCCCATCGAGCCGCCCATGAACGAGAAGTCCATCACCGCGAGTGAGACGGGATGGCCGTCCATCGTCGCGTAACCGATCACGATCGCCTCGCCGAGTCCCGTGTTGAGCTCGGCTTCCGCCAGCCGCTCGGCGTACGGGCGAAGGTCGAAGAACGCGAGCGGATCGTCGGAGCGGACGTCGGCGGCCTCCTCGACGAACGAGTCGTCGTCGGCGTACCACGCGATGCGGGCACGGGCGTGCATCGGGAAGTGGTGCCCGCAGTGTGCGCACACCCACAGCGCCGCGTCGAGCTCGTCGTCGCGATAGTGCGAGCCGCACTTCGGACAGGTGTTCGGATGCTGCTGCTCGGCCACGGTCGGAGCGCTCCTGCGCTCGACCTGGACGTCGATCCGGGCCTCTGGCATCACCAGATGTTAGACGGCGCCCACCGCGGAACCGGTTACAGCCCGAGCGCGTGACCGAGCCGGGCGAGCGAGACCGCGTTCCGCTCCGAGCGGGCGAAGCCGGTGAGCCCGGCTCCGGCGACCGGCGGCAGCCCGGCGAGCAGCGTCTCCAGGTCTGCGAGCGGAATCCCCTCGGGCTCCGGCATGAAGACATCCGCATCGGGCGGGTCGATCACGTCGCCGTCGAGCGCGACGTAGAGGCGCTCGGGCAGCTCGCCGAGCTCCTGCCGCACGCCCGCCGCGGCGATGAACTCGACCTCCGGCGGATCGAGATTCCGAGCGCCGAGCAGCGTGACGTCGTCCGGCCGCACATCGCCCGCGTCGATGAGCATGCGCAGCGGCATCCCCCAGGCGTTGCCCGACGGCGACGACGCCGGCGTGTTGAGGTCGCCGTGGGCATCGAGCCACACGATCCCGATGCGGCCGTGCCGTCGTGCGAGCTCGCGCACGGCGCCGACATGCGAGCAGCAGCAGCCGCCGAGCACGAGCGGTCGCTCGGGTAGGTCGCGTCCCATCGCGGCGATCTGCGCCTCGAGCGAGTCCTCCTCGATCGTGGCGGCCTCCGGCCACGGGACGTCCATGCGCGCAGCCTCCCTCATCGCCGCGCCGCCGTCGCCCCATGCGCGCGGGACGCGGACGAGCCCGGCGGCGAAGTCGCGGCCGCACGCGTGGCACTCGTACTCGGGCCCGATGGCGACGGCGGTCATCGTCCGGCAGGCGGGGCAGCGTGCGCGGGCCGAGCTCACGCAGCGGGCACGAGCTCGTCGAGCGTCTCCGGCAGCGCGAGCAGGTCGACGAGCTCGCGCGTCGGACCGGCGCCGTCCGCGACCGCGCCGGTCCGATTGATCCAGACGCTGCGCAGGCCGAGCTCGTTGCACGGCGCGACGTCGTGGAACAGCGAGGCTGCGACGTGCACATGGTCGTCGCGCGGTGCACGCGTGCGCGCGAAGAACTCCTCCCAGTGGCGGTGCGCCGGCTTGTACGAACCGAGCTCCTGCGCGACGACGACCTCGTCGAACGACACCCCGATCTGCACCTGCGACGCGGCGATGAAGTCGTCGTCGGTGTTCGACAGCACACCGAGGCGCCAGCCGCGGCGGCGAAGCTCCTCGAGCGATCCGCGCACCTCCGGGAACGCACGCCACGACGGCAGCGACTCCGCAAGTCCGTGCTCCTCACCCGGCGGCGCGCCGAGGGCGCGCATCGCCTCCGTCATCACCTCGCGGTAGCTGCGCCCGCCGCCGCTCTCGAGCCCGGGCTCGAGCTCGTGGTAGCGGGCGAGCTGCAGGGCAGCGTGGTCATCGCCGAAGACCCGCGCGAGCTCCGCGCGGATGCCGCCGTCCCAGTCGATCAGCGTGCCGTAGCAGTCGAACGTCGCCCAGCGGGTCACGCAGAGAGCCTACGCGGCGAGCGGCGGTCGGTACGCGAGGATCTCCCAGCCGTTTTCGTCGAGCCAGTCCTTCGACGCGCGGTAGTCGCGGCGCCGCTGCTCGACGAGCTTCCAGAACGCGGCGCCGTGGTGATGCTCGACCAGGTGGCAGACCTCGTGCACCACGACATAGTCGAGCACGTCGTGCGGGGCCAGCACGAGCCGCCAGTTGAAGCTGAGCTCTCCCTTGGCGGAGCACGAGCCCCAGCGACTGCGCTGGTTGCGCAGCGTGATGCGGCTGTACGAGGTACCGAGCGCGGCCGCCTCCGACTGCGCGATCAGCTCGATCCGAGGCCGTGCCTCTCGCCGCCCCTGCTCCTCGGTGAGCGTCAGCCGCTCGAGTCCGAGCGTGGGCTGCGCGGCCCGCGCGAGCTGGCGTTCGAGCCAGGGCAGGTACCCGGCGATCGCCTCGTCGATCTCCGCGTCGGTCGCGCGAGGCCGGACGACGAGCTCGGGCGGCAGGCCGTGGTGGACGACGATGCGGTGGCCCCGGACCCGCTTCGAGCGGCGCACGTGCACCTCGACCAGGTGGCCACCCACGTCCACGAGGCGCATGGCAAGAAGGTAGGTGTCGTCCCGGACGGCAACGTTCGTGACATCGCCGCGCAGGGCGTGAAGATGTTCGGCGGTCTTTCCACTCGCCAAAGCACCGGCGAGTCGCCGCCGAGGCCCGGCTCGGCCGGGCGAGAGGCGAGACACGCTCACGCGACGCCACGCGAAAAAGGGAGGGAAGGCCCTCGGGGAGGGAACCTAGGTTCTCTCCCCGACTAGAAGCGGCGGATGACGATCGAGGCGTTGTGGCCGCCGAAGCCGAACGAGTTCGAGACGCCGACACGCAGGTCGGGCAGCTCGCGCGCCTCGTTCGGAACGTAGTCGAGGTCGCAGTCGGGATCGGCGGTGTCGTAGTTGATCGTCGGCGGCGCGACTCCCTCGGTCACCGCGAGCACGGTGAAGACCGCCTCGACCGCACCGGCTGCGCCGAAGCAGTGCCCCGTCGCGCCCTTCGTCGACGACACGGCAAGCCGCTTCGCATGCTCCTCGCCGAACGCGCGCTTGATCACGCGCGTCTCGGCCGAGTCACCGAGCGGTGTCGACGTGGCGTGAGCGTTCACGTAGCCGACCTCCGTCGGATCGATCCGGGCGTCGGCGAGCGCCATCGTGATCGCCCGCGCGGGGCTCTCGCCCGTCGGGTCGGGCTCGGTCATGTGCATCGCGTCAGCGGAGATGCCGTAGCCGAGGAGCTCGGCCTGGATCGTCGCGCCGCGGGCACGGGCGTGCTCGAGCTCCTCGAGCACCAGCACCGCCGCCGCCTCGCCCATGACGAGGCCGTCGCGGTCCTTCTCGAACGGCCGCGACGCGCGCAGCGGATCGTCGTTGCGGCGCGACAGCGCGCGCATCGCGTCGAAGCCGGCGATGCCGACTTCGGTGATCGGCGCCTCCGTCCCGCCCGCGAACATCACGTCGGCCCTGCCCACGCGAATCTCGTCGAGCGCGTCGCCGATCGCCATGTTCGACGCAGCGCACGCCGTGCACTCGCTCATCAGCGGGCCCTTCGTGCCGAGCTCGATCGACACCCAGCCGGCGCCCATGTTCGGAATGATCGACGGGATCGAGAACGGGCTGACGCGGTCGGGGCCGCGGGAGAGCAGCACGTCGTAGCACTCCTGGTAGGAGTGGAGGCCGCCGATCCCGGTGGCGATCGACGCACCGACGCGGTCGGGAGCGCGCGAGACGTCGATACCGGATTGCGCCTCCGCCTGACGGGCGGCCGCGAGGATCATCTGCGCGAACCGGTCCATCCGGCGTGCGGTCTTGCGATCGACCCAGACCGTCGGGTCGAACTCCTTGAGCTCGCAGGCGAAGTGGACGTTGTAGTTCGAGTGGTCGAAGGCCGTGATCTCGGCCGCGCCCGACCGCCCGGCGACAAGCGACTCCCATGACGACGGCACGTCGTTGCCGAGCGGGCTGACCATGCCCAGCCCGGTGATCACCACCCGTCTACGGCCCTTGCCGTTCGTCTCCTCCATCACATGCCCAGCCCGCCGTCGACGAGGAGCACATCCCCGGTGATGAACGACGCCTCGTCTGAGGCGAGGAAGCGTACCGCACCGGCGATCTCGTCCGGCTCTGCGACACGGCCGAGCGGCGTCTGTCCGACCATCGCCGCGGTGGCCTCGTCGGGGAGCACCTCCGTCAGCCGCGTCCTGACGTAGCCGGGCGCGACGACGTTGGCCCTGATGCCCCGCGAGCCGAGCTCGCGCGCGAGCGACTTCGTGAATCCGATGATCCCCGCCTTCGACGCTGCGTAGTTGGTCTGGCCCCAATTGCCGTGCACGCCGACGATCGAGCTGACGTTCACGATCACGCCCCTGCGCTTCTTCATCATCGGCCGCGTGACGGCCCGGCACGTGTAGAAGACCGAGCTGAGGTTCGTCTCGATCACGGTGTGCCAGTCGTCGTCCGACATGCGCGCGAGCAGGCCGTCGCGGGTCAGCCCGGCGTTGTTGACGAGCACGTCGACGTCCCCCGTCTCCTCGATCAGCCTCCGTGCGTCGTCGGGCGACGAGACGTCCGCCTGGACCGCGCGGCCGCCGATCTCCGAGGCCAGCCCCTCGGCCTCGGCCTCCCCGGAGCGGTAGCCGACGACCACCGACGCGCCCGCCCGTGCGAGCTCGGACGCGATCGCGCGGCCGATACCGCGCGACGCTCCGGTGACGAGCGCGAGTCGGCCGTCGAGAGAGGCGAACTCCGAACCGCTAGCCAAGCGACTGCGCGACGCGGTCGAGCGATCCGAGATCCTTGACCGAGAACGTGCGGGCGGAGCTGTCGATCCTCTTCAGTAAACCCGACAGGACGTTCCCGGGCCCCACCTCGACGAACACCGTGACTCCCTGCTCGACGAGCGCGCGCGCAGCCTGCGTGAACCGGACGGGCGCGGTCAGCTGCTCGACGAGGAGCTCGCCGTAGCGCTGCGCGTCCTCGATCCTGGCGGTGACCGTCGACATGAACGCCGTCGTGCCCTCGCGGAGGTGCACGCGCTCGATTGCCGGCCGGAGCCGGTCGGCCGCGCGCTCGACGAGCGGCGAATGGAACGCCCCGGAGACGCGCAGCTTCACTGCGCGCCGCGCGCCCTCGCGCTCGGCCTCGACGCACGCCTCGTCGACGGACAGCGTCTCGCCGGAGATGACGAGCTGCCCCGGGCAGTTGTAGTTCGCCGGCCACACCCCGGCGATCTTCTTGCACAGCGCCTCGACCGCCTCGTCGGCCAGCCCGAGGATCGCCGCCATCGACCCGGGATGCTGGCGCGCCGCGTCGGCCATCGCCTGGCCGCGCTCGGAGACGAGCGCGATCGCCTCGCGCGCCGACAGTGCGCTGACCGACCCGAGCGCCGCGAACTCGCCGACCGAGTGGCCGACGACGAAGTCAGGGCGGACGCCCCGCGAGCGGAGCGCCGCGTCGAGCGCGAGCGACGTCGCCACCAGCGCGGGCTGCTGGATCTCGGTGTCGACGAGCCGCTCGGCGGGGGTGTCGAAGCAGAGCGCCTTGAGGTCGAGGCCGGAGGCGTCGGAGCCCTCGTCGTAGACGGCCATCGCCTCGGGCACCGCCTCGGCGACGTCCTTGCCCATGCCGGCCTCGAACGAGCCCTGCCCGGGGAACATGAATGCGATCTTGGTCATGGGGTCGCTCCAGAGGTCGAATGTGTCCAGTCGATCAGGGCGGATCCCCAGGTGAGGCCGGCGCCCATGCCGGTCAAGAGCACCAGTTTGCCCGGTTCGAGCCTGCCGTCGTCGGCGGCATCGGCGAGCGCGAGCGGAATCGACCCCGACGAGGTGTTCCCGAAGCGGTCGACGTTCACCACGATCTTCTCCTCCGGGATCGCCAGCTTCCTCGCAGCGTGATCGATGATGCGGATGTTGGCCTGGTGCGGGACGTACACGTCGATGTCATCCACCGTCTTTCCGCATTCGTCCAGGATTGCCTCCGCGGAGGCCACCATCACACGCGTCGCGAACCTGAAGACCTCGCGCCCGTTCATCTTGACGTAGCGCTCGGGATCGTCGAAGTGGCGCGTCCCGCTTCCGGGCAGCCAGAGATGCATGCCTCCGCCCCCGTCGGCGCCGAGCTCGAAGCCCAGGAAGCCGCCGTGGTCGACCGGCTCGACGACGACCGCCCCGGCGCCGTCGCCGAAGAGCACGAGCGTGGAGCGGTCTTCCCAGTCGAGGATCGACGAGAGCACGTCGCCGCCGACCACGAGTGCCCGCTGCGCGAGCCCGGCCGCGATCATCCCGTCCGCCTGGGCGATCGCATAGACGAACCCGGTGCAGCCGGCGGCGAGATCGTAGGCCGCGGCGGCCGGCATCCCGAGACGATCGGCGAGCAGAGCCGCCGTCGACGGGAACGCCATGTCCGGCGTCACGGTCGCGACGATCACCAGGTCGATCGACGCGGGATCGACGCCTGCCATCGCGAGCGCACGCTCGCACGCCGGGGCGGCGAGATCCGACATCGCGAGCGGCCCGTCGGCGAGCCTGCGCTCGTGGATGCCGGTCCGGCTGACGATCCACTCGTCCGAGGTGTCGACGAGCTTCGACAGATCGTCGTTCGTCACGACCCGGTCGGGGACGCTGCACCCGAGCCCGGTGATCGAGATCGGGCGGCCGTTCGCGCGGCCGATCACTCCGCGTCCCCCACCGCGAAGGTCAGCGTCCCGCGCACCGCGAGCTGACCGTCGACGGTCGCCTTCGCGCGGCCGCGGCCGACGGGCCCGCGTACGGTCTCGATCTCGCACTCGAGCGTGAGCGTCTCGCCCGGCCGCACGACACGCTTGAAGCGCACGCCGTCGATGCCGGCGAACAGCGCCAGCTTGCCGCGGTTCTCGGGCTGCGCGAGCACCGCGACGGCACCGCACTGCGCCAGCGCCTCGACCATCTTCACGCCCGGCATGATCGGGTTGCCGGGGAAGTGCCCCGCGCAATCCTCGCCCGTCACCGTCTTGCGGGCGACCACCCGCACGCCGGGGACGAGCTCGATCACCTCGTCGACGAGCAGCATCGGATCGCGGTGAGGCAGGATCGCCTCGATCGCGGCCTTGTCCAGCAACGTCATGCCGACAGCTTTTCCCGCAGCCCGTTTCGCCCCCGGTGGGCGTAGCACTTCGCCGTCCCGACCGGCATCCCGGTCACCGACGAGATCTCGTCGAAGCCGAGCTCGAGCGCGTCCTTCAGCGCGACCACGGTCGCCTGGGCGGGCGGCAGCTCCGCCAGGCAGCGGCCGAGCTCGCGGCGGGTCTCGACCGACACGACGGCCCGCACCGGATCGCCGTCCGACGCCTCTCGGGCGTCCTCGACCAGCGGCTCCGTCCGGCGCTCGTCCTGCCACCGCGCCTGCGCGACGTCCTTGCAGGTGTTCACCACGAGCCGGTGGAACCAGGTCGTGAACTGCGACTGGCCGCGGTACGAACCGAGCCGCTCGACCAGCTTGACGAGCGACTCCTGCGCCGCGTCGGCGGCGTCCTCCGGCCTGCGGAGGACGTGCAGCGCGATCCGCTCGGCGCGGGCGGCGTGGCGGGCACAGAGCGCGTCGAGCGCTCGGGCGTCGCCGTCCTTGGCGCGGCGCACGAGGATCGGGTCGGACAGCCGCTCGTAGACGAGCGGCCCGGTGCTCCGGAAGTCACGCACGGTTGGACCGACGCGGCGGCGCGCGGGTTGCACGCGCCTACTCTAGTGGGGTGGGCGGGCCGCTCGGCCTCACTCCGGAGGTGGTGCTTCCGGCGCTGCGCGGCTCGTTCGGGCGCGACTACCGGCATGCGATCGAGGCGCCGACGACCCAGCGGATGCTGCCGCCCGACGCGCCGCACGGCGCCGTCGCACTGGCCGAGCACCAGACCGAGGGCCGTGGCCGGCTCGGGCGCACGTGGGTCGACGAGCCCGGGTCCGGGCTGACCTTCTCGATCGCGCTGTCACCGCCACCGCCGGTCGCACGCTGGCCGGAGCTCACGCTGCTCGCCGCCCGCGCGGTCGCGGACGAGATCGGCGACGGCGCCGCCATCAAGGAGCCGAACGACGTCCTGGTCGGCGGGCGCAAGGTCGCAGGCGTCCTCGCCGAGGCGGCCGAGCGGGTGGTTCTCGGCGTCGGCGTCAATATCGGCTCGGCCCCGTGGGCCGGCTCGGGATTCGTCGAGCGCGACCGGCTCGAGCTGCTGGTCGGCGTACTCGAGCGCTTCGAGCGCGCCTACGCGGAGTGGGTCAGCCGCTGACCGGCGGCGAGAGGTTGCCGGCGACGTCCTGCGCCCGTGCGACGACACTCGTCACCGGCCCCGGGAACGGGACGGAGAACGTCCCCGCCGGCTCGCCGACGGCGAACGTCGTCTGGCCGTTCACGAGCAGCGTCACGGTGGCCGGCTCGCTCAGCGTGAACGTCAGCGACTGCGGATCGACGAGGGTCAGCACCGGCGGTGTGTCGTCGACCGACACCGGCAGCGTCTGGCGAACCTGGCCGAGAGCATCGGTGACGGTGACGGCGAGCGTATAGCGGCCGTCCGGTAGCGGCGCGCCGCCCACGGTGCCGCTCCAGGCGACCGACTGCGGGCCGGCACCGAGTGGTTCCGCAAACACGGTGGCGACGACCGTGCCGGCCTGCAGCACGTCCACCTCGACCGGCACCGGCTGCGAGAGCACGAACGTGAGCGTCGACGAGTCGGACACGCCGTCGCCATTCGGCGAGATCACGGCTGCGGAGACGAGGAGATCGGTCAGCGTCCGGTCGACGACGACGTCGACGGCCTTCCGGGCGGTGCCGCCTTCCGCGGTCGCGGTGACGACGAGCCGGTACCGGCCGTCCGGGATCGCGGCGGCCGACCACGAGAACGCGGCCGGTCCCTGCGGCCGCGCGGCGTCGAGCAGCGTGGCGACGGGTGCGGCCCCGGCGGACTGGAGCCGGGCGGTGACGTGCGCGGGGGCGCCGAGCGTGAACGTGACGGCTGCCGTCCCGCCCGAGCCGTCGGACGCCGGGGCGAGCACCGCAGGTGAGCTCGTGAGCCCGGTGAGGCTGAGCGCCGGCGGGGGCGGCCCGGGCTCGGCCTGCGCATCGAAGGTTCCCGAGGCCGGGCGCACGCCGGGCGCCGCGATCGCCCAGGTGTACGGCCCGCCCGTGAGACGGCCCATCGGCTGCCACGTCCAGTCGACGAGCGGGCCGCTCCCGGCGCCCGAGCCGACGACCGTCCCGGTGCGGTCGGTGATCGTCACCGTCCACTGCAGCGGCGACGAGAGCTGCGCGCGGAAGCGGAGCGGGCCGCCGACCAGGCCGATCACCTCCGGCGAGTAGAGCTTCGGCAGCCCCGTCGCCGCGACACGCTGCGTGATCGCCGGGATCAGCGCGTACGCGCGCGCGCCGGGGCACTCGGTCGGGCCGGTATCGCGGTGCCCGGAGATCGCACGGAGCGTGACCGTCCGGCCCGCACGGAACTTGTAGTTGCCACTCGAGGTGTAGAGCACGCGCGAGCGGGGATCGAGATGGGCGACGTCGAGCCGCCAGGCGAGCAGCTTGACGAGCGCGTCCCGCGCAGCTGTCGTCGGAGACGCATGGCTGAAGTTTCCGATCAGCGCGACGCCGACCGTGCCGACGTTGAAGCCCTGGGCGTGCGCACCGACGACGTTCCGGTCGACACCTCCTCCGCGGCCTTCGTACACGGTGCCGAACCGGTCGACGAGAAAGTTGTAGCCGACGTCGTTCCAGCCGTTCGCGAGCACGTGATAGGCCTCGATGCCGCGGACGATCGCCGCCGACTGCGCGCGCGTGTAGTCGTTGGTGTTGGCGGTGTGATGGATGATCGCGAGCCGGAGCCGCGCCGCGATGCGCGGCCGCGCACGCACGATCTCCTCGTTGGCGTGCCACGCCGCACGCGTGACGATCGGCGGCGTCCCGGCAGACGCCGTCGCACGTACCGGCTCCGCAAGCACCCGCGACTCGAGCTCGTAGCTCCGCAGGCGCCGAACGTCGCCGCGCGTCCGGAACGCGGTGCCGATCGATGCACCGGTCCAGTCGAGGTCGCCGTCGCGCCACCCACCGGAGCGATCGTCGGCGGACGCCGTGTGCCACGAACGCCAGCGGCCGGACGGGGAGCGCGTGCGGTACTCGACCGAGCCGGTCCCGATCCAGTGCAGCCCGAGCATGTCGAACGGCTGCGCACGGCCCGCCGACTCGAGCGAGCGGCCACCGCCGAGCGGCACGTCGTGCATGTGCATCCTCACCAGGCCCGCCGACGCGGCGGCCGGCACGGCCAGGGTGAGCAGCATGGCGGCGAGAAGCGCTCGCATCGACGACCCGGGCAGACCGTGAACGCTCCCGCCGCGCGCTTCAACCCCGGACCGGACGACGCGAATACAATCCTTACAGGTGTGAAGCCCCTGCTCGTGCTCGCGTTCGTCGCCGCACTGGCCCTACCGGCCCGCGCGTCCGCGGGCAACCCGCGCGTTCTCGCCGTGCACTTCGCAACCGACGTGAACCCGGTCACTGCCGACTGGGTGAACTCGGAGCTCGACCACGCCCAGACGCACGGCTACGACGCGGTCGTGATCGTCCTCGACACGCCGGGCGGCCTCGAGGACTCGATGCGCAAGATCGTGCAGAAGGAGCTGTCGCTCCGGATCCCGGTGCTCGTGTACGTCTCGCCCGCAGGAGCGCGTGCCGCCTCGGCCGGCGTATGGATCTCGCAGGCCGCCGACCTGCTCGCGATGGCGCCGGAGACGAACATCGGGTCGTCGACGCCGATCCAGGGAAACGGGTCGAACATCGGCAGCGACCTGCGGCGCAAGGAGATCAACGACGCGGCGGCCTCGCTCCGCGGGCTCGCGAAGTCGCACGGCCGCAACGCCGCGTGGGCCGACCTCGCCGTGCGGAAGGCATCGAACCTGACGGCGGCCGAGGCGCTGCGGAAGAACGTGATCGACGTGATCGCCCCGACGCTGCCTGCACTGCTTCGCAAGGTCGACGGCCGCGTCACCGTCCCCCGCGGCTTCACCCTCCACACGGCGAACGCCGACATCGTCGACGCGAGCCCCGGGTTCTTCACCCGGTTCCTGTCGACGCTGATCGACCCGAACGTCATCTCGCTGCTCTTCCTCGCCGGCCTCGCCGGCCTCGGCTTCGAGCTGTTCCACCCGGGCGTGGTGATCCCCGGCGCGTTCGGCGCCATCTGCATGGTGTGCGCGCTCTTCGGCCTGTCGGTGCTGCCGGTCGCGTGGGGTGGGCTGATCCTCGTCCTCCTCGGCGCGGCGCTCCTCGTCGCCGACCTGCACGTCACGAGCCACGGCGCGCTCACACTCTCCGGCCTCGTCGCGATGGCCCTCGGCTTCGTCGTCCTCTTCCACAACGCGCCGGCGCCGTACCACGCCTCGAAGACGCTCATCGTCACCTTCACCGTGCTCGTCGGGCTGCTCTGGGCGTTCGCGATCTCGAAGGCGCTCGCGATCCGCAAGGCGCCGGCCGTGGTCGGCCCGGAGCAGATCGTCGGGCTGGAGGGCGTCGCGCGAGACGACGGCCACGTCCTCGTCCAGGGCGAGCTGTGGCGCGCGCAGTCGGACGAGCGGCTCGCACCGGGCGAGCGGGTGCGGGTCGACCGCCTCGACGGCCTCACGCTCGACGTGCATAGGATCGACACATGACCATCGCGCTGGTCGTCTTCGTCGTCGTCGTCTTCTTCGTCGTGCTCTACGCGATCAGCGCGATCAAGGTGCTCCGCGAGTACGAGCGCGGCATCGTCTTCCGCCTCGGCCGGCTGCTTCCGGAGCCGAAGGGGCCCGGGCTCTTCTTCCTCATCCCGATCGTCGACCGGATGGTGCGCGTGGATCTCCGCACGATCACGCTGAACATCCCGCCGCAGGAGGTCATCACCAAGGACAACGTCCCGGTGCGTGTCAACGCCGTGGCGTACTTCCGGATCGTCGCGCCGAAGGACGCGATCGTCCAGATCGAGAACTTCATGGTGGCCACGTCGCAGATCGCGCAGACCACGCTGCGCTCGGTACTCGGCCAGCACCAGCTCGACGAGCTCCTCTCCGAGCGCGAGAAGATCAACGCGATCCTGCAGGAGATCATCGACGAGCAGACCGCGCCGTGGGGCATCAAGGTCTCGGTCGTCGAGGTGAAGGACGTCGAGATCCCGCAGGGCATGCAGCGCGCGATGGCGCGGCAGGCGGAGGCCGAGCGGGAGCGGCGCGCGAAGGTGATCGCGGCCGAGGGCGAGTTCCAGGCCTCGGAGCGGCTGAAGGACGCGGCGCTCGTGATCGAGGAGCATCCGACTGCGCTGCAGTTGCGCTACCTCCAGACGCTGATCGAGATCGGCTCGTCGCCGTCGACGACGATCGTCTTCCCGGCCCCGATCGAGCTGCTGAAGGCGTTCCTCAAGAACGGCGACGCGTAGCGGTTCGGTGGACCTGCGGCACGACCCCGCCACGGGCCGCTGGGTGGCGATCGCCCCCGCGCGCGTCCTGCGGCCGGGCGGCGCCGACACCCCTGCCGCGGACGAGACCGCCGCATGCCCTTTCTGCGCAGGGCACGAGGACCAGACGCCGCCCGAGACGCTCCGCCTCGGCGACGGCCCGACCGGCTGGGACGTCCGCGTCGTCCCGAATCTCTACCCGGCCCTCGAGCGGCAGGAGGTCGTCGTCCACGGGCCGGAGCACGTCCACTCGTTCGGCCGGCTCCGCGACGCGACGGTCGACCTCGTCGCAGAGGCCTGGCAGCGGCGCGCGCGCGACGTGGGCGGCACCTGCTTCCCGCTGCTCAACGAGGGCCGCGAGGCCGGGGCATCCCTGCCGCACTCGCACTCGCAGCTCGCGTGGCTCCCGGCGCCGGCGCCGGCGACGGCCGGCGAGCGTGACCTCCCGGAGACGGTCGAAGCGGTCCGTCGCGACGGCGTCGTCGCCGGCTGCCCGATTGCCAGCCGCGTGCCGTTCGAGGTGCTGATCGCCCCGGCCGTGGACGGCGACGGCGACTGGCGCTCCTCCGATGCGCTCGCCTCGTCGCTGCGGCTGCTCGCCGAGATCGTGCGGCGACTGCAGCGCCTTCGCGGCGAGGATCTCGTCCCGGTCAACGCGTGGCTGCACGACCGGCCGCGCTGGCACCTCGAGCTGCTCCCGCGGACGACCCGGCTGGCCGGGCTCGAGCTCGGCGCAGGCGTCTACATCAACCCGGTCGCGCCCGAGCACGCGTCCAGGGAGCTCGCGTCGGGCTGACCGTCAGACGTGGGGCGCAGTCGCCGGCCGCTCGCGGAACCGCCGGGCCGCGTCGATCGCCGCACCGAGGTTCAGGCCCTTGTCCTTCGCCTGTTTGATCAGCATGACCGTCTCGACCGCGTTCATGTCGTAGATCCGCTGCTTCTTGCCCTTGGTCGGAATCTGCGCCTTGTTCGTCCAGTAGTCGAGCTGCATCTTCGAGATGCCTGCGACGGCACAGACCTGACCGAGATAGAGCTCGATCTTGTCCAGGTGCTCCGCCATGTCGACCGGCTCGAGCAGCTCGACGTGCTTGCTGTACGCCATCCCGAGCTTCCTTTCCGCAAAACTCGCCACGCCTGACCCTGCCCGCGACTTATACCGCGAGAGCCGCGAAAACGGAAGTGACGGCGCGGCGCGCGTCGGTCGAACGCGTTAGTCGGAATCGGGCGTCAGAGCTTGTTCCGGCGCCGTTTCGACCTCGGCATCGTCGCCCGAATCGACCACCGGCGCGAGCGACGAGACCAGCTCGCCGTCCCGGAGGCGCATCACGATCACGCCCTGCGTCGAGCGGCCCATCCGGCGGATGTCGTCGACCGACATGCGGATCACGGTGCCGCCGGTCGAGATCAGCATCACCTGGTAGCCGTCCCGCACCACGCGCGCGCCGGCCAGATGCCCCCGTGCTTCGGTCAGCTGCACGGTCTTGACGCCGAGGCCGCCGCGCCCCTTGCGCGGGTAGTCCGAGACGCGCGTGCGCTTCCCGTAGCCGTTCTCGGTGACGACGAGGAGGTCGGCGTCGTCGGCTGCGATCGTGACCGAGATCACCTCGTCTTCTCCCCGCAGCCTCATGCCCTGGACGCCGGACGCGTCACGTCCCATCGCGCGCACGTCGCGCTCCGCGAAGCGGATCGCCTGGCCGCCGCGCGACACGATCAGGACGTCGTCGTCGCCCGAGCTGTGGCGGACGCCGATCAGCTCGTCGCCCTCCCGCATCTTGATCGCGATGATCCCGTCGGAGCGAAGCGGCGTGTTGTACGCCTGCAGCTCCGTCTTCTTGACGACGCCCTTCTTCGTGGCGAAGAGCAGGTACTTCGCCTCCTCGAATGCGCGCGTCTGGATGACGGCCCGCACCGTCTCGTCCTGGCGGAACGGCAGCAGGTTGACGATCGCGCGGCCCTTCGACTGGCGCGAGCCGAGCGGCAGCTCGTGCACCTTCAGCCGGTAGACCTTGCCGACGCTGGTGAAGAACAGGATGTAGTCGTGCGTCGAGGCGACGAACAGGTGCTCGATGTAGTCCTCGTCCTTCAGGTCCATCCCCATCACGCCGACGCCGCCGCGCCGCTGCTCGCGATAGGCGGTCACGGGCAGGCGCTTGATGTAGCCCGACCGCGTGATCGCGATCACCATGTCCTCCTCGGCGATCAGGTCCTCGAGCTCGATCTCCCCCTCCGCGGCGACGATCTCGGTGCGGCGGTCGTCGTTCTTGCCGTAGGTCTGCTTCACCTCGAGCAGCTCCTCACGGATGACGCCGTCGATCCGCGACTCGTCGGAGAGGATCGAGCGCAGCTCGCCGATCCGCTCCTGCAGGTCGTCGAAGTCGCTCTGGATCCGCCGGCGCTCGAGACCGGTCAGCGCGCGCAGCCGCATCTCGAGGATCGCCTGCGTCTGGATGTCGGAGAGGCCGAACCGTGCCTTCAGCTGCTCGCGCGCGATCTCCGCGCTGTCGGAGCTGCGGATCACCTGGATCACCTCGTCGATCGAGTCGAGTGCGATCAGGTAGCCCTCGAGAATGTGCGCGCGCCGGACCGCCTGCCGCAGCTCGTGCTTCAGCCGGCGCGTGACCACCTCGCGCTGGAAGCGCAGGTAGTGGCCGACGAGCTCGAGCAGCGAGAGCGTGCGCGGGACGCCGTCGGCGAGCGCGACCGCGTTGTAGCCGAACGTCGTCTGCAGCTGGGTGTGCTTGAAGAGCTTGTTGAGGACGACCTGCGGCACCGCGTCGCGCTTCAGCTCGACCTGGATGCGCATCCCGGTCTTGTCGGAGAGGTCCTTGATCGCGGCGATCTCCTGCAGGGCGCCGTCCTTCGCCAGGTCGGCCATGCGCTTGATGACGCCTTCGTCGCCGCCCTTGCGCACGCCGTACGGAAGCTCGTTGATCACGATCGCGGCTCGCCCGCCGCGAAGCTCCTCGACGTGCGCGCGCCCGCGCATGAGGATGCGGCCGCGGCCGGACCGGTACGCCTCGCGGATCCCGTCGCGGCCGACGATGATCCCGCCGGTCGGGAAGTCCGGGCCTTTCAGGTGGTGCGAGAGCCGCTCGACGTCGATCGCCGGGTCGTCGATCATCGCCATGATCGCGTCGATCGTCTCGCCGAGGTTGTGCGGCGGGATGTTCGTCGCCATCCCGACCGCGATCCCGGACGAGCCGTTGACGAGCAGGTTCGGGAAGCGCGAAGGCAGGACCGACGGCTGCTGTTGCGAGCCGTCGTAGTTCGGCTCGAAGTCGATCGTGTCGGCGTCGATGTCGCGGAGCAGCTCCGTCGCCATCGCGCTGAGCCGGCACTCGGTGTAGCGATCGGCTGCCGCCGGGTAGCCGTCGATGTTGCCGAAGTTCCCCTGCGGATCGACGAGCGTGTAGCGCATCGAGAACGGCTGCGCCATGCGGACGAGCGTGTCGTAGATCGCCTGGTTGCCGTGAGGGTGGTACTTCCCCATCACGTCGCCGACGACGCGGGCGCACTTGATGCGCGGCCGGTTCGGCTGCAGGCCGAGCTCGTGCATGCCGAAGAGCACGCGGCGGTGGACGGGCTTCAACCCGTCGCGAACGTCGGGAAGCGCCCGCGAGACGATCACGCTCATCGAGTAGTCGAGGAAGCTCGTCCGCATCTCCTGCTCGAGCTCGCGGGACTCGATGCGGCCCGCGCCGAGGCCGCCTGTGCCGACCTCAGACATCGAGCCGTGCGTACTTCGCGTTCTGCTCGATGAACTCGCGCCGCGGCTCGACCTGGTCGCCCATCAGCATCGAGAAGATCCGGTCGGCAAGGAGCGCGTCCTCGACGCCAACCTGGATCAGCATGCGGTTCTCGGGATTCATCGTCGTCTCCCACAGCTCCTCGGGGTTCATCTCGCCGAGGCCCTTGAAGCGGCTGATCTGCACGCCGTCCTTGGCGAGGTCGAGGATCGCAGCGCGCAGCCCCGCGAACGTCGCGGCCGTCTCCGACTTCTTCCCCAGCGTGAGGCCGAACGGGGGCGGCCCGACCAGCTCGAGCAGGCGCGCGTACGTCCGCTTCAGGCCCTCGTACACGGGCGAGTCGAAGAGGGCGAGCGGCAGATCGACGTGCGTCGCGGCGCTCGTCTCGCGCTCGGTCACCCGGATCCGCAGCGCGGCCTCGGTGATCTCGTCGACGGAGAGCTCGAGCTCCTCGCCGCTGAGCGACGGCACGGCCTTCGCGAGCTCGGCCGGCGTGCCGGCCTCGAGCTCGACGACGCGCTGCTCGACGACGAACGACGCAACCGCGCCGCCGTGGTCGGCACGGAGCCGCGCGAGCCAGCCGTCGAACTCGTCGAGCGCCCGTGCGAGCCGCTGGTAGCGGGTCTCCGTCACCTTGAACGTCTCGCCGCCGCGGTCGCGCACCTCGACGTCCTTGGCGCGCTCGCGGATGAGGATCTCCTCGAACTGGGACTCCTTCTCGACGTAGCGCTCCTGCCTGCCGACCCGGAGCCGGTACAGCGGCGGCACGGCGATGTAGACGTTGCCGCGCTCGACCAGCTCCTGCATCTGGCGGTAGAAGAACGTCAGCAGCAGCGTGCGGATGTGCGAGCCGTCGACGTCGGCGTCGGTCATCACGATCACGCGGTTGTAGCGCAGCTTCTCGATGTCGAACTCGGCGCCGATGCCGGTGCCGACCGCCGTGACGATCGACTGGATCTCGGTATTCGACAGCACCTTGTCGATGCGGTTCTTCTCCGAGTTGATCACCTTGCCGCGCAGCGGCAGGATCGCCTGGAAGTTCTTGTCGCGGGCGTCGACGGCCGACCCGCCGGCCGAGTTGCCCTCGACGAGGAACAGCTCGCAGTGCTCGGGATCCGTCGACTGGCAGTCGGCCAGCTTGCCCGGCAGCCCGCCGCCGGTCAGCGCGCCCTTGCGGCTCACCTCGCGCGCCCGGCGTGCCGCCTGGCGCGCCCGCGCCGCGTCGATCGCCTTCTTGACGATCCGCTTGCGCTCGCCGGCGTGCTCCTCGAACCACTGCGCGAGCCCCTGGTTCACGGTCTGCTCCACGAAGCCGCGCACCCACGGGTTGCCGAGCTTCGTCTTCGTCTGCCCCTCGAACTGCGGCTCGCGCAGCTTCACCGAGATGACGCCGACCAGGCCCTCGCGCGTGTCCTCGCCCTCGAGCCCGTCGTCCTTCTCCTTGAGCGCGCCGTCGTCGCGCGCGACCTTGTTCATCGTGCGCGTCAGCGCGGCAGAGAAACCGGAGAGGTGCGAGCCGCCCTCGTGCGTGTTGATGTTGTTCGCGAACGAGAACACCGACTCGACGTACTTGGAGTTCCACTGCAGCGCGAGCTCGACCGAGCCGCGGCCCTCGCCGTCCTCGGCCTCGAAGTAGATGACCGACCCGTGGATCGGGTCCTTCTCGGCGCCGATGTGCTTCACGAAGTCGCGGATGCCGCCCTCGTAGTGAAACTCCTCCCGCCAGTCGCCCTCGCGCTCGTCGACGAGCACGATGCGAAGGTCGCGCGTCAGGAACGCGGTCTCGCGCAGGTGCTGCCGCAGGGTGTCGCGCGAGAAGTCGATCTCCTCGAAGATCTCCTTGTCGGGCATGAACGAGATCGTCGTGCCGGTCTCGTCGCTCTCGCCGACGATCTCCATGTCGCCGGTGGGAGCGCCGCGCTCGAACTCCTGGCGGTAGAGCTTGCCGTCCCGCGCCACCTCCGCGACGAGATGCTCGGAGAGCGCGTTCACGACCGACACGCCGACGCCGTGCAGCCCGCCGGACACCTTGTAGCCGTCGCCGCCGAACTTGCCGCCCGCATGGAGCTTCGTCAGCACGACCGTGAGCGCCGGCAGCCCCTGCTCCGGGATCACGTCGACGGGGATCCCGGCGCCGCGGTCGCGCACGGTGACCGAGTTGTCCGGATGGATCGTCACCTCGATCGAGTCGTTGCGGCCGGCCATCGCCTCGTCGACGGCGTTCGCGACGACCTCCCACACGAGGTGGTGGAGGCCGCGCGAGCCGGTCGAGCCGATGTACATGCCCGGGCGCAGCCGGACCGGCTCGAGGCCCTCGAGCACGGTGATGTCCTTGGCCGTGTACTCGGCCGTTGCGACGGTGTCAGCCATACAGAAGAAAACCCCTGCAAAACCTCTGTTTTGCGGGGCTCCGACAGTGTATCAGAACGGCGGGTCGGAGCGCCCCCGAACCAGCGCGTAACCGAGCGCTTTTTCCACCGATTCGCGCAACGCCGCGTGGGTCATCGACGCGGTCAGCTCGCGGGCCAGCCGCGCGTCGTCGGAAGTCGGCGAGACGGTGTCCCGCGGAGCCTCCGCCGGCGGGTCGGGGAGCGGGCCGGGAGCGAAGCGCAGGTGCACGCCGCCGAGCCGGCCGCCGATCTCCGCCGCGCGCTGCCCGAGCTCGAACGCCCACACCGCGTCAGCGGTCGACACGTGCACGGTCCCGTCTCGCGCAATCCGCGCGGGCCATGCGAAGCGAGCGATCGCAGGGCCGACGGCGTCGGGCCAGCGGTCGACGAGCTCCGCCATCCCCGCCTGCGGCCCGAAGCGGGCGAGCTCCGAGCGGACGCCGTCAGCGAGCCGTTCCAGGCTCCACCTCCACGAGCTGGGCCGGGTCGGCGGGCAGCGCGCTCGCATGCGTCGCGGTGATCACCGTCTGGCCGCCGCCCTCGAGCAGGCCGGCCAGCCTGCGCCGGCGGTCGGGATCGAGCTCGGACAACACGTCGTCGAGCAGCAGGAGCGGCGGCGTCGGCAGCAGCCTTGCCTCGGCGAGGAGGAGAGACAGCACGGCCAGGCGCTGTTCGCCCTGCGAGCCGAACTGCCGCAGGTCGCGCGTGCCGCTCGCGACGGCGACGTCGTGGAGGTGCGGCCCGAGCCCGGTGGTCCCGCGCTCGACGTCGCGGTCGACCCGCGCCTCCAGCTCGGCGCGCGACGGCGGCTCCCCCTCGTAGCGGAGCAGCGCCCCGGCGAGGCCCAGCGCGGCGGCGTGCTCCGCGAAACCGGCGGAAAGCGTGTCGAGCGTCGAGCGGCGGCGGGCGACCAGCTCCGCGCCGAGCGTCGCGACCTGCTCGGTCCACGGCTCGATCGTCTCGCGCGACGAGAGGCCGAGCTGCACGCGGCGGAGCGCAGCGCCCCGCTGTGCGAGCGCGGCGAGATACGCCTGCGGCAGGGCTGCTGCGGCCGGCTCGAGCCGCCCGAGCACGCGGTCGAAGTAGGCGCGGCGGACGGCGGGACCGCCCTTCACCACCGTCAGACGGTCCGGCGTGAACACGAGCGTCGACACCTCCCGTCGCAGCGACTCGGCGGACGGAAGCTTCGCACCGTTCAGCCGGGCTTCCTTCGTCTGCCCCGCGCGCAGCGTCACCGAGAGCTCCAGCGGCCGCGGGCCCGAGCGGCCGGTGACGTTCACGCGCGCGGCCTGCTCGCCGAAGCGGATCAGCTGCGCATCGGTGCGGCTACGCGGCGAGAAGCCCTGCGTGCCGAGGTGCAGCGACTCGAGCAGGTTCGTCTTGCCGACGCCGTTCGCGCCGGTGACCAGCACGACGCCGGGGGAGAGTGCGAGGTCGAGCGACGCGTAGGAGCGGTAGCTGCGGAGGGAGACCTGCGTGACGACCAGTCGCGCGCTACCCGGCCAGGCGAATCGGCATGATCAGGTACACGTAGTCGTCGGTCTCCCCCTCCAGCACGGCCGGCCGGAGTGGGCTGATCAGCTTGAACCGCAGCGACTCCGACTCGATCGACTCGAGGCCGCTCCGCAGGAACTCTGCGTTGAACCCGATCTCGAGCGGGTCTGCGGCATACGGCGCCGGGAGCGACTCGCGAGCCTCGCCGACGTCCTGCGTGATCGCCGACACCGTCAGCTCGCCCTCGGCGAAGCGCAGCCGGAGGGGCGCGTTCCGCTGCGCCATGAGCGACACGCGGCGCACGACGTCGAGCAGCTCCTCCCGCGGGAGCACCAGCTCGTGCTCGAACTGCTCCGGCAGCAGCTGCCGGTAGTTCGGGAACTGGCCGTCGATACGCCGCGTCGTCAGCCAGACACCGTCGGCGCCGAAGACGACGTGGTTCTCGTGGAGGCCCAGCTGGACCTCGTCGGCACCCGGGGCGATCCGCGGTAGCTCCTGAAGCGCGCGTGCCGGGATGATCGCCTCGAGCTCCGGGAGGGGGCTGCTCACGGCCGTCTCCTTGACGGCGAGCCGGTAGGAGTCGGTCGCCGCCATTACGATCTTGCCCGGCTCGAAGCGCACGAGGATCCCCGTCAGCACCGGGCGGCTCTCGTCCCGCGAGGCGCTGCGGCCGACGCGTCCTACGGTCTCGACCAGTGCGTCGCCGTCGACCGTGTGCAGGGCAAGTGACTCGACATCCGGCAGACGCGGGAAATCCTCCGCCGAGTACGTATGCAGCCGGTAGGTCGCCGAGCCGGCCGCGACGACCGTCACCGCCTCGTCCGGACGGTGCTCGATCGTCACCTCGGCGTCCGGCAGCGAGCGTGCGATGTCGAGCAGCAGCCGGCCCGGAACGACGACCGTGCCCTCGTCCGCCACGCGCGCGTCCACGGTCGCGCGCAGTGACAGCTCCATGTCGGTGGCGGCGAGCTCGAGCCGTCCGTCCGCCGCCTGCAGCCGGATGCCGCCGAGCACGAGGACGGTCGTCCGGTTCGAGACGGCCCGTGCGACGACGCCGAGCTTCGAGGCGAGCTCGTCCCGGGAGACGGCGATGTTGAGACCTGTGCCCACTACGGTTTCTGAGTCAATCATCTAGAAAGAACCTCGTTGTAGTCGTAAGCCCTGTGGGCGCCGGGGAAAGCCCGCGGGATCGCGGTCGGCACCGGCATTCTCCCTGTGGGGGCGGACGGGGGAGAACTCGGGGTCGCCCACAGCCACGCGCGGTCAGCGTGCCTGGCGGACACGGGCTGTGAGCTCCTGGACGAGGTTGTACACACCTCTGTCCTCACGGATGAGACGCGCGATCTTCGACGTCGCGTGGATCACCGTCGTGTGGTCGCGGCCACCGAACTCCCTGCCGATCTTCGGCAGCGACGAGTCGGTCAGCTCGCGCGACAGGTACATCGCGACCTGCCGCGGGTACACGATGTTCTGCGAGCGGCGGTCGCCGGTGAGCTCGGCCATCGTGACGCCGAACCGCTCGCACACGAGCTCCTGGATCAGGCCGATCGAGATCTGCGCCGCCTCCCCCTGAGGGAAGACGTCCTTCAGCACGTCCTGGGCGAGGTCGACGGAGAGCGGCCTCCCGGTGAGCGACGAGAACGCGACGACGCGGGTGAGCGCGCCCTCGAGCTCGCGGATGTTCGTCGACACGCGCGACGCGATGAAGGTGAGCAGCTCCGGATCGCCGATCTCGATCTGGTCGCTCTTCACCTTCTTCCGTAGGATCGCGATGCGCGTCTCGAGGTCGGGCGGTTGGATATCGGTGATCAGCCCCCACTCGAACCGCGACCGCAGCCGCTCCTCGAGCGTGGCGATGTCGCGGGGCGGCCGGTCGCTCGACATGATGATCTGCCGGCCCGCCTCGTAGAGCGAGTTGAAGGTGTGGAAGAACTCCTCCTGGATCCGCTCCTTGTGCTCGAAGAACTGCACGTCGTCGATCAGGAGCACGTCGTAGGTGCGGTAGCGCTGCTTGAAGCCCTCGATGCGCTTGTCGCGGAGCGAGTTGATGAAGTCGTTCATGAAGGTCTCGCTCGTCACGTAGCGCACGGTCATCTCGCGGGTGTGCTCGCTGACGTACTGCGCGATCGCCTGCAGGAGGTGCGTCTTGCCGAGGCCGGTCGAGCCGTAGATGAAGAGCGGGTTGTAGGCCTGCGCCGGCGCCTCCGCGACCGCAAGCGCTGCCGCATGGGCGAAGCGGTTGGACGAGCCGATCACGAAGGAGTCGAAGG
>DASUZZ010000006.1:0-4524 GCA_036376615.1 Gaiellaceae bacterium
CGCGCGCTCGAGGCGGCGGAGCGGGCAGACGTCGCGCTCGTCCTGATCGACTCGTCGGAGGGAATCGTGGAGCAGGACATCGCTGTGGCGGACGTCGCGCGGCACGCGGACTGCTCGACGCTGGTGGTTCTCTCGAAGTGGGATGCGACGACGATCGGCGTCGAGGACGTCCGCGGCCAGCTGCGGCGGCGTCTGCGCCAGCGGCCGCCGTTCGTCGCCGTCTCCTCGCACACCGGGCGCGGCCTAGAGCGGCTGCTCGACGGGGTCGCGGAGCTCTTCGACCGCCACACGGCACGGATCCCGACGCCCGAGCTGAATCGCGCGCTCGCCGAGTTGCGCGAGGCAAGGCAGCCGCCGAGCGGTCCGCGCGGGCGCAAGCTCAACCTGCTCTACGGCGCGCAGGTTCGCGTGCGCCCGCCGCGGTTCCGGTTTTCCGTCAACGACCCCGGCCTCGTCACGCGAGACTACGGCTACTGGGTCGAGAACCAGCTGCGCGCCCGCTTCGGCCTGGACGGCGTCCCGGTCTCGATCGACTTCGTGAAACGATCCTGACGGCATGAGGTTCCTCGTCGTCGGCGCCGGTTCGTGGGGCACGGCGTTCACGCGTGTCCTCCTCGACCGGGGGCACGACGTCGTGCTCGCCTGCCGCTCGCGGGAACAGGCCGATGCGATCGCGCGGACCGGCTGGAACCCGCACTACCTGCAGGGCGTCGACCTCAGCGCAGCCGAGCCGCTGGCGCTCGCCGACGCGCCCGACGATGCCGACGCCGTCGTGGTGGCGGTGCCGAGCAAGGCCTTCGCCGCAGTCGTCGAGGCGCTGCCGGGCGACGCGCCGGTGATCAGCCTGGCGAAAGGCCTCGACCCCGCGACCGGCGAGCGCCTCTCGACCCGCGTCCACGGTCGCGCCGTCGCCGTGCTCTCGGGCCCGAACATGGCGGAGGAGATCGCCGAGGGTCTCCCGACTGCCGCGGTGATCGCGAGCGAGGACGGCGGGCTCGCCGGAGAGCTCCAGGACGCGATCAACTCGAGCCTCTTCCGCGTCTACGTCAATCCGGATCTCGTCGGCGTCGAGCTGTGCGGCGCGGCGAAGAACGTGATCGCGCTCGCCGCCGGCGCCGTCGACGGTCTCCGCCTCGGCGACAACGCCAAGGCCTCGCTGATCGCGCGAGGCCTCGCAGAGATGGCGCGACTCGGCGAGGCGGCGGGTGCGCGGGCGGAGACCTTCGCGGGGCTCGCAGGCATCGGCGACCTCGTCGTGACGTGCTGGAGCCGCTACGGCCGCAACCGGCACGCCGGCGAGCTGATCGCGCTGGGCCTCACTCCGGAGCGTGCGGTTGCGGAGATCGGCCAGACGGTGGAAGGCCTCACGACGGCGCCGGTCCTCCGCGAGCTCTCGCACCGCCTCGGAGTCGAGCTGCCGGTCACCGAAGGCGTCTGCTCGGTGCTCTCGGGGCAAAGCATCACCGAGCTCGCCGCGGGCCTGATGGGGCGGAGGCCGACGGAGGAGTGAGGCTCCTCAGCCGCGCCGGATGAGGTCGTGTCCGTTGGGCCGGACGGTCCAGACGTGGGTGGCTTGCTGACCGACTCGGTGCGCGACGAAGACCAGGCGGGAGCCGTCGGGAGACCACTGGGCAGGCTCGGGCAAGCCGAACAACCTGTTGACATATCTCAGCGGGCGGTCGCTCAGGAGATCCGTGAGGTGAGTGCCGTCGGGCCGTACCGTCAGAAGGTTGCCCCGGTCCAACGCCAGGTTGCTGAGGCAGTCGTAGGCGATCAGGGCTGAGGTAGGAGACCAGGCAAACCCGGAAAGGAAGTCCCCAAAATCGGGGCAGGGCGGCAGAACACGCGGCGCGTTTGTGCCCGTGGTCGGTACGACTTCCAGGCTCTCGTTCTCGACGAACGCGACCCACCGGCCGTCGGGAGACCACTGAACCCGTTGCGCGTCGCTCGGCAGCAGCGTTGCGCCGCGAAGCCCACTCTGTGCCAGGGGCACGGGGGCACCGCCGCCGAGGCGGAACGCCATCAGACCTGTCGGTCCGGTTCCCCCGTCGCGTCTGAAGATCAGCTGACGACCGTGGGGCGAGAACGAAAGAATCGAGTCCGAGACGGCACCGCTCCGCTCCTCCGCATTGAGCGGCGTGCTGATCTCAACCGGAGCATGTCCCGGTTTCAGCTTCAGGAGCGCGATCGACTCGGGAGGCGGTGGGTTGCCCGCTCCGAAGTCGGTGGTGACGGCGGCGTAATCGCGGTGGGGGGTGAGGATGGCGAACGTGTCCGGCGAGCACGCGAGGCAGGAGTCCGGCCAACACTGGAGACCTGGCGCTGTTCCACAACTCGGGAAAGGGATCGGCTTCGCCTTCCCACCTTGCACCAGCACGCTGTACCAATTGATGCTGTCGCCGCTGCCGCGGAACACGATCTGGCCGCCTGGTGCCCAAAACAGTGGGTCGAACGAACCGGCATGGGCAGTGCGCAGGGGACCGCCAGACCGGCTGGACACTCTGACGATCCGACCGCCGTAGCCGAAGAGGATCTGCTTGCCATCCGGTGACCAACTCGGGAAGGTCGCATTCCGCGAGGCAGGAGTTGCTGCGCGGTGTGACGCGGTCGCGCCTCCCTTCGACGCCGCGCCGGCTGCGAGCGCAACGACAGTGATCAACGCTGCGGCTAAACGCACGACCCGAGCTTCTCAGGCGCGTGTTCGGAGAATGTGAGTCCGTGGGTGTCCGCTAGCCTGCCCGCCATGACCAGCCGTAGCTTCTCCTTCACATCGGAGTCCGTCACCGAAGGCCATCCCGACAAGATCGCCGACCAGATCTCCGACTCCGTGCTCGACGCGGTGCTCGCCGACGACCCGAACGGGCGCGTCGCCTGTGAGACGCTGATCACGACCGGCCTCATCGTCGTGGCCGGCGAGATCACAACCGAGACATACGTCGACATCCCCCGCCTCGTGCGCGAGCGGATCCGCGAGATCGGCTACACACGCGCGAAGTTCGGCTTCGACGCCGAGACGTGCGGCGTCGTCGTCGCCATCGACGAGCAGTCGCCCGACATCGCGCAGGGTGTCGATCACTCCTACGAGAACCAGCACGGCGACAGCGATCCGATCGACGAGCTCGGCGCCGGCGACCAGGGGATGATGTTCGGCTACGCCTCGAACGAGACGGACGAGCTCATGCCGCTGCCGATCATGCTCGCGCACCGGCTGGCGAAGCGTCTCGCGGAGGTGCGCAAGGCGGACGTGCTCCCGTATCTGCGCCCCGACGGAAAGACGCAGGTCACGGTGCGCTACGAGCTCGACGAGCACGGACGCCAGCGGCCGGTCGAGATCGAGCGCGTGCTCGTCTCCACGCAGCATCGCGACGGGCTCGACATCGACACGCTGCTCAAGCCCGACCTGATCGAGCACGTGATCGAGCCGATCCTCCCCAAGGAGCTCTACGACCAGCGACGGCTCGAGCACGACAAGGACTTCGTCTACTGCAACCCGACCGGCAAGTTCGTGATCGGCGGACCGATGGGCGACTCGGGCCTCACGGGACGGAAGATCATCGTCGACACCTACGGCGGCGCTGCTCCGCACGGCGGCGGTGCGTTCTCGGGCAAGGATCCGACGAAGGTCGACCGGTCGGCGGCCTACGCGGCGCGCTGGGTCGCGAAGAACGTCGTCGCGGCAGGGCTTGCGGATCGCTGCCAGATTCAGGTCGCGTACGCGATCGGTGTCGCGCATCCGCTCTCGGTGCTGGTCGACACGTTCGGCACCGAGGCGATCCCGGTTCTGCGGATCGAGGAGCTCGTTCGCGAGCACTTCGACCTGCGACCGGCGGCCATCCTCCGCGACCTCGACCTGCGGCGGCCGATTTACGCGAAGACGGCGGCGTACGGGCACTTCGGGCGCGACGACGGCGACTTCACGTGGGAGCGCACGGATCGTGCGGACGCGCTGCGCGAAGCGGCAGGCCTAGCGCACGCTACGACGGTCTGACGAAGAGACCGGCGGCGGCCTTCTCCGAGATCGCCCGCTCGCCGACCTTCTCGATCGCGACCGTGAACTGATCCGCCGCCGGCTCGGCGGCGCGCACGAGGATGCTCGTGCCGGGCACGAGGCCCTGGTCGTAGAACCAGTGCAGGAGGTCGCCGTCGTGCTCGGCGAGGCGGACGATCGTCGCCCGCGTCCCCGCCGGCAGCGTCGCGAGCGGCGCGAGCTCGGCGTTCTCCGCCTGCTCCACCGCCGGGTCGACCGGCCAACCGTGCGGGCAGCGCTGCGGATGGCCGAGCTTGTCGTCGATCCGCTCGATCATCTCGTCGGTGAACGTGTCGCCCATCTCGTCGGCGCGCTCGTGCGACTCGTAGCCCGTGTAGCCCATGAAGTCGGTGAGGAGCCGCTCGATGATCCGGTGCTTGCGGACGACGCGCTCAGCCCGCTCGCGGCCCGCCTCGGTGAGGAGCGCCTCCTTCTTTCGGCCGCGCTCGATCAGGCCCTCCGACTCGAGCCGCTTCAGCATCTCGCCGGCCGAGGCG
>DASUZZ010000007.1:0-31083 GCA_036376615.1 Gaiellaceae bacterium
GGTACGCGGACGTATCGCCGATCACGCGCTCGACGCCGTCGGCGTCCAGCCCGGCCTCGTGTGCGATCCGCCGCAGCTCGTCCGGGTCGCCGATGTTCGCCGCCTCCGACCAGTAGGCGGCCATCAGCCGCGCATGGAAGGACGCGTGCAGGCCGCCGTCGCGTGCGAGCTCGGCCAGCCGCAGCGCGAGCCGCGTGTTCGGTACGACCTCGGGCCGGTTGTACTCGAGCCCGGCCGCCGCGAACCGCGCGCGCAGCGGATCCTCCACACCGACAGGCAGGCCGTACCGCGCGTGCAGCTCGGCGAGGGGGATCCCCTCCGGCGGGTACTCCGGATGCAGGTCGAACGGCAGCCACACGACCTCGGCGTCGAACTCGCGCCGCACCTGCTCGGCCGTCGGCTGGCCGAGCCGGCAGAACGGTCAGATGTAGTCGCTCCAGACGACGATCGAGTGGTCGGCCACGACGCTACTCGTCCCAGAAGCCCTGGACGATCTCGCCGTCCGCCTCGACGTGGGGGCCGAAGATCAGCACCTCCAGCCCTTCCGGTCCGGCTGCCAAGCGGCGGGTCACACCGGGGCTCACCCGGACGACGTCGAGCGGTGCGAGCTCGAGCAGCTCGTCGTCGAGCTTCACGTGCCCGCCGCCCGAGAGCACGACGTAGATCTCCTCGGCGCTTGCGTGACGGTGCGCGAACGCCTCGCGCCGCCCCGGCTTCACCGTGAGGTAGTTGATCCCCGTCTGCTCCGCCGCAAGATCGGCGCGCGGGAACCGCGCCTCCTGGCGCTCGGACAGGCCGTGCTCGGCCGCGGAGTCTGCGACCGAGCGCAGGTTCGTCTTCGCGTAGCTCATCGCACTGATCCTAGGCACCCGAGCCGGCCGGGCGGAGCGGTCTCGCGGCACGTCATGGCACGATCGCGCCGACGAGCTATCGGTGCTACTATCGCTAGCACCATGCTGGACGTCTCGGTGGACAGGTCGGACGCCGCCCTCCTGCACGACCAGGTCGCGGGAGAGATCCGCCGCGCGATCGCGGAGGGTGAGGCGAAGCCCGGCGAGCGGCTGCCGGCGGCCCGCGATCTGGCGGCCGTGCTCGGCGTCAACACGAACACGGTCCTGCGTGCGCTGCGCCTGTTGCGCGACGAGGGCCTGCTCGAGTTCCAGCGCGGCCGGCGCGTCACCGTCACGGGCGGCGCCGAGGCGCGGAGCGCCGTGCTCGTCAAGGCGCAGGAGCTCCTCGGGATCGCGCGGCGCGAGGGCTACCGGCGCGACGAGCTCCTGCGGATGATCGAGGGCCTTCCCTGATGCTGCTGCACGAGCACGAGCAGCCAGCGGCGCAGCCGGCGCCCGATCCGGAGCTGCTGATCGAGGAGGCGCGCCGGCGGGGTCGCCGCCGGAGGCTCGCGGTCGCGGCCGCGGCGCTGATCGTCGGCGGCGCGGCGATGCTGGCCCTGCTGTACGGCCGCTCCGGCGGCGCAGCGGCACGCACGGCGCAGCCGGCCCCGAAGGGCGTGTTCGCGAACAGCCGCGCCTTCGCCGGCCACGGGCTGCTCGCGTTCGTCTCCCGCGGGCGGCTCTTCGTGCTCGATGGCCGGACCGGGAAGCTGACGGCGGTCACCTCACCCGGGCAGCACGCGAGCACGCCTCAATTCTCACCCGGCGGACGCTGGCTCGCGTACGCGCTCGGCTCGGGCAAGCCGGGGCTCGCCCGTGCCGACGGCACCGGCGCACATCGCATCGCCGGCGGAGGAGCCTGGCTGCCGAACGGCGATCTGCTCGCCCGAGACGGCGTCTACCGGGTCGACGGCAACGGCCGGCCCGTCCGGCTCGGCGCGGCCCCGCCCGGGCTCGCCGCCTGGTCCCCGGACGGCGACCGCTTCGCCTTCCTCTCGCGCAGCGTCAAGCATGAGCAGGACGGCGCGTTCCACGGCGTCGAGCGGCTCCAGGTTGCCGATTCGCTAACCGGGAGGCGCACGACCTGGCTCTCGCACCCGATCTCCTTCACCCGCAAGTCGGGCTTCGCGGGCTACGCGATCAACGGGATCGACGTGCTGCCGCACCGCGAGGGGATCCTCTACTGGGCCGATCCGATGCAGTCGGCGTCACTCGCGGCCGACGGGATGAGCGTGTACGAGCTCCGCTCGCCGGGCGCACGTCCGGTCGAGCTCGGCGTGACCGTCGGCGACGCCGTCTCCGCCGGACCGGCGGGGAAGCTCGCGCTCGGCGCCGGCGGCGACCGCTACGCATGGATCTCGAAGAGGGTCGAGACGTGCAACGTCTCGCGCGCACGCTGCACATCGATCGCGCTTCCGCCCGGCCGGCTCGCACTCGATCCCGCCTGGTCGCCGGACGGCCGCACGCTCGCGTTCGTCGGCGCGGCAGCGGAGCCGGAAGGCGCGTTCAGCCAGCCGATGCTCGACCGCTGGTACGCGACGCACCACCTGTGGCTGCTGCACGCCGGAACGAGCCGCCCGACCGAGATCGCCGGCACGATGGGCGCGGCCTCCCCCACGTGGTCGGCGGACGGCAAGAGCCTGCTCTATGTCGCGAACGATGCGCTCTGGCTGATCCCGTCGATCGGCACGAAGCCGGTGAAGGTCGCCGGGCCGCTCTTCCCGCCGAGGGCCTGGCCGTCGTACTACGGCAAGGTCGCCTGGGCCGATCAGTTCGCCTGGTCGTCGCGCTGAACGCTGCTCGACAAGCGGCCGCGCTCCACGTAAGGACCCGACGGGCCACCGAGCTCGTACTCGAGAACCGGTGCTCGTCGCACCTCGAACCGCCACTCTCGCCGTTGCAACCGCGGCGCTCCTCGCCTCGGTCGCGAGCCCCGCCGCCACGACCGCCGCGGCGTCCGCACCGTCTCTTCCGCATCCGGTGGTCGTCGCGGGCTACCGCCTCTACCCCGCGCCCTCCCGGCTCGCCGGGCAGTGCCGCCTGGCGCAGCGACACGTCGACTTCCCCGTCCTCTGCCCGACGCTGATGCCCAAAACCGGAGACGGCGTCACGTCGGCAACCGCGTCGCCGCTTCCGCCGGGCGACGGGGGCGTCGCGCCGAGCACGTTCGCGCGATGGGCGAGCCCGACGGCGCACGGGATCGCCCGCTGGCTGTTCGTCGGCGGAATCTACGGCGGCGGCGAGACCGATCCCGGCGACTGGCAGGCGAACAATCCCAACGAGTTCTTCCACTTCTTCGTCTTCGAAGGCCACCTGACTCCGACGCTCCTGGACCTCGCGCACGTGGCCACCCCGCAGCGCTCCCTCGGCACGCGCACGATTGCCGGCCGCCACGGGCCTCTCTACACGCAGGTGTCCTACTCGCTCTGCAAGGGAAGCTGCAGCTTCACCGGGCACCTGACCTTCATCTGGCACGCGAACGGCGTCATCTATGCGGCAAGCCTGCACCGCTGGTCGCGCGACTCGCGCAACCCCGCCGTACTCGCGGTGCTCGCGGCGCTGATCGCCCACCTTCGCGCGGCCGCATGACCGCGGAGCTCGTCAGTCGGCGAGCCCGAGGCCCCAGCCGCCGTCGATCACGATCTCCTGGCCGGTGATGTACTCCGACGCCGGCGAGGCGAGAAAGAGCGCGAGCGCCTTGACGTCGTCCGGCCGACCGACGCGGTGCATCGGAATGTCCTTCGCGAGCGCCGCCTGCACGCCGGGGTCGTGCGCGTGGCCGCCGCCGATGTTGGTGACGAAGAAGCCCGGCGCGATCGCGTTCGCCGTGATCCCGTACGCGGCGAGCTCGAGCGCGAGCGAGTGCATGAGATGGCGCGCACCCGCCTTCGCCGCCATGTACGCCGACCCGATCGCCGGCTCGACCTTCGATGCCGCGAGCGACGTCGTCAGGATGATGCGGCCGAACCGGCGCGGCCGCATGTGCCGTGCCGCTGCCCGCGTGGTCGCGAAGATGCCGTTGAGGTTGACGTCGATCACGCGGTTCCAGCGCTCGTCGGTATAGCGCTCGAGCGCGCCCTCCTCCAACCGCGGCCGCTCGCCGCCCGCCCAGGCGCCGAGAAAGCCCGCACCGGAGTCGATCCCCGCATTCGCGAACGCGACGTCGAGCCGCCCGTACAGCTCGGCCGCGGCGTCGATCGCCCGGTCGAGCGCGTCGTGGTCGGTCACGTCTGCGACCGCGGCGCGCACGTCGAGCCCCTCGCCCTGAAGCCGCGCGGCCTGCGCTTCGACGCCGTCCGCATCGACGTCGATCAGCGTCACGCGCGCGTCGTGCGCCGCGAGCACCTCGCCGTACGCGAGGCCGAGCCCGCTCGCACCGCCGGTGACGATCACACCGAACCCGGCGACGTCGAAGCGCGAGGAGACGTTCACGGCCGGCGAGACTACCGCCTATGATTGGCGGGGCGTCAATCGACCAGGAGGCGAGATGCAGCACGCGTTCATGTCCAGCCGCAGGTGCTTCGTGACCTACTCGGAGGGTATGACGCGTGTCGCAGCAAGAGCTGAATCTCGGGATCCTGGCGCATGTAGACGCCGGTAAGACGACTCTCACCGAACGCCTCCTCTACGAGGCCGGTGTCATCGACGCGATCGGCAGCGTCGACGACGGCACGACGCAGACGGACTCGCTGGCGCTCGAGCAGCGGCGCGGGATCACGATCCGGTCGGCGGTCGCGTCGTTCGCGGTCGGAGACGTCCACGTCAACCTGATCGACACGCCGGGGCATCCGGACTTCATCGCGGAGGTCGAGCGCGTGCTGGGCGTGCTCGACGGCGCGGTCCTCGTGATCTCGGCCGTCGAGGGCGTTCAGCCCCAGACGCGGATCCTCATCCGCGCGCTGCAGCGCCTGCACATTCCGACCGTGCTGTTCGTCAACAAGATCGACCGCGCCGGGGCAGACGCCGAGCGCGTCGTCGCCGCGATCGGCGAGCGGTTGACGCCCTCGATCGTCGCGATGGGGACGGTGACGGAGCCCGGCAGCCGCGTCGCGTCGTCGATGCCCGCGAGCACGGATGATGATGCGTTCCGCATGCGGCTCGTCGAGCTGCTCGCCGAGCGCGACGACGAGCTGTTGGCGGCGTACGTCGAGAGCGGATCGGTTCCGGCCGACCGCCTCCGGACCGCGCTCGCGACACAGACACGGCAGGCGCTCGTCCATCCGGTCTTCTTCGGATCGGCGATCACCGGCGCCGGCGTGCCGCAGCTGCTGCAGGAGATCGCCGCGCTCCTGCCGCCGGCGCCGGCGGGACGGGACGGGCCGCCGGTGGCCTCGGTCTTCAAGATCGAGCGCGGCGTGGGCGGTGAGAAGGTCGCGTACGTGCGGATGTTCGCCGGGACGATCCGGACGCGGGCGGTCCTGCGCTTCGGCCGCGGGCACGAGGGCAAGGTGACGTCGATTTCCGTGTTCGAGAGGGGCGGCGCCGTGCAGCGGCCTGCGGTCGCGGCGGGGGCCGTCGCGAAGCTGTGGGGCCTCGCCGAGATCCAGGTCGGGGACCGCATCGGCGACGGCGCCGCCGATGCGCCGGCGCATCACTTCGCTCCGCCCACGCTTGAGTCCGACGTCGCCGCAACGAATCCCGCCGACGGTGCGCGGCTGCGTGCGGCGCTCGCGCAGCTCGCCGAGCAGGACCCGCTGATCAGCGTTCGCCGGGACGCGGACGGCGGTCTCTCCGTCTCGCTGTACGGCGAGGTGCAGAAGGAGGTGCTCGAGTCGACGCTTGTCGACGAGTACGGGCTCGGCGTCACGTTCCAGGAGGCGACGCCGCTCTACGTCGAACGGCCCGTGGCCACCGGCGAAGCGGTGGAGGTACTGCATGCCGAGACGAACCCGTTCCGCGCGACGATCGGGCTGCGCGTCGAGCCCGCGCCGGCCGGCTCGGGAATCGCGTTCCGGCTGGAGGTCGACCACACCGGCGTGCCGCTGTACGTCTACAAGCGGATGGAGCACTTCGCCGACTCGATGGCGGAGTACGTCCGGCGCGCGTTCGACTCCGGCCGCTTCGGCTGGCGCGTCACCGACTGCCTCGTCGCGCTGACGCGGAGCGGGTACAGCGTCCCCGACGGCCCGCCATCACGGCGCGGCCCGCTCAGCACGGCGGCCGACTTCCGCAAGCTGACGCCGCTCGTGCTCGCGCAGGCACTCGAGCGCGCGGGCACGGTCGTGTGCGAGCCGTTCGTCCGCGTCGCGGTCGAGCTGCCGACGGATGCGCTGGCCGGAGTGACCGCGTTCGCCGGGCGGCTCGGCGCGGCGATCGAGGCGCGCCAGCTGCGGCCCGGCCTCTCGGCGGTCGAGACGGTGGTGTCCGCGCTCGCGGCGCGCGACCTGCAGCGCCGGCTCCCGGGCTTGACCGGCGGCGAGGGCGTGCTCGAATCGAGCTTCGCCGGGTACCGGCCGGTTGCCGGCGACCCGCCCGTGCGGCCGCGCCACGCCGCAGCCACGCGGACGTGAACCAGGTGCCTGGCACCATCTCGACGGTGCAGACTCGCAGGTCATGAGCGTCGACTTCGACGATCGCCTCTGGCGCGGATACCGCCAGGGACGCGCTCTCCCGCCTTCGGCGATGGACGCGTGGGTGGACGCCGTCGAGCGCCGCGCCGACCGCCGACGGCCGCTGGCCGTGGTCGATCTCGGCGCGGGCACCGGCCGCTTCACGCCCGCGCTCGCCGAACGGTTCGGCGGCCCGGTGTACGGCATCGAGCCTGCGCCGAAGATGCGCGGCGTCGCGCTCGAGTCCGCGGTGCATCCGGCAGTGACGTACCTCGCTGGGCGGGCCGAGCAGATCCCGCTTCCGGATGCGAGCTGCGACCTGGCATTCCTCTTCTTCGTGATCCACCACTTCTCGAGTCGAGATGCTGCTGCGGGCGAACTGGCGCGGGTCGTCCGGCCCGGAGGCATCGTCTGCGTGCGCACGCAGTTCGGCGACCGCCTGCGCGACGTCTCCTGGCGCCGCTACTTCCCTCGAGCCCGCGAGATCGAAGAGTCGACGTTCCCGACGTACGCCGAGACGGTCGACCCGTTCGTCCGCGCCGGCTTCGAGGTCGTCGCTCTCGACGCCGTCGAGTTCGAGATCGCGGCGAGCACCGCCGCGCACCTCGAGCGACTTCGGTGCCGGGCCGTCTCGACGCTCGAGCTCCTCTCGGATGCGGAGGTCGAGGCTGGCCTGGCGGCGATGGAGCGCGCTGCCGCCGCCGAGACGAGCCCGGAGCCGGTGCGCGAGACAGGCGACCTGCTCACCCTGCACCACGGCGGTTCGCGGGCGTGAAGGCCGAGATCCGCCGCATCGCGGACGTCGGCGCGATCGAGGCGGCGGCGGCGCTCTTCGACAACCCGGTCGAGCGGGCGGCTGCGGCGCGGTTTGCCGCGAGCGACATCCACCACCTGCTGCTCGCGTACCTCGACGGCCGGCCGGTCGGGATGGTCAGCGGTATCGAGCTGACGCACCCCGACAAGGGCACCGAGATGTTCCTGTACGAGCTCGCCGTCGACGAGGCGTACCGGCACCGCGGGATCGGGACCGCGCTCGTCGAGGAGCTCGCGGCGCTCGGACGTGAGCGCGGCTGCGACGGGATGTGGGTGCTGACCGACCGCGGCAACCCGGCCGCGCTCGCCACCTACCGCCGCGCGGGCGCGCGCGCCGACAGCGACCAGGTCATGCTCGAGTGGAGCTGGCCCGAGCAGGCGGGCGAGACCTGAGCGGCTGCATCTCGTCCTGCCCGACCGGCCGCGGCCGCGGGTCGACGCCTGTGGACAACGGCTCACACTCGCGTCAGACGAACGTCTGATCTCCGTCAGACGCCGGCCGGTCCACACCGCGAGACGGAGCGAGCCGTTTTCGAGTCGAGCTGCCGGATAGCACCTCGTGAGCGGAGCGCGAGCGGGTAAGTGAGACGCGAGCCGGCGAGCGCCGTCGTTCGCCCCTTCGGGACGCGGCCGGGAAGTCGTGTCGCCGGTGGAAAGCGGCTCACACTCGCGTCAGACGAACGTCTGATCTCCGTCAGACGCCGGTTGGCCTACGCCGGCGGGCGAGGCGTGAACGGCTGCATCTCGTCCTGCCCCGGCCGGACACAGCCCCACGTCGACTCCGGCACCTCGTTCCATGCCCCGGGGAGATCGCGGAGCGGCTCGGAGACGATCAGCCGCGACTCGTCGGACGCACCCTGCAGGATCGCGAGGTCTGGATACAGACCGCGCAGCGTCGAGACGTCGGTCGAGTAGAAGAGCGAGCGCGACTTCCCTTCGCTCGAGTAGCGGAAAGCCCACACGTCGGCGCCGTCCGTCGTCGCCACCGTCATCTGGACCGGGTACTCGACGCCGTGCTTCCGCCCGACCTGCTCGATCACGCCGACCGCGGCCTCGACCGCCGCCGGCGGGTCGTCCTCGAGCCCCAGCGTGAGCGCCAGGAAGAAGAAGACCTCCGAGTCGGTCGAGCCCTCGATCGCTGGATAGAGCGACGGGTCGATCGCGAGCACGAGATCGCGCTTCACCTCGTGGAAGTCGTTGATCACCCCGTTGTGCATCCACAGCCAGCGCCCGTGCCGGAACGGGTGGCAGTTCGTCTGCTGGATCGGCGAGCCCGACGACGCGCGGATGTGCGCGAACAGGATCGGCGTCTCGATGTGCGCGGACAGCTCGCGGAGGTTGCGGTCGTTCCAGGCCGGCTCGACGCTGTGGAACATGCCGGGAACCTCGCCGATGCCGTACCAGCCGATCCCGAAGCCGTCGCCGTTCGTCGTCTCCGCGCCGAGCTGCGAGTGGAGGCTCTGGTCGATCAGCGAGTGCTGCGGCCTGTAGAGCAGCGTCTCGATCCGGACCGGCGAGCCCGAGTAGGCGAGCCAGCGGCACATCAATGGTGGAAGCTCGACGCGGCCGAGCCGTCGTGGACGGGACGCGGCTGGGCCTGCAGGCGCGGCAGCTGGCGCTCGAGATCGGCGACGAGCATGTCGGCCATGTCGTGCGTGAACCCCTGCTTGACGACCACGCGCAGCGCCGCGAGATCGGTGCGGTTCTCCGGGAACGTGTAGGCCGGGACGAGCCAGCCGCGCTCGCGCAGCGCCGCCGAGACGTCGAACACGGTGAAGTTGTCGACATCGCCGCGCACGGTGAACGCGAACACCGGAAGCTCGTCGCCCTTCGTCAGCAGCGCGAACGGCTCGAGCCCGGCGATGCGCGACGACAGGCGCGTCGCGACCTCGCGCGAGTACGACTGCACCTTCTTGTAGCCGGCGAAGCCGAGCCGGATGAAGTTGTAGTACTGAGCGACGATCTGCGCGCCCGGCCGGGAGAAGTTCAGCGCGAACGTCGGCATGTTGTCGCCGAGGTAGTTCACCCAGAAGATCAGATCCTCCGGCAGCGCCTTCGCGTCGCGCCAGACGATCCAGCCGACGCCCGGATACACGAGCCCGTACTTGTGGCCCGACGCGTTGATCGAGGCGACGCGCGGCTGGCGGAAGTCCCACTCGAGCTGCTCGTCGACGAACGGCGCGACGAACGCGCCCGACGCGCCGTCGAGGTGCACCGGGATGTCGAGCCCGGTCCGTTCCTGCAGGTCGTCGAGCGCAGCGCAGATCTCGGCGACCGGCTCGTACGAGCCGTCGAACGTCGAGCCGAGGATCGCGACGACGCCGATCGTGTTCTCGTCGCAGCGTGCAACCGCCTCCTCGGCCGAGAGGTGGAAGCGGTCGCCCTCCATCGGCACGAGGCGCATCTCCACGTCCCAGTAGTTGGCGAACTTCTCCCAGCACACCTGGACGTTGATCCCCATCACCAGGTTCGGCCGGTCGGCGGGCTTGTCGTCGGCCTCGCGCCGAGTCTGCCAGCGGCGCTTCAGCGCGAGCCCGGCGAGCATCGCCGCCTCGCTCGAGCCGGTCGTCGAGCAGCCGGTCGCGCCGTCCGGGTCGGGCGCGTGCCAGAGGCGGCTGAGGATGCCGACGCACCGCATCTCGAGGTCCGCGGTCTGCGGGTACTCGTCCTTGTCGATCATGTTCTTGTCGAAGCACTCGGCCATCAGCCGCTCCGCCTGCGGCTCCATCCACGTGCTGACGAACGTCGCGAGGTTGAGACGGGCGTTGCCGTCGAGCATCAGCTCGTCGTGGACGATCTGGTAGGCGACGTCGGGCGCCATCTCGTCCGCCGGCAGCTCGTGCCGCGGCAGCGTCTGCCCCTCGAGCGTGAAGACCGGCGCGACCGAGAGCTCGTCCGACCGCGGCGCCGGCCCCTTCGGATGCTTCAGCGTCATGCGGCAGGTTCTAGTCGGCGGCGCCGGGCGCCGTCAACTCGCGGGCGGCATTGCGGCCACGCGCCGGCCTCCGCGGTGTGAGCCCACGCGGCCAGAGGACGATTGCGACCATCGGGATCGCGTAGAGGAGCCAGCCGGCCGCCTCCCCCACCGTCGGCGAGGGCTGCAGGCCGAGCACGCCGGTCAGCAGCGAGCTGGTCACGGTGTCCGGCCGCACGAGCCAGCCGAGGTCGACCGCCCGGTGCTGCAGGCCGTCGAGCCACCCCGCCTCGTGGGCGGTGTGGATCGCCGACATCACGAGCCCGGCGGCGACGAGCACGAGCGCGACGCCCGTGGCCCGAAAGAAGCGCGCGAGGTTCAGCCGCACGCCGCCGCGGAAGATGCCGTAGCCGAGCAGCACCGCGACGAGCACGCCGAGCGTCGCGCCGGCGCCGGCCGCGGTCGCGTTGCCGGAGGTCTGGAAGGCGGCGAGCAGGAAGACCGACGTCTCGATCCCCTCCCGCACGACCGCGAAGAACGCCATCGCCACGAGCGCCAGCGTCGACCCCTGCGCGAGCGCGGACGCGGCGCTCGCGCGGAGCTCGCCGGCGAGCCCGTGCGCATGCCTGCGCATCCACAGGATCATGAAGGTGACCATCGCGACGGCGACCGCGGCCACGATCGTCTCGAGGCCCGCCTGCTGCGCTTCCGGCAGGTCGTCGTTCAGGATCTGCAGCGCGACCGCGATCCCGACGCACAGCACGACCGCAGCGGCGACCCCGAGCCACATGAAGCGGAGCGCGTCGCGGCGGCGTTCCTGCCGCAGGAACGCACCGACGATGCCGACGATCAGCGCGGCCTCCAGCCCCTCCCTGAGGCCGATCACGAACGTGGGCAGCACGGTTTGTAAGGGTACCCTTACAACGGCTGGTGAGCAAACCGGACGCGGCGGGCTTCGGCGCTCAGCCGCCGGGCTTCCAGGTCGCACCGCCGTTCGTCGACGTCCACGTGAGCGTGCGCGCGGGCTGCTCGGTGAAGTCGACGGCGGTCACCGTGAGCCGCTTCCCGGCCGCCGTGATCGTCTGCACGAGCGGGTTGCCCGGCCGGCCCGGCAGGGCAACGACGCCTGCGGTCGATCCGCTCGCGACGAGGACCCGCGGGGCGTTGTCCCAGCCCTGTCCGCCGACGCGGTTCGAGACGAGCGCGACGACGCCGCCCGCGACCGGCGCCGCGCCGACGATCGTCCCGCTCGCGACCGAGGCGACCGTCTGCGCGCCGAGCCTCGTCCCCGACCCGCGCGCGGGCAGTGGAGCGAGCAGTCGCAGCGTTCCCTTCTGCCAGAAGTAGATCCTGCCGCCGCCGGCGGCGAAATTGCCGCTCAGCGTGCGCGTGTCGTGCCAGGTGCGTCCGGCGTCGCTCGTCCAGAGCTGGCGCGTCGAGCACATGCAGGTGCCGGGTGCGGAGCCGGTCGCGATCACACCGGCGGTCGCGGAGACGCGGAGCACGGCGAGCGCCGGCCGCGCGTACACACGCCGCCAGCGCTTGCCGCCGTCGTCGGTCGCGTACACGCCGCCCGCGCGTGACTGCCAGCCGTGCTTCGCGTCGGCCCAGCTCGTCGCGCCGTGCGCGCCCGTCGACGCGAGCGCGTCGCCCGCCGTGGCGAAGCCCTCGACGACGCCGCTGAACGTCCCGACGATCACGCGGCCCGCGACGATCGTCGGCGCCTGCAGCGTCGTGCCGCCGAGCGGAACGGAGAGCAGACGCCTGCCCGTCGTGGCGTCGTACGCGAGCAGCCGCTGCTTGCCGTTCTGCGCGAACCAGACGACGTTGCCGGCGACGGTCGGCGAGCCGTTCTCGGTGCGCGTGCCGAGCGGACGGCGCCAGACGACCGACGCCTTGCAGCCTGCGCCGACCCTGATCCGGACGAGCTCGGTCCCCGTCGCGGCGTAGACCGACGAGGTCGCCGTCGACCAGGCGACCTGTGCGACGAACGGATCGTCGATCGCGTAGGGCTCGATCGCGACCTTCCACGCCCAGCCCGACGCCACCTCGTCCCGACGCCAGCCGTACACGGTGTCGTTCTTCGTCGCGGCCACCACCATCGGCCCGCACGACGTGACGTCCACGAGCAGCGGCGAGCCGACGAAGTCGAGGTCCTGCCTGTCGGGGAGCCCGACGGGGTGGCTCGACGAGCGCACCTGCAGGTCGGGCCCGAACGCGATCAGCCGGTCGCCGTAGCCGGCCGTCTCGGTGTACGAGCTGCCCGAGTTCGAGCCGCCGGAGAAGGCGCCCGAGGTTGCCGCGTAGAGCAGGTTCGCCGCCGGGTCCCAGGCGAGGCCGCCCCACCCCCACGGGCCGCCGCCGCCGCCCTGGTCGAGCGGCACGGCGAGCCAGTGGCCGACGGTCTTGGTCGCGAGGTTCACGCGATAGATGCCGCCCGGCGTCCCGGCGGCGTCGCAGTAGGCGGCGGTGGGCACGTACACCGAGCCGCCGGCGAGCGTCAACGCGCCCCAGTCGAGCTCGCGGTCGCCGTCGGCGAAGACGCGGATCGGCCAGCCGCGGCGCTCCGCGCCCGTCGACAGCGCCAGCGCGTGCAGGCGCCCGAACGCATCGGCGACGTAGAGCGTTCTCGACGACGGATCGACCGCCCCGGTGCCGACGACGCCGTAGCCGTCGAGCTGCGGGCAGGCGTGCGCGAGCTGCCCGACCCGGTCGTGCCAGAGGACGAACCCGTTGCGGTCGAAGGCGACGACGTCGCCGCCGGTGCTCGTCGCGACGAAGACGCCGCCGGAGCTCAGCACCTGCGACGTGATCCGCCCGGAGAGCGGCAACACGAAACGACGCGTGAGACGCGAGGGCGGCGCGGCCGTCGACGTCTGGCCGAGCCGGGCCGTGCTCTCGCCGAACGTCGTCCACGACGGCGCGGGCGTCGCGCCGTCGGCCGCGTACGCGAGGAGCAGCGCAAGCGCCGCGAACCCCACCGCAACTACAAGCCGCACAGCGGCGAAAGGTAGCGGCATGTCGCAAATCAGGTGCCTGGCACCACGGTGCCAGGCACCGGTTCCTCGGCTATTGCAGGTGCGCTTCGACGAACCAGAGATGCTTGTCGATCGCGCGCGAGACCTCGGTGAAGAGATCGGCCGTGTCGGCGTCGCCGAGCTCGTCCGCAGCTGCGATCCCGGCGCGGACGGCCGCGCCGTAGGCGGCGAGCCGGTCGGCGATCGCCGCGACCGTGTCCATACCCGCGACCGCGTCGAGCGGATACTCCTCGAGGGTCGATGCGGCGGCCGCCATGCGCGCCGTGCCGAGCGCGAGGCCGCCCAGCGACGTCGCGCGTTCGGCAATCGCGTCGACGAACTCGAGCACGCTCTCCGCGACCGAGTCGTACAGGAGGTGCAGCTGGATGAAGTCGCTGCCCTTCACGTTCCAGTGCGCCTGCTTGACCTGCGAGTAGAGGTCGAACGTGTCGGCGAGCCGTGCGTTCAGCAGCTCGACGAGCTTCGTGCGCGAGCCTTTCGGGATGTCGATGCGGGTCGGGAACGTGCGCTTGGTCTTCGCGGGCATCTCCCCTCCTGGTGGTCGTCAGTCTTCCGGCTCGTGGTCGGCCAGCCACGCCTTCGCGACGCGCTTCTGGGCGCGCGTCAGCCACGCGTCGACGACGAGGTCGCGGAGCTCGCCCCGGTCGAGAAGCTCGAGCCGCGGAATCCGCGTCAGCACGGCCGGGTAGCCGTCGAAGTGCGGCGTCGTGAAGAAGACGTCCGGGCGGCCGCCGAGCAGCAGCTCCTTCTCGTCCTGGTCGCCGACGCGGAACATGAGCACGTCGTCGAGCCGCTCGCCCGTCGCCTCGTCGACCGCGTCGGGCCGGCGCCCGCGATGGAAGCACATCAGCTTCCCGTGCACGTGGTAGGACGGCCGCCCGTCGTCGGAGACCTCCTTCGTCACGTGCGGCATCGCCAGCGCGAGCTCGTCGAGGTCGGTCATCGTCGCCACCACGGCACTCTGCCACCCGGAACGCCGGCTACGCGGAGCCCGCCGACACGACCCGCGTCCCGGTTGCCTTGAACGACGCGAAGGCGAAGCCGCCGGGGCGAAGATCGAGCCGTCCAAGCGACTCGGCCGTGATCTCCGCGGTGACCGGCCCGATCGCGACGCGGACGCGGTTCCCGAGCTCCGCGACGCTCCGCACCGGGCCGCCGATCACGTTCAGCGCCGAGTCGTCGGGCGGCCTCGCGGCGACGGTGACGTCCCAGGGATAGACGGCGAGCACGACCTCGCCGCCCGCCGCGTCGGCGGTCGTCACCACGGTGCCGTCGGCGAGCTCGACCCGCGTCGACCCGTTCGCCTGCTGCACGGCCGCGCCGTGCAGCAGGTTCGCGCCGGTGAACGAGGCGACGAACGCGTCGGCCGGCCGCGCGACGAGCTCCGCGACCGTCCCGGCCTGCCGCAGCTGCCCGTCCACGACGACGCTCACCCGGTCGGCGAGCGCCGCCGCATCCTCGAAGTCGTGCGTGACGAGCAGCGCCGGGATCTCGAGCGTGCCGAGCAGCTCGTGAAGCTCCGCCCGGACGGTCGCCTTCGTATGCGCATCGAGCGCGGAGATCGGCTCGTCGAGCAGGAGCACCTGCGGGTCGCGCGCGAGTGCGCGCGCGAGCGCGACACGCTGCCGCTCACCGCCGGAGAGGCTCGGCGGCTTGACGTCGGCGAGCGCGGCGATGCGAAAGCGCTCGAGGTACTCGTCGGCTCGGTGCTTGCGCGCGTACTCGATGTTCTGGCGCACCGTCATGTGCGGGAACAGCGCGTAGTCCTGGAACACGAGCCCCACCCGGCGCTCGTCGGGCGCGAGACTGATCGAGCGCTCGGCGTCGAACCAGACGTCGCTCCCGACCGCGATCCGCCCGGACCTCGGCTCGACCAGGCCGGCGATCGCACGCAGGAGCGTCGACTTCCCCGCACCGGACGGCCCGACGACGGCGACCGCCGAGCCGACCTCGAGCGTCAGCTCGAGGTCGAAAGCCCGAAGAGGGACGTTGATCTTGTCGACGGTGAGCGCTGCCACGAGACTGCGAGACGAAGCGTTACGAGCAGGACGACGCTGACCAGCACCAGCACGCCGCCCATCGCGAGCGTCGCGTCGAAGTTCTGGTCGAACTCGGCGTAGATGGCGAGCGGCAGTGTCTGCGTGACCGCCTGCAGGCTGCCGGCGAACATGATCGTCGCGCCGAACTCGCCGAGGCCGCGTGCGAACGACAGCGCAAGGCCCGCGATCAGCCCGCCTCGGGCCAGCGGCAGGACGACGTGGAAGAACGTGCGCACCGGCCCGGCGCCGAGGGTGCGCGAGGCGGCGGCAAGCGTCGGGTCGGTCGCCTCGAATGCCGCGATCGCCTGGCGCACGTAGAGCGGGCTCGCGACGTACGCGACGGCGATCGTCACCGCACTCTGCGTGAACGGGAGCGAGACGCCGAAGAAGTCGAGCGTCGATCCGAGCAGCCCGAACCGCCCGAACGCCGCGAGCAGTCCGATGCCGGCCACCACCGGCGGCAGCACGAGCGGCAGCTCGACCAGCGTGACTGCCAGCGTGTGCCCGCGAAAGCGCCGGGTCGCGAGCAGGTATGCGGTCGGCGTGCCGAAGAGGAGGATCAGCGCCTGCGCGATCAGGCTCGTCTCGATGCTGACACGGAACGCGTCGCGCACGACGGGATTCGAGAGCTGCTCGAAGAGCCTGCCCGGCGACGTGCGCGCGAAGATCGCGACGATCGGCAGGAGCAGGAACGCGAACGAGAGCAGCGCGACGCCGACCCATGCGACCGCGAGCACCTTCCGCCGCGTCGCTCTCACGTCTTCTTCGGCGGGGCGGGCTTGACGCGCGGCAGGAACCCGGCCGCGAGCAGCCTCGCCTGGCCGGCCTTGGAAAGCACCTTGTCCACGAACGACCGTGCGTCGGGCTTGTCGCCGCTCCGCGAGACGATGCACATGCCGTACTGCACGTTCGGCTGGCCCCGGGCCGGCACCTTCAGCGTCACCACCTTCCCGCGCACCGTCCTGGCGTCGGTCGAGTACACGAACCCGGCGTCGGCCTCGCCGAGCGCGACCTTCGCGAGCACAGCGCGCACGTCGGTCTCCTGGCTGACCACGTTCTTCAGCACCGCGGACGAGAGGTTCATGTTCCTCAGGACTTGCAGCGTGTAGCTGCCGACCGGCACGCCCGCGCCGGCGATGTCGAGCTTCACGCCGGGCTTGGTCAGGTCGTAGATGGTGTGGATGCTCGCCGGGTTCGACTTCGGCAGCACGATCACGAGCGTGTTGCGCGTGAAGACGACCGGCTTCGAGCAGAGCCCCTTCGCGTACAGCTGCTTCGGGAGCGTCAGGTTCGCCGACGCGAACACGTCCACCGGCGCGCCCTGCTGGATCTGTGCGGCGAGGGTGTTCGAGCCGCCGAACGAGTATCTCGGCCCGGCGTCGATCTTCGGGAAGACGTTGGTGAGCGAGGCAGCGGCGTAGACGGTGAGCCCGGCCCTCGACGCAGCTCCCGCTCCGCCGAGAACGACGAGGGCCGCCAGGACGGCGGGCACGACGGCGGCAGACGCGCGACGGTGCACCGGGCTCCCTCAGCTCTGGACGATCACGTTGGTCGACTTGACGATGGCGGTCGTCGCCATCCCCGGTTTGAGCCCGAGCTCGTCGACGGCGTCGCGCGTGACGACGGCGACGAGTCGCACGGGATCGCTGACGACGATCTCGACCTGCGCCATCAGGCCGTCGCGCTTCACGTCGGTGACGACTCCCTGGAAGCGGTTGCGCGCGCTGATGTGCGCGCCGGCACCGTCCCCGCGCAGGCGGTCGATCTCGGCCGCCGAGACGACGCGCCGGTTGCTCGAGTCGCGCCCGACCTTCACGCGCCCCGCCTTGTCCCAGCGGCGCAGCGTGTCGAGGCTGATCCCCAGCGCGGTTGCCGCCTCGCTTGCGGTGTAGGTCTGCTTCGGCATCTCGCCCTCCTGGTAGCTGGCTGACTCTCGCACTCGTCCAGCGCCGCCGTGACCGCGGCGATCCGCCTCCACGACGGGGCAGCGCGGCGCGATCGAGCGGAGGCAATGCATAGGTCGAACCGGCCATCGAACACCAGCATACCGTGCCACTGGGCGCCGAGCCATAGGCGATGCCTGGGCTAGTCCTCGAAGCGCGCGAGAAAGCGAAGCGCGGTGTCGGCGACCTCGCGCCAGCCGCTGTCGATCGTCAGCGAGTGCCCGCGGCCCTTCATCTCGGTGATCTCCGTCACGCCGGGGTTGCCGCGCTGCTTCTTGTACGAGGCGTGCGCGATCGCCCACGGGACGGTGTGGTCGCGCTCGCCGGAGAGGATCAGCAGCGGGCCACGCTCCGGATTCTTCGTGTCGACCTTGAGCCCGCTCCACGGGTTGAAATTGGCCGAGGCGGCCTCGAAGATCGGCAACCCGGGCCCCGGCACCGCGTACGTCTCGTAGAGCTGCTTCGCCTCCTCCTCGTCGACCGCGTTCGCGAACGCGTAGCGGAACTGGCCGAGCGTGAGCGGAACTGCACGGTTCCGGTTCAGCGGATTCAGGAGCACCGGCGAGGACGATCTGATCGCGGAGACCGGCAGCGGCAGGACGCCGCGGAAGGGCGCGGGGTCGATCGCGACGGACGCCCTGGAGAGCCCCCGGCCGGCGAGGATCTGGGTCAGCAGGCCGCCGAACGAGTGGCCGACGACGACCGGCTTCGTCGTCAGCGTGCCGATCAGCTCGGCGTGGTGGTCGGCCACCTGCGCGACCGACTTGCCGGCGAGGACCTCGGGGCTCGCGTTTGCCTCCTCGACCGTCGGCGGGTCGTCGGGCCAGCTCGCCGCGACCGGCGCGTAGCCCGCCGCCTCGAACACGGGCAGCCAGGCGTCCCAGCTCGACGCCAGCAGCCAGAGGCCGTGCACGAAGACGACCGGCGTGTGCCCCGAGTCGTTCGCCTTCTCGACCTGCTCCTGCTCGCGCTCGCCGATCGTCGCCATCGCGTGGACAACCTACTGTCTCGCACGCGGTTCGGGCAGACTTCCGGCGATGGCCGAGGACTGGCGCGTCACCGTCACTCTTCGCGACGCGAGCCGCGTCGCGCCGCTGCTCCAGGTGCTGCACGAGCATCGCGCGGATCACGACCTGCAGGTTCCGGCCGGCGGGCGCGTCGCGGTGAGCGCCACCGACGAGCAGGTGAACGTCTACGCCGACACGCGGCGGAGCGCCGAGGCGGCCGAGGAGGTCGTCCGCGGCCTCGCGGAGGAGAACGGGCTCGACCCGCACTTCCAACTCGACCGCTGGCATCCGGAGGAGGAGCGGTGGGAGGACGTGCGTGTCTCGCTTCCGCAGACCGCCGCCGAGCACGAGCTCGAGCACGAGCGCCTCGAGGAGGAAGAGACGCTCGACTCCGAGGGGACCGGCGTCGCCGAGTGGGAGGTGCGCGTCGAGTTCGATTCGCACCACGAGGCCGCGGCGTTCGCGGACCGCGAGGAGGCGAACGGGCGCTCGGTCGTCCGCCGGTGGAGGTACGTCCTGCTCGGCGCGGACGACGACGACGACGCGAACGAGCTCGCGAAGCGGCTCGAGCAGGAGCTGGCTGGCCGCGCCGTCGTCCACGCCGAGCCCGGCAGCGGCGTCGCGTGGGAGTTCACCCGCAGCAGCCCGTTCGCCGTCTTCGGCGGGCTCGCGGGCTAACGAGCCAGCCGGCCGATCAGCAGCGACGCGGTCGTCACGCCGGCGATCACGAACGCGATCAGCACGGCGAAGTCGACCGGGTAGTTCGCGGGCGTGCCGATCAGCAGCCCGCGCAGCGCGTTCACCTCGTACGTGAGCGGGTTCACCCTGCTGAGCGCCCGCAGCCACGGCGGCATCACCGCGAGCGGGTAGAGGGCGTTCGACGCGAAGAAGAGCGGCATCGTGATCATCTGGCCAATGCCCATCAAGCGGTCGCGCTTGAGCACGATGCCGGCGATCGACATCGAGAGGCAGGCGAAGAATGCGGAGCCGAGCATCACGACGACGAAGGTCGCGACGATCTTCAGCGGGTTCACCGTGAGCGCGACGCCGAGGATGGCCGAGACGACGAGCACGACCACGACCTGCGCGAGCGCGCGGATGCCCGCCGAGAACCCCTTGCCGAGGATGAGCGCCGCGCGGGGCGTCGGCGTCACGAGCAGCTTGCTCAGGACGCCCGCGTCACGCTCCCAGATGATCTGGATGCCGTAGAAGATCGCGACGAACAGCCCGGACTGGGCGATGATCCCCGGCGCGAGGAAGTCGAGGTACGACGTGCTGCCGGTCGGGATCGCGTGGATGCGGGAGAACGTCTGGCCGAAGATCACGAGCCACAGCACCGGCTGCACCGCGCGCGTGAAGAGCTCCGTACGGTCGTGACTCAGCTTCTGCAGCTCGACGAGGCAGAACGTCGCCGTCCGGCTCGGGAACGTGCGCCAGAGCGCGGGCGGCTCCGGCCGTTCAGCCGACGCGGCCGGCAGTCCGGCGAGTGCGGCGGATCTCACGCAGGCCTCCCTTCCCGATCTCCTCGCCGTCGAGCGTGTTGCCGGTCTCGCGGCGGAAGACGTCCTCGAGCGTCGCACCCGGGCCGAGCGAGCGACGCAGCTCCTCCGGCCGTCCGACGGCGCGGAGCCGGCCGAGATGCATCATCGCGACCCGGTCGCACATCGCATCGGCCTCCTCCATGTAGTGCGTCGTGACGAGCACGGTCATGCCCGTCGTCAGCCGCATCTTCTCGACGTGCTCCCACACGCCGCCGCGCGCGACCGGGTCGAGCCCGACCGTCGGCTCGTCGAGCACGAGCAGCGCGGGCTGGTTGACGAGCGCCTGCGCGAGCTCCAGCCTGCGCACCATCCCGCCGGAGTACGTCCCGGCGAGCCGGTCGGCCGTGTCGAGCAGCCCCATCGCCTCGAGTGCACCGTCGACGCGAGCGCGGCGTTCGCGGCGCGGCACGTCGAACAGACGTGCGAACCACGACACGTTCTCGCGGCCGGTCAGCGCCGCTTCGATCGAGAGCTGCTGCGGGACGTAGCCGAGCAGCCGGCGCACCGCCGTCTGCGCCCGGCGCACGTCGTGGCCGAACACGAGCACCTCCCCCTCCTGCGCAGGGAGCAACGTGTTCAGAACACGGATCGTGGTCGTCTTGCCGGCCCCGTTCGGGCCGAGCAGGCCGAACACCTCGCCCGGCAGGACCTGGAGGTCGATGCCGTCGACCGCGACGTGGTCGCCGAAGCGATGCCGGAGGCCGCGGACGTCGACTGCGGCGGGCCCGGTCACGGTTCGAGCTCGCCGGCGAGCAGCGTGAGGGCGGGCAGTGCAGCTTCCAGACGCGAGCGATCGGCCGCCGGGAGGCGCCGCATCGCCTCCGCGACGACCGTCACCCTGCGATCCCGCCAGGCGTCGATCTTCCGCTTCCAGGTCGGGGTCAGCTCGAGCCGCCCGACGCGGCGGTCGGACGGATCGGTCCTGCGGTGGAGCAGCCCGGCGGCGACGAGGTCGCCGACGAGCGTGCTCACCGTGTTCGGAGCGAGGCTCATCGACTCGGCCGCGCCCGCGACCGAGATGCCCGGGCTGCGCCGGACCACGCGCGCCAGCTCGAGCTGCGCGGTCGTCAGCGACGACAGCTCGGCGGGGCGCCCCCGGTGGCGCCGCGTCGCCCGCCTGATTGCCGCGAGCGCGGTGAGCAGCTCCTCGGAGCTCGTGCGCTCCGGATCGGGATGAGCGGCGACGGCTGGCACGCGCGCATATTACCTCTGTTACAGAGATACCTCGTGGGATGCTCCGTCGGGGACGAGCCTAGATGTCGATCCAGCTCGTCTCGACCGGGGCTGCGGGCGGTTCGCGGCGCACGACGAGCCGGATCCGGTCGCCGGCCGTCAGCTCGAGCCGGAAGCGGCCGAGGTCGTCGGATTCCGTCGCGGCGACGACCCGGCCGTCGTCGCGCTGCGCCTCGACCTGCGCGCGCCCCGCCGGCGCGAGCTGCCCGAGGAGGGCGACCTCCTCGTTCGCCTGCAGCTCGACGTCGACGGCGAGGTCGCTCGAGCGGAACGTCAGCGTGCGCGACAGGTCGGAGGCCGAGCGCGTCGCCGCCGGGGCCTCGAGCTGCGAGTCGACGAGCAGCTCGGCGAGCTCGGCGTCGATCCGCCGCCACCCGAGGGCGGACCTCGCGTACGCGGTCACCTGGGCCGGGACCGGGTCGACCGCTCCCGCAAGCCGACGGAGATCGGCGAGCAGCGGGTCGTCGACGACGTCTGGATTGGTGGGGTCGCTTGTCATGTGGGGACGGCCTCCTGGGATAGAGCCGGGTCGGATGGGGTCTGATACATCAGAGCCGGAACATCGTCCGCCGATACATCAGGCGCCCAGCTCGGCGACGCCGGCGATCCGGCGCAGCCGCTCGAGGCAGCGCATCCGCGTCGGCCCGATCGCCCCGACCGGCATGCCGAGCGCCGCCCCGACCTCCTCGTAGCTCGGCGGCTCGTCGGCCATCAGGATCCGCAGCAGCGTCTTGCAGCGGTCGGACAGGGCCGCGAACGCGCGCCAGAGGCTGCCGTCCCGCTCCTGCTCGAGCAGCAGCTTGTCGACGGCGTCGTCCTCGGGAGCCTCGAACAGGTCGGGCTCGTCGGTCGGCTGCTCGCGCCCGCCGCGCCGGATCACGCGGAGCGACTCGTGGCGCGCAGTGGTCGCGAGCCAGGCGCCGAGCCGCTCCGGATCGCGGATGCGGTCGAGGTTCTCGACGAGCCGCAGCCACGTCGTCTGCGCGACGTCGGCAGCGTCGGCTCGGGAGAGGCGGTGCGTGCGCGCCGTCGCCCAGACGAGCCCGGAGAAGCGGTCGACGATCGCGTCCCACGCCGCCTGGTCGCCGCCGGCCGCGCGCGACAGGAGCTCGCCGGGTGATGCCGCAGGAGTCGTCATCAGGTGGGCGGCAGCGCTCCGAGGAGGATGCCCATGTTGAGATCGGCCGGCGACGGCTTTCCCTGCTTCACGCCGTTCCAGGCGGCGAGCGGCGACGCCGGCACTCCCGCGACGATGCCGGCCGGAGCCGACATGCGTTTCGCGATCGCCGCGACGACCTTGGGCGCCGCGAACGACGTGCCGTCCCACATCGCCCAGTCCTGAAAGTCCTTCTTCGGCCGGGTCCCGGTGTCCGGCCCCGACGTCTCGGCCTCCTCGGTCGGCCCGCTCCACGTGACGAACGCCGAGACGACGTCCTCGCCGCTCGTGCAGCACGCGACCCAGCCGCCGTGGTTGGAGAAGTGCGACTTCACGAAGCCGTTGTCGTGCCTGTGAACCGAACCGACGCCGATCACCCGATTCGGGAACGTCTCGTGCATCGCCGCCGGATATTGCTTCACGGTCGTGTTCTGGTTCCCCGCCGGAGCGACGATCAGCGTCCGCGAATCCTTCGTCCGGTCGAGAACCGACCTGAACGACCAGCTCGGCGGGCCGTTCGGCAATCCGAGCTTCGCGTTCACGGGCAGCGTCGGGAAGGCAAAGCCGACGTTGACCAGGTCCGGCGGGTTGGGCCTCGTCAGGACGTCGTAGAGCGACTTCGCCACCGACGCCTCCGTCGTGATCGGCGTGTCGGGAACGCCACCGCTGTCGTTCTCCACGAACGACCCGTTGTGGCTCACGATGTCGATCGTCGCCGTCGGACATCCCTGCGCGATGACGCCGGCGACGAAGTTCGCGTGGCCGACGAGCGCGTCGAGCTCACAGTCGTCGTTCTGGTCGAGCGGGTTCGCCGTGTTCGGATACACCATCGGCTCCTGCACCCACGCGTAGCCTCCGGGAGCGGTCGTGTCCCTGGTGAACCAGTAGCCGAAGTCGTAGCACACCCTTCCGTCGATCGGCCCGCCCGTGACGAAGCCGGAGTCGATCACGGTCACGTGGACGTCGCCGCCGTCGCCGAGCCCCGGCGTGCCGATCCCGCTCGGCGGGACCTCAGGCGGCCCGAAGGGACAGCTGTGGTAGTTCGGCGACGCGACGAGCACGTGGTTGGGAGCGATGTGCGAGGCCATCGGGCTGTTCTTGCCGAGCAGCTTCCGCGCCTCCCAGACCTGGAACGCAACGTCCGGGACCGACAGCTTCCCGGGCGTCTTCTTCAGCCGCCAGACCTCGATGTCGTCCAAACCGCTGCTGTGGATCGTCCCTGCATGGTCAGCGTTCGATTTCAGCTGCTGGAACACCGAGTTCTTCAGCTTGAGAGCGTCGGCGGTGACCAGCATCTCGTCGATCACCATCAGGACGAGAAGGTCGCTCTTGGGCAGCGGCAGGTAGGCAACCCTCGAATGCTCCGCGATTCGCTGGGTGAAACGGCTCCTGAATTCGGCCGGCTTGTGCAGGAACGGTTTGTTCCCATTCATCGTCATCGCTTCCTCTCTTGACCTCAGTCAAAGTGGACGAGGACGGGATCGCGCCACTTGATACGAACGCCGAGCATATGACACCAGTACCGCAGCGAGAAGCCGTCGCGCTGGCCGAACGGGCACGCGAGATCGTTCAGGCGAGCCCCGTCGAGGGGAGGCGGCTCGCCGAGGACGCGCTCCGGCTCGCGCGCACGACGCACGACAGCGACGCGGAAGTCGCCGCACTCCACGCGCTCGGCTTCGCCCTGTACGCACTCGGCGAACCCGAGGCCCTCCCGACGATGCGGGCGGCGATCCGGCTCGGCGAGCGCTCCGGCCACACCGAGCGGGCGGCGCTCGCCCGCCGGAACCTCGCCCTCTACCTCGCCTACAGCGGGAAGGCGAGAGCGTCCTTACGCGAGATCGACGCCGCCCGCGCGGCGCTCCACGGTGTCGAACGCGCCCGGACCGAGGTCTTCCGGATCCCGGTCTACGAGATGGCGAGCCGCGGCTCGGAGGCAGTTGCCGGCTCGGGCGATGCGCTCCGCGCCCTCCGCCGGAGCGGCGACACGGTCTGGGAGGCGCGCCTCCTCTACAACCGCGCCGCCGCGCTGACGACGATGGGGCGGCATCGCCTCGCTCGCACCGACCTCGAGCGAGCCCGCGACCTCTATGCCGGGCTCGGCCTCGACGCCGCGGCCGACGACGCACGCATCGAGCTCGCGCGAGCACATTCGCGGGACGGCGACCACGTCGGCTGCCTCGCCGAGCTCGACCGCGTCGACGTCTCCAAGCTCTCCGACTGGGCGGCGTGCTGGTTCTACTTCTGGCGCGCCGAGGCATTCGTCGAGCTGCGCCTCCTCCCGGAGGCGACCGCCGACCTCGCGCGCTTCGAGGAGCGGGCGCGACGGGCGGCGGCCGTGGACTCGATCAATCAGGCGCGGCTCGACGGCGCTCGACTCGCCATCGCCGCCGGCGACACGGCACGCGCGATCGAGCTCGCCGACGCGGCGGGACGATCGTTCGCCGCGCGCGGGCAGACGACGTCGAGCGCCCGGGCGAGGCTGATCTCGATCGCAGCGGCAGCACGGGCAGGAACGGTGGCCGACTCGGGGCTGCGCGCCGGCTCCAGGGCGATCCGGCTCCTCGAGGCGGACGGCCGGTCGCTCGATGCGCTGCGCGGACACCTCGCGCTCGCGCGCGCGGCGGCGGCGGCCGGCCACGCGCGGACGGCGTCGACCGAGCTCGAAGCGGCCCGGCCGCTCGAGCGGCGCGGAGCGATCGTCGATCGCCTCGAGCTCCGTTACGTCGACGCACTGCTCAGCCGCGACAGGGACGTCCGACGAGCGGAGCGGCGCCTGCGAAGTGGCCTCGACCTGCTCGAGAAGTATCGCGCGGGGCTCGGCGCGGTGGAGCTGCGGGCGACCGCGTCTTCGCTCGGCGTCGATCTCTCGCGGCTCGGCGTGTCGCTCGCCGTGGGCTCGCGGGACCCCGCAGGCATCCTCGGGTGGTCGGAACGGCTGCGCGGCAATGCGCTGCGGCTCCCTGCGGCACGCCCGTCCGCCGATCGCAGGCTGCAGCGCCGGCAGGCCGAGCTCCGCGCGCTCGAGCGCACGCTCCGGCGGCGGCGCAGCGACCGAGCGGCATCACAGTCGCTCGGCTCGCGCCGGGCAAGCCTCGAGGACAGCGTGCGGTCGCGTGCACGCCTGCTGCCGGGCAGCGCAGCGGTGCACGCACCCGCGTTGGACCGCCGTGCGATGCGCGCGCTCGGTCACCGAGCACTCGTCGAGTACGTCGAGCTCGACGGACGGCTTCACGCCGTCTGTCTCGTGCGCGATGCGCTCACCTTCCACGACCTCGGCGCCGTCGAGGTCGCGTCGGACCTCGACTGGCTGCGCTTCGCGCTTCGCCGGCTCGCGCGCGGCGGGCTCGATCGCACGGCGCGCATGGCCACGCTCGCGAACGCGCGCACCGCTGCAGCAGCTCTCGACGCGCGGCTCTTCGCGCGGCTTCGCCACGCCCTCGGCGACGCGCCGCTCGTGATCGTGCCGACCGGGCCGCTGCACGCGGTGCCGTGGAGCGCGCTGCCGTCGCTGCGCGGACGTCCGGTGAGCGTCGCACCGTCGCTGTTCACGTGGCTCGACCTCGCGACGCGGCCGCGGCGGCGACGCGCGCGGGTCGCGCTCGTCGCCGGGCCGAGGCTACGGCACGCCCGAGCCGAGGTGAGCGAGCTTCACCGGCTCCTTCCCGGATCGACCGTGCTCACCGGCAAGGACGCGACCGTCGAGGCGACGCTCGCCGCGCTCGAGGGCGCGACACTCGCGCACGTCGCCTGCCACGGACGCTTCCGCGCCGACAGCCCGCTCTTCTCGTCGCTCGAGCTCGCGGACGGGCCGCTGACCGCGCTCGACATCCAGGGCCTTCGCCGTGCGCCCGACGTCCTCGTCCTCTCCGCCTGCGACGTCGCGCTCTCCGAGCGCCATCCGGGGGACGAGCTGCTCGGACTGTCGGCGGCGCTGCTCGCGTCGGGGACGCGCACGATCGTCGCGAGCGTCGTACCGGTGCCGGACGCCCCCGCGCGGCGGCTGATGCTCGCGTTCCATCGCGCGCTCGCGGACGGTGCCCCGCCCGCGGTCGCACTCGCGAACGCGCAAGCAGGATTGCGGGCCGACCGGAGCGCGCTCGCCGGCTTCCTCTGTCTCGGCGTCGGCTGAGCACGCTCGCATTCATGTATCTCGGGGCGCGGTTCGGCGCTCTCCTCGCCGAACGGGCCCGACGGGCCCGCGGAAGTGGAAGAGGAGGGGCAACACATGCATCACGTCTGCAAACCGAACCTGAGGTTCATGGGTCTCCTGGCGATCGTTTTCGCGGCGATCATGATTCCGTCGGCAGCCGCGTATCCGGTGTTGCAGGACGAGAGCAACTTCGTCGCCAACACCACCAAGGCGCCGCTCGTGATCCCGTACCTGAGTCACGGTGTCGGCGTCGACCAGAGCCGCTACAGCGGCACGCCGAGCCGGAGTCACACGCAGGATGCCGAGCAGAGCTTCATCGGGAGCGCGGGATCGGACGCGTTCGGACGCGCGGTCGATCGGCACGCACTGCTCGTCGACGGCCTCGACGCGACCGCCGTCTCCACGGCGGCGGTGCGGCCCGACAACCGGGCGGGCATCCGCGGCGTCGGCGGCAACACGGTCGACTCGCATTCGACTGCCGTCCGGCCCGACGACCGCTCCGGGATCCGCGGCATCGGCGGCAACGCCGTCGAGTCGCAGTCGTCAGCCGTCCGGCCCGACGACCGGGCGGGGCTCCGCGGCCTCGCCGCGTAGCCGACGGACTCGATCGCGTTCTCGCACACTGAACCACTCGTTCAGCCAGGGGGAAAGAAGCCGGTGCCGCTGCGAGCGGCGCCGGCTTCGTTCGCGTGGACAGGCTCACGCCGGCGCGATCGAGCCGATCAGTCCGTGCACCTGCAGCTCCGTCGGCCCGCGCCACGCGTGCGGGCCCGACGAGAAGAAGAGCCGGTCGGGCGCGCCCGTTCCGCCGCCTCTCCCGAAGGCGAGCGCCCAGAGCCCGTTGAGCACGAGCGGCTTGCCGTTCCGCCCGTCCAGCGTCCCCTCGTAGGCCCAGCCGGTCTGCGAGCGCCGGAACGCGTTGATCCGCCCGTCGCCGAAGTTGCCGACGAGCAGGTCGCCGCCGTAGCGTCCGAACGACTCGGGCGCGAGCGCGAGCCCCCAGGGCGCGTTGAGGTGGCCGAGCGCGCCGACGTGGCGAAGCAGCCGTCCGTCGCGGTCGTACTCGTCGACGTAGCCGCCGCTGGGCGCGTCGTTGCCGTCGACGGGCGCGCGTCCGATGTACGTGACGAACACGTGACCGCCGAGCACGGAGATGCCGAACGGCGCGAACCACGCCGGGACACTCGGGTCGCTGAACGCTCCGCGGCGGACGACGCGACGCCAGTCCGAGTCGAAGACGTCCACGCGTGCGTTGTGAAAGTCGGTCGCGTAGAGCCGGCCGCCCGCGATCGCGAGGCCTCGGAACACCGTGGCGGTGGCGCCGTCGTCGACGACGACCTCGGAGCGCTTCGACCAGCCGCGCGGCACGACCGGGCTCCACGCACGAATGGTTCCGTCCTCGCAGGCGAACACGAACCGCGCCGGCGCGGACGTGCCGCCCGCGCGCACGCGGAAGCCGCTGCCGGCGGAGTACGCGATCCCCGTCGGGCCGCCGGGCACCGCGACCGTCAGCAGCTGCTTGCGGCCCTGCGCCGAGTAGAGCGTGCTGGTGTCGTTCGCCTCGTTCGCCGTCCACCACACGCCGCCCGGCTCGGCGGCCAGCCCCCACGCGTTGACGAGCTGCGCGTCGTGGCGCGCCGCCGGCACGCCCCCGTCCGACACGAGCCGGTCGACCGCGTACTCGCCCGACGCGCGCGAGCCGCCGAGCGCCAGCGTCGCCGCGACCGCCGCAGATGCGACCGCAGCGACGGCGACCGCGGCGCGCTTCACGGCTACCGGTGCGGCGGCGGTGCCGTCGACTCGCGGATGACGAGCTTCGTCGACAGCTCCATGCGCAACGCGTCGACGCGCTGGCCGTCGAGCAGCCGCGTCAGCAGGCTCACGCCGGTGCGGCCGAGCTCGGCGAGCGGCTGGCTGACCGACGTCAGGTTCGGCGTCACGATCACGGCCTGCGTCGTGTCGTCGAAGCCGACGACGGAGAGGTCCTCGGGAACCGAGAGGCCGCGCGCACGTGCTGCGTGCAACGCGCCGATCGCCACGTTGTCGTTGAACCCGAAGATCGCGGTCGGCCGGTCGCGCAGCGAGAGCAGCCGGTCGGCGGCTTCGATCCCCTGCGGGATCCGCCAGTCGGAGTAGACGACGAGCTCGGGGTCGAGCAGGATCCCGGCCGCCGCGAGCGCGGCGCGGAAACCGAGCAGCCGTTCCTCGGTCGCGTACCAGCCGGGCGCGCCGGCGATCGCGCCGATGCGCCGGTGGCCGAGCGACAGCAGGTGCTCGGTCGCCTGCTTCGCACCCGACGCATGCATCGCCGCGACGCAGGCGATCCCGTCGGGCGGCTGCTCGCGCGGATCGACGACGACGAACGGGTAGCCCTGACGCTGCAGCGACTGCAGCTCCTCGAGCGACTCCTCCGGGAGCATGAGGATCGCGCCGTCCGTCGTCCCGCGCATCAGGCGCTCGACCAGCGACACCTCGCGGTCGTGCTCGTGCAGCGTCGGGCAGAGGACGATGCGAAGGTCGCTCTCGTACAGCGCCTCGGTCGCGCCGCTCAGCATCGGCCCGAAGTAGGCGTCGGCGACGAGCGGCAGGGTCAGGCCGATCATCCCGGTGCGGCCGCTCGCGAGGCCCCGGGCGCCGCGGTTCGTCGAGAAGCCGTGCTCGCGCACGACCTGCAGCACGGTCTCGCGGGTGCCGGCGGCGACGTCGGGGCGGTCGTTCAGGACGCGGGAGACGGTGGCGATCGAGACGCCGGCGAGATCGGCGATGTCGCGGATCGTTGCCCGGCCGCGAAACGCCTGGTCGGGACGGTCGTCGGTCTGCGCCATGTCGCGCATTCAATCATCCGGAACCGTTTCCGGCAATTCTCGCGCCGTAAACGTCGAAAACATCAGCAAATCGACGGAGGGTCCCCTTGACACCGCCGGGCCATCGTGTTAACGGTTCCGGGAAATTTCCGGAACAACACCACCCCCCGGCCCGTCCCCCGCTGCCCACCCCATAGGGCGGAAAGGAACCACAGATGTCATCGAAAGCCCGTTCTGCCCGCCTGATCGTCCTTGCGGGCATCGGCGTCGCCGCGATCGCGGCGTCGCTCATCGCGGCCCGGATCGCTCCGGCCGCCGGGAACGCCAGTGCCGCGTCGGGCCACAAGTGCCTTGTGATGGCCGGCTCGGGCGACCCGGCGTTCGTCCGTAACTTCAACCCGTACACCGCGACAGGACTCCCCTCGGGCCAGTTCGTCAAGGGCTCGGTCTACGAGGGCCTGATCGTGACGCCCGCCGGTGGCCTGCCGGCTGTGCCGTGGCTCGCGCGCAGCTGGAAGTGGTCGAACGGCGCCAAGACGCTGACCCTGAACCTGGCGCACAACGCCAAGTGGTCGGACGGCAAGCCGCTCACCTCCACCGACGTCGTCTACAGCCTCAAGGGCGGCACCGGCTCGCAGGCGAAGGTGATGGACATCATCGGGTCCACGCGGCCGGGCACGAACATCGCATCGATCTCGGCCTCCGGCCCCTACACGGTCGTCATCAAGCTGAAGACCGTCGACTCGCAGTTCATCTCGTCGACGCTCAACCTCGCGTTCATCGTGCCGAAGCACATCTGGGCGAGCGTGAAGAACCCGGCGACGTTCACGAACCCGCATCCGGTCGGGTCGGGGCCGTTCGACCAGGTCTCGCGGTTCACGTCGCAGGACTACGTCCTCGGCAAGAACCCGCATTACTGGCAGGCGAGCAAGCCGCTGATCCCCTGTCTCGAGTACGTGCAGGCGGCGTCGAACGACGCGGCGCTGGCTCTGATCCAGAGCGGGCAGGTGGACCTGACGCACAACTTCGTTGCCAACGTCGACAAGGCGTACACCTCGAAGGACAAGGCGCACTTCCACGCCTTCTACGCGACGACCGCGTACCCGCAGTCGCTCGTGTTCGACGACACGCAGTACCCCTACAGCCTGGTCGCCTTCCGCAAGGCGCTCTCGCTGGCGATCGACCGGAACAGCATCTCGAAGCTGGGTGAGTACGGCTACGCGCCTCCCACCGACGCGCTCGGGCTGAGCTTCCTGTTCCCGCAGTGGGTGACCGACAAGACCGTCAAGGCGCAGGCAAAGGCGCTCGCGACCTACAACCCGTCGGCGGCAAAGACGCTGCTGACGCAGAACGGCTTCACCTACAAGGGCAACCAGCTGATCGACCCGAAGGGCAACCCCGTCAACCTCGACATCCACGTGATCTCGGGCTGGTCGGACTGGGTCGCGTCGGACCAGATCATCGCCAAGAACCTCCAGGCGATCGGGATCAACTCGAGCGAGAAGCTCGAGCCCGACTGGAACTCGTGGTATCCGAACGCCGCGAGCACGAAGACCCCGACGCTGCTCTGGCAGAACGGCGGCCAGGGCTCGCCGTACAGCTTCTTCTACGCCAACTTCTCCAACAACGCGTACATCCCGTCCGGCCAGGACGCGACGAATACCGGCAACTGGGAGCACTTCAAGAGCGATCAGGGCTCGACGCTGCTGCAGCAGTGGAAGTCCTCGCTCGTTTCGGCGAAGCAGCACGCTGCCGCGACGCAGCTCGAGAAGCTGTGGCTGCAGCAGCTCCCGATCGTCCCGCTCTTCGTCGGACCGCGCTGGTCGACCTACAGCACGCGGTACTTCCACTGCTTCGACTCGCCGAAGGATCACTTTGGCGATCCGATCTTCACGACGTTCCCGGACAACCTCCTCTCGTTCACGCACATCTGCCCCGGCGGCCAGGCCGGAGCGTAAGGAGCACAGGCGATCGCGGTGGGCGGGGTCAGCCCCGCCCACCGC
>DASUZZ010000008.1:0-56473 GCA_036376615.1 Gaiellaceae bacterium
CAGGGAAAGGCCCATACGGGATTCGAACCCGTGCCGCCGCCGTGAGAGGGCGGTGTCCTAGGCCACTAGACGAATGGGCCGTCTACAGCGCGCGCAGTGTACCGAAGGCGCCTGCGCAGTCCCGGTCGTCAGGCAGCGAGCTCGGCGAGCAGCGGTGTCGTGTCGAGCGCGTCGAAGCCGAGGCGGCCCGCGATCTCCTCGCTCGTCGGCTGCGTGCCCTCGCGGAACAGGTCGCGGAGCAGGTCGCCCGTCGCCGGGTTGCACCACCAGTCGTCGCCGATCTCCGAGAGCAGGTGCGAGCGGAGCTGTGCGGAACGAACCCAGGCGCGCAGGTAGTCCGCCGAGTAGAAGCCCTCGTCCATGTCGGCGAGGTGCCCTTCGCCGCGGTACGCGTAGCCCGTCGCCGCGGTGAGACGGTCGGCGTAGCCGTCCGGCGTTCCGCCGTCGTCGGCGAAGCGGGTCCAGAACGCGAGCTCGAACCGCAGCTTGGCCTCGTAGCGCCGGTAGAGGAACGCCTCGAGGAAGACGGTCGCCTCCGCGTTCTCCGCCGCCTCCGCCGCGGAGAGGTCGAAGTACCGTTCGTGCCAGCCGGGCTCCTGCGAGATCGCCTCGACGATGTACGAGTAGATCTCGGTGAGCGCGTGGTCGCGTGCGATGCGCCTGAACGTGTAGGGCAGCGCGGGGTCGCAACCGCCGTAGTGCAGCGCGTGGCCTGCCTCGTGCAGGAACGCCTGGTAGTCGTGCAGCCCGCCCTGCGCGCGCGTGATCAGGTGGACGACCTTCGGCGGGTCGCTCGCGATCACGCACGCGCGCGGCGATTTCTGCGGACGGTCGTCGAGATCGAGCCGGATGTTCGGCTGCGCGGCGAGGTCGAACCCGAGCGCCTCGAGGGTCTCGAGGCACACCGCGGTCGCGCGCTCCTTCGTGTACGTGGCCTCGAGCGGTGACAGGCGGCGCACGTACGCCGAGTGCGCGCTCGACGGGACCTCCGCGCGCTCGTCCCCGAGCAGCCGCGCGAACCACTTCTCGCGCAGCGATTCGTACCGGCCGGCGAGCGCGATGCTCGCCTCTTCGAGCGCGCCGGAGAGCGCACGCAGCGAGATTCCCTTCTCGTCCTCGTTCCGCTCGACCGCGTCCTCGATGCCCGACAGCTCGGCGGCCAGCGCGTCGCCGCGGCGGAGCAGCTCGAGCCGGTCGGGGTTGAACGCCTCGCTCGACTCGGAGTAGATCCGCCCGAGCTCCTCGCGATCCGCGTAGGACGGCAGGACCGCGAGCCGCGCCTGGGCGCTCCGCAGCGGTAGCTCCTCCTCCGCGAACGTCACCCGCGCCGCGAGGATCCGGTTCTCGAGCTCGTCCTCGGCCTCGGTGAGCTCGTTGGCGATCAGGCCGCCCTCGCACGTCTTGCGCAGCCGGAACAGCCGCTCGCGCTCCGCGCCGGCAGCTCCGTCCTCCGCGCCGCGCAGCGCATCGAGCTGACCGCGCGAGAACAGGTCGGCGTAGCGACGGACGATCGCCGCCTGCTCCGAGACCTCCTTCTCACCGACGCGCACGGCGCGCCCCTCCTCCGAGCGCTCGAACAGGTAGCGCTCGAGGCGGGACTCGAACTCGGTCGGGCTGAGGACCTGCGAGGTGCTCACTCGGCAACCCTAGCGAGGCGCCGCGCGATCTCGACGAGCTTCCCCGGCGCGAACGGCTTCGAGAGCACCGCATCGGCCAGCTCGCGGTACTCGGCGACGTCAACCGACCCGGTGACGACGGCGACCGGGATGTGGGCGTCGTGCACGCGGGCGAGGAGCCCCGTCGACTCGTCGCCGCCCAGATGAACGTCGAGCAGCACCAGGTCGGGCGACGCGGCAAGCTCCGCCTCCGCCTCCGACACGGTCGCGGCCTCGGTCACCGTGAAGCCGGCGTGCTCGAGGTTGACCCGGCACAGGAGACGCAGCGCGGCATCGTCGTCGACGACCAGCACCCTGACCTCAGGCGTCATCGGGGCGCGATGGTAACGGTACGATCTGACGGTTGGCGGCGAGGATCGGGAGCATTGAGCGGTACGACGTCGCGATGGGCGAGCTGTGGCCGGGGCTCGCCTCGACGCTGTCGCACCTCGACGTGCTCGCGTGCGAGCCCGACGGGCTCGACGACGAGGCCGCGCCGGGCGCGCTCCGCCGGCTCCAGTACTCGCTGCACGTCGCGTGGGAGCACCTGCACGGACTGCAGCCGCCGCCCGGGGCGGCGAGCGCCCATGCCGAGCTCGCGGACGCGCTCGTCTGCGCACGCGACGCGACGGCGGAGGTCGCGGAGGCGGCGCTCGCCTGGGGCGCCGAGGGCGTCGCACCGCTCCTGCCCGAGTGGCGCGGCGCGCTGTTCCGCGTCCGCCTCGCCCGGCTCCGCCTCGCGGCACCGGCAGCCCGCCGTGAGCGCACCCCGACGCCGACACCAGCCGCCCTCGCCCCCGCCCTGCTGGCCGTCGGGCTCGCGCTCGCCGGCGCGCTCGCATTCGTGGCCGGCGCCACGCTCGGGCTCTGGCCGGTCTGGGCGGCCGGCCTCGTTGCGACCGCGGCCGCCGTCCTCGCCTACCGGCCCTGAGCGGCCGCGGCGAGCCGGCCGAGCGTCTCGTCGCGCCCGAGCAGCTCGAGGCTCTCGAAGAGGCCGGGTGAGATCTTCGAGCCGGTGACCGCGAGCCGGATCGGCTGGAACGCGACGCGGGGCTTCTCGCCGAGCTCGTCGGCGAGCGCGCGCAGCGCCTGCTCGATCGACGGCGCCGCCCACGGCTCGACCTCCGCAAGCTTCACCCGCGCCGCTTCGCAGACGGCGGGGTCGGCACCGTCAGGTGCCACGGGCTCGAAGAAGAAGCGGACGTAGTCCGGATACTGGTCGAAGCGCTCGATCTTCTCCTGCACCAGCGGCGCCGTCGCGTGGACGAGGTCGCGCGGCCAGTCGATCTGCTGCCCGTCGAGCCAGTGGCAGAGCTGCAGCGCATACTCCTCCGGCTGGAGGTTGCGCAGGTAGACGCCGTTCAGCCAGTCGAGCTTCTGCATGTCGAGCGTCGCCGGGCTCGGCCCGACGCGCTCGAGCGAGAATCGCTCGACGAGCTCGTGCCGCGCCATCACGGTCGTGTGGTCGTCGTAGCTCCAGCCGAGCAGCGCCAGGAAGTTCATCAGCGCCGGGGCGTAGTAGCCCCGCGCGCGGAAGTCCTCCAGCGCGACCGCCTGACGCCGCTTCGAGAGCTTGCGGCCGTCGTCGCCGTTGATGTTCGGCACGTGCGCGTACACCGGCAGGTCGGCGTCGAGCGCCCGCAGGATGTTGATCTGCGACGGCGTGTTCGAGACGTGGTCCTCGCCGCGGATGACGTGCGTGATCCCGTCCTGCACGTCGTCGACCGGCGAGACGAAGTTGTACGTCGGCCTGCCGTCGGAGCGGACGATCACGAGGTCGCTGAGCTGGTCGTTCCGGAACTCGATCCGGCCGCGCACGGCGTCGTCCCACGAGACCGTCCCGTCTTTCGGCTGGCGGAAGCGGATCGCGCCCTCGTCCTCGTACGCGTGGCCCTCGGCGACGAGCTGCCGTGCGAGCTCGCGCGCGCGGTCGGCCGTGTCGAGCTGGAAGCGGACCGGACCGTCCCAGTCGATGCCGAGCCAGTGCAGCGACGACTGGATCTGCTCGGTCGCCTCGGCCACCTCGCGGCTCGTGTCCGTGTTCTCGATCCGGAGCAGGATCTCGCCGCTGTTCCCGCGGGCGTACAGCCAGTTGAACAGGAACGTGCGGACGCCGCCGATGTGGAGGAAGCCGGTCGGGCTCGGGGCCATGCGGACGCGCGGAGTCTGCACCCGCTCCACCGCCGGCGAAGCCGGCAGCTCCGCTCCTTCGCCTCCGTCAAGCCTACGGCTCATCCGCCACTATCGTAGGCGCGGGTGCGGTTCGGGGCTCATGTGTCGGCGAGCGGTGGCATCGACACCGCGATCGACCGCGTCGAGAAGATCGGCGGCGAGTGCGTGCAGGTGTTCACGCAGTCGCCCCGGATGTGGCGCCCGACGAACCACAGGCCGGAGGCGGTCGCCCGCTTCCGCGAGCGGCGCGAAGAGGCGAACGTGGTGGGGGTCGTCTGCCATGCGCTGTACCTCGTCAACCTCGCGGCACCCGACGACGAGATCCACCGGAAGTCGATCGACACGCTCGTGGCCACGGTCGCCGCGGCGGAGGCGATCGGCGCGGACGCGGTGATCTTCCACGTCGGCTCGCACCTCGGCGCCGGCTTCGACGCGGGCCTCGACCGCACGGTCGACGCGCTCGAGCAGGTGCTCGGGCACTGCGACGGCGACGTGTGGCTCTGCATGGAGAACTCGGCCGGCACGGGTGGCACGATCGGCCGCTCCCTCGACGAACTGCAAACGCTGTTCGAACGCCTCGACGCGCATCCACGGCTCGGCGTCTGCCTCGACACGTGCCACCTCTTTGCGTCGGGGTACGACATCACCGACCGTGCCGTCGTCGACGAGGTCGTCGCGGAGATCGACGGCGGGATGGGGCTCGAACGGCTGCGCGCGCTCCACGTCAACGACAGCGCGATGCCGCTCGGCTCGAACCGCGACCGCCACGCGAACATCCTCGAGGGCGAGATCGGCGAGGGCCTGGGCGTCTTCCTCGCCCACTCGGCCTTCCAGGACCTGGACGCCTACCTCGAGGTACCGGGCGTCGACCGGGGCGGCGTCACCGCAAAAGAGCTGCAAAAGGCCCGCGACGTCCACGCCCGGGGTCTGAGCGGCGTCTGAGCCGGCTCTGAGCTGACTCTGAGCCGAGTCTGAGCCGTTATGCACACCGTCCAGGCCGTCTCCGCCTCGTCCGGAGACGACACGAAAGTGTGACGCCGGCCGCCGGAGCGGCGTAAATGAGGTGAATGACCTTCGCCCAGGCAGCCGAGCGGCACCTCGACGACGTCTACGGCTACCTCGCCTGGTTCACGTCCGACCGCGCCGTCGCGGAGGACTTGACCGGCGAGACGTTCGAGCGTGCGCTGCGGCTCTGGCACCGCTTCGACCCGAAGCGCGGCTCGGTCCGCGCGTGGCTCTGCCAGGTCGCGCGCACCGTCGCGCTCGACCACTTCCGCTCCGAGCGCCGCCGCACCCGCCGCGAGCAGCTCGCCGCGCCGAGCGAGCGCATCGACATGCGCTTCGCCGAGGGACTCTCGCCCGACCTCGAGGCGGCGCTGCGGCACCTGACCGCAGGCGAGCGCGAGGTGGTCGCGCTGCGGGTCGTGCTCGATCTCGACGCCGGTACCGCCGCACGCGTGCTCGGCATCTCGGAGACCAACTGCACCACGCGCCTCAACCGGGCGCTCAAGAAGCTCGAGGAGGCTCTCGATGTCGCAGCGTGAGCTCGCCGCCGAGCTGCGCGCGGTGCGCACGGCCGCCCCGCCGGAGCTGCGGGAGCGCGTCCGCATGATCGCCGCGACGGCCGAGACGACGGCGGAGCGGCGCTTCCTGCGGCGCCGCTCGCTGGTGCTGCTCGTTCCGCTCGCGGCCGCGCTCGCCGGTGTGCTCGTGCTCGCACCCCCGGGCACTCACGACCGCAACCAGCAGCTCGCAGCACAACCGCCGGTCGCGGCGGAGGCGCACGGCTCCTTCGTAGCGCCGGCGCCGGCACCGGCACAGAGCGGCGCGGTGCGCAAGGCGTTCGTCCCCGCGCCGTCGACGGCGCGCGTTCAGCGCTACGGCGCGTGGATCGGCCTCTCCGTCCGCTCGGCCGGCGCCGTCTCCGACGCGGTGCAGAAGGCCATGCGGATCGCGACCGGGCTCGGCGGCTACTCGACGTCGGTGCACGATGCGTCCGCGGGGAAGACCGGCGGCGCCGATCTCGTGCTGCGCGTCCCGCGGCGCCACGTGCACGAGGCGGTGACGCGCCTGTCGCAGCTCGGCACGATCACCTCCGAGCAGGTCGAGATCCAGGACCTGCAGGCCGGCCTGGACGCGACCCGCCGGCGGATCGCCCGGCTGCAGCGGCAGCTCGCGACGCTCCGTGCCGAGCCGGAGACCTCGCAGCGCCACCGTGCGATCGCCGCGCTCACCGCGCAGGTCGAGCGGCTGCAGCGCGGCGAAGTCGCGACGCGCCGCGGTGCGCAGTTCGCCACGGTGCACCTGCACGTCGCGACGCCGGCCCCGAGGGCCGCGGTGCACCACGGGCACGGGCCGCTGCACGGGATCGGCGTCGCCGCGTACTGGACCGGGATCGGCGCCGTCTATGCGCTGGCGTTCGGCGTGCCGCTGCTGGTCCTCTGCGCGCTCGCGTATCTCGCGGCACGGGCCGTCCGCCGGCGCCGCGTCGACGCGCTCCTCAGCCGGCCCTGAGCTGGGCGAACACGCGGAACGTCGGCTCGCCGACCGGCAGCTCCGAGAACTCCGGATTGATGCAGCCGAGCTCGTCGAGCCGTGACTCGTACGTCCGCTCGACCTCGGTGTGGCACATCGGCAGCGGCCGGTGGACGGCGCGGATCGCGCCGAAGCCCGGCCGGCGCCGCTCGGCCGCCCGGAGCATGTCGAGGTCGATCTCCACCTCGAACACCTTCTGCATGCAACCGACGTACGTGTGGCCCCAGGCCTCGTACGAGTAGACGAACGGGCACGCTCGCTCCAGGCAGGCGCCGGGATACACGACCTTGTCGCAGTGCACGCCGCAGCGACGGCACTCCATCTCGTCCTGTGGATGGAGGGGCAGTGCCGGTGCAGCGGTCTGCTCCGGTGTCATGCATGCATTGTCCGAACGCTGCCGGACGCCCGCAAGACTTGACTTATCGGACCGCGATCGGTAAGCGCCGGACCGCGTTCAGGACGTCCATCGGCGTGAACGCCTGCACGTCGGCCTCGACGCCGACCTGCGCGTCGTCGGCCCGGAACCAGAGAGCCTGCACCGTCGCGAGCCCGACCGCGGAAGCGCCCTTCACGTCCGTCTCGAGGTCGTCGCCGACGTACATCGCCTCGGCCGGCTCGACCTCGAGCAGCCGGCACGTGCGCAGGAAGATCTCGGGATGGGGCTTGCGCACGCCGGCCTCCTCGCTGAACACCATCACGTCGACGCGATCGGCGAGGCCGAAGCTCGCCGCATCGGCACGGAGGATGCGGCCGGGGTCGGGCCACGAGTTGGCGACGATCCCAGTCTTCAGCCCGAGCGACCGTAACGAGTCGAGCAGCGCGGCCGCCGAGGCGAGCACCGCGTACGCCGGCCGCCACATCTCGTGCTCCGCGTCGATGAAGGCGTCGGGATCGTCGACGCCCAGCTCGGCGAGGAGCTCGACGTACGGCCGGTAGCCGTGATCGCCGAACACCGCCTCGCGCCAGCGTGCGGTGAACTCGGGGTCGTCACGGCCGAGCGCGGCGCGATGCCCCTCAGCGACGCGCTCCTCGTCCCAGTCGAAACGCACGAGCGTGTTGTTCCAGTCGAAGAGGACTGCCCGCAGCAAGGCGCGGGTTAGGCTACCCGCGTGGCGCGGCGGATCCTCTGGTCGTCCCTCGCGCTTGCGCCTGTCGCCCTCCTCGCGCGTTACGTTTTCCACGCGGACGCGACGACGTTGTTCGTGCTGTCCGCGCTCGCGCTGATCCCACTCGCATGGCTGATCGGCGAGGCAACCGACCAGGCGGCCGAGCACACCGGCGCCGGGATGGGCGGGTTCCTGAACGCGAGCTTCGGGAACGCACCCGAGCTGATCATCGCGCTGTTCGCCATCGCAGGCGGACTGCCGAACGTCGTGCGCGGATCGCTCACCGGCTCGGTCGTGTCGAACGTCCTGCTCGTGCTCGGCGCCGCGATGATCGCCGGTGGAGACGGCGAGATCGACGCGCGCTCGCTCCGGCTCCAGCTCGTCACGGTGCTCGGCGCCGTGGCGCTGCTGCTGATCCCGTCGGTACCCGCCTGGCGCGGGTCGCCGAGCAGCCACACGCTCTTCCTGGTCACCATCCCGGTCGCGATCGTCCTGCTCGGCGCCTACCTCGTCATCACCTTTCGCAACCTGCGCATCCACCGGGAGGCGGAGCAGCACGAGCCTCGGGTCGGCGCCTGGTCGATGCGGCGGGCCCTCGTCGCGCTCGCCGCGGCGACGGTCTTCACCGCGCTCATCTCCGAGATCCTCGTGCACTCGCTGCACGGCTTCGGAACCTCGCTCGGCCTGAGCGAGTTCTTCATCGCCACGGTGATCGTCGCGATCGTCGGCAACGCGGCCGAGCACGGCGGCGCCGTGGTGGTCGCGCACCGCGGCAACATCAAGCTGGCAACGGAGATCGCCGTGACCTCGTCGATGCAGGTGGCGGTGTTCGTCGTGCCGGCCGTCGCGCTCCTGTCGTGGCTCGTCGGCCCCGCACTGCCGTTGTCGTTCCGCGTCGTCGAGATCGCGACCATGGCAGCGGCCGCGGCCGCGGCGACGGTCGTGATCCGGGACGGGACGTCGACGCGCTGGGAGGGGTTCCTGCTCGTCGGGCTGTACGGCGGCGCCGTGGCCGTCTATGCGTCCGTCTGAGGCCCGCCGGGGAACGGCTGCTGCACGCGCGTGAACTCGTAGCCCGCCCAGATCACGCGGTCGCCGTCGACGCGCAGGCGCTCGCCCCGCTCGCGCCCGGCCACGGCGAGCCAGCCGTCGCCGTCACGCTCGAAGGTCGTCTCACCGCGCCCCGGCGGCGCCGCGACGACGCGCGCCTTCAGCGTCCCGCCCTCCCACCAGAGCTCGAACTCGTTGCCCTCGGACCACCAGCGGCCGAGGAGCGGCCGGACCTCGACCGGATCGTCCTCGGGCCGCCATGCCTCGACCGGCTCGGGCCAGAGCTCGGACGTCTTCGCAGCGAGCCTCACGGCGGTCAGGTCCATGTCGCCGCGCGTGCCGGAGTTGGTGACCGCCGCGGCGCCGATCTCGGTCTTGCGGTTCACGTACACGCCGGCCAGGTGGCCCGGCACCGCGCCCCCCGTGCCCCGCGTAGACCGTCCCCTCGTGGTTCCACAGCATCAGCCCGAGTCCCCAGCCGAGCGTCCAGTCATCCGGGTAGTACATGACCTGCGGGAAGCACATCTGCTCGAGTGTCTTCGCGTCGAGCACGCCGTCCGCACCGCGCGCGAGGAACGTCGCCCAGCGCGCCAGGTCGTGCGGCGTCGACCAGAGCTGGCCTGCGGCCGCCGTGCCGGCGAGGTCGGTCTCCGGTTCGCGCCAGACCGTGCGGGCGTACTGATCGACGAGGTAACCGGTCGCGCTCGGCTCCTGCTTCGCCCAGGTCGTGCGCGAGAGGCCGAGCGGCCGGATGATCCGCTCGTCGACGTAGTCGGTGTAGCGCTCGCCGCCGAGGCGCGCGACCACCTGCCCGAGCAGCGCGAACGCGAGGTTGGAGTAGTGGTGCGCTTCCCCCGGGGGCAGGATGAACTCGGCCGACCGCATGCCGTCGATCAGCTGCTCCTCGGTCGGCGACTCGCCCGTCACGAACATCTCCCCCGCCTCGCGCTGCAGGCCGGAGAGGTGGCAGAGCAGCCGGCGCAGCGTCGGCGTGCCGTTGTCGAGACCATCGAGGTGCTGGTCGAGCCGGTCGTCGAGCTCGAGCCTGCCGGCGTCGCGGAGCTGCATGATCGCCGTGGCGGTGAACGTCTTCGTGATCGAGCCGATCCGGTACTGCGTGTCGGCGGTGGCGAGACGGTCGTCCTCGTAGCTCGCGGTGCCGGCCGCGCCCGACCACACGAGCTCGCCTTTGCGCACGACGGCCGCGGCGACCGACGGCAGCCGCTCGGCCTGCCGCTCGGCGATCAGGCGCTCGAGCGCCGGCGCGAGGGCGTCAGGCCGCTCGGACACCCGATCCCAGCGCCTCGGGCACGAGCCGGAGCGCCGCCTCGACGTCCTCGTCGTCGACGTCGAGATGCGTCACCGCCCGCAGCACGCCCGGCTTCATCGTCCGCGACAGGAGCACGCCGTGATCGCGCAGCAGCCCGACAGCCTCCCATTCGCCGAGCCCGAGCGAACCGACGTCGACCTGCACGAAGTTCGTCTCGACCTGCTCGAGGTCGATCGGCAGCCCGGCCGCGGCCCACCCTTCGCCGAGCAACCGTGCGCGGGCATGATCGTCGGCGAGTCGCTCGACGTTGTGGTCGAGCGCGTAGAGGCCGGCGGCGGCGGCGATCCCCGCCTGGCGCATGGCGCCGCCGAAGCGGTGCTTCTCGCGCCGGGCACGGCCCATCAGCTCTTCGCCTCCGGCGATCAGCGCGCCGAGCGGGCAGCCGAGGCCCTTCGAGAGGCAGAGCGTCGCCGTGTCGAACTGCGCCGCGATCTCGGCAGGCCGGACGCCGAGCGCGACCGATGCATTCAGCAGCCGCGCGCCGTCGAGATGGACGGCGATGCCGAGCTCGCGGGCCGTCTCGACCACGGCGCGCAGCTCGTCGAGCGGCCACACGGCGCCGCCCGCAGTGTTGTGCGTGTTCTCGAGCGCGACGACCGACGTTCGCGGCGTGTGGAAGCTGCCGTCCGCGTGCGTCGTCGCCCGCACCTGCTCCGGCGTCAGCCGGCCGCGGTAACCCGCGAGGCCTCGCGTCTGGAGGCCGGAGAACGCCGCCGCGCCCGCGAGCTCCGAGACCATGATGTGCGCCTTCTCCTCGACGACGAGCTCGGTGCCGCGTTTGCCCAGGATCGAGAGCGCGATCTGGTTGCCCATCGTCGCGGTCGGCAGGTACACGGCCTCCTCGAGGCCGAGCAGCGCGGCGACGCGTCGTTCGAGCTCGAGGACCGTCGGGTCCTCGCGTTCCTGCTCGTCCCCGACCTCCGCCCACGCCATCGCCTCCCGCATCCCGTGCGACGGCTTCGTCTGCGTGTCGGAGCGGAGGTCGATCACGGCCTGACACCATAGACGGACGTTGCAGCCGCACGACCTCCACAACTTGCCGCCCGGCCTCCCCGTGCCGCTCGACGACGGCGCGGCCGACCACCTGCCGGGGCTCGAGCTGCCGCACCTCGTGCTCGAGTCGTCGCAGGGGCCGGTCGACGTGTCGTCGTTCTCGGTGCTCTACGTCTACCCGCGTACCGGCAAGGTCGGCGAGCCGTCGCTGCCCGGGTGGGACGCGATCCCCGGCGCGCGCGGGTGCACGCCGCAATCGTGTGGCTTTCGCGACCACGCCGCCGCGTTGCGCGACCTGGGCGCGACGGTCGCGGGCGTGTCGTCGCAGCCGATCGAGGACCAGCGCGAGTTCGCGGAGCGGAACCACATCCCGTATCCGGTGATCTCCGACCGGCAGCTCTTGCTGCGGGAAACGCTCGGGCTGCCGACGTTCGAGGCGGCAGGGCACACCCTGTACAAGCGGCTCGCGCTCGTCGCCGAGGACGCCGTCGTCGTCAAGGTCTTCTACCCCGTGTTCCCGCCGGACCGGAACGCCGGCGACGTCGTCGCCTGGCTCGAGCAACGATGAACCTCGAACGGGTCGCCGACGCGCTCGAGGGCGAGCCCACCTACCGCGTCCGCCAGGTGTGGGAATGGGCCTCGCGGGGGGCGTCGTCGTACGCCGAGATGACCAACCTGCCGGCCTCGGCGCGCGCACGCCTCGACGAGCTCGTGCCGTTCTCGACGCTCGCGCTCGCGCAGGAGGCGCATTCGGCCGACGGGACGGTGAAGACGCTCTTCCACACGCACGACGGGCATCCGGTCGAGGCGGTGCTGATGCGCTACCGCGACGGCCGGCGGTCGGTCTGCGTCTCGTCCCAGTCGGGCTGTCCGCTCACCTGCACGTTCTGTGCGACGGGGCAGATGCGCTTCCGGCGCAACCTCGACGCGTGGGAGATCCTCGACCAGGCGCTGCACTTCCGGCGGTCGGAGCCGATCGACCACGTCGTCTTCATGGGCATGGGCGAGCCGATGCTCAACCTCGACGCGGTGCTCGCCGCCGCCCGGCGGCTTCCGGACAGCGGCGTCACGCACCGGCGGACGACGATCTCGACCGTCGGCTGGCTTCCCGGCCTGACGCGGTTCGTCGACGAGGTCTCCGAGCCGATCCGGCTCGCGCTCAGCCTCCACGCGCCGCTCGACGCGCTGCGCAGCGAGCTGATGCCGGTGAACGACCGCTACCCGCTCGAGGACGTGCTCGGCGAGTGCCGCCGCTACCACACGCTGCGGCGGCGGAAGGTCTTCGTCGAGTACGTGATGCTCGACGGCGTCAACGACTCTCCCGCGCACGCGGCCACGCTCGCCGAGGTGCTCGACCGCGACGTCTTCAAGGTGAACCTGATCCCGTACAACCCGACGGGGATGTACGAGGGCTCGCCGCGCGACCGGATCGCGGCGTTCAAGTCGGTGCTCGACCGCGCGCGACTGCCGGCGACGGTGCGGCTGACCCGCGGCCGCGACATCGCCGCCGCCTGCGGGCAGCTGGCTGCGGCGTAAGTGGCGAACGCGCCGTCCCGGACGCTAGCGGTCGTCGGGCTCGAGCCGGCGGAGGCCGGCGCGCGCCTCGGCACGGCGGCGGTCGAGATGCCGCAGCGCGCGGGCGAGCAGCTCCTCGACGCCGTCGTCCTCGACGTCCCGCTCGCGCGCACGGCGCCGCCAGCGCTGCGCGGCTTCCCAGCGCTCGAGCAGGCGGTAATCGACCGTCGACATACGGTCGAGATCATCGGCGCCGCCGGGCGCGCGCTTTAGCCCGGCGTCGCTGCCAGCCGCGGCGTGCACGACGCCAGGCCGCGCTTCTCGAGGTAGCGCTGGTGGTAGTCCTCCGCCTCCCAGAACGGCGGCGCGTCCTCGATCTGCGTGACCACGGGCCGCGAGATCCGCGCCTGCACCTGCTCGCGCGAGCGCTCAGCCGCGTCGCGTTGCTCGTCGTCGTGCGTGAAGATCACCGACCGGTACTGCGTGCCGACGTCCGGGCCCTGCCGGTTCAGCTGCGTGGGGTCGTGCTCGGCCCAGAACACCGCGAGCAGCTGCTCGTAGGGGATCCGGTCCTCGTCGAACGTCACCTCGACCACCTCGGCGTGCCCGGTGCGGTCGGTGCAGACCTGCTCGTACGTCGGATGCTCGACGCCGCCGCCGGCATAGCCGACGCGCGTCGCGGTCACGCCGTCGAGCTGCCGGAACGCCGCCTCGACGCCCCAGAAGCACCCGGCGCCGAATGTCGCCTTCTTCTCCATCACCTCTCCTCCAGGTTCAGCGCAGCGGAGTTGATGCAGTACCGCAGGCCGGTCGGCTGCGGGCCGTCCTCGAACACGTGGCCGAGATGGCCGCCGCACGACGCGCACAGCACCTCGGTCCGCGCCATCCCGTGGCTCGTGTCGGTCTCCTCCTCGACCGCGGCCGACGAGGCCGGCGCCGAGAAGGCGGGCCAACCGCACCCGGAGTCGTACTTCTCCTCCGAGCGAAACAGCTCCGCGCCGCAGCCGGCGCAGACGTACTCGCCCGGCTCGAAGACGTGGTCGTACTCGCCGCTGAACGGCCGCTCCGTACCCTTCTCGCGCAGCACGCGGTAGGCCTCGGGGCCGAGCTCCGCCCGCCACTCCGCGTTCCTCTTCTCGATCCTGTTCGTCACGCGATCTCCCTCTGCTCGTCCGGTGTCTGCTCTACCGACTCGCGAGCCTCCGCTTCCGTTACGCCGAACCGGTAGCGGAGGACCGGCTGCTTGGCCGCGCGGACCTCGTCGAGCCGGCGGACCGGCCGGCCGTGCGGTGCCTCCCGCAGCAACTCCGGGCTCTCGGCCGCCTCGCGCACGATCGCGAGCATCGCGTCCACGAAGGCGTCGAGCGTCTCCTTCGCCTCCGTCTCGGTCGGCTCGATCATCAGCGCCTCGGGGACGACGAGCGGGAAATAGACCGTCGGCGGATGGAAGCCGTAGTCCATCAACCGCTTCGCGACGTCGAGCGCGGTGATGCCGTGCTCGCGCTTGAGCGTCCGCGCGCTGAGCACGAACTCGTGCATGCAGAGGCGATCGAACGGCAGGTCGTACGCCTCCTTCAGTCGCGCGAGCAGGTAGTTCGCGTTCAGCACCGCGACCTCGCTCATCTCCTTCAGCCCGGCGCCGTACGAGCGCATGAACGCGTACGCGCGGACGAACACGCCGAACGGCCCGGTGAACGCCCGCACGCGGCCGATCGACTTCGGGCGGTCGTAGTCGAGCCGGAAGCGCTCGCCGTCGCGCGCCACCACCGGAACCGGCAGGAACGGCTCGAGCGACGCGCGCACCGCGATCGGCCCGCCGCCCGGCCCGCCGCCGCCGTGCGGCTGCGAGAAGGTCTTGTGGAGGTTGAAGTGCACGACGTCGAAGCCCATGTCGCCCGGGCGCGAGATGCCGCACACCGCGTTCAGGTTCGCGCCGTCGTAGTACATGAGCGCGCCGGCGTCGTGGAAGATCCGCGCGATCTCCTCGATGTGCTCGTCGAACAGACCGAGCGTCGACGGGTTCGTCAGCATCAGCCCCGCCGTGTGCTCGTCGACCTTGCCGCGCAGGTCGTCGAGGTCGATGTTCCCGCGCGCGTCGGTCTTGACCGGCGTCAGCTCGTACCCGGACATCGTCACGCTCGCGGGGTTCGTGCCGTGCGCCGTGTCCGGGATGACGATCCGCCGGCGCGTCTCGTTCTCGCCGCGGTCGGCGAAGTACGCGCGGAAGAGCATCAACCCGGTCAGCTCGCCCTGGCTGCCGGCGGCGGGCTGCAGGCTGACCGCGTCGAGGCCGGTGAGCTCGCGCAGGATCTCCTGCAGCTCCCACTCGAGCTCGAGCGCTCCCTGTGCCGCGTCGTCCTCGACGAGCGGATGGAGCCACGCGAAGCCTGCAAGCCCGACCAGCCGCTCGTTGATGCGCGGGTTGTACTTCATCGTGCACGAGCCGAGCGGATAGAAGCCCGTGTCGATCCCGAAGTTGCGCGTCGAGAGCGCGGTGAAGTGGCGCAGCACCTCGGGCTCCGCAAGCTCGGGCAGCCTCGGCGGCGTCGAGCGCAGCTGCTCCTGCGGAAGCTCGGGCACCGGCAGGTCCGGCCGCGGGACTCCAAGCCCTCGGCGGCCGGGCTGCGACTTCTCGTAGATCAGCTTCACGGGGCGAGCGCCTCCGCGAGCCGGTCGATCTCCCCCACCGTCCGCTTCTCGGTGACCGCGACGAGCAGCGAGTCGTCGAGCCCCGCGTAGTCGCGGCCGAGCGGGTAGCCGGCATAGATGCCGTTCGCGCGCGCGGCCTGAAGCGCCTCGCGCGCGTCGCGGCCGGTGCGGACGGCGAACTCCTTGAACGTGTGGCGGTCGGGAAACGCGAGCTCGAGCCCCGCGTCGACGAGCCGCGACTTCGCGTAGCCGGCGAGCGCCAGGCACGTCTCGCCCAGCTCGCGCAGTCCCTGCGGGCCAAGCAGGCTCAGATGCACGAGCCCCGCCAGCGCGAGCAGGGTTTGGTTGGTGGTGATGTTCGACGTCGCCTTCTCGCGGCGGATGTGCTGCTCGCGCGTCTGCAGCGTGAGCACGAACCCGCGCTCCCCCTCGACGTCGACGGTCTCGCCGACGATCCGTCCCGGCAGCCGGCGAACGAGGTCGGCGCGCGACGCGAGGAAACCGTAGTGCGGCCCGCCGTAGCTCATCGCGTTCCCGGCCGACTGCCCTTCGCCGATCGTGAGCGCGCAGCCGTACGCTCCCGGCGGCTCGAGGACGCCGAGCGATACCAGGTCGACGTGCGCCACCGGCAGCGCTCCCTGCTCGTTGGCGGCGGCGGCGAGCTCGGCGGCCGGCTCGAGGCAGCCGAAGAAGTTCGGATGCTGGAAGATCACCGCAGCGGCGCCCTCGGCCGCATCGCGCACGAGGCCCGGATCGGTCGCCCCGTCCTCGTGCGGCACCTCGACGATCTCGAGCCCGAACCCCGGCGCATACGTCTTCACCACCTGCCGCACCTGCGGGCTCGTCGCCTCGGTGACGACGACGCGTGAGCGGCCGGTGGCGTGCTTCGCCACGAAGCAGGCGTCGGCGGCCACCGTCGTGCCGTCGTAGCCGGAGGCGTTCGAGACGTCCATGCCGGTCAGTTCGCAGATCGCCGTCTGGTATTCGAAGATCGCCTGCAGCACGCCCTGGCTCATCTCGGGCTGGTACGGCGTGTACGCGGTCAGCAGCTCACCGCGCTGAAGGATCGCGTCGACGACCGCGGGGACGTGGTGGTCGTAGATGCCCGCGCCGAGGAAGCACACGTCGTCGACGACGTTGCGCGACGCGAGCTCGCCGAGGTGCCGCTGCAGCTCGGCCTCCGACAGCGCAGGCGGAAGCTCGAGCTCGCGGCGCAGGCGCACGCCCTCCGGGACGTCGCGGAACAGCCCCTCGATGCTCTCGACCCCGATCGCCGCGAGCATCGCGTCGCGATCGGCGTCGGTCAGAGAGAGGTAGCTCATGCGCCGTAGGCTCGACGGAGGCGCACAAAGAGCGGAGGTGCCGGCTTGGCCGGCGCCGAAGCGGGCATCAAGCGTCCTCGATGAGCTTGCGATAGGCGGCGGCGTCGAGGAGGTGGTCGAGCTCGGACGGGTTCGTCATACGGATGCGGATGAGCCAGCCCGCGCCGTACGGGTCCTCGTTGACCGTCTCGGGCGCGTCGACGACCCGCTGGTTGACCTCGAGCACCTCGCCGGAGAGCGGCGACACGAGATCGGAGACGGCCTTCACCGACTCGACCTCGCCGTAGCTCTCGTCCTTGCCGACGGTCGCGCCCTCGTCGGGCGGCTCGTAGTGGACGAGCTCGCCCAGCGAGTCCTGCGCGTACCACGTGACGCCGAGCAACGCCTCGTCGCCCTCGATGCGAGCCCAGTCGTGCTCGGGGTGGTACGACAACTCCTCGGGATAGGACTCGGCCATCGCTAGGACGTCTCCTCTCGCGTGTAGAACGGCTTCTTCACGACCTCCGCGCGGCGCGGCTTCCCGCGGACGTCGACCACGAGCTCGGTGCCGACGTTCGCCCGTGCCGCCGGCACGTAGGCGAGCCCGATGCCGACGTCGAGCACTGGTGAATGCGAGCCCGACGTCACCTCGCCGCCACCCTCGATCGGCATCCCCTGCCGCGGGATCGCACGATCGGTCATCCGGAGCGGCACCAGGCGCTGCACCGGCCCGGCCGCCTTGACCTCGCGCAGCGTCTCGGCGCCGCTGAACTCCGTGTCGAGCGCGCAGGCCCAGCCGAGCCCGGACGAGATCGCGTCCCACTGCGGCCCGATGTCGTTGCCGTGGAGCGGATAGCACGCCTCGAGCCGCAGCGTGTCACGCGCGCCGAGCCCGCACGGCGTCACGCCGGCCGCGACGACCGCATCCCACAGGTCGGCGGCCTCGTCCGCCATGCACGCGAGCTCGACGCCCTCCTCTCCGGTGTAGCCGGTCCGGTTGACCATCACCTCGACGCCGCCGACCTCGCCCATCTCCCAGGTGAACGCCTTCGCCCGCTCGAGGCCGATCCGCTCGAGCGCGCGCGGCCCCTGCACCGCGAGCAGCGCGTACTCGTCGGAGACGTCGCGTACGTCCGACCCGCGCAGCTCCCGCTCGGCGAGCCACCGGAACGCCGGCTCGCGGTTCGACGCGTTGACCACGAGCAGGTACCGGTGCCCGTCGATGCGGTACACGATCAGGTCGTCGACGATCCCGCCCCTCTCGTTCGTCAGCAGCGTGTACTGCGCGTCGCCGGGCGCGAGCCGGTCGATGTCGTTGGAGAGGGTCGACTGCAGCAGGTCGCCCGCGGTCGGGCCCTCGACCTCGATCTCGCCCATGTGCGAGACATCGAACACCCCGGCATCGGTGCGCACCGCCATGTGCTCCGGGATGACGCCCGCGTACTGCACCGGCATCTCCCAGCCGGCGAACGGCACGAGGCGCGCTCCGAGCGCGACGTGCTTCTCGTACAGAGGCGTTCGGCGGAGCGTCTGCATCCCCGGGGCGATGCTAGTCATCGCCCCCGTCGGGCCGCCGCGCGGTCCGACGCGGGGGTCAGCTCTCGCGCAGGAAGGACGGAACGTCGAGCGTGTCGCCCGGGTCGAACTCGGGCGTGCGGCCGCCGAGCGGCGAACCGGTCTCGGCGACCTGCGAGCGCGCCTTGCGACGCCGCTGTGCGCCGAAGCCGGTCGCGATCACCGTGACGCGGACCTCGGCGCCTGCCTGCTCGTCGATCACGGCTCCGAAGATCACGTTCGCGTTCTGGTCGGCGGCGCCCGTGACGACCTCGGCGGCCTCGTTCACCTCGAACAGCCCCAGGTCGGGTGGGCCCGTGATGTTGAGCAGGATCCCGGTCGCCCCTTCGATCGACGACTCGAGCAGCGGCGACGACACCGCCGTCCGCGCGGCCTCGGCGGCGCGGTTCTCGCCCTGGCCGATGCCGATTCCCATCAGCGCCGAGCCGGCGTCGCGCATGATCGTGCGCACGTCGGCGAAATCGAGGTTGACGATCCCCGGAACGGTGATCAGGTCGGTGATGCCCTGCACGCCCTGGCGCAGGACGTCGTCGGCGAGCTTGAACGCCTCCGAGAGCGGCGTCTTCTTCTCGACCACCTGCAGCAGCCGGTCGTTCTCGATCACGATCAGGGTGTCGACCTTGTCGGCGAGCTCGGAGATCCCCTGCTCGGCCTGCTGCATGCGGCGGCGGCCCTCGAAGTTGAACGGGCGCGTGACGACGCCGACGGTCAGCGCCTCGAGCTCACGGCCCAGCTCCGCGATCACCGGCGCGCCCCCGGTGCCGGTCCCGCCGCCTTCACCGGCGGTGACGAAGATCATGTCGGCGCCCTTCAGCGCCTCCTTCAACTCGTCGCGCGACTCGGTCGCGGCGTCGCGGCCGACCGTCGGGTCCGCGCCGGCCCCGAGCCCGCGCGTCGCCTTCGCGCCGATGTGGATCTTCACGTCGGCGTCGCACATCAAAAGCGCCTGCGCGTCGGTGTTCACCGCGACGAACTCGACGCCCGTCAGCCCGGCGTCGACCATGCGGTTGACGGCGTTCGTGCCGCCGCCGCCGACGCCGACGACCTTGATCACTGCGAGGTAGTTGCCGGAGCGTTCTCTCATCTCGATGGTGCTCGACCTCAAGCTCGAGTGCAGGGTAGGGCCGTCGAGCGTCTCCTTCCTTCGGGAGGGTAGGGGCGGTTTCCTGCCGTGTCAACGGCAACTGTCGAAAGCTCAAGTAACCTCGACCTCAAGCTCAACCTTGGACTCGAGAGTTGGTGGACAGCACCGGGCGCTCCGGGACGCTGACATCGAGGTAGCCGGGATCGACCGCCGCGCCGGTCGCGTGCAGGATCCGATCGGCGATCGCGAGCTTGAGCAGCACGTCCTTCGGCGGCCCCAGCCTGAGCTCGAGGCCCGCGCCGAGCTCGAGGGCGAACGCACCCTTCTCGAAGGTGATCGTGCGAACGCCGCCCGGAAGGTGCGCGCGATTCGCCGCGGCGAGCGCGTGCGCCGCGGCCGCGTCGGTCGGGGGCAGGTCGTCGCCGACGGCGACCGGGACGGCGCCCGGCACCCACAGCCGCGGGAGGTGCGAGAGCAGCGGGTGCGGCAACGGCTTCAGCACCCGGCCGGTCGCGGACACGAGAAAGGCGTGGTTGCTCTGCCGCAGCACGAGCACGGGATGCTCGCGGCGCACGACCACGCGGAGCGTGTTCGGGAAGACGCGGTCGTACCGGAAGCTCAGAACGTCGGGAACGTCGGCGAGCTTCCCCGCGACCTGGGCGCGGTCGATCTTCAAGAGGCTCACCCCCACGTCGCCGGCGAGCGCCGCGCGCACGTGCGCGCGCGTCGTCGCGGTGCCGCCGCGGACGTCCAGCGTGCGGACGGCGAAGACGGACGTCTCCCGCGCGCCGACGTAGGCGGCACCGGCGAGGAGCATGATCGCGAGCCCTGCAAGCAGGGAGCGGCCCGACGGGAGGTAGCGGAGGAGGGCGGGCGGATCGACGGTCCGCGCGGTCAGGTCCGCCTCCGCGGTCGGCCGAGTCGGGGCTGGCACGTGGCTGACTTCGCCGCCGCGGCCCGCTTCCCTACAGCTCGGGCAGCACGAGCGGCCCGAGGAAGCGGACCTCGTGCTCGAGCCGGTATCCGTAGCGCTCGAAAACCCGCTGTCTTGCCTCCGCCATCAGGGCGAGGCAGTCGGCCGAGCGGGCCCCGCCCGCGTTCTCGATGAAGTTGGCGTGGCGCGGCGAGACGACGGCGCCGCCGATCGCATGGCCCTTGAGGCCGCACTCCTCGATCATCCGCCCCGCGCCCGGCGACCCCTCGGGGTTCTTGAAGACGCTGCCGAACGTGCGCTTGTTCGTCGGCTGCGTCGCCTTGCGGCGGGCGAGCAAGTCTGCGGTGAGCGCCTTCACGTCCGCAGTCGACGAGGGCTCGAGCCGAAGGCGCACCTCCGTCACGACCTGGCCGGGCCGCAACGACGAGTGGCGGTAGGAGAGGTCGAGCTCGTCCACGGCGACCGTTCGGGCGCCGGCGGCGTCGACGACGACCGCGTCGATCACGACGTCGCGAAACTCGCGACCGTACGCCCCGGCGTTCATCCGCACGCCGCCGCCCGTCGTCCCGGGGATCGCCGAGGCGAACTCGAAACCGCCGAGGCCGGCCTCGCGCGCGCGGTGGAGGCAGACCGCGTTGGTCGCACCGCCGCCAGCGACGAGGACGTCGCCCTCGATCCGCACCGAAGCCAGGTCGCCGGCGAGCCTGACGACGAGCGCGACGACGCCGTCGTCGTGCACGAGCACGTTCGAGCCGAGCCCGATCGTCTCGACCGGCAGGTCCGAGGCCGCAGCCCATGCGAGCGCCTCCTGCAGCTCGTCGAGCGACTCGGGCCGCACGAGCCGGCGCGCCGGGCCGCCGGTCCCGATCGTCGTGAAGCGCGACAGCAGCTCCCGCTCGTCCATCTCCTCGAACCTAGCCGCCGAGGAGCGAGACCGCGCGGTCGACGTCGCCGGCGCCGATGACGAGCACCACGTCGCCGGGCCTCGCGCGGCGGCGCAGCCGCGCCGCGCCGTCCTCGACGGTCGGGGCCCAGGCGGCGAGCACGCCTGCGTCCGAGAGCCCGTCGACGACGAGCTTCCCCGTGACGCCGGCAATGGGCTGCTCCCGTGCGGGGTAGACGTCGGTGACGGTGACGTCGTCCGCGGCCGAGAGGGCCTCGGCGAGCTCGACGGCGAGGTGCCGCGTCCGCGAGTACAGATGCGGCTGGAAGAGGACGCGCAGGGTGGCGCCGGGAAAGCGCTCACGGGCCGCGGCGATCGTCGCCGCGACCTCGGTCGGGTGGTGGCCGTAGTCGTCGACGACGGTGACGTCGCCGAGCCGGTGGATCTCGAACCGCCGGCCCGTGCCCGTGAACCGCGCGATCGCCGGTGCGGCCTCGTCGAGCCCGACGCCGGCGGCGGCGAGCGCAGCCAATGCCGTGCCCGCGTTGCGCCGGTTCAACTCGCCGGGGAGCCCGAGCTCGCCCCCGTACGGTGCGGCGTCGCGCACGACCGCGCCGGCGTCCGCGAGCCAGGCGTCGAAGGCTCCCTCGAGCTCCGCCAGCGACGCGTACTCGCTGTGATGGTCGAGATCGAGGTTCGTGAGCACCGCGATCGCCGCCGGGAGCGAGAAGACGGTGCGATCCGACTCGTCGCCCTCGACGACCAGGTACCCGGCACCCGCGCCGGCATTCGAGCCGAGCTGGGGCACGGGCGCCCCGATCAGCCACGCGGGGTCGCGGCCGGTCTCGCGAAGCACGAACGCGATCATCGCGGCGGTCGTCCCCTTCCCGTGGCTGCCGGCGACGACGATCGACGGTCGTGCGGCGGCAAGCTCGCGGAGAAGCTCGCGCCGGCGAAGCCCCGGGACGTCCGGGTAGGCGGACGAGACCACCGCCTCGAACCCGGCGGGGACCTCGGGCTGCGGCGAGAGCCGGACGTCGATGCCGTCGAGCTGCTCGAGGTAGGGGGTCTCGACACGGTCCCAGCCTCCGACCTCCGCCCCCCATGCGCGCGCGAGCTGCGCGTAGGCGCTCAGCCCCGCGCCGCCGATCCCGACGAACCACAGCCTGCGGCCGGCGAACGGCGCGGTCACCGGCCCGCGAGCGCGATGAGCTCGTCGGCGATCCTCACAGCGGCATCCGGCCGTGCCGCCGCGAGCATGGCTGCTCCCATCCGCTTGCAGCGGTTCGGGTCGTCGAGCAGCGAGCGCGCCAGCTCGGGGACGTCGTCGAGGTCGAGCTCGCGCACCATGATCGCGCCGCCTGCGCGGACGAAGTGGCCTGCGTTGAGCGCCTGGTGGTCGTGGGTTGCGAACGGATACGGGACGAGGATCGCGGGCTTGCCGGCGGCGGCGACCTCCCAGACCGACGAGCCGGAACGCGCGATCACGACGTCGACCGCCGAGAGCGCGGCGCCGAAGCGGTCGGTCTCGGGCAGAACGCGGTAGTCGGGACGGGTGACCCGCCCGCGCACGAACTCGTAGTCCCGCTGCCCGGTGAGGTGCAGGATGGGCGGCCCGGCGGCCCCCCACGTCTCGACGACGAACTCGTTCAGCGCATGCGCGCCGGCCAGCGCGCCGAAGACGCCGAGGATGCGGTCGTCCGGGTCGAGCTCGAAGATCTCGCGCGCCGACTCGGGGTCGATGGCGCGCGAGCGGGCGGGAATCGGCCGCCCGGTCACCTCGTACTTGGCGCCGTCACGGCCGTCCAGTGGATACGCGAGGAACACACGCCGGGCGAACGGCGCAGCCAGTCGGTTCGCGAGGCCGAGGTGCGCATCCGCCTCGGATAGCGCCGCCGGGATGCGGAGCGAGCGCGCCGCGACCACCATCGGCCCCGCGACGTACCCACCGCCGCCGAGGACGGCGTCGGGCTTCCGCCGCCGGAGGATCGCCCTGCAGGCGTGCGGGGCCGCGCCGGCCTGGACGAGCGCGTGCAGGAGCGCCGGCGACGGCGTCCGCGGGAAGCCGCTGATCGGGAACGTGTCCAGCTCGTAGCCGGCTTCAGGAACCAGCCGCGCTTCGACGCGTTCGGGCGACCCGGCGAACGTCACGAGCGCGCCGCGTGTCGTCAGCTCGTCCGCCACTGCGAGCGCGGGCAGGACGTGACCCGCCGTCCCGCCGGCTGCGATCAGAAACCGAGGCTGCCGATGCGCCTCCACGCTGAGCGATGTTAAGGAGGATGCCCACGCCTGCGAGCAGGACGACGATGCTCGAGCCGCCGTAGGAGAGGAACGGGAGCGGGATGCCGGTGAGCGGGGCGACGCCGAGCACGGCGGCGATGTTGACGGCGGCCTGGCCGCAGACGAGAACGGTGAGGCCGGCGGCGAGGCGCTTGCCGAACGGATCGCGGCAGCGTGCGGCGACGTCGAGCCCGGCGTAGGCGAACAGCGCGTACGCGCCGATCACCGCCGTGACGCCGACGAGCCCGAGCTCCTCGCCGATGTTGGCCAGCATCATGTCGGTGTGCGCCTCGGGCAGGTAGAAGATCTTCTGCACGCCCTGGCCGAGGCCGACGCCGAAGAAGTGCCCCGATCCCATTCCGATCATCGCCTGCACGATCTGGAAGCCGGTGCCCTGCGCGTCGTGCCACGGGTGCAGGAACGCGAAGAACCGGGCGCGGCGGTACGGCTCGATCCAGATCGCCGCGACGCCGGCCGCTGAGACGATCGCGACCGCTGCGGCGAGCGTCCGTCCCGGCATGCCGGCGACGAGCAGCATCCCGGCGAGCATCACGACGAGCGCGATCGCCGTCCCGAGATCGGGCTCGAGGATCAGCAGGACGCAGAAGACGCTCGTCAGCGCGCCGACCGGGCGCCAGAGCTCCTTCAGCGTCTTCGGCGCCGGTCGCCGCGCGAGCCGCGCCGCCGCCCAGACGCAGAGCGCCAGCTTCGCCAGCTCGGACGGCTGGAAGGCCGCCGGCCCGAACTCGATCCAGCGGCGCGCGCCGTTCACCGGCGGCCCGATCGCCAGCACGGCGACGAGCAGGACGAGCGAGCCGCCGACGAGCAGCGGCGCAAGCGCGCGCAGCCGCCGGTAGTCCCAGCGCTGCGCGAGCACCATCAGAACGAGGCCGAGCGCCGCGTACATCCCCTGGCGCTTGAGGTAGTAGCTCGGGTCCTTGCCGCCGACGGCCGCCGCGGCCGAGGTCGCGCTGTAGACCATCACGAGGCCGAACGCGACCAGGGCCATCGTGACCAGAATCAGCAACCTCGAGTCGAGCTCTCCCCGCCTCACTCCACCCGTCTGCTTCGCGGGCGGCGACCGATCTCCTAGACGGGTCGGTAGGAGAACCTGCGGTTCCCTCCCCGAGGCCCCTCCCTCCCTCTGCGCGCGGTGTCTCGCGCGCGCGTCGCGCCTCCGGCCGGCCAAGCCGGCCTCCGGCAGCACGCGTCTCGCGTTTCGACAACGGGAGAACCGCGCTCAGCCTCCCGCGAGCCGTCGAAACGCCTCCCCGCGCTGCTCGAAATTCGCGAACTGGTCGTAGCTCGCGCAGGCCGGGCTGAGCAGGATCACGTCGCCCGGCTCGGCGAGCGCGGCCGCATGCGCGACCGCGGTGGGAAGGTCACCGTCGGCGAACGGATCCCTGTCGGACAGAGCCGCGCCGAGCGAGGGCGCCGCCTCCCCGATCAGATGGATCGAGCGGACGTTCGGCCCGATCGTCGCGGCCAGCGGCGAGAAGTCCTCGCCCTTCAGCGAGCCGCCGAGGATCAGGTGCACCGGCTCGTCGGCATGGGCGGCGAGCCCGCGCCTGGCGGCGGCGACGTTCGTCGCCTTCGAGTCGTTGACGTAGCGGACGCCGTCGCGCTCGGCGACCAGCTCGAGGCGGTGCGGGACGCCCGGGAACGACGTGAGCGCGGCCGCGATCGCCCCGTCGCCGACGCCGGCCGCACGCGCCGCCGCCGTTGCCGCGGCGGCGTTCTCGCGATTGTGCCGGCCGGGGATGAGCGGCTCCGCCGGCAGCTCGTCTCCGGCCGCGAACTCGACAACTGTTACCGGTCGATAACTGTTGCCGAAGGAGAACCCCCGCGGCACGACCGCGACCCGCGCGCGCTCGAAGATGCGCAGCTTGGCGTCGCGGTAGGCCTCGAACGTGCCGTGCCGGTCGAGGTGGTCCGGCTCGAGGTTGAGCAGCACGGCGACGTCGCAGGCGAGCTCGTGCACGTCCTCGAGCTGGAAGCTCGACAGCTCGCAGACGACCCACTCCGCATCCCGCACCGCGGAGAGGGGCGAGCCGACGTTGCCGGCGACCGCAACGTCCCGCCCGGCCGCTCGCAGGATCGCGCCGAGCAGCTCGGCGGTCGTCGTCTTGCCGTTCGTGCCCGTCACGCCGATCAGCCGTGCCCCCGGCAGGAGCCGGAAGCCGAGCTCGACCTCCGACCACACCGGCACGCCGCGCTCGCGCGCCGCGACGACGAGCGGCGTCTCGCCGGGCACGCCCGGTGACTTCACGAGCAGCCCGGCTCCGTCGAGCAGCGAGAGGTCCTCCTCGTTGCCGAGCGTGCGGTCGACGACGATCACGGCGTCGCCGGCCTCGCGCAGCCGCTCGGCCGCCGCGGCCCCCGACCGTGCCCTGCCGTACACGATCGCCTTCACAGGTGCGGGCGGAACTCGGGGAGATAGTACTTGTAGAAGAGCGCAAAGCCGATCCCGCAGAGGATCCCGGTGACGATCCAGAAGCGCAGCATGATCTTCGTCTCCGACCATGCCTTCATCTCGAAGTGGTGTTGCAGCGGCGCCATCAGGAAGATCCGCCGCCCCCACCACTTGTACGAGACCACCTGCAGCACGACCGACGCGGCCACGATCGCGAAGATGCCGCCCACGAACAACAGCAGGAACTCGACCTTCATCATGATCGCCATCGCCGCGATCGCACCCCCGAGGGCCATCGATCCGGTGTCGCCCATGAACACCTCGGCGGGGAACGCGTTGTACCAGAGGAAGCCGATACAGCCGCCGACGAGCGCCGCTCCGATGTAGGCGACATCGAGCCGGTTCTCGATGCGCCCGTGAGACGGCGTTGCCGAGCGCACGAAGATCGTCACCGCCATCGCCGTCAGCGTCGCGAGCGCGATGATGCTCGTCCCGGACGCGAGCCCGTCGAGCCCGTCGGTCAGGTTCACGCCGTTCGCGAAGCCCGCGATCAGCAGGAAGAGCAACACGTAGTAGAACGGCCCGAGCGGGATCCAGCTGTCGGCGATCGGAATGTAGATGCCCTGCCGGAGCTGCTGGTGGTGCGTGGCGAACCCGACGGCGACCGTGATCGCGCCGAGCAGCAGCATCTTCCAGCGCCCCGGGAGCCCGAGCGAGCGGCGCCGGTGCAGCTTGGTGAAGTCGTCGAGGAAGCCGATCGCGCCGCAGGCGAGCGTCGTCCCGAACACGGTCAGCGCGGGGAGCGTGAAGCGCGAGACGGCGAGGTACGCGATCGACGCGGCGGCAACGATCAGCAGCCCGCCCATCGTCGGCGTCCCCTGCTTCTCGGCGTGGTCCGGCCCCTCCTCGCGGATGTGCTGGCCGAACTCGTTCCTGCGCATGAACGCGATGAACCTCGGTCCGGCCAGGATCGCGATCACCATCGCCACGATCGCCGCGATCAGGACTTTCGCCATTACGCGACCAGGTTCTCCGCCACCGTCTCGAGTCCCACCGAGCGGGAGCCCTTGACCAGCACGACGTCTCCGGGCCGCAGCGTCGCCCGCAGGCGCTCGGAGGCGTCGGCGGCGGACGCGACCCAGTCGCCGCCGTAGGCCTGCGCGTGCTCCCCGACCCCGATCACCTGCTCGATCCCGAGCCGGTGCACGAGCTCCCCGATCTCGCGGTGGTAGGCATCGGCCTCGCGGCCGAGCTCGGCCATCTGGCCGAGCACCGCCACACGCCGGCGGCCGGCACCGCGTACGACGAGATGCTCGAGGGCGGCGCGCATCGACACCGGGTTCGCGTTGTAGCAGTCGTTCAGCAGCAGCCCTCCGCCCGGAAGCGGCCGCTCCTCCTCGCGCAGCTTCGAGAACTCGACCGCCAGCTCGTCGGGAAGCGGAACGCCGAGCCGCCGCGCAACCGCGACAGCCGTGCGCGCGTTCGCGAGCTGGTGGCGCGCCTCGAAGCTCGTCGCGAAGGGCAGCGGCGCAGTCTGGTCGACGCGCTCGACGGCGATGTCGTCGCGCCCGAGGTACGGGTCGAGCAGCGGCTCGTCCGCGGGAACGACCGCGGCCCCGCCCGCCGGCAGCGCATCGATCAGCTCCGCCTTCGCACGCGCGACGTTCTCGACCGTCTCGACCTGTTCGAGATGCACCGGCCCGATGTTGGTGATCACCGCGACGTCCGGCCTGGCGAAGGACGCGAGCCACGCGATCTGACCGAGCCCGCGCATTCCCATCTCCGCGATCAGCAGCTCCGTCTCCGGCTCGAGCCGGCAGAGAGTGAGCGGCACGCCGATCTCGTTGTTGAAGTTCCCCTCGTTCGCGATCGTGCGCAGGCGCGGTGCGCACAGGGCGAACAGGATGTCCTTCGTCGATGTCTTCCCCGTCGAGCCGGTGATCGCGACCACGCGTGCGGACGACCGGTCGCGAACCGCGCCGGCGATCGCAGCGAGCGCCGCGACGTGGTCCTCGGGGACGAGGGCGGCGGCGGCGCCACGTGCGAGCGCGTGCTCCACGAAGTCCCCGCCGCCGCCGATTCCGACGAACAGGTCGCCCTCCTCGATCCGCCGCGAGTCGACCTGTAGCCCCGTGACCGCGTCGGCCCACGGCCGGGAGACGAATCGCCCGAGCGGCTCGACGAGGCCGAGCGGCAGTGGGATCACGCGGCCGCTCCGGCGCGCCGGAGTGCGGCGCGCGCGACATCGCGGTCGTCGAACGGGACTGTCCTGCCGGCGATCTCCATCTCGCGGTCGGCCCCTTTGCCGGCGATCACGACCACGTCGCCCGGTCCTGCGTCGGCGATCGCCGCCTCGATCGCTGCGCGACGGTCGAGGACGATCTCCAGCGTGCCGCCCGCGATCTCGGCCGCGATGCCGGCAGGGTCCTCCGACCGCGGGTTGTCGGTCGTGACGATTGCCCGGTCGGCGAGCGACGCGGCGATCCCCCCCATCACGGGGCGCTTGTCGCGGTCGCGGTCGCCGCCCGCCCCGAACACGACCAGCACCCGCCGGTCGGCCAGGTCGCGCGCCGCTTGCAGGATGTTCGCGAGCGAGTCGGGCGTGTGGGCGTAGTCGACGATCACCGTGAACGGCTGGCCCTCCTCGACAGCCTCGAACCGCCCCGGGACGGCGGCGACGGTCGCGATCCCGCGTTTGATCGTCTCCTCGTCGATCCCGAGCGCGCGCGCTGCGAGCAACGCGCCGAGTGCGTTCGTCCGGTTGAAGCTCCCCGCGAGCCGCAGCCCGATGTCGGGCAGGTCGTCGTCCGGCGTGAACGTGACCGCGTCCGGGAGGCCGGCAGCGAGCCGCCTCCCCCACTCGTCGCCCACGTTCACGACCGCGCGGTCGGCCTGCGCGAAGAGATCGCGCTTCGCGGCGAAGTAGTCCTCCATCGTCCCGTGGAAGTCGAGGTGGTCCTGCGTCAGGTTCGTGAAGACGAGCACCGCGAACCGCGTGCCGCGCAAGCGCCCCTGGCTCGCCGCGATCGACGTCGCCTCCATCGCGCACGACCGGTCGCCGGCGTCGAGCATTGCGCGCAGAAGGCGCTGCAGGTCGATCGCCTCCGGCGTGTTCAAGCCGGTCGGCAGGCTCTCGCCTCCGACGCGCCGTTCGATGTTCGTGAGCAGCCCCGGCCGGCGCCCGGCGGCCGCGAGGACCGCGTGCAGCAGGAACGCCGTCGTCGTCTTCCCGTTGGTGCCGGTGACGGCAGCGATCTCGAGCTCCCGTGACGGCGAGTCGAAGAACACCTCTGCGGCACGCGGCATCGCGTCCCGCACGCTCGGGACGACGAGTTGCGGCACGTCCGCGGGCACGGACCGCTCGACGACCAGCGCGGCCGCTCCCGTCTCGACGGCGCGCGGTGCGAGGTCGTGGCCGTCCACCTTCGCGCCGGGCACGCAGAAGAACAGCGCGCCCCGGGAGATCGCGCGCGTGTCGTAGGCGAGATCGGCGATCTCGCCCACCGCCGGGCCGACGACCTCGGTCGGCTCGATCGCCGCGATGAGCCGGTCGAGCTTCATCTGCCGGGAAACGTTAGTGGTCACGCCCGTGAGTTGGTTCGTGATCGGCCGGGCGAAAAGCAAGCAGGCCAAGGACGCGGGCATGCGCTCCTTTGCAGCCGGGCGAGCACCCAACCGAACTCGCAGGCGGGGCCACTACCGCTGGGACGCGACGTGGACGTTCGGAGGCACCGCGAGGTACTGCAGGTCGAACTTGGCGATCTGCTCGAACGCCGGCGCGGCGACCGTTCCGCCGAAGATGTTCGCGCGCGGGTTGTTGACGACGACGAGGACGAGGAGCCGCGGCTTCGCAACCGGCACCATGCCGACGAACGACGCGACGTACTGGCCGGTGTTGTACCCGTGCGGCCCCGGGACCTGCGCGGTGCCGGTCTTTCCCGCCACGGTGTAACCGGGGATGGCGGCGGCCGTCCCGGTCCCGCCGTGCTCGTCGACGACGCCGGTGAGCATCGACTTCAGCTCGCGATTCACGGCGCGGGAGACGATCCGGCGCCGCGGCGCAGGCGCGACCGCGTGCTCGCCGATCCGCTCGATGAGGTGCGGCTGGATCCAGACGCCGTCGTTCGCGACGGCGCCGTACGCGGCGGCGACCTGGATCGGCGTGACGTCGATGCCCTGGCCGATCGGCACGTTGCCGATCGTCGATCCCGACCAGTCTCCGAGCGGCAGCACCGCGCCGGGGCTCTCGCCGGGGAAGTCGATGCCGGTCTTCTGCCCGAAGCCGAAACGCTTGATCCAGTCGATCAGCTCGGGCGCACCGAGACGCTCGGCGATCGTGACCGCCCCGACGTTCGACGAGTGCGAGAGGATCTGCGCCACGCTCATCGTCTCGGTCGACCGGTATTCGGCGTCGTGCACCACCCGGTCGGCGACGTGGATGGAGTACGGCAGCCTGAACGTCGACCGCGGGGTGACGATGCCGCTCGAGAGCGCTCCCGCGATCGTGACGAGCTTGAACACGGAGCCCGGCTCGTACATGTCGGTGATCGAGCGGTTGCGCTGGAGCGCGAACGGCACGCGGTTGGCGTCGTTCGCGTTGTAGCCCGGCGCCTGCGCGAGGGCGAGCACGTCGCCGGTCCGCGGGTCGAGGATCACGGCCTCCGCGGAGTCGGCGCGCCAGTGGGCGACCGTGGCCCGCAGCACCGACTCGGCGTTCGACTGGATCGTGTGGTCGAGCGTCGTCACGATCGCCTGCCCGTCGCGTTCGCTCGAGCCGCCGACGACGTCGATCGCGCGGCCGAACGGGTCGCGGACGACGGTCTGCTTCCCCGCGCGGCCGGCGAGCGTCTTGTTGTACTCGACTTCCAGCCCACCGAGCCCCTGGTTGTCGGTGCCCGCGTAGCCGACCACCTGGGCGGCGACGGATCCCTGCGGATACGTCCGCTTCTCCTCGGGATACGACCCGACGCCGGTGAAGCCGTGCTTCAGGAAGGACGCGGCCTCCTTCGGGTCGGCGAAGCGCTGCACGTAGACGAACTGGCTCTTCTTGTTCGTCAGCTGGTGGTAGAGCACGTACGGGTCGACGCCGAACAGCTTGTGCGCGTCGACGGCGATGTCCTTCGCGTTCGTGACCTGCCGCGGGTCGGCGTAGATCGTCGTCATCTGCTCGCCGATCGCGAGCTGAACGCCCGTGCGGTCGTAGATCGTCCCGCGACCGGCCGGGATGGTGACCGTCTGCCGGTGCTGGTGCTCCGCGAGGCTGCTCAGCGCGGCGGCGCGCACGCCCTGGAGCCAGACGGCGCGCGCCAGCGTCGCTCCGAACACGAGGACGAAGAACGCGAGCAGCAGGCGGATGCGGCGGTTTGCCTGCCGGTCCTTGCTCACTTACTTCGCCAGGTTGACGTAGCCGTACTGCGAGGGATCGGCGTAGACGAGCCCGTACTGCCTGGCGGCCTGGCTCTGGATGCGCGGCGAGGCGAGAGTGCTCGAGAGCTGCGACTGCAGCGCTGCGTCCTGCGCGTGGAGCTTGACGCGCTCGGCGTTCGACGAATCGAGCGCGAGGTTGAGCCGCAGGACCGCCACGTTCACGAATACGACACCTGCGAGCAGAATCCCGCTCAGGGCGATCCAGAGGACGCCGCCGCGGGCGCGGCGCCGCGCACGGGCGCGGGACTTCGACCGGCGCGGGCGCGGAAGCGGCTCGGCGACGGCGTCCGCCCTCGCATGCGCAACGCTAGCCAACCTTCGTCCCCACCCTCAGGCGTGCGGATTGGGAGCGGGGGTTGCGCGCGATCTCGGCGGCGGACGGACGGATCGCTCGGCGCGGCGTCGCTCGCATCGTCGGCCCCTTCCCGCAGACGCAGACCGGGAAGTCGGGCGGGCAGGTGCAGCCGTGCTCCTGCGCCCGCAGGAACTGCTTGACCAGACGGTCCTCGAGCGAGTGGAACGCGATCACGCCGACGCGGCCGCCCGGGCGCAGGAGCTCGAGCACCGCCGGGAGCGCCCGCTCGAGCGCGCCGAGCTCGTCGTTGACCTCGATGCGCAGCGCCTGGAAGACGCGCTTCGCGGGATGGCCCTCGCCGAACCGCGCCGGCGACGGGATCGCGGACTTGATCGTCCGGACGAGCTCGTCCGTCCGCTCGTACGGGTGCTGTGCGCGCTGCTTGACGATCGCGCGCGCAATCGGCCGCGCGTAGCGCTCCTCGCCGTAACGGCGGAAGATGTCGGCGAGATCGCGCTCGGAGGCCTCGTTCACGAGCTCCCGCGCCGAGTACTCGGAGCTCGGGTCCATGCGCATGTCGAGCGGCGCATCGACCGCGTACGAGAACCCGCGCTCGGGCCGGTCGAGCTGCATCGACGAGACGCCGAGATCGAGCAGGACGACGTCGGCGCGAACCCCGTTGCCCGCGAGCTGCGCGAGCACGGACGAGAACTCACCGTGCAGGAGCCGCGCCTTGACGCCGGTCTCGCGACGGAACCGCTCGAAGAACGGTGCGACGGTCTCGTCGCGGTCGATCGCGATCACCTTCCCGTCGCCGCGCAGCCGCTTGGCGAGCAGCGACGCGTGACCGCCCGCACCGAACGTGGCGTCGACGATCGAGTCGCCGGGAGCCGGCGCGAGGGCGGCGATCACCTCGTCGGCGAGGACGGGGACGTGGTCAGTCTCGGTTGGCAAGACGCTCGGCAACATCTTCCGCTCTCCCTTCGGCCTCTTGTTGCTTCTGCTGCCAGGTGCTGCGATCCCAGATCTCCAGGTGGTCGTGGACGCCGATCACCGCCACCTCGCGCGTGATCTCCGCCCTCTCGAGGAGCTTCGCCGGGAGGACGAGCCGGCCCTGACGGTCGAGCTCGCCCTGGGTGGCCCCCGAGAACAGGCGGCGCTTGAGCAGCCGCGAGTCGGCCGCGAGCGAGTCGAGCGCTCCGATTCGGCCGGCGAGCTCCTCCCAGGTCGCCCGCGGATAGGCGTCCAGGCAGCCGTCGAGCCCGTGGGTCACGACGACGCCGTCCTCGAACGCCCCGCGCAGCTTCGCGGGGAGGGTGAGGCGGTTCTTCTCATCGAGGGAATGGTCGTGTTCGCCGAGGAGCATCGGTCCACTGCTCCCCACTCTAGCCCACTCTTCCCCACCTGTCTACCCCTGGACGATGACGCGCCCGATCCGGTGCAGCGGCGGCGTCTGCACCCTCGTCAGGCCGTTTGCCGGCCCCGCTCGCGGCCGCACGCCCGGCCGCGCAGGCCGGCTCAGCGTGGGAGGAGGTACCGGAGGAAGAGGTGCGAGTCGCTCCGCCGCACGCCGCGAAGCGCGGCGCCGATGCGCACATCCGGCAGGAAGACCTCGCCCTCGACGAGCCCTCGTGTTTCACGGACGGGGACGCGTCCCGCGACGACGGGCGAGACCGTGAGGAACAGCTCGTCGACGAGCCGCTCGCGCAGGCAAGACGCGAAGAGTGTCGGGCCGCCCTCGCAGAGGATCCGCAGAAGCCCACGCTCGCGCAAGGCGGCGACCGCGGCTCGCACGTCGACCTCGACGCCGTCCGAGACGGGAACGACTTCGACGCCGTGCAGGTCGCCCGCGAGCCGCTCCGCCCCCGCGTGCGTCGTCAGCACGATCGCGGACTCGCGGGTGCCCTCCGGGAGCGCGAGCGGACCGACGCCGCTCGTGACGACCGCGAAGCGGGGCTTCGGCTCGAGCCGAAGCGCGGAGCGGAGCATCGCGAGCTCCGGCGCGGCGGCGGGGAACACCGACTCGGGCAGCCACCTGGACGAGGGCGACGCGCGGAGCGTCCCGGCCCCGATCAGGACGACGTGCGCGCACGCGCGCAACAGCGCCATCACGAAGTGGTCGGCATCGCTGCCGTCGGCGATCAGGCGGTTGGCACGGGGCACGTCGGGCATCGCGACGACGCCGTCGAGCGTCTCGACGAAGTTGGCGTACAGCCACTCCTCGGGGAAGCCGAGCGTTCCGGGATAGCGGTCGGCCAGCCCGGGCGGAAGCCTGAAAGCGGGCAGCCCGCCGGGCTCGGCGAGGAGCTCGAGCGGTTCCACTACCTCGCCGCGCGGATCTCGTCGAGAAACTCGCGGCGCAGGTCGGCATCCTCGTCGAAGCTGCCGCGCCAGAAGGTCGTGACCGTGCGCGAGCCTGTCTCCTCCACGCCGCGCATCTGCGTGCAGAGGTGCGCCGCCTCGATCCGCACGGCGACGCCGCGCGGCGCGATCAGCTCGACGAGGCGGTCGGCGATCTGCTCGCCGAGACGCTCCTGAACCGTGAAGCGGCGCGCGTACAGGCGGACGAGCCGCGTCAGCTTCGAGATGCCGATGATCTCCGACCCTGCCGTGTAGCCGACGTGCGCGGTTCCGTGGAAGGGCAGCGCATGATGCTCGCAGAGCGCGACGAAGGCGATCGGCCCCTCGAGGATCAGTCCGTCACGGCTGGAGCGCGACGGATCCCGCTCGGCGGGAAACGCGGTCAACAGCTTCGGGTCGCCGTCGTAGCCGGCAGTCGCGTCGTAGAGCGCGCGCAGCAACCGCCGCGGCGTGTCGCGGGTTCCGGGCGTGTCGAGGTCCATCCCGAGCGCCGCCAGAATCTCCGCGAGGTGCCGCTCGTAGCGCTCCCGGTCCCGGTCGCCGAGCTCACGCGGCGACATCTCCGGGCGCCCGTGCCACGGCAGGACGACTGCTGAATCCACCGGTGCTCCTTTCATTCGAGGACGAGAGAGGATCGCTCCGACCGGCGCACGAGGAGCTCACGCCGGACGAGCACGAGGCAGACGACGGCGAAGCAGCCGAGCGACGCGTAGACGTACGCGACGGGGCGGCCGAGCGCGAGGCAGAGACCGAGCACCGCGAGCTGCGTCGAGAGGCCGAGGTTCGCGAGCGCCTGCACGCCGAGCGGCTCGTGCCAGGCGAGCGGACGCCGACGCGCCAGCCCGTCGAACACGCGGTCCTGCGGCTCGTAGAGCACGCGGTAGGCGGCGGCGACGATCCGGGTCTTTCGGTCCGCGGGCTCGACGGACGGCGGGGCCGCCAGGCCGTGCGCGCTCCGGTAGAGCCGCTCGACGTTGAAGTTCGCACTCAGCACCAGGGTTACCGCCATGAAGCCGGCGAGTGCGAGCACCGGTCCGGCGTACAACCCGAGTGCGGCGAAGATCGCCGCGTCGACCAGCAGGTCGGACTCGGAGTCGAGGTACCGCCCGAATGCGGTGATCCGACCCGAGAGGCGTGCGAGCTGGCCGTCGGCGTTGTCGAGCAGCGTCTTCAGCTGCAGGAACAGCGCCGCCGCGATCAAGTGGCCCGACCCGATCGCCCCCGCCGCGACGAGACCGACGCACGTCGCCGCGAGGACGACGGCGGGCGGGGGCACGCGGAGAGGTCGCAGAGCGCGCGCGAGCAGGTGCGCGGCGGGCCGGAACGCGTACTCGCAGACGAGTTCGATCCCCTGGCGGGGCTTGCGATCCGGCATAGTCAGCCGCATGAGCACTCCAGACGGCTGGCGTGAGGAGGACGCGGCGCTCGTGCGCGAGTTCGAGCTCGAGAGCTTCCCGGCGGCGATCGAGTTCGTGCGCCGCCTCGCCGACCTCGCCGAGAGCGAGGACCACCATCCCGACCTCGACATCCGGTACCGGCGGGTCGTCGTGCGCTGGTCGACGCATTCGGCCGGCGGCGTCACCGACCGCGATCGCGAGCTCGCCGCCCGCACGACGCCGCTCGCCTGAGCGGACTCAGCTCCCGAGCGCACCGACCTCCGCCTCTCCCACCGGTTTGCCCGCGCCGATCAGCTCGCGCGCGGCGTCGACACGATCCCAGACGTTCCAGAGCAGCACCCCGCGCGGGCGCGACTCGTCGTCGACGAACGCCACCACGCCCTTGCGTGCCGGCTCCTGCCACACCTCGACCGTCCGGACGCGCGAGTCGAGCTCGCCGACCGCCTCGTAGCCGAGGTCGAACAGGTCGGAGTAGAAGAACGGCAGCCTGTCGTAAGCCTGATCGCCGCCGGCTGCGTTGACGCCGGCAAGGCGACCGTGGTTGTTCGCATGGTCCTCGTGCTCGATGCGCCCGCTGCGGCCGAGCGCCGCGATCGGGAACCGCGCAACGTCGCCGGCGGCCCAGACGTCGTCGGCACCCTCGACGCGTGCGTGGTCGTCGACGACGATGCCGCCGTCGACGGGAAGCCCCGCTTCCGCCGCGAGCTCGACGTTCGGCTCGATGCCGAGCCCGGCGACGACCGCATCGGCCTCGAGCAGCCGGCCGTCCTCGAGCCTCACCCCAGCCGCCTCCACGGATCCGACCAACGTCTCGGCGAGGATTTCGATTCCCTTCTCGCGGTAGTAGTCCGTGACCGCGGTCGCGAGGCTCGCAGGAAACGTCCGCCAGCCGACTCCGCGCTCGGGGAACACCATGGTCACGTCGCGCCCCTGCGAGCGCAGCGACGCGGCGAGCTCGGAGCCGATGAAGCCCCCGCCGATGACGACAAAGCGCGCACCCTCGTCGCTCAGCGCGCGCACGTGCCGGTAGTCGCCGAGCGTCCGGAAGTAGACCACGTTGCCGGAGTCCTGTGGGAGCCGGCGCGCGCGGCCGCCGGTGGCGAGGATCAGCTTCTCGTAGCGGTACTCGTCCCCGGCGTCGTCCACCGCAGTGCCGTCGGCCGGGTCGATGCGCACGATGCGCCGGCCGAGGTGCAGGTCGACGCCGCGTTCGGCGGTGTTGCGCCAGATCTTCTCCTCCGCTCCACCGCTCCACAGGCCCTTCGTCAGCGGGGGCCGCTTGTACGGCGGGTCGGGCTCCTCGCCGACGAGGCCGATCGCGCCGTCCGCATCGATGCTGCGGATGCCCTGACACACGGCGTCGCCGGTCATGCCACCACCGACGACGAGGTACCGATAGCTCTGGTCCGTCACCTCTCCTCCTTTCGCAGCCGCAGCCGGTTCCTGCAGGGCTCGTGGGCATCGGGGCACCCACGTTTCTCGCAGGTGATCGCCTTCGCCCGGAGCCCGCCGGTGCAGCCTTAGCCTCTAAATACATGCTACATAGATTTACAACTACATGCACACAGGTGGCGCGTGCGGGCGGGTGAGAGATCGCCGGCGATCACGCGGCCCAGTCGTCCAGGAAGGCCCAATCGGGGAACTCCTCGCGGAGGATCGGGAGCGCCGCGTGCCAGCTCTCGGTGTCGAGCGCGGCCGGGCGGGTCAATTCGGGATCACGGCCGCTCGCGGTGGAGTAGCCCCAGCGCAGCCCGAAGACGGGATGGGAGCGGCGCGTGATCAGGCCGTCGGGGCTCGCGGTCAGGAACGAGTCGGCGACGAAGCGGGTGTCGCTCTCCGTCGACGCGGGCGCGTCGATCAGCTCCGGGCACGGACCGAACGAGACGAAGGGGACACCGAGCCCGCGCAGGCTCGGCGGGAGGTCGACCCACGCGTGCTCGCCGGCCGGCGCCTTCTGTGCGCCCGGCACGAGGGAGATGCTCGAGTCGAGGACGGTGATCCGCACCACCTGGATCCACCCCATCACCGCGAGGTAGCCCTCACCCTCGAACGAGACCTCGGCGCGGAGCACCGGCAGCCCGACCGCGAGGCTCGAGGGCCACGGCAGCCCGAGGATGCCGTAGCCGAACCGTTCGGGATCGTGATTCGGCTCGCAGCCGACGGTCACCGTGCCGGCGCGGCCGCGCAACGAGAACGGGAAAGTGTCTCTCATGGCCTCTGCTCACGAGGTTGTAACGTGTCGAGGCAGTGAATGCCGACGACTTCCGGTTGCTCGAGTCGGTTGGGTCCCCGGCCGAGCTCACCGCCGGGCACGTGCTGATCGAGCCGGGTCAGGAAGGCTCCGGGCTCTACCTGATCCTCGAAGGCGCGGTGATCGTGGAGGCGCCGGAGGGCACGCGCGAGCTCGGGCCCGGGTCGGTCGTCGGCGAGCGCGCGCTGCTCTCCGCGGACGGCAAGCGCACCGCGCGCGTGCGCACGAAGAGCGACGTCCGCGTGGTCGCGGTCGACCGCGTCGACATCGAGCGGCTCTGCGCCGACGACGCCGCCTTCGCCCGGCGGCTCGCCGAGGTCTGAGCTCAGGCTTCGATCAGCTCCCGGAAGGCCGGGTCGTCGCGGATCGCATCGAAGTCCGAGTCGCCCTTCGCGAGCGCGCGGAGCCGGTCGGACTTCTCGATCCCCTGGCGGAGGTGCTCGATCGCGTCGTCCTTCCGGCCGGCCTTGCTCTCGCAGCAGGCGACGTTGTAGTAGAGCAGCGGATACTCGCTGTGCTCGGCGAGCAGCTCGCGGCCGCGATCGGCAGCCTGCTCGTACTCGCCCGCCTGGTAGATGCGGTGCAACGGCACCCACAGCTCCCACCCGCCGGGCTCGAACACCTGCCCCGGTACGGCGCCGACGGCGACGATCGTCGTCCCGGGCTCCTCGGCGAACGCGGTCCGCCGCACTCCGGGCTCGACGTAGACGAGCGTGCCCGCAGGCGCATCGCGTCGCTCGCCGCCGAGCTCGAACGCCGCGCGTCCCGCCGTCACGACGTACAGCTCCTCCTGCCCGTCCTCGGTCTCGTCGTGCTCGTTGAGGATCCGGTCGCCGGCCTCTCGTCCGGTGAACGTGTTGACGCCGAACGACCTGATACCGAAGTGGGCCCGAACCGGGCGCCAGGGGCAGCGGCCGTCGTCGATCTCGTCGATCTCGTCGATCCGCGTGACTGCGTATCCGCTCATACCATGCTCCCTTCGGGCCAGAACCCGTCGTGGTGGACCGACCCGGCTCGAGGATCGTCGGTGCGCACGGAGATCATCGCGAACGTCGCGTCCTCGTCGGTCTCGTTCCGAACCCCGCGCCGGGCGCATCGCCGCTGTAGTCGGGCGCGTCGGTGCGCCTGAGGATCGTGTATGCGCTCATGCGGCGACCATACCCGCCGCCGGTCGAGGTCAAGCCTGTGCCAGCATCCCGGGCGTGGGCTCCGACGCCGTCCTGATTCGACCCGCCGGGGACGGCGACCGCGTCCAGCTCGCCCGCCTGTTCGCGGACGTCGCAGAGGAGCGCGACGGCATCGCAGCCGAGCCGCCGATCGACGTCGAGCGGCTCGCCGCGGACTGGACGCTCGAGGGGACGCTCGTCGCCGTCGCAGACGGCACGATCGTCGGCGAGGTGCGCGTCGAACCGAGCTGGTTCGGCTTCGGCGAGATCGGGATGATGGTCGCCGCCGGCTGGCGCGGCCGCGGGGTCGGGACGGCCCTGGTGGCGGCGGCGGTCGACTGGGCACGCGCGCGTGGGCTCCACAAGCTCTCGCTCGGCGTCCTTCCGCAGAACACGGCGGCGATCGCGCTCTACCGGAAGGCCGGGTTCGTCGAGGAAGGGCGGCGCATCCGGCACATCCGCCGGCACAGCGGCGAGCAGTGGGACCTGATCGAGATGGGCCTGCTGCTTTGAGCGGCTACAGCAGCTCGACGGTGTCGCCGCGACGGACCCGCCCCGGCGTCGCCACCGCCGCATGCACACCGAAGGGCAGCGGTTCTGTCGACTCGACGTCGCGCCGATAGTCGGCGAGCGCACCGAGCGTGTCGAGGTCGCGAACGCCGGTGTCCGGGTCCTGCGTCGTGATCGCGCAACGGCCGACGTTCCCGCGGGGCACGATCACCGCCTCCCCCACCCGAACCTGCTTCCCGATCCAGCCGTCCTCGGCGTGGGGGTCGAGCCCCTCGACGCCGAAGTTCATCCGGAAGCGGCGTGCGTCGATCGTGTCGACGCCGAGAGCGCCCGCGATCGTGGCGAGCGAGCCGTCGCCGAGCAGCGTGGTCGCGCCCGTGTCGCCGCGGTCGGGCGAGGGGCGAGCGGGCACGACGAGACGTAGTGCGATGCCCGCAACCTCCGACAGCGCGTCGTCCCATGGCCCGGGAACGCGGCGGGTCGGCTTCGGCGTGTGGTGGAACGAGGTGACGATCCGCTCGCGCGGCTCGACCGTGTCCGAGAGCGTGCTGCCGTCGGCGAGCCGCACCTCGAGCGTGCGCGAGCCCTCGTCGAAGGCGGCGCGGGCAGTCTGCAGCGCGCCGTACCGCTTGTCGTTGACGAGCCGGTCGTTCTCGTCGACGAGGAAGAAGAGGCGGTCGCCCTTCAAGCCGGTCTCCAGCACGTCGACCTCGTCGACGAGCTCCAGGGCGAGCGCCTTCACCGGGGTGAGCGAGATCCAGGAGACGCGGGCGGTCACGCCTCCAACGTTAGCTGCGTGCCGTACGGGCCCTCCCCGGTGATCACCGCCGCACCGGCCCGCGTGGCGAGCGAGAGCGCGTCGGCGAGCCGGTCTCCGCGCGCGAGCGCGAAGAAGAGCGCCGCCGAGAACGAGTCGCCCGCGCCGTAGGTGTCGACGATCGGGCCGGGCACCGGCGCGGCGTCGTAGCGTTCGCCGTTCGCGGTCCCTCCGTACGGTCCTTCGGTGAGCACGACCGTCTGTGCCTCGATGGAGCCGTCGTAGCGCTCCCCCGCGTCCCGCGCGCTTCCGACGACCAGGTCGAGCGGGACGCCGGCCTCGGTGAGCGTCGGCAGCTCGCGTGCGGTCGCCGCGACGAAGGGCGTCCGTCGCGCCGAGCGCAGTGCCTCGGCGTCGCCGGAGACGAAGAAGACTGCGTCGTACCCGTCGAACGGCAGCGGCCCGCGCGGCCGGAGCTTCTCGCTCAGCAAGGTGATCGTCCGCTCGCCCGTCGCATCGACGTGCACCCAGGCGCGCCGCGTCTCGCCGAAGCGCTGGACGTGTACGTCGAGGCCGAGCTCCGCGAGGCGCCGCTCGGACCGCCGGCCGAGCTCGTCGTCGCCGAGCGCGGTGAAGAACTCGCATCGCCCGGCGAGGCACGCGACCTGGCGGGCGATCACCCCGCCGCCGCCGGCGGGCTCCTCCAGGCCGCGCTCGCCCTGGACGATCTGGCCCGGGGGCGGAACGAACGGCACCCGCACGAACTCGACCCACTCGACGTGCCCCACGACGGCGCATCTCACAACGCGACACCCTCGCACGTTTCAGTCGATGATGGTGGCGATGGCGCCGAGAGGCTCGACGTGAAACCGGCGTGCCCGCGGGGATGCGTCAGACCGAGCAGCAGGGACGGGGCGGGCGCAGCTCGTAGCGGTACCCCTGCGGGCGAGCCCGACCGGGCACTGATGCGCCGTGTCTGACACACCATCCGCGCGTGTGGCGGTTTCGCATCGAGCCTCTAACCGGGGAATCCCGCCGTTCGAGCGCTTCTACCGCACGTACCGCGACGACGTGCTCGCGTACCTGCGGCGGCTGCTCGGGCAGCGCGCGGAGGACGCGTGGCAGGAGACGTTCCTGCGCGCGCTCCGCGCGTACGACCGCCTCGAGCACGGCAGGCACCTCCGCGCCTGGGTGTTCACGATCGCGACGCGGGTGGCGATGGACGAGCTGCGCGTGAAGCCGAAGCCGCCGGCGGAGTCGGAGCCGGTGGTCGAGCTGCGGCGGGATGCGTTCCGCGAGATCGAGCATCTCACCGACGGCCTGCCGCCGACCGAACGCGCCGCGGTGGTCCTCCGCTACGGCTACGACCTTCCCTACGGCGACATCGCCGCCGCGCTCGGCTCGTCCGAAGACGCCGCGCGCGCGGCGGCCTCGTCGGGGGTACGACGACTGAGGAGGGCTCGATGATTGTCGACAGCAGGCTGGATGCACGCTTCCGGGCCGCGGCGCTTCGCGAAGGGATCGTCGACGTGCGCTACGACGTGATCGACTCGCCCGTCGGCGAGCTCGGAGTCGCCGCGACCGACCGCGGCCTCTGCCGCATCTCGTACACCGTCGAGGGACTGGATGACGAGGTGGCCCGCGTCTTCGGGGTGCGCGTCCTGCGCGCGCCGCTCGACGACGTTCGCCGCGAGCTCGACGAGTACTTCGAGGGCGGGCGGCGCGCCTTCGACCTGCCGCTCGACCTCCGCGTCGGGCCGTTCCACGAGCACGTGCTCACCGCACTGGCCCGCGTGCCCTACGGGCTGACGACCACCTACGGCGCGCTGGCGCGGGAGTCCGGCCACCCGGGGGCAGCGCGCGCGGTCGGAACCGTGATGAACCGCAATCCGATCCCGATCGTGCTGCCCTGCCATCGTGTCGTCGGCGCGAACGGCGCGCTCACCGGGTACGCCGGCGGCCTCGACCGGAAGCAGGCCCTGCTGCGGCTGGAGGGCGCCACCCCGCCGCGCTGAGCCATGCTTCCCGCATGGCGGGTAGACGGGTGGTCGTCGTCGGCGGCGGCTTCGGCGGGCTGACGGCGGCGAAGGGGCTCGGGCGCGCGGACGTCGAGGTGACGCTCGTCGACCGCCAGAACTTCCACCTCTTCCAGCCGCTCGCGTACCAGGTCGCAACCGGCGGCCTCTCGCCGCCGGAGATCGCGGCGCCGCTGCGGCGGATCCTGCGGCGGCAGCAGAACACGCGCGTCGTGCTGGCCGAGGTGAGCTCGTTCGACCTCGAGCGGCACCACGTCTTCCTCGACCGGATGCCCAACGGGAAGGAAGGCGCCTCCCTCGAGTACGACGAGCTGGTCGTCGCAGGCGGCTCCGCCTACTCGTACTTCGGCCACGACGAGTGGGCCGAGCACGCGCCGGAGCTCAAGTCGCTGAGCGGGGCGCTCGAGCTTCGCACGCGGATCCTGCGCGCGTTCGAGGCTGCCGAGGTCGAGACCGACAAGGCGGCGCGCCGGGCCTGGCTCACGTTCGTGGTCGTCGGCGCCGGGCCGACCGGCGTCGAGATGGCGGGCCAGATCGGCGAGCTCGCGCGCGACGCGCTGCACCGCGACTTCCGCAACGTCGACACCCGGTCGGCGCGCGTCCTGCTCGTCGAGGCGGGCCCGCGCGTCCTCGGCGCGTTTCCGGAGCCGCTCTCACATCGCGCGGCGCGCGCGCTCGAACGGCTCGGCGTGACCGTCCTGGTCGAGACGACGGTCGTCGGCGTGGCTGCGGAGGAGGTCTCGCTCCGGCGCCCCGACGGCAGCACCGGCGGGGTCCCGGCGCGCACGGCGATCTGGGCCGCAGGCGTGAACGCCTCGCCGCTCGCCGCGGCGCTCGCCGCCGCCGTCGGGAGGGACGTCGACCGCGTCGGCCGGCTCACCGTCGAGCCCGACCTGACGCTCGCCGGGCACCCCGAGGTGCACGCGATCGGCGACATGGTCGTCGTCTCGGACGGTGCCGGCGGAACGCTGCGGCTGCCCGGCGTCGCCCCGGTCGCGATGCAACAGGGCCGGTACGTGGCCCGCGCGATCCGCGGCCGCTCATCCGGCCCGTTCCGCTACCGCGACAAGGGCGACCTCGCGACGATCGGCCGCTCGCGCGCGGTCGCCGTGGTCAAGGGCGTGCGGCTGAGCGGGTTTCCGGCCTGGGTGATCTGGCTCGCCGTGCACATCACCTACCTGATCGGCTTCGAGAACCGCCTGATCGTGCTGACCCGCTGGGCGTTCTCGTACATCACGCGCAACCGCGGCGCACGGTTGATCGGCCAGGAGGAGCCCTGAGCTACGGGCCGCCGAGCGCCTCGGCAGCGACACGGGCCGCCTCGGCATAGGCGAGCGACGCAAGGCCGCCGCCGAACGTGAGCCGGGCCACGCCGAGCCGCTCGAGCTCTGCCGGTGGAGGAACGCCCGGCAGCACGACGACGTTGACCGGCCCGTCGATCCGGCGGGCGAGCTCGGCAATGGTCTCCACCGGGCACAGGATCGGATAGACGCAGTCGGCCCCGGCGTCGAGGTAGGCGTTGGCGCGCTCGACCGCCTCGTCCACTTCGCCTTCACCGCGGAGGAACACGTCCACGCGCGCGTTCAGGACGAGCCCCGGAACGGCCTTGCGAATGCCGGCGATCGCACCGGCCTGCTCGGCGATCGGGACCACCCTGCCGCCGGTCGAGTCCTCGAAGTTGATCCCGCAGACGCCGGCCTCCCAGGCGGCGCGCGCGGTACCGACCGGATCGCCGTAGCCGCGCTCGAGGTCGCCGGTCACCGGCAGGTCGACCGCGGCCGCGATTCGCCCCGCCGTCCGGATCATCTCCGCGGCAGGCGCCTGCTCGCCATCCTCGAAGCCGAGCGATCTCGCGACGCCGGCGCTGGTGGTGGCGAGCGCCCGGCAGCCCGGCAGCTCCGCGAGCGACCTTGCGCTCGCGACGTCCCACGCGTTCGGAAGGACGAGCAGCGGCGGGGCGGCGTGCAGGTCCCGGAACAGCGCGGCTTTCTCGGCGGTGCCCACGTCCGGACGCTATCCATCCGGAACCGTCCCGTAGAGCCGGTAGCCGACCCCCCACACGTTGTCGACGAGCCCGGGTCCGCCCGCGTCGCGCAGCTTGCGCCGCAGCCTCGACGCATGCGAATCGAGGGTGCGCGTGCGCCCGGCGACCCGGAAGCCCCAGACGTCGCGCAGGAGCTCCGCCTTCGTGAAGACGCGGTCGGGCTCGCGCGCGAGGCGGACGAGCAGCTCGTACTCCTTCTGCGAGACGCTCACCTTCGACTCGCCGACGCGCGTGTCGCGGGTGCGCGTGTCGATCCGAACGGGCGGCGCCTCGACCACCGGCGGCGCCGGCGGGTACACGCGACGGAGCACCGCGTGAATGCGCTCGACGAGTTCCTCGTACTCGAACGGCAACGCGACGAAGTCGTCGCATCCGCGGCGAAAAGCCCGGATGCGGTCGACGGCACCCGACTCCTCGCCCCCGAGCACGATCACCGGTGCCTGCTCCGCCCAGCGCTCGACGCTCGCTACGTCACCCGCGAGCACGAGATCCGGGCGGCCTCGCGCGCCGACGAGGCGAAACCCGTCCTGTGGGAGCTGACGCACGAGGAACCGGTGCGTCTCCGGCTCGGCGTCGGCGACGAGTAGCGAGGTTGCAGGCGGCATGCGGCGACCGTAGCCCGGCCGCCGCATGCCGGCTAGTCGTCCATCGGCGCGATTCTGTGTCGATCGTTCCTCAGGCGTCCGCCAGGGACGGTGCCGCATCGACCGCAGGCGCCGTGGCCTCCGCGGGCGCCGTCCGCCAGAGCAGCATCGTCAGCCACCCGAACAGGCCGAGCAGCAGGAAACCGTTCACCGGATGCAGCCCGCCCGCCCAGCGGCCGGTGCTCGCCAGCACCGACTGCACGAAGAGGTCGAACGGCAGGACCAGCGAGATGATCCGGACCTTCCTGTTCGGGGACCAGGCCAGCAGGGCGACGATCAGCAGCAGCAGCGCTCCGGGGATGGTGAGAAAGAAGCCGAGCCCGCGATGCGGGTCGAGCGTCTTCGCGTCGTCCAGCTTCTTCACGTTCTTCAGCCCGAAGATCCCCTCGCCGGCCAGGAAGATCTGGACGACGATCCCGATCACGAACAGCGGGGCGAGATACTTCAGCACCGCGCCGGCACCTCGGCGCACTCCGTTCATACCGCAGCTCCTTCCGCAGGTGGACCGGGCGACCGTACTACAGCCGTCCGCGAAAGACGAGTACGCCGGCCCCGCCTCAAAGACGGCCCGAGCGGAGCACGCTCCAGAGCAGCCAGATCCCGAGGACGGCCGAGAGCCCGAATCCGACCACGGAGATCACGTGCAGGCCGAGGACGTGCGGGCCGGTCTTCGCGAAGATCCCGATCAGGCTCGACCCGATGAGCCCGCCGGTCACGATCAGCGCGACGACGAGCCGGTTGAAGAGCACGTCGAGCTTCGCCATGAACTCGTCGAGGCCCTTGTGAACGAAGCCGACCTCGATCTGGCCGTCGCGCACCTGGTCGAGCGTGTCGTGGATCTGGTACGGCAGGTCGGCTGCGATCTGCGTGAGCCTCCAGCCCTCGCGCCGTGCGCGTGCAGCGACCCGGCGCGGAGTGAACCGCTCGATCATCAGCGCGCGCGCGTACGGCTTGGCGACCTCGAACACGTTGAAGTCGGGGTAGAGCTCGATCCCCACCGAGCCGAGCGTCGCGATCGCCTTGTCCATCAGCACGAACCGCGTTGGTAGGCGAAGGTTCATCGAGTAGATGAGCGCGAAGCCCTCCCTGATGATCTGGATCGGGTCGATCTCCTGGAGGGAGGCGCCGTAGTAGCGGTGGTAGAGCTCGCGAAGCGCGGCGACGAACTCCTCCTCGCGCTCCTTCGGATACCGGACGCCGAGATCTGCCAAGCGCTTCGGAAGCAGCTCGATGTTCTCCGACGCCGCGTCGATGAAGAGGCGCGTCAGCTTCGACATGTCGTCGTCGGTGAGCTTGCCGCTGAGGCCGAAGTCGACGAGCCCGATGCGCTCCGGCGACAGCACGAGAATGTTCGCGGGATGTGGATCGCCGTGGAAGAAGCCGTGCCGGAAGATCATCGTCATCCACGTCTCGGTGATCAGATACGCGAGCCGGCGGCGCTGGTCGAGCCCCCAGCTGTCGAGATCGAGGTCGGCGACTTGGATGCCCTCGAGCCGCTCGAGCGTGAGGACGCGTGGCCGCGTGTACGACCAGTAGACGCGCGGCACGGCCACGTGCGGATGGCCGGCGAAGTTGCGATGGAATGCGTCGGCGTTGCGCCCCTCCAGGCGATAGTCGAGCTCCTGCCGGATCGAGCGCGCGAACTCGTCGACGATCTGGTTCGTGTCGATGAAGTCGAGCGCACGGATCCGCTCCTTCGCGAGCCGCGCAGCCTGGTACATGAGCGCGAGGTCGGCCTCGATCTGCCGCGGCGCGTTCGGGCGCTGCACCTTGACGACGACGCGCCTGCCGTTCGGCAGGATCGCGCCGTGCACCTGGCCGATCGACGCCGCCGCCAGCGGCGTCTCCTCGAACTCGAGGAACAGCCGCTCGACGGGCTGACCGAGGTCGGCCTCGATCGTCCGCTCCACCTCCGAGAACGGGAACGGGCGGACGTCGTCCTGGAGCCCCCGGAGCTCGGCGATGATGTCCGGCGGGACGACGTCGGGCCTCGTCGAGAGCAGCTGGCCGAACTTCACGAACGTCGGCCCGAGCTCGTCGAGCATCTCGCGGAGGTGCCGGCCGCGCGCGGTCGAGCCGTTCGCGTCGCCGCCGCGACGGCCCTCGACGACGTACCCGAAGCCGTGGCGCACCGCGACCTGGGCGATCTCGCTCATCCGGCTGAGATTGCGCTGCTTCGGCCGTGAGGCCACGTGCCTAGTCTTGCAGCCGCGGCGGAGTGCCAGTGGCTAGTGAATCCGGCGCACCGTTGCCTTCCAGGCGCCTCGCGGCGCCTGGACGTCGACGGTCTCCCCGACACTCCGCCCGAGCAGCGCGACGCCGAGCGGCGAGGTCGGCGAGACGGTGCCGGCACCGCCGAGCGCGCTGATCTCCACCGTCATCGTCTCGCCGGCGTCGGTCTCGACGTCGACGACCGAGCCGACGCCGACCTCGTCGGTGGACGCATCCTCGACGATCTCGGCGTTGTCGAGACGTGTGCGGAGCGTGCGGATGCGCGCCTCGAGCAGCCCCTGCTCGTTCTTCGCGGCATGGTACTCGAAGTTCTCCGAGAGGTCGCCGAACTCGCGCGCCTTCTTGATCGCCGCGACCGCCTCCGCGCGGCGCGGCCCCTCGAGGGTGGCCAGCTCCTCGTGCAGCGCCGCCGCCTGTCTCGCGGTCAGCCGCTCGCTGCGCTCTACCACTTGGACGACCTGCCGCGACGCGACGTGTAGATGAGGCGCGGGCGCGCGACCGTCATCCCCGACTCCTCGAACCGCTCGACGTGGCCCTGCAGCCGGGCGACGCGCGAGACGTCCGCCTGCTGCTCGGGCAGCACGAGCGTGATCCCGACGCCGCCGCGGCCCGCGCGGCCGGTTCGTCCGACGCGGTGCGTGTACGCGTCCGGGTCCTCGGGCGGGTCGTAGTTGATGACGTGCGTCACCTGCTCCACGTCGAGGCCGCGGGCGGCGACGTCCGTCGCGACCAGCGTGCGCACCTTACCGGCGTCGAAGCGCGAAAGTGCGCGCTCCCGCTGCGCCTGGCCCTTGTCGCCGTGGATCGCGACCGCGTCGACGTCGTGGCGGCGGAGCTTCTCCACCAGCCGGTCCGCGCCCGCCTTCGTGCGGACGAAGACGAGCGCGAGCCCGCGGTCCTCTTCGCGCAGCAGGTCGACGAGCGTCGGCACCTTCGTGTCGGCCGTGACGGGCACGAAGCGATGGTCGACCTCCCCGCTCCGCCGCTCCTTCGGCAACTCGCCCTCGAACCGCGACGGGAAGTGGGTGTAGCGGCGGGCGAGCTCGCCGACCTCGCCGTCGAGCGTCGCCGAGAAGAACATCGTCTGCCGCTGCGTCGAGAGCAGGCGGACGATCCGGTCGACCTGCGGCTTGAAGCCCATGTCGAGCATGCGGTCGGCCTCGTCGAGCACGAGGACGGTGACCGCGTCCAGCGAGAGCAGCTTGCGGTCGACGAGATCCTGCAGGCGGCCCGGCGTCGCGACGATCACGTGCGCGTCGCGGGCGAGGCTCGCCTGCGCCTTCAGCGGCACGCCGCCGTACACCGACGCGACCTTGACGCCGCCCGCGGCGACGAGCTCGAGCTCCTCGGTCACCTGCGAGCAGAGCTCTCGCGTCGGCACCAGCACGAGCGCGGCGGGACGGGGCTCCGACGGCCGTAGCCGCTGGACGATCGGGATCGCGAACGCGAGCGTCTTGCCGGACCCGGTGGGGCTCTTCGCGAGCACGTCGCCGCCGCGCAGCGCCTCCGGGATCACCAGCGCCTGGATCTGGAACGGCGACTCGATGCCGCGCTGCGCGAGCACCTCGCAGACGGCCTCGGACACGCCGAGAGAACGAAATTCAGTCAGTTGTCTCAACTCCTTCGGACTCGAGATCGCGTGTCCGACGAAGGAGACGTGATCTCACGGGAGCACGGCCCATCCGCGCTCCGTCGGTGTTCACGGTAGCAGCAGCGCCGGTCGGTCAGTCCTCGAGCAGGCGCAGCCGGTGCTCGAGCTGCGCGACCCGGAGCTCGAGCTCGTCCCAGTCGTCGCGGGTCACGAGCCCCAGCTCGCGCGCGAGCTCGCGCACGCGCCGCCGGCTGCCCTCGCCTGCGCGAAGCGCCTCGCCGCGCCAGCGCGACGTCGAGTCCTCGAGGAGCGAGCGGACGTCGTCGATTCTCGGGCCGAGCAGGGCGAGGATGCGCTCGAGCGCGTCACCCTCCGGCGGGCCGTTACCGGGCGCGTCCATGGGGCCGCGAACGCCTGCGCTGGCGGCGGCGGTCGCGTTTCGCCTCGTCGTCGCCGGAGCCGTCGACGACCGCGCCGACGCCGGACTCGACCACGTCCATCGGCGTCGCCGGCGCCTCCTCGTCGGCGAGCTCGCGCTCGGCCTCGCGCAGCACCGTGTCGGCGGCAGCGCCTTCCGGCATCGCCGCGGCCTGCGCCTTCCGCCTGGCGTACTCCGGCTCGCGCTCCTTCCACATCGTCAGCAGCGGCGCCGCGACGAAGATCGACGAGTACGCACCGGAGGTGACGCCGATGAGCAGCGCGAACGCGAAGTCCTTCAGCGTCGAACCGCCGAAGAAGAACAGCGCGGCCACGGGGAGCAGGGTGATGAACGTCGTCGCCAGCGAACGGCGGATCGTCTCCCACAGGGAGATGTTCGCGATCGTCGCGAACGGCGCGCGACGAAGGATCGGCACGTTCTCGCGGATGCGGTCGAAGATGATGATCGTGTCGTAGATCGAGTACCCGAGCACGGTCAGGACCGCGGCCACCGTGGATTCGGTGACCTCCCGCCCGGTGATCGAGTACACGCCCACCGTGATCACCACGTCGTGCACCATCGCCGCGATCACCGGCACCGCGAACGCGAGGCCGTGGAACCGGATCGTGATGTACAGCGTCACCATGAGCAGCGAGAAGAAGATGGCGAGGATCGCCGCCCGTGCGATCTGGCGGCCGAAGCTCGACGACACGTTCTTGATGCTCGGGGTCTTGGCGTTCGCCTTCGCCTTGAGCAGCTCCGTCAGCTTGGTCTGGTCGGTGCTGTTCAGCTTCTTCAGCTGGATCTGGAAGCTCTTGTAGTTCTCGCCGCCGTTCGTCGACGGGCCCCGTCCCTGAACGACCGCGTCGCCGTGGCCGATGGCGGAGGTCTGGCCGCGCACGGTCGACAGCGAGGTGTACGTCGGGGTCTGGAACGCAATCTGGACGCCGCCCTTGAAGTCGATGCCCAGGTTGAGGCCGCGGACGCCGAGCGAGACGATGCTGATCAGGATCACGACGCCGGAGATCGCGAACCACGTGTTGCGGCGGCGCATGAAGTCGATCTGCAGGAACTTGAGGCCCTGCTGTCCGGCGGCGCCCATGAAGCTCGGGTTGTTGAACCACGTGAAGCCCGAGAGCAGGCCGAGCATCGCCCGGGTCGCCGCGACCGCGGTGATCAGCGACACCACGGTGCCGATCAGCAGCATCAGCGCGAAGCCCTTCACCTCCGCCGATGCCACCGCGAACAGGATCAGCGCGGTGATCACGGTGACCACGTTCGCGTCGATGATCGTGTGGAGGCCCTTGGCGTAGCCGTCGGCGATCGCCTTGCGCATGGTCTTCCCGAGGCGCACCTCTTCCTTGATGCGTTCGAAGACCACGATGTTCGCGTCGGCCGCGACGCCGATCGTCAGGATCAGGCCGGCGAAGCCCGGCAGCGTCAGCGTGACCGGGATCAGCACGATCGCGCCGTACATCAGCGCCGCGTAGATGCCCAGGCCGAGCACCGCGACCAGGCCGAGGAACCGGTACGACAGCAGCAGGAAGATCATCACCGCGATCAGGCCGCCGATCGCCGCGTTGCGCGCCTGCTTCAGCGAGTCCTTGCCGAGCGTCGCCGACACGTCCGTGCGCTCGAGGGTGACGAAGTTCACGGGCAGCGCGCCGGTCTGCAGCACGAGCGCGAGGTCCTTCGCCTCCTTCAGGCTCTGCAGTCCGGTGATCTGCGCGCCGCTGCCCGTCGGGTCGATCCCCTGCGGGTTCTGCTTGTAGTCGATCTGCGGGAACGACCGGATCTCGTTGTCGAGGACGATCGCGAAGTGCTGCGGCACCTGCTGGATCGAGCCGCGGATCGCCTCGTTCTTCGTGACCTCCTTGAAGATCTTGTTGCCCTTGCTCTTGAACTGCATGAGCACGACCGGGTCGCCCGTGGTCGGGTCGAAGTCCTGGCGCGTACCCGACAGGCTGAGCTGGTCGCCGTCCATGTTCGGGTAGCGGCCGTCGGTCGCGTACTGGTCGTTCGGGTACTTGCCGTTCTTGAAGAGGTAGTAGTCGGTCTGGCCTGCGGGCGGCAGGCCGTTGATCGTGGTTTCGCCCGGGCAGACCGTGGACGAGGCCGTGTCGCAGGTGATCACGACCGTGCGTGCCGGGACCGGCAGCACCTTCGCGCCCTTCGGCACCTTGCCGCCGTACGGGTCGAGCAGGCCCGCGTTCCCCGTGGTCGGGTCGCGGTGCAGCGTCGCCACCGGCCCGCCGATCCGCTTCCACGTCGACACCGTCTTCTTGTTCTTGCCCCGGCCGGTGGTGTGCGTCGTCTTCTTGAAGAGCGCGTACTGGCTGGGCGTCCCCTGCTTCGCCGACGCCTGGACGCGGGACAGCAGCGCATACAGGCTCCTCGTCGCCACCGGCTGGCCCGTCGCCGACACGGACGGCGCCACGAGCGCGGGCTCGAGGTCGTAGAGCTCGAGCTTCGCGGTCGAGCCGATCAGCTTCGCGGCGGCGGTCGGGTCGTGCACCCCGGCGAGCTGGATCACGATCTCGTTGTTGCCCTGCTTCTGGATGTGCGGCTCCGACACACCGAGCTTGTCGACGCGGTTCCGCATGATCCCCACCGACCGGTCGAGGTCGGACGACGTCAGCTGGTGGCCCTTCGGCGGCTGCGCCTTCAGCACGACTTCCAGGCCGCCCTGGAGGTCGAGCCCCTTCTGCAGCGGCCTGTGGAAGGGCGACCCGGTCCAGCCGACCAGGAACACCCCCACCAGGGCGGCGATGATGAGGACGACCAGGGTCAGATGGGAGCGGCGTGAGGACACGCGGAGCACAGGTTAGCGCGGCTTCTCGTCGTCCCCGTTAGCCCGATCGGGCCGTTCGTCCTCTCCGTTCGGTTCGACCTCGACCTCGATTTCCCGTGCAACTGCCGCTACTGCGCGGCGGTCGAGGGTGACGACGACCCCCGGCGCGATCTCCAGCCGCACCTCGCTCTCGTCGAGCTCCAGGACGATCCCGTGGAGCCCTCCGGCCGTGATGACCTCGTCCCCGACCTCGACCGCGTCCTGCATCCCGCTGTGGGCGCGCTGACGCCGCCTGGCCGGGATCACGAGCAGCACCCAGACGGCGATCAGGACCACGATCAGGATCAGGAATCCGGACACTGCAGCCTTTCGAGTCGCTCGCGCTTGTATGCGGCGAACGTCCCGCTCTGGATTGCCGCACGGGCGCCGCGGGTCAGCGCGAGCACGAATCGTAGATTGTGGAGCGAGAGCAGACGGAGCCCGAAGAGCTCGTTCTGGTTGACGAGGTGGCGGATGTACGCGCGGGTGAAGCGGGCGCACGCCGGGCAGTCGCAGCCCTCCTCGAGCGGGCGCTCGTCGCGGGCGAAACGCGCCCCGCGCAGGTTGAGACGGCCCGAGGCGGTGAGTGCGCTCCCGGTGCGGGCGGTGCGCGTCGGCAGCACGCAGTCGAACAGGTCGATCCCTGCCTCGACGACCTCGAGGATCCCTTCCGCGTCGCCGATCCCCATGAAGTAGCGAGGACGGTCGACCGGGAGGAGCGCGGCCGCCCAGTCGGTGGTCTCGAACATGACGTCGCGGTCCTCGCCGATCGCGAGCCCGCCGATCGCGTTGCCGTCGAACCCGATGGCGGCGATCTCCTCGATCGAGCGCCGGCGCAGCTCCTCGTCGACCCCGCCCTGGGCGATGCCGAAGCGCAGCTGGCCCGCAAGGCGCGGCGCCGCGGCCTGGCGCGCCGCCCAGTGCGTCGTCCGGCGAACCGCCTCCCGAAGCTCGCGGCGCGACACCGTCGCGGGCGGCACCTGGTCGAGGCACATCGCGATGTCGCTGCCGAGGTTCCGCTGGATGCGCGCGGACAGCTCGGGCGTGAAGCGCGTCGCCGATCCGTCGTAGACGTTGCGGAAGGTGACGCCCTCGTCGTCGACGCGGGCGATCGTGTCGCGCAGCGAAAAGACCTGGAAGCCGCCGGAGTCGGTCAGGATCGGCCCGTCCCATGCCATGAAACGGCGCAGCCCGCCGAGCTCGGCGATCAACTCGTCTCCCGGGCGGAAGTGTAGGTGGTAGGTGTTGCCGAGGACGATCTGCGCGCCGGCCGCGCGCACCTCGTCCGGGTCGAGCATCTTCACCGTCCCTTTCGTCCCGACGGGCATGAACGCGGGCGTCTCGATCGCCCCGTGCGCGGTGCGCACCACCCCCGCCCGCGCCGCGCCGTCCGCCGCTACCACTTCGAAGACAGGGTCGCTCTGGACCGGTCCCGTTGCCAAACGAGGGTGACAACCGCGTGACGGATCGTCCACAGGCCGTCTCATGCGCGGATCTTCGCGCCGGGACACCGGCTGGGGAGGGCACGTCCCGTCACCAAACGAGGGTTACGAAAGTGCAACGCGCTCACAGGATGAGCATCGCATCGCCGAACGAGTAGAAGCGGTAGCGCTCGGCGATCGCATGGCGGTAGAGGGCTCGTACCTCCTCGACACCCGCAAAGGCCATCACGAGCGCGAGCAACGTCGAGCGCGGCAGGTGGAAGTTCGTCAGCAGCGCGTCGACGCGCTCGAAGCGGAAGCCCGGGGTGACATAGAGCTCGGTCCGGCCTTCGAGCGCTGCGCCGCGCGCGAGCGTCTCGAGCACCCGCACCGTCGTCGTGCCGACGGCGGCCACCCGCTCCGCCGACCGGATCCGCTCCCACGCCGGAGCGGCAACGGCATATCGCTCGCCGTGGATCCGGTGCTCCTCCAGCACGTCGGCCTGCAGCGGACGGAACGTATCGAGCCCGACGTGCAACGTCACCCGCTCCACCTCGAGCCGCTCGAGCAGCTCCGGGGTGAAGTGCAGGCCGGCCGTCGGCGCCGCCGCCGAGCCGGGCGCGTCGGCGTACACCGTCTGATAGCGCTCCGGATCGCCGAGCGGCTCGGTGATGTACGGAGGCAGCGGGACCCGACCATCGGGCTCGCCGTCGACACGCACCAGCCAGCGCCCCTCGCCGAGGTGCTCGAGCAGCTCGACCCTGCCGAAGCGGCCGCCGGCACGAAGGCGGCGCGTCGGCCGCGCGAGCGCTTCCCACACGTCCCCGTCGCGGCGCTCGAGCAGGAGCACCTCTCCACGCGGCGAGTCGATCGCGATCCGCGCCGCGATCACGCGCGTGTCGTTGACGACCGTGAGCATGCCCGCAGGAAGCTCCTCGACGAGCTCGCCGAAGCGACGGTCGCGCACCTCACGCGACGCGCGCTCGTACACGAGCAGGCGCGACCCGTCGCGACGCTCCGCCGGCCGCTGTGCGATCAGCTCCTGCGGCAGGTCGTACTCGAGCTCGCGGCTGTCCATCCGGTGCTGACGCTAGCGTCGACGGCCATGGACGAGTTGCGTCAGGCCCTCCGCGCCGGCTTGCGCGAAGAGGCGGCACCGATCGGGCGCCGGCTCGCCGAGGTGAAGGGCCTCTCGAACAACGCCGCACGACGGCTCGAGTCGATCGAGTCGACGCTGGACGCCGAACGGCTGGCGCGGGTCGACGACCTGGCGCTGCTCGTGGAGCTGCTCACCGAGGGCTGGCGCGCGATGAACGCCAGGCTCGACCGCATCGAGGCGGCCCTCGCCGGCGACCCGGCGACGATCGTCCCGCTGCGCGAGAGCGCCTGACCGCTACGACGGAGCGCGCGCGGGCAGGACGAACTCGAACCGGGAGCCCTTGCCGATCTCGCTCCGGAGGTCGAGGCGCCCGCCGAGCGCGCCCGACAGCTCGCGGGCGATCGGCAGGCCGAGCCCTGTTCCGCCGCCGACGTGGGACACGAAGGGCCGGAAGATGCGCTCCCTGCTCTCCGGCGCGATACCCGGACCCGAGTCCTCGACCGATACGAGCACGGTCCCGTTCTGCTGCGCCAGCCCGAGCGAGATACGGCCGCCGTCCGGCGTCGCCTTGAACGCGTTCGAGAGGAGGTTGCCGACGACCTGGAGCACACGGTCGCCGTCGGACTCGATCACCGGCCGGTCGCGCATCTCGCACCGATAGTCGATCGAGCGCCGTTGCGCCTCGTCGCGGTAGCGCTCGTACGCCTGCGTCAGCAGCTCCCCCATGTCGACCTCCTCCTGCGTGACCGCGAAGCGGTGCGTGTCGAGCTTCGCCAGGTCGAGGATGTCGCCGACGAGACGCTCGAGCCGCTGTGCCTCCCGCTCGACCGTCTCGAGCGACTGCTGCTCGAGGTCGGGGTCCTCGACGACGCCCTCGCGGAGCGCGGCGACGTGCCCGCGAATCGCAGTCAGCGGCGTGCGCAGCTCGTGCGACACCGACATCAGGAAGTTGCGCTCCATGGCCTCGACCTCGGCGAGCCGCTGGGCCATCTCGCCGAATCGCTCCGAGAGATGACCGAGCTCGCCGGGCGCGTTCGGCGGGACGCGCACGTCGTAGTTGCCCGCCGCGACCTCGTCGGCGGCGTGCGAGAGCTGCAGCACCGGCCGTACGACGCGGCGCGAGAGGTACCACGCGAGCAGCGCGGCCACGGCGAGCCCGAGGAGCCCGGCGATCGCGAGCCGCTCGACGAGCGAGCGCACGTGCTTGCTGAGGTCGGTCTTCGGCTGGGCGACGACGACGGCGCCGATCGACCTGTTGCTGAACAGGAGCGGGTTCGCGACGGCGATGTAGCGGCGATGCGTGCCCGGCGGCGTGAACTCGAACGAGAGCGCCCTGCCCGAGGTCCAGTCGATCGTCCTGACCGGCAGGCGGGGCAGCCCGAAGTTCTCCGCCTGGCCGGGGAAGATCGTGCGCGGGCCGACCCAGTACAGCTTCGCGCCCGTGGCGAGGCGGAGGTTCGCGGCGGCGAAGATCGGCGCTTTTCGGTTGCCGGACTGGTTGCCGTAGCTCCTCGAGACGGCGTTCGCATACAGGTCGGCGATCCCGTGCGCCTCGCGACTCAGCTGCGAGATCGCCTGGTCCCGCGCGAACTGCTGGAAGAGCCGCACGGAGATCAACGTGGTGACGACGCCGGCCAGGACGATGCCTGCGAGGAAGATCAGCGGGATCTGCACCCGCAGCGACCTCAGCGACCTGAACATCGCCTAGGTTTTCGTCTTTTCCTTGCGCGCATCCTTCGCGGGCGACACCTTGTAGCCGACGCCCCACACGGTGACGATCGGCGAGGCGTCGCCGAGCTTGCGACGCAGCTGCCGGACGTGCACGTCGACCGTGCGCGTGTCGCCGGCGAACGTGTAGCCCCAGACGCGCTCGAGCAGCTGGTCACGCGTGAGCACGAGACCGCGATGGTCGAGCAGCTCCCAGAGAAGATCGAACTCCTTCGGCGCGAGCTGCACCTCGTCGCCGGCGACGGTGACTGCGCGACGCCCGGCGTCGATGCGCAGGTCGCCGTGCTCGATCGTCTCGCTCTCGAGCTCGCGGCGTTCCGGCGTCGCGCGGCGCAGGATCGACTTCACGCGCGCAACGAGCTCGCGCGGGTTGAACGGCTTCGTCAGGTAGTCGTCGGCACCGACTTCGAGGCCGATGATCTTGTCGACGTCCTCGTCGCGCGCGGTCAGCATGAGGATTGGCACGTCGGAACGCTGGCGGATGCGCTTGCACACTTCGATGCCGTCGATGTCCGGCAGCATCAGGTCGAGCACGATCAGGCCCGGCATCTGCGCAGCGACCTGCGAGAGCGCTTCCGACCCGTTCGCGGCGGTACGCACCGTGTAGCCGGCGTTCTTCAGATACAGCGAGACGAACGAGGCAATCGAGCCCTCATCCTCGACAACGAGGATCGACGTCGGGGCGCTGCTCACTACGGCCCCGTCTGGGACCCGGTAGTCGTCGTCGTCGGCGGCACGCCGTACGTCACGACCTTCTCGAGTAGCGGAACGGGCTGCCATTTGCCGCTGTC
>DASUZZ010000009.1:0-93602 GCA_036376615.1 Gaiellaceae bacterium
CCGAGCAGAACCGACGAGCCTAACCGGCCCCAGCCGCCGATCGGCTGGATCCGCCAACGGATCGAATCGATCGTCAACAGCCTCAAAAACCAGCTCCACCTCGAACGGCACGGCGGCCGCACCCCCGCCGGCCTGCTCGCCCGCGTCACAGCCCGAATCCTCGCGCTCTGCGCCGCGATCAACCTCAACCAACGCCTCGGCCTACCAAGCCGCGAACTCACCGCCTACACCGATTAACCGATCAACCATCTAGAGGAAGGTCCGGATCGCCTCGCGCTCGACCCGGAGGCCGATCACGCGCGATCCGTCGTCGATCTGCTCGATCGACTCGGCCGGGACGAGCCGGCGGCGCCGGGCGAGCCAGCCCGACCGCACGGACAGCGCGTCGGGCTCCTCGGGGGAGGTGCCGTACATCGGGCACTCGACCCGACCGACGATCCGGCCCCGGGCGTCGGCGACGAGGAATCCTGCGGTGCGGCGGAGGTCGACGGCGACGGCACTCACGGCTCGTGACGCTATTCCCCGTTTACGAGGAAACTCCCCCTCGCTCGGTAAAGGTTCTGTAACGGCTAGGACCACTTTCCCGACATCGCCAGCCAGGCGACGGCCAGAAGCGCCAGGTAGATCGCGGACAAGCCGCCGACGAGCCCGCCCGCGAGCGGCCTGCCGCCGCGTTTCCACCAGAACGCCACCCCGGCGGTGACGAGCAGGACGAGCAGCCCGGCGTCGGCGATGCCGAAGCCGATCCCGAGCCAGGCCGGGTCGCCGCTTCCACTCCACCCCTCGCTGGAGTAGATCCACTGGGCGGCGACGCGCATCAGCGCCCAGGCCGGGAGCGCGACGACCAGAAGCGTCCAGAAGGCCGCTCCGGGGAGCGATGCGACGCTCCTCTGCCGCCGCCCGGCGAGGGCGAGGAGAAGCACGGCGAGCATCGCGCCCACGAGCACCATCGCGCCGAAGACGTGCAGGAAGAGCGGCAGGAACGGGCGGCCGGCGGCGATCACGCGCCGGGCTTCCAGATCATGTCGACGAGCAGGAGCAGCGTGGCGAGGCCGGCGAGCCACGACATCGCCGTGCCGCGCGGGTCGCGCAGCAATGCGCGGAGGGCGTCGGCGGGGGTGTCGCCCTGCGCGGCGAGGCGCTCCGCGAGCTCGCGGGCGCGTTCCTGGTGCTTGCCGCCCGCGCTTCCGAGCGCGCCTGCGAGGGCCCAGAGCACGAGCGCGGCGATGATCCAGAAGCTCCAGAAGGCGAAGTGCAGCTCGTGCACGAGCCACAGGCCGAAGACGAGCGTCGCCAGCGAGCCCAGCCCGATCACCGGGATGAGCGGTCGGACCAGCCGCAGGTACAGCGCCGTCTCGCTCGGCCGTTCGGCGCGGATCGACAGCGTGTTGAGCACGCCCGCGGCCACCGAGCCGCCGACGAGGAGGAACGCGCCGGTGACGTGGAGCATGAGGAGCCACTGCGCGGTGGACACGGGCAGAGCCTAGTCTGAGGCCGTGGAGACCCGCGATCGGCACCTGAAGCTGCTGACGGGGACGATCGAGGCGGTCAACTCCACGCTCGACCTCGAGGAGGTGCTCTCCCAGGTCGCGACGAGCGTCCCCGTCGCCCTCGAGGCGGACGCGTGCTTCGTCTACCTCTACGACGAGCACGCGGACGAGCTCGTCCTGCGTGCGACGCACGGCTCGCACATCGACGAGCTCACGCGCCGGCCGCGGATGCGGCCCGGGGAGGGGATCACCGGCTCCGCCGCCGAGGCCCGTGCGCCGGTGATGGTCGAGTCGCAGGCGCACCTCGATCCTCGCTTCAAGAACTTCCCGAACCTGCCGGAGGACGAGTACGAGTCGATCCTGGCGGTGCCGATCCTCACCCGCGACGGGACGCTCGAGGGGGCGCTCAACGTGCGCACAAAGGAGCCCCGTGTGTTCGTCGAGGACGAGGTCGAGCTGCTGCTCGCGATCGCGGCGCAGGTCGCCCAGTCGATCGAGCACGCGAAGCTCTACGCGGAGGCGCAGCGCCGCGTGCACGAGCTCGAGGCGCTCGCGCGCATCTCCGAGGCGGTGTCGAACTCGCTGTACCTGGAGGAGTCGCTCGAGGCGATCGTCAAGACGACGATGGATGCGCTGCAGGCGACGGGCGCTGCGCTCGTGCTCGACGACGGCCGGATCGCCTGGCCCGAGGGCGCCGCGAGCACACACGCGATCCGGCAGCCGTTGCGCTGGCGCGGGCGGCAGATCGGAGAGCTCGTCGCCGATCGCGCCGCGCCGTTCTCCGCTGCCGACCGCGAGCTGCTCGGTTCGATCGCCACCCATGCGGCGGTCGCGCTCGAGCACGGTCGGGCGGTGCTGCGCGGCGTGCTCGCCCAGGAGATCCACCATCGCGTCAAGAACAACCTGCAGACGGTCGCCTCGCTGCTGCGGCTGCAGGCGCGCTCGGCGGATGCCGGCGATCCGCGCGAGGCGCTCGAGCACTCCGTCAACCGGATCCTCGCGATCGCGGCGGTGCACGAGCTCCTCACCGAGCGTCGCGACGAGGACGTCGACCTCGCCGACCTGATCGACCGCCTCCGCGCGATGCTGGTGCACGGAGTAGGGGGCGCGAAGGAGGTGACCTCCGCGCTCGATCCGGTGGAGCTACCCGGCGCGCGGGCGACGGCGCTCGCGCTCGTCTTCGCCGAGCTGCTCCAGAACGCTCTCGAGCACGGCGGCGACCGGGTGCGTGTCGAGCTGTGCCGCCGCGGCGGCGACGTCGAGCTGGCGATCGCCGACGACGGCTCGGGCGCGGTGGAGGCCGGGCCGGCCGGGACGGGCCTCTCGATCGTCCGGGCGCTCGTCCGCGACGAGCTCCGCGGAACGATCGAGCTGCGCTCGGACGGCGCCGGCACGCGGGCGTCGGTCGTCTTCCCCGCGTAGCGTGGTGCCGGCGGTGGGCCGCGCGGGTCGACCGCTGCGTCACGGGCAAGACGATCAACCTCGCCGTGACCTCGGCCAGGATCTCGCCCGGGGCGGCGCTCGCGGCCGTGGGCGAACGAATCGCTCCGCCGCAGTCGCAACCCGGAGCCGCCGCCAGGCCCCCACGGCGAGCGTGCGGCAACCCGTCCGGAGCGTACGTCCCGCGGGCGCGGTGTGGACGAATCGCCCCACTCTCGGCGCTGGTTGGCGCGCATTCCGTGTGGGCGGCTGCCGCCGGACAATGCCGCCGCGAGCCGTGGCCGCCGGGACGCGTCGTGTGACGTGATCGTGACCCACTGGTGATCGCGTGCGAACCTAGGGCGGTGCGGATCCTGATCGCCGAAGACGAGACGATCATCCGGCTCGACCTGCGCGACCTGCTCGAGCGCGCGGGGCACGACGTCGTCGCCGAGGCCCGCGACGGCGAGGAGGCGGTCGCACTGGCGCGCGAGCACGCGCCCGAGCTCGCCGTGCTCGACGTGAAGATGCCGCGTGTCGACGGGATCGAGGCTGCGCGCCGGATCCTCGCCGACCGTGCGATCCCGATCGTGATGCTCACCGCCTACGGCCAGGAGGAGCTCGTCGGCCGCGCGGTCGAGGCCGGCGTCTTCGGCTACCTGGTCAAGCCGTTCCGGGAGCAGGACCTCGTCCCCGCGATCGCCGCCGCCCGCGCGCGCCACGCGGAGCTGGAGGAGCTCCGCAGCCAGGCGGAATCGCTCTCCGAGGCGCTCGCGGCGCGCAAGGTGATCGAGCGCGCGAAGGGGCTGCTGATGGAGAAGGAGGGGCTGACGGAGGACGTCGCCTTCTCCCGCCTCCGCGGCGCCAGCCAGTCAACCGGAAGGCCGCTCCGCGTGATCGCCGAGGCCGTGATCGCTACATTCGAGTCTCGGTGAGCCAGACGATCACACCACCGCGCGAGCGCACCCGCCGGAGCCGCAGCGGCGGTCTCGGCAGCGCGTGGCGCGTGATCGTGCTGAACGACAGCCACAACACGTTCGAGGGCGTCGCCTTCGCGCTCGCCCGGGTCGTTCCCGGAATCGACTACGACACCGGCATGTCGCTCGCAAACCGCATCCACACGACCGGCCAGGCGATCGTGTGGTCGGGGCACCGCGAGCCGGCCGAGCTGTACCACGCGCAGCTCGAGGGCTACGGGCTGACGATGGCGCCGCTCGAGCGATAGACGCGCTCGACGGCATCCACCGCGTGTTCGCGGCCTTCGGCGGCGGCGACGTGCGCGCGCTCTTCGAGGTGATCCATCCGGACGCCGTCTGGCGGGTCCCCGGCACCGTGCCCGTCGCGCAGGAGTACCGCGGCCGCGACCGCGTCTTCGAGCTGTTCCGCGAGACGCGCCGCCTCACCGACGGCACGTACCTGAGCGAGCTCCGCTGGGCGGTCGCCGACGGCGAGCACGCGGTCGCCGTCTACCGCGCGCGCGGGCGGCGGCTCGGCCGCACCCTCGACATCGAGCAGGTGCTGCTGATCGCGCACTCGAACGGCGTGTGGACCGACGTCGTGGCGCTTCCGACCGATCCCGCCGCCTTCGAGGCGTTCTGGGCGTGAAGGTCGGCGTCCAGCTGCCCGAGGTCGAGCGCGACGTTCGCTGGCCCGAGTACGTGCGGCTTGCCGGTGCCGCCGAGGAGGCCGGGCTCGACTCGATCTGGATCGGCGATCATCTCCTCTACCGCGGCGACGGGCGTCCCGAGCGCGGCCCGTGGGACTGCTGGACGCTGCTCGCCGGGCTCGCGGCCGTCACCACGCGCGTGGAGCTCGGACCGCTCGTGGCGTGCACCGCGTTCCGCGATCCCGGCCTGCTCGCACGGACGGCCGCGGCGGTGGACGAGCTGAGCGGCGGCCGCCTGCGCGTCGCGCTCGGCGCGGGCTGGAACGAGGCCGAGTTCCGCGCATTCGGCCTGCCCTTCGACCACCGCGTCGCGCGCTTCGAGGAGGCGTTCGAGATCGTGCGGCGCCTGGTTGCGGGCGAGCGGGTGACATTCGCAGGCCGCTACCACCGCCTCGAGGACGCGCTCGTCCTGCCCCCGCCCAGGCGACGTCCGCCGCTGATGGTCGGCGGCGACGGGCCGCGCCTGCTCGCGGCGACGCTGCCGCACGTCGAGGCGTGGAACACGTGGTTCAACCGGTTCGGCAACCGTCCGGAGGGCTTCGCCGAGCTCGATGCCCGGATCGACGAGGCGTGCGAGCGCGCCGGGCGCGATCCGAAGACGCTCGTTCGCAGCGCCTGCCTGCTCGTCGAGGTGGACGGCGGCAGCGGCGAGCGGGCGGCCGACCCCGCGTCGCCACCGATCCCGGTCGAGGAGCTCGCCGCGCGGCTCGAGGCGTTCGCCGAGGCGGGCGTCGACGAGGCGATCCTCGTCCTCGATCCGGTCAACGAGCGGTCGATCCGCTCTCTTCGAACAGCGCTTCCCAGCGTCTGAGCAGCGCCTCGAGGTCGGCCCGCGCGTCGCGGTGCGCGGTGAGCAGGTCGACGTCGCCCCAGTCGACCGACAGCCTGCGCTCGAGCTCTGTGACCCGTTCCTCGGCGCGCGCCACCTCCGCCTCCACCAGCTCGAGCGGCGTCGGCTGCGGCTTTGCGGGGCGCGGCGGCCGCTCCCGCTTCGGTTTTGGCGGCTCGGGCGCGGCGACGGGCTCGTCCGCCTGCGCCTGCGTGTAGTCGGCGAAGCCGCCCGTGTAGGAGACGATCCCGCGATCCTCGACCGCGAGCAGCCGGCCGGCGACCGCGTCGAGCAGCGCTCGGTCGTGCGAGACGAGCAGCACAGTGCCCGGGAACGCCTCGAGCGCTGCCTCGAGCGACTCGCGTGACTCGAGATCGAGGTGGTTCGTCGGCTCGTCGAGCACGAGGAAGTTCGCACCCGAGGCGACGACGACCGCAAGCGCGAGGCGCCGCCGCTCGCCGCCCGAGAGCGCGACGACGGGCTTCTCGTGCTCGTCCCAGCCCGAGAAGAGAAAGCGGCCGAGCAGCATCTGAGCCTCCGGCCGCCGCAGGCCGGTGCCGGAGATCGCCGCGTCGAGCACCGACCCGCGCTCGTCGAGCTCCGCCTCGTGCTGGGAGAAGTACGCCGGCACGACGCCGTGGCCGAGTCGCACCCGGCCGCCGTCCGGCTCGCGGCGGCCGAGGATCGTCTCGAGGAGCGTCGTCTTCCCGGAGCCGTTCGGGCCGACCAGGGCGACGTGCTCGCCCCGCTCGATCGCGAACGTGCCGTCGTCGACCAGGCGCTTGTCGCCCGCCGAGACGACGAGCCCTTCCGCGACGACGACGTCGCGGCCCGAGCGCGGCGGCTTCAGGAACTCGAAGCCGAGCGTCCGGCGGCGCGCGTCGGGCGCCTCGACCCGCACCGCCTTGATCCGGCCGATCTGCTTCAGCTTCGACTGCGCCTGGCGCGCCTTCGACGCCTTGTAGCGGAACCGCTCGACGAACCGTTCGAGGCGGGCGATCTGCTCGGCCTGCCGGTCGGCCTGTTTCTGCACGTGGATCGCGCGCGCCGCCTGCTCGAGCCGCCAGACGTGCCATGCGCCCGGGAAGAACGTCGAGCGGCCGCGGTCGAGCTCGAGCACAGCCGTCGTCACCGCCTCGAGGAACCAACGGTCGTGCGCGACGAGGATGACGGCCGCGTCGACCGTGCGCAGCATCTGCTCGAGCCACTCGAGCGACTCGATGTCGAGGTGGTTCGTCGGCTCGTCGAGGAGCAGCAGGTCGGGCTGGGACGCGAGCGCGCGCGCGAGCGAGGCGCGCGTGAGCTCGCCGCCCGAGAAGCTCGAGAGCGGCCGCTCGAGGTCGGCGTCGGAGAAGCCGAGCCCGCGCACGACGGCCGCGGCGCGGTCGCGCCAGTCGTAGCCGCCGGCGTGCTCGAGCCGTGCCTGCGCCTCCGCGTAGCGCCGCAGCGTCGCATCGTCGTGCGTGCCGCTCGCCATGGCGTCCTCGAGCGTGCGCAGGTCGCCCTCGACGGCCGCCAGGTCGGCCGTGCCGGCGAGGACGTAGTCGCGGAGCGGCACGCGGCTCGCCGCCGGCGGACGCTGGTCGTGCAGCGCGATTCTCGTCCCCTTCTCGAACGCGAGCTCGCCGCCCTGGTACGTCGTCTCGCCGGCGAGGATGCGGAGCAGGGTCGTCTTGCCGGCGCCGTTGGGGCCGGCAAGCGCGAGCCGGTCGCGCCGCTCGAGCTTGAACGACACGCCGTCGAACAGCACATCGCCGGAGAGCTCCTTGCGAAGCGCAGATGCGATCAGGACGGCCACGTTGGTGAAAGTATCCGTACGTGCCTTCGCCAGCCGTGCCCGACGCCGTCCTCGCGCTGCTCGACGAGATCGTGGACGGCGCCCTGTTCGCCGACGCCCGGGGGCAGGTGCTCCATGCGACCGTGCCGCTTCGCGCCTCTGCCGAGCTGCTCGGCCTGCGACTGGAGGGCGTCTTCGTCGACCGGCTGCTCGAGCTCGCCGACCGGACGAGCGAGCCGTACGGGTTCGCGGCGGCCGTCGGCCGCCTCCGGGACGGTGCCGGGCGGGTCGACTTCGAGGACGCCGCCCTCGGGCGGTGCTTCCGCCTCGACGCCTCGCCCGCGCGCGATGTCGGGCGCGTCTGGATGCTCCGCGACGTGACCGAGGAGCGCGAGCGGGCGCGCCTGCGCGACGAGCGCGTGGCCGCGGTCGGCCACGAGCTGCGGACGCCGCTCACGTCGATGGCCGGCTTCATCGAGCTGCTCGAGGACGGCGGTGCGGGGCCGTTGACCCCCGACCAGGCGCGCTACCTCGAGATCGTCGGGCGCGCCGCCGATCGGCTGCAGCTGCTCGTGGACGAGCTGCTCGCCGAGAGATCCGAGCCGGCGCGGCTGCGGCTACCCAGGAGCTAAGGTCGCAGAAGAGTGGCGCAGTCGGACATCGAACAGCTCTCGATCGACACCATCCGCGTCCTGTCGATGGACGCGGTGCAGAACGCGAACGCCGGCCACCCGGGAACGGCCATGGCGCTCGCCCCGCTCGCGTACCTGCTCTACCGCGAGGTGATGCACCACAACCCGGCGAACCCCGCGTGGCCCGACCGCGACCGTTTCGTGCTGAGCGCCGGGCACGCATGCGTGCTGCAGTACACGGCGCTCCACCTCGCCGGCTACGACCTGCCGATGGAGCAGCTGCAGCGCTTCCGCCAATGGCAGTCGGCGACGCCGGGGCACCCCGAGCGCGGCCACACGCCAGGAGTCGAGATCACGACCGGGCCGCTCGGCCAGGGCGTCGGCAACGGCGTCGGCCTTGCGATCGCGGAGCGGTTCCTCGCGCAGACGTTCAACCGGCCGCACCACGAGCTCGTCGACCACCGCGTCTACGTGATCTGCTCCGACGGCGACCTGATGGAGGGCGTCTCGTACGAGGCCGGGTCGATCGCGGGGACGAACGGCCTCGGGAGGCTCGTCTACTTCTACGACGACAACCACATCACGATCGACGGGACGACGTCGATCTCGTTCGACGAGGACCGCGGGAAGCGGTTCGAGGCGCTCGGTTGGCACGTGCAGCACGTGCCGGACGTGAACGACCTCGACGCGTTGCGCGCGGCGATCGCCGCGGCGCAGGCCGAGACCGAGCGGCCGTCGATCATCGTCGTCCGTACCCATATCGCCTACGGCGCGCCGAACGCCGTCGACACGGCGAAGGCGCACGGCAACCCGCTCGGCGCCGACGAGGTGGCCGCGGCGAAGAAGGTGCTCGGCTGGGATCCCGATCGGTCGTTCGTCGTGCCCGACGAGGTCTACGCGCACATGAACGGCGTCGAGCGCGGCACGAAGCTCGAGGCCGAGTGGAACGAGACGTTCTCCTCGTGGTCGGAGGCCTTCCCGCGCGAGCGGGAGCGCTGGGACGACGCGTGGGCCGGCCGTATCGGCGAGTGGTCGCCGCCGGAGTTCGAGGCGGGCGAGGAGCTCGCGACGCGCGCGGCCGCGAAGCAGGTGATGCAGGCCTTCGCGGGCGCGGCTCCGACGGTCATCGGCGGCGCCGCGGACCTGGTCGAGTCGACGTACACCGAGTTCGAAGGCGGCGGCCTCTTCTCCGCGCTCTGGGCCGGCCGCAACATCCCGTTCGGCATCCGCGAGCACGCGATGGGTGCGATCGTCAACGGCATCGCCGCGCACGGCGGCTGTGTGTCGCCGTACGGCTCGACGTTCCTGATGTTCAGCGACTACATGCGCCCGTCGGTTCGGTTGTCGGCGCTCATGGGCCTACCGGTCGTGTGGGCGTGGACGCACGACTCGGTCGGGCTCGGCGAGGACGGCCCGACGCATCAGCCGGTCGAGTCGTACGCGGCGCTGCGTGCGATCCCGAATCTCTGGTTCATCCGCCCCGGTGACGCGAACGAGACGTCGTACGCGTGGAAGGTCGCGCTCGAGCGGGGCGACGGGCCGGTGGGGCTGTCGCTGTCGCGGCAGAAGGTTCCGACGCTCGACCGTTCCGACCTCGCGCCGGCATCGGGTCTGGAGCGCGGGGCGTACACGTTGTGGGAATCGAGCGACGCGCCGGAGCTGATCCTGATCGCGACCGGCAGCGAGCTCTCGCTCGCCCTCGAATCGGGCCGGCGGCTCGCCGGCGACGGCACCGCGGTGCGTGTCGTGTCGATGCCGTGCTGGGAGCTCTTCGCCGAGCAGACGGCCGACTACCGGGACGAGGTCCTGCCGCGGGACGTGACCGCGCGGCTGTCGATCGAGGCCGGTGTCGCGCTCGGCTGGCGCGAATGGGTGGGCGATCACGGCGACTCGATCTCGATCGAGCACTTCGGCGCGTCCGCACCGGGTGCGACCGTGCTCTCGGAGTTCGGGTTCAACGTCGGCAACGTCGTCGCGCGCGCCTCGGCGCTTCTCCAGCGGGTGGCATAGCGCGATGCGCGTCGCCGTCGCGTTCGACCATCGCGGCGTGCATCTCCGGGAGGCGGTCCTCGCCGTGCTTCGCGGTCACGACGTGATCGACTTCGGAACGGATACCGACGCCGTGCGGATCGACTATCCCGACAAGGCGCGCGAGGTCGGCGAGGCGATCCAGCGGGGCGACGCGGAGCGCGCCGTCCTCGTGTGCGGCTCCGGCGTCGGGGCGGCGGTGGCGGCGTGCAAGCTCACGGGCATCCGTGCCGCGATCTGCCACGACGGCTACAGCGCGCACCAGGGCGTCGAGCACGACGACATGAACGTCCTGTGCCTCGGCTCGGAGGTGGTCGGCCCGTCGCTTGCCGCCGAGCTGGTGACGCTCTTCCTCGGTGCGACGTTCAACGGCGGCGACCGCTACGTGGAGCGGCTCGAGAAGGTCGCCGCGATGGAAAAGGAGATGAAAGGTGGCCAAGTCACACCTGCATGAGCTGACCGAGCGCGGTCAGTCGGTCTGGTTCGACACGCTGTCCCGCGAGCTCGTCCGGTCGGGCGGCCTGAAGCGGATGATGGAAGAGGACGCCGTCACGGGCGTCACGTCGAACCCGACGATCTTCCAGAAGGCGCTCTCCGGAGGGGATGCGTACGACGCGCAGCTGAAGGAGGTGCTGCGGTCGGCCGACGACCCGACGCAGATCTTCTTCGAGCTCGCACTCGAGGACATCCGGGACGCGTGCGACGTGCTGCGGCCCGCGTACGACGCGAGCGGCGGCGTCGACGGCTTCGTCTCGATGGAGGTCGAGCCGGGCATCGCCTACGACACGAAGGCGTCGTTCGACCAGGCGCGCTGGATCGCGAAGGAAGTCGACCGGCCGAACCTCTACGTCAAGATCCCCGCGACGCAGCCCGGCCTGCCGGCGATCGAGGACTGCATCGCGCACGGCACGCCGATCAACATCACGCTGATCTTCTCGCTCCGGCGCTACGAGGCCGTCGTCGAGGCGTACCTCCGCGGTCTCGAGCGGCTCGTCGCCGGCGGCGGTGACCCGTCGAAGGTCGTCTCCGTCGCGTCGTTCTTCGTGTCGCGCGTCGACACCGAGGCCGACAAGCGGCTCGAGGCGATCGGGAAGAAGGAGCTCGCGGGCAAGCTCGCCATCGCGAACGCAAAGCTCGCCTATCAGCACTACCTCCAGTCGTTCTCGGGGCCGCGCTGGGACTTCCTCGCCGGCAAGGGCGCGCGGCCGCAGCGTTGCCTGTGGGCGTCGACCTCGACGAAGAACCCCGACTACAACGACGTCATGTACGTCGAGGATCTCATCGGCCCGGACACCGTGAACACGATGCCGCTCGAGACGATCGAGGCCTTCCAGGACCACGGCCGCGTCCCGGGCGACACGGTGCTCGAAGGCGTCGAAGAGTCGCGGCAGCTGTTCGCGGATCTTGCGGCGGCCGGTGTCGACTACGACGACGTCACCGCGACGCTCGAGGCCGAGGGCGTGCAGAAGTTCGCCGACTCGCTCGCCGAGATCCTCGACTCGATCGGCGCGAAGCGCGGCGCTCTCCAGGCTGCATGACCGACGGGGGGCTGGTCGAGCGAATCTGGAAGCACGATGCGTCGCTCTGGACCGGCAGGGACGAGGCGGGTTGGCTCGGCTGGCTCGACGAGCCGAGCCGGATGGCCGAGGACGTGGAGCTGCTCGAACAGTTCGTCGACGGCCTCGTTGGCAGGATCGAGGCGGTCGTGCTGTTCGGCATGGGCGGCTCGTCGCTCGCGCCGGAGGTGGTCCGCCGCACTTTCGGCGTCGAGAGCCTGCACGTGCTCGACACGACGCATCCGCAGGCGATCCGCGACCTCGAGGCGACGATCGACCTCGAGCGGACACTCTTCATCAGCTCGTCGAAGTCGGGCTCGACGCTCGAGACCCGCTCGCACACGGATTACTTCTGGGAGAAGGCCCGCGACGGCTCGCGGTGGGCCGCGGTCACCGACCCGGGGTCTTCCCTGGACGAACTGGCGCGGAAGCGGAGCTTCCGGGCGACGTTCCCCGGCGTGCCGTCGATCGGCGGGCGCTATTCGGCGCTGTCGGCGTTCGGGATGGTGCCGGCCGCGACGATGGGCGTCGACGTCGGCCGCTTCCTGCTGCGGGCACGCGAGATGGCGGAGGCCTGCCGCTTCGACGACGGCAATCCGGGCCTCGAGCTCGGGCGGTCGCTCGGCGAGAACTGGCGCGAGGGCCGCGACAAGGTGCTCATCAACCCGACGCCCGGCGGCTTCGGTCTCTGGGCCGAGCAGTTGCTCGCCGAGTCGACGGGCAAGCAGGGCAAGGGGCTCGTCCCGTGCCCCGGCGAGACCGCGCACGGCCCCGACCGGCAGACGCAGGAGGTGCGCGGCGGCGACCCGTACGAGCTCGGCCAGGAGTTCTTCCGCTGGGAGTTCGCGACCGCAGTCGCGGGCTCGATCATCGGCATCGACCCGTTCGACCAGCCCGACGTCCAGGCGGCGAAGGACAAGACGAACGAGATCCTCGCGTCGGGCGACGAGCCCTCGGTCGATCCGGTCGGTTCGGCCGACGGGCTGTTCGCCGGCGCGCGCGAAGGCGACTACGTCGCGATCCTCGGCTTCGTGAACCCGACCGACGAGAACGAGCGCAAGCTCGTCGCGCTCGCCGACCGCGCCCGCGAAGCGACCGGCTGTGTCGTCACGCACGGCTTCGGGCCGCGCTTCCAGCACTCGACCGGCCAGCTGCACAAGGGCGGCCCGAACAGCGGCAACTTCCTGCAGGTCGTCGACTCGACCGGCGAGGAGATCCCGATCCCGGACCGGCCCTTCGGGTTCGGCAAGCTGATCCGGGCGCAGGCGATGGGGGACTTCGAAACGCTCTCCGAGCGCGGCCGCCGCGTCGCGCGCATTCGATTGGAGGACATCTAGTGCAACTCGGCATGGTCGGGCTCGGGCGGATGGGCGACGGGATGACGAAGCGGCTCGGGGAGAGGGGGCACGAGATTAAGACGTACGACCCGAAGGTCGCGTCGACCGCGAAGACGCTCGGGGCGCTCTGCAAGCAGCTCGACGTCCCGCGCCACGTCTGGCTGATGATCCCGGCCGGTGAGGTCACCGAGAAGGCGTTCCAGCAGCTGCTGCGGCTGCTCGAGCCCGGCGACACGATCGTCGACGGCGGAAACTCGAACTTCCGCGACTCGCAGCGGCGGTACAAGGAGGCACGGAGGCAGAAGGTTGCGTTCGTCGACGTCGGCGTCTCCGGCGGCATCTGGGGGCTGCAGGTCGGCTTTTGCCTGATGGCGGGCGGCGACAGGGCGGCGGTGAAGCGGCTCGAGCCGATCCTCACGTCGCTGGCGCCGCCCGACGGCTACGCGCACGTCGGGCCGTCGGGAGCGGGGCACTTCGTGAAGATGGTGCACAACGGCATCGAGTACGGGCTGATGCAGGCGTACGCCGAGGGCTTCGAGGTGATGCGCGGCTCGGAGTTCGGCCTCGACCTGCACGAGATCGCCGGGATCTGGCGTTACGGCTCGGTCGTCCGGTCGTGGCTCCTCGAGCTCCTGTACGCGGCGTTCGAGCAGGAGGGGAACGAGCTCGAGTCGATCCGCGGGTACGTCGAGGACTCGGGCGAGGGTCGCTGGACGATCCACGAGGCGATCGCCGAGGACGTGCCGGTGCCCGTCATCACGGCGGCGCTCTTCGCACGCTTCGCATCGCGGCAGGACGAGTCGTTCGCCGCGAAGGTCGAGGCGGCGCTGCGCAACCAGTTCGGGGGCCACGCGGTGCTGCCCGAGCGGGCGAGGAAGCGCGCGTGATCGAGACGCTCGAAGGAGTCGGCGCGAACCCCCTGCTCGATGGTCTGCGCCTCCGCCGCCGGCCGGATCCGTGCGTGCTCGTCATCTTCGGCGCGTCGGGCGATCTCACGTCGAAGAAGCTGATGCCCGCGCTGTACTCGCTGGCGCTCCGCGGGCTGCTGCCGGAGAAGTTCGGCATCGTCGGCGCGGCACGCAGCGAGGAGTCGAACGACGCATTCGTCGAGCGGATGAAGCAGGCGGTGATCGGCCACGCCCGCGATCCGTTCCGGCAGGACGTCTGGGACGGCCTCGCGAAGGGCCTCCGCTACGTCACTCTCGACTTCGCGGACGACCGTGGCGAGGACACACTGCGCGACACCCTCACGGAGCTCGACGAGGCGCTCGGCACGCTGGGCAACCGCGTCTTGTACTTCGCGGTACCGCCGAGCGCGATCGGGACGCTGATCGGCGAGATCGCCGAACGGCGCAGCTCCGAGGGCTGGCTGCGGCTGATCATCGAGAAGCCGTTCGGGCATGACCTCGCCTCCGCGAAGGAGTTGACGGCGGAGATCCAGCAGCACTTCACCGAGGCGGAGGTGTTTCGCATCGACCACTACCTCGGCAAGGAGACCGTGCAGAACATGCTGGCGCTCCGGTTCGCGAACGGGATCTTCGAGCCCATCTGGAACCGGCAGTTCATCGACCACGTGCAGATCACGGTCGCGGAGTCGATCGGGATCGAAGGGCGCGCCGGGTACTACGAGTACGCCGGAGCGATTCGGGACATCTTCCAGAACCATCTGCTGCAGCTGGTCGCGATCACGGCGATGGAGCCGCCGATCGACTTCAGCGCCGACTCCGTGCGCAACGAGAAGGTCAAGGTGCTGAAGGCGATCCACACGCCGGGGCCGAGGCACGTCGTGCGGGGGCAGTACGGGCGCGGGTTCGTCGAGGGGGAGGAGGTGGTCGCCTATCGCGAGGAGGACGGAGTTGCGCCCGGCTCGATGACCGACACGTTCGTGGCGGCGAAGCTGTACGTCGACAACTGGCGCTGGGCCGACACGCCGTTCTACGTGCGGATGGGAAAGCGGCTGGCCCGGCGCGAGACCACGATCGCGATCCAGTTCAAACGCGCGCCGCACCCGCCGTTCGAGGACGGCACGGCCGAGGCGCTGCGGCCGAACGTGCTGCTCATCCACGTGCAGCCGAACGAGGGTGTCTCGCTCGCGATCGGCGCGAAGGTGCCCGGGCAGGGGATGGCGATCCGCACCGTCCACATGGACTTCCTCTACGGCGGCACCTTCCGCGAGGGGCTTCCCGACGCGTACGAGCGGCTCATCCTCGACGCGATGCTGGGCGATGCGACGCTGTTCACGCGGTCGGACGAGATCGAGGAGCAGTGGGCGCTCGTCGACGCGATCGTCGGGTTCTGGCAGCGCGACCGGCCGTCGTTCCCCAACTACCCGGCGGGGACCTGGGGGCCCGCGTCGTCCGACGACCTCCTCCACCGGGACGGGCGCTCGTGGCGTCGACACTAGTCGAGGACTCCTGGACCGGCGAGGACACGTCGGTCTCGCAGATCGAGCGCCAGCTCGCGCACCTCCGTGATGCGATCGCCGCGGAAGGCGCGCCGCCGAGCCTGCGAACGTCGGTGATGACGCACATCGCCTGGGTGCCGCCGGACTGGCGGCCGGCGGCCGAGCAGACCCTCGCGGGGATGGCGGAGCGCCATCCGTCGCGGACGCTCCTGCTGGTGCCACAGCCGGGCGAGCCGGACGGGCTCGACGCGCAGGTGTCAATCCGCTGCTTTCCGGCGGGCGACCGGGCCGTCTGCAGCGAGGTGATCGAGCTCTTTCTCCGCGGCAATCGCGCCGCCGCGCCGGCCTCGCTCGCCCTGCCGCTGGTCATCTCGGACCTGCCCGTGTTCCTGCGCTGGCGCGGCCGGCCCGAGTGGGGATCGGGCCCGCTCGAGCAGCTCGTGGGCGTCGCCGACCGGCTGATCGTGGACTCGACGGAGTGGCAGGATCTCCCGGGTGCGTACGCGGGCCTCGTCGAGCTCTTCCGGCGGGTGGTCGTGTCGGACATCGCGTGGGAGCGGACCGAGCGCTGGCGGTCCCTGCTCGCGTCGCTGTGGCCGGACGTCGGCGCGGTGCGAACGCTGCGCGTGCACGGAACCGCCGCCCAGGCGCACCTGCTCGCCGGCTGGCTGCGCTCCCGCCTCGGCCATGACGTTGCGGTCGAGATCGACGAGCATCCGACTCTCGAGGGCCTCGACCTCGACGGCGTCCCGGCGCCGTTCCCGCCGGGCGACCCGCCCCGAGCGAGCGACGTCCTCTCCTCGCAGCTCGATCGGTTCACCCGCGATCGCGTCTACGAGGACGCCGCGCGCGCGGCGCTGCGCTGATCCCCGGGGTCGGGGGCAGACGCGAGTCGGATCCCAGCGTCTGACGCCGGTCCGAGTAATCTCAGCCCGGCGTCAGAGCCGGCTCACCTCTGAAGTGCCACAACTGAGCCGGCTCACCTCTGAAGTGCCACAACTTCGGGCCAACTGTCAAACGGCCACTAGCGCGAGAGCCGTTGCGCGGGCAGCTTTGGGCTGTGTCCAACAACGTCCGCATCGAGCTCCCAGGAGCTCACTACCACGTCACGGGGAATGCGCTCGAGGGGATGTCGCTCTTTCGCGATGAGGTCGACCGGGAAACACTCCTCGCCCTCCTCGCGAAGGAGCTCCTCCGCTCGTCCTGGACGCTTCTCTCGTACTCGCTGATGACGACGCACTATCACCTGCTGCTCAGGCTCAACGAAACCACGCTGAGCAGCGGTTTTCAGCATCTCCACAGCGCGTACGCCCGCGGGTACAACCGGCGTCACGCGCGCCGAGGTGTCGTCTGGCAGAGGCGATTCCACGCCGAGCTGATCGATTCGGACTCGCACCTGTTCGAAACCATTCGGTACGTGGCTCTGAACGCGCCGCGCGCCAAGATCTGCGGCGCTCCCGAGGAGTGGCCCTGGTGCAGCTACGGCGCTTCGATCGGCTGCCACGAGGCGGATCCGCTGATCGACGAACGCGAGCTCCTCAGGCTCTTTGGTTCCGACCCGCGCGTCGCGCGCCGTCGTCTTCGCTCGTTCGTGCAAGAGACGGATCCGAGGGAGCGACTGCGTCAGACGTCCGTCAGACGCCGCTCAGACGTCACGAGGTAAGCACCGTACCGAGCAGCGCGATCACCTCGTCGTGAAGCACGCCGTTCGTGGCGACGACGCTGCCGCCGTCTTGGAGCTCCGCGCCGGCGAAGGTCGCACACCGTCCGCCTGCCTCCTCGACGATCAGCCGCACTCCGGCGTAGTCCCACACGTGCGCGACGGCATCCGATGCCACGTCGACGACGCCTTCCGCGACGAGGCAGTACTGCCAGAAGTCACCGTAGCCGCGGTTCGACCACGCGCGGTCGAGGATCGTGCGCCACCCGGGCGGCATTCCCCGCTGGGAGGTGGTGGAGACCACCGCGTCCTCGAGCCGCGCCACCGTCGACACCCGGCACGGCGCTCCCGCGGCGAATGCGCCTTCGCCGCGAATCGCCCACCATCGCCGCGAGAGCATCGGCGCGGAGACCAGTGCGACCGTCACCGTCCGCTCGCGCTCGAGCGCGATCAGCGTCGCCCACACCGGCGAGCCGCGGACGAACGACTTCGTCCCGTCGATCGGATCGACGATCCACTTCGCGTCGCCGCCGTCGTCGCCGAACTCCTCGCCGTGAACGCTCTCGCCGCGACCGGACGCGGCGACCAGCGAGCGGATCCGCTCCTCGGCGGCGCGATCGGCATCCGACACCGGCGTGAGGTCCGGCTTCGTGTCGACGCGCAGGTCGAGTGCGCGAAAGCGCGCGACCGTGATCTCGTCGGCTGCGTCGGCGAGCGCGTGCGCGAAGCGGAGGTCAGCCTGCAAGCGCTGCCTCCAGCGCAAGTCCCGCCGCGAGCACGAACGCGTCGTCGCCCGGCCTGCCCACCAGTTGCACGGATGCGGGCAGCCCGTCCTCGGCAGGCCCTGCGGGCAGCGCGAGCACGGGCCAGCCGATCGCGTCGAACACATAGGTGAACCGCACGAACGACCCGCGCTCGCCGACCTCGTCGATGTCGGCAGGCGGAGCGACGAATGCCAGCGTCGGGGTGAGCAGCAGCCGGAGCTCTCCGAGGGCTCGATCGGCCTCGAGCCGCAGCGACTCGCGCGCACGTGAGGCCTCCGCCGCCTCGGCGTCCGAGACGGTGAGGCAGCGCTCGATCTTCGGCCGGATGTTCTCGCCGTACAGCTCCGCCGACTCCTCGTACAGCTCACGATGGACGTCCGCGATCTCGCGCATGTACGCCGCTTCCGTCCCGCCGCCGCCCGGGAACGCGACCGGCTCCGCACGCGCGAACAGCGCAGCCGCGTCGAGCAGCCGCCGCTCCACCAGGGGCTCGCAGCGATCGGCCCAGGCGACGCCGACCGAGAGCTGCTGCGGCGACTCGACCACGGCCGCGTCCAGCCCGGGCGCGAGTGCGCGCATCATCTCGGCGCAGCCGCCGACGTCGCGAGCCATGGGGCCGACGTGGTCGAAGCTCGGCGCCAGCGGGAAGACGCCGTCCGCCGGCACGAGCCCGAACGTGGGCTTGAACCCGGCGATGCCGCAGCAGGCCGCCGGGATGCGGATCGAGCCGCCGGTGTCGGAGCCGAGCGCGCCGTCGGCGAGCCCGGCGGCGATCGCCGCGGCGGAGCCTCCGCTCGACCCGCCCGCGGTCCGGCCGGGCGCGGCCGGGTTCGGCACGACTCCGTAGTGGCGGTTCTGCGACGTGACGCCGTACGCGAACTCGTGCAGGTTCGCCTTCCCGACGTCCACCCAGCCCGCGGCCTCCAGCCGCACCACCGCCTCGGCGCTGGTCGCCGGCACGTGGTCGGCGAACACCGCCGAGCCGTAGGTCGTCCGGATGCCGGCGGTGTCGAAGAGATCCTTGACGGCGAGACGGCGGCCCGCCGGCGCTGCCGCCGGGTCGAGCTCCGTGATCCAGATGTTCGCTAGCTCAGCCAGAGGTAGACGAACCCGATGCCGACCGTCCCGGCGAACAGCAGGATGAAGAGCCCGACGAGCGCCCAGCCGAACTGCAGGTTCCGCTGGGCGAGCTCGGCGTCCGGATCGGCGAGCGGGTGCGTCGCCTCGGTGTCGACGTGGGTCGTCTCGGGGAGCGGCTCCGCCACCTAGACCACCGCGTCCAGCGCCATCGCGACGAACAGAAGCGCGAGGTAGAGGAGTGAATAGTGGAACAGCTTCGCCGCCGACCGGCGCTCGAGTGTGCGGCGGAGCTCGAGCGCGTACCAGGCGAACACGGCGCCGAGCACCGCCGCGGCGACGGCGTACGCGAGCCCGAACACGCCGAGCGCAGCGGGCACGAGCGTGACCGCGACGAGCACGACCGTGTACCAGACGATCTGCCGCGCGGTCTCGCGATCGCCCCGCTCGACGGGCAGCATGGGCACGCCGGCGCGCGCGTAGTGCTCCTTGATCATCAGCGCGAGCGCCCAGAAGTGCGGCGGCGTCCACACGAAGACGATCGCGAACATCGCGACCGCCGCCCAGCCGAGGTGCCCCGTCGCGCCGGCGTACCCGACGAGTGGCGGCACGGCGCCGGCGGCGCCGCCGATGACGATGTTCTGCGACGTCGACCGCTTGAGCCAGCGGGTGTAGACGAGCACGTAGAAGAGGTTGCCGGCGAGGGCGAGCAGCGCGGCCTGGAGGTTGACGAGCGAATCGAGCAGCACGAACGAGAACGCGCTGAGCGCCAGCCCGAATTCCAGCGCTCGCTCGGGCCGCACGCGACCGGATGCCACCGGGCGTTGCTCCGTGCGCGACCCCATCAGCCGGTCGATGTCGCGGTCGAGGTAGTGGTTGAGCGCCGATGCGCCGCCGCACGCAAGCGCCAGGCCGATCATCGTGAACGCGAACGTCGACGCGGCCGGGACGCCTTCCGCGCCGACGAAGACGCCCGCGGCGCCGGTCAAGAGCAGCAGCGACATGATCCGCGGCTTCGTGAGCGTGACGTAGTCGCGTGCGGGCCCCTCGTCGAGCTCGCCGCGCCAGACGAGCGCTGCGAGCAGCACCGTCGCACCGAGCGCGAGCGCTGCGAACGTCAGGTGGACGACCCGCCCGGTGAGCAGCGCGGCCACGCCGAAGAACACGAGAGCCGAAATCGCGGCGGGCAGGAAGCGGCGAGCCGAGACCCACGCGATCGCCGCCAGGGCGGCGAGCGGCGGGATCGCGACGCCCGCGAGGACGCGGTGCGCCGTGCCCCAGCCGGCGGCGCCGGACACGACCGCGAGGCCGGTTCCCGCGACTGCGGTTGCGGCGACGATCCGTGCCCAGAGACCCATGTCAGTGGCCCCGTCCACTAGAAGCCCCGCGTCTCCGCCAGCCGGCGGCGCAGGTCGCGCAGCGGCCTCGAGCTCGTCACGTACGGAAGCCTCTCGAAGTTCCAGGGCGGCGGCGGCGACGTCGTGTACCACTCGAGCGTGTTCGCGACCCACGGGTCGTTCCCGGCACGTTTGCCACGTCGCCAGGTGTACACGACGTTTGCGACGAAAGCCAGCATGCCGAGCGCCATCACGTACGAGCCGATCGAGGAGGTCATGTTGTAGGCCTCCCACAGCCCGTGGTCGTGGTACGTGTAGACGCGCCTCGGCATCCCGAGCAGCCCGAGCATGTGCTGCGGGAAGAAGGTGGCGTTGAAGCCGACGAACACGAGCCAGAAGTGCCAGCGTCCGAGCCGCTCGTCGAGGCGCTTCCCGAACATCTTCGGCCACCAGTAGTAGAGGGCGCCGAACATGCCGAAGACCGATCCGCCGAACATCACGTAGTGCATGTGCGCGACCACGAAGTACGAATCGGTGACGGCCTGGTCGATCGGGAACGCCGCCAGGAAGATCCCCGAGAGGCCGCCGATCGTGAAGACGCTGATGAAGCCGAGCGCCCAGAGCATCGGCGTGTCGAACGAGATGTTGCCGCGCCACATCGTCGCCAGCCAGTTGATGATCTTGATGCCGGTCGGCACGGCGATCACCATCGAGCTGAGCATGAAGAAGATGTTCAGGCCGACCGGGAGGCCGACCGCGAACATGTGGTGCGCCCACACGAGCATCGAGAAGAAGGCGATCCCCAGCGTCGAGAAGGCGACCGCCTTGTAGCCGAAGATCGGCTTGCGCGCGAACACCGGGATGATCTCGGAGACGACGCCCATCATCGGGAGCACGAGGATGTAGACCTCGGGGTGCCCGAAGAACCAGAAGACGTGCTGGTAGAGGATCGGGCTGCCGCCCTTCGCCGGGTTGAAGAAGTTCGTTCCGGCTTCGCGGTCGAGCAGCATCATCGTCAGCCCGGCCGAGAGCGTCGGCAGCACGAGGATCAGCAGCCACGCGTAGCTGAGGATGCTCCAGACGAAGAGCGGCAGGCGCGTCCAGCTCATGCCTGGAGCGCGCATGTTGTGGATCGTGACGATGAAGTTGATCGCCCCGGCCGCGGACGAGAGCGAGAGGATGTGGAGGCTCAGGATCCACAGGTCCTGGCCGTGCCCGGGAGTGTGCAGCGTCGAGAGCGGGACGTACGCCGTCCAGCCGGTGTCCGCAGCTCCGCCGCGCGCGAAGAAGCTGAGCAGGAGCACGATCCCGCCGAGCACGAAGAGCCAGTACGAGAGCGCGTTCAGCCGCGGGAACGCCATGTCGCGCGCGCCGATCATGAGCGGCACCAGGAAGTTTCCGAGCGCGGCCGCGACCGGGACGAGGACGAGGAAGATCATCGTCGTTCCGTGGATCGTGACCGCCTCGTTGTACGAGTTCTTCGTCATGAAGCTCTCGTCCGGCGTCATCAGCTGCGTCCGCATCAGCAGCGCGAGGATCCCGCCGAAGGCGAAGAACCCGAGCGTCGTCCAGAGGTAGAGGATCCCGATGCGCTTGTGGTCGACGGTCGTCACCCACGAGGCGACCCGGCCGCGGCGCCAGTCTGTGCGGTAGGGCTGGACCTCGGGAACGTTCACCGCCACTTACGTCATCCTCCCGTCTTCGCGAATCGCTTGGTGTACGACGTCAGCGCGACGATCTGCGCGGGCGTCCAGTTGTGCCCGACCGCCGGCATGTTCCCCTGGCCGTGCCGGAGCAGCGTCGAGATCTGCAACGGCTGGGCCAGCAGCGGGTTCCCGCCGAGGGGCGGGCCGATGTACGTGTGGTCGAGGCGGTGGCACTTCTCGCATACGCCCTGCCACTCCTCCTGGCCGAGCGCCTGTCCGGTCTTGCGGGCGAGCCGCTGCGTGATGAACGCCTCGTACCGTGCGCGCGGGACCACGTGCACGGTCGCGTCCATGAGCGCGTGCTGGATGCCGCAGAGCTCCGCGCAGCGGGCGACGTAGGAGCCCTCCGGCGCCTTGAACCAGGTCTTGTTCACCTTGCCCGGGATGGCGTCGTACTTCGGCCCGAAGTCCGGCACCCACCACGAGTGGTTGACGTCGTAGTCGAGCCCGACGACGCGCTCGTTCACCACCTCGTTCGCCGGCGCGACCATCGTGTCGATCGAGACGGCCCCGTTGGGGTAGCGGAAGAGCCAGTAGAACTGGTGGCCCTCGACCGTGATCGTGGTCGAGTCGGCCGCGGACGCGGCCGGGGCGTTGAGGATGCCCGGCAGCTCGTAGAAGACGAAGGAGGCGATCGTCGCGAGGATCAGGATCGGGATCACCGTCCAGATGATCTCGAGCCGCGTGGCGCCGTGGATCTGCGGCCCCTCGGCGGTACGGGGCCGGCCGCGCCGCCGGTACTTGATGGCGAAGACGACCAGCGTCCCCTCCACCGCGACCAAGATCACGCCGGCGAAGATCGCGACGAAGATGAACGCCGATGTGACCCGGTGGGCGTTCGGCGATGCCGCCTCTCCCGGCAGGAACCCCGCGTTGCCCGCTGACGCGACGGCGCTGAAGATCAGCGCCACCGCGCTCGTAGCGAGTGTGGCAAGAGCGATCCGGCGCACGCCGAGTGGCATCGTATAGAGGTGGAACCGACGAGTCAGGTAGAGCTGCCTCCGGACGTCGGCCCGGAATTCGACGTCTACGTCAACGGCGTCCTCAAGAAGCGCGGGGTCGATTTCGAGGTCGTCGGCCGCTCGATCGTCTTCCGCGCGCAGCTCGCACAGGAGGGTCGGCTCGGGTTCTGGCGCTGGCTCTCCCTCTTCATGGGTGTCGCCGGGACCTACCGCAGGCACGACACGGTGGACATCGTGTACGACCGCGCGGGCCGGCGGGCGGTCGCGAGCCTGCAGCCGACGATTCGGTAGGTTCGCTGCGTGACGACTACTGCCGGACGGAGGCCGCGCGTCGGGCTCCTGCAGGTCGCCGTCTCGCTCGCCGCGCTCGCGGGGATCGCCTGGTGGGCCACCCGCCAGCGCTCGCCGCACCTCTCCCTCGACGACGCGGCGCTCGCCTGGCTCTCGGCCGGTCTCCTCCTCTACGCGGTCGCGACGCTGCTGCGCGGCGAGCGCTGGCACCGGCTGCTCCGCGGCTCCGACGCCGACCGCGGGCGCGGCGAGAGCTACCGCTTGACGACGATCGGCTACATGGGCAACAACACGCTGCCGGCCCGCGCCGGCGACGTCATGCGCGTGATGATGCTCGGCTCGCCCCGGCGGATCGTGCTGGGTACCGTCGTCGCCGAGCGCGTGCTCGACGCGCTCGCGCTGGCCGTGATCTTCGCGTTCGTCGTCGCCGACCGCGGCGTCGACTTCGGGCCGCTGCCGTACCTGATCGCAGCCGGCGCCGCCGGGGCGGCGATCCTCGGCCTGCTGTGGGTCGCGGCGCCGCGGAGCGCGCGGCTGCTCCAGGCCCGCGAGTGGGCCCGCCCGGCGGTCGGGACGATGCGCGGACTCCTCGGCGCGCGCGGGCTCGCGCTGCTCGTCGTGTCGCTCGTCGTCTGGCTGGTCGAGGCGTCGGTGTACCTGACCGTCGGGGCGGCCGCCGGGATCGCGCTCGGCCTCACCGGCGCGCTGTACGTGGTCGCGCTCACGAACCTGTCCGCGCTCGTGCCGGCCGCGCCCGGCTACGTCGGCACGTTCGACGCGGCGGTGCTGCTCGCGCTCGGCTCGCTGAAGCTGCCCGCGCTCGGCTATCTGCTGGTGCTGCGCTTCGTCCTCTTCGTGCCGATCACGGTCGTCGGGCTCGCGCTGCTGCTCGCCCGCGTCTCCCGGCGGCGGCGGTGACGGCGGTCGCCGAGCGCGTTCGCGCGCTGCGCGCAGGCGACGTCCTCGAGTCGTCGTGGATCGTGCCGGTCGCGCTCACCGCGCTCTCGGTCCTGACGCTCTACCTGCGGACGCGCGAGCTGCATGCCGGCTTCTGGATCGACGAGGGCCTGTCGGTCGGGATCGCGCACCATCCGTGGTCGTCGATCTTCGACACGCTCCGCCACGACGGCTCGCCGCCGCTCTACTACCTGTTGCTGCGCGCGTGGATGTCCTGGTTCGGGGACGGCGAGCGCGCGACCCATTCGCTGTCGCTCGTCTTCGGTGTCGCGTGCGTCCCGCTCGCCTACGCGTTCGGGCGCGTCGCGTTCGACCGGATGACCGGCCTCACCTGCGCGCTGCTCGCCGCCCTCAACCCGTTCCTCACCTACTACGCGCAGGAGACGCGCATGTACGAGCTCGAGGCGTTCCTCTCGCTCGTCGTCGGGCTCGCGTACCTGCAGGCGATCGTGCGCGGCCGCCGCGGCTGGGCGCCGCTGCTGGTGGCCGGGCTCGCGCTCATGGTGTACACGCACAACTGGGCGCTCTTCCTCTGCGTCGGGCTCGCGGTCGCGACCGCGGTGGTCGTGCGCGAGCGGCTCGGGCTGTTCGCGCTCGTCGCGGCGGCCGTCGCCGTCCTCTACCTGCCGTGGCTGCCGTCGCTCTTCTTCCAGATCAGACATACCGGCGCACCGTGGGCGACGGTGCCGAACTGGCGCGATCTGATCGTCTCGCCCGAGAACGTGATCTCGGGCGACGGGCCGCTCGTCGCGGCCGTCCTCGCCGCGGGCGTCGGCCTCGGCACCGTCGTCCGCGGGCGCCCGAGCCCGGAGCGGACCGCCGTGCTCGCGCTGTCGACCGCGACCGGCGTTGCGATCGCCACGGCCTGGCTCGTGTCGCAGGTCTCGCCGTCCTGGACGACCCGGTACTTCGCGATCGTCGTCGGCCCGCTGCTCCTGCTCGCCGCGCGCGCGTTCGTGCGCGCCGGCCGCTTCGGCTTTGCCGCGCTCGTCGTCGTCGTCTTCTTCTGGGCGGGCTACACGCTGCACGACGACAAGGAGAACGCGCGTGGGATCGCCGCCGGGCTCGGCGCGCTCCACCCGGGCGAGCTCGTGATCTCGACCCACCCGGAGCAGGTTCCCGTCCTCCGCTACTACCTCGGCCCCGGCCTGCGCTTCGCGACCACGCTCGGGCCGGTCGCGGACCAGCAGGCGTTCGACTGGGTCGACGCCGTCTCGCGGCTGCGGGCGACGCCGCCCCGGCCGACCCTCGACCGCCTGATTAAGACCGTGCCGAGGGGGCAGGAGTTCGTCGTGATCACGCCCCTGTTCCGCGACTACCGCGCCTGGCGCGCCAAGTGGACGAAGCTCGTCTGGCGCAAGTCCGAGGCCTGGACGGCGCTGCTCCGGAGCGACCCGAACGTCCGGCTCGTCCGTCACGTCGCGAGCGACGAGATCGCGCTCAAGGAGAACTACTTCAAACCGTTGCAAGCCTACGTCTATCGTCGAGTCGGCTAACGTCTCCCGGGCGGCCCACCTCACGATGACGACCGAGACCTCGCAGACGACGCTCGTTCTCGGCGGTGGGCCTGCCGGCCTGACCGCCGCCTACCTGCTCGGCCAGGCGGGAGCGCAGGCGATCGTGCTCGAGGCCGACGACCAGGTCGGCGGGCTCGCCAAGACCGTCTGCGTCGACGGCTACCGCTTCGATCTCGGCGGCCATCGCTTCTTCACGAAGTCGGTCGAGGTCGACGCGCTGTGGCACGAGGTGCTCGGCGAAGAGTTCCTGCTCCGGCCGCGGATGTCGCGCATCTACTGGAACAAGCGCTACCTCGACTACCCGCTGCGTGGCCCCGACGTGATCAGGAAGCTCGGCGCGGTCGAGCTGACGCGGTGCATGGCCTCGTACCTGCGTGCCGCCGCGCGACCGAACAAGGTCGACGAGTCGTTCGAGGACTGGGTCTCGAACCGGTTCGGCAAGCGCCTGTTCGAGCTCTTCTTCAAGACGTACACGGAGAAGCTGTGGGGCGTGCCGACCACGGAGATCCGTGCGGAGTGGGCGGCGCAGCGCATCAGGGGGCTGTCGTTCTTCTCCGCCGCGAGGGCGGCGTTCTTCGGCAACAAGGGCAACAAGGTCAAGAGCCTCATCTCCGAGTTCCACTACCCGCGGTTCGGCCCCGGCCAGATGTGGGAGGCGATGAGCGACGCGATCGACGAGGACGGAGGCGAGGTGCGGACCGAGGCGCCGGTGGTCCGGCTGGAGCTCGCGGGCAACCGCATCGTCGAGGTCGAGGCGGGCGGCGTCTCGTACGCGCTGCCGGACGCCGTGATCTCGTCGCTGCCGCTCCGGGCGGTCGCCGAGCTCGCCAGCCCCGCACCGCCGGCCGAGGTGCGCGAAGCGGCACGCGGGCTCCGCTACCGCGACTTCCTCACGGTCGCGCTCGTCGTCGACGGCACGGACCTGTTCCCGGACAACTGGATCTACATCCACGAGCCGGGTGTCAGGGTCGGGCGCATCCAGAACTACCGCTCGTGGTCACCGTGGATGGTCCCGGACCCCGACAAGGCGTGCGTCGGCCTCGAGTACTTCTGCTTCGCGGGCGACGATCTCTGGTCGATGGACGACGATGCGCTCGTCGAGCTCGCCGCGCGCGAGCTCGAGCAGCTCGGCCTCGCCGTGAGGTCGAAGGTCGAGCGCGGGTTCGTGACGCGGGTGCCGAAGGCCTACCCGATCTACGACACCGACTACGCCGCCCGGGTCGCGACCATTCGCCGCTGGCTCGACGGCATCGAGAACCTGCAGCAGGTCGGCCGGAACGGCCTGCACCGCTACAACAACTCCGACCACTCGATGCTGACCGCGATGCGCGCCGTCGACAATCTGCTCACCGGCGCCCATCACGACATCTGGGAGGTCAACGCGGAGAGCGTGTACCACGAGACCGACGTGGCAGACGAGCATCCGTACCGTGCCGCTCCCGAGACGCCCGAGATGCAGGCGCTCGCCGAGAGCGGCCGCGCCGTGCCCTGACCGATACGGCGCGCAAGCTGCTGCTGCCCGCGTCGGTCGTCGCCGGCGCAGCGCTGCTCGTCTGGCTGACGCTTCCGACTGTCTGGTGGGGGCCGCTGAACGTCGACGAGGAGCTGACGCTCCGGCTGGCGCAGTACTCGTTCGGGCATATCTTCCACATCGTCTCGACGCAGCGCGGCGGCGGGCCGCTGCACTTCTGGCTCGAGCATTCCCTGCTGCAGTGGTGGCCGGGGCTGCCGGCGCTGCGGGCCCCATCGCTTGTGTTCCTCTGCCTGGCGCTCCCGGGGGCGGCGCTGGTCGCGCGGCGCCTCGCCGGGGACGAGGCGGCCTCGGGCGTCGTCCTGCTGACCGCCGTCGCGCCGATCCCGTTCCTCTATGCGACGTTCGGCCGCCCGCACACGCTCCTGTTCGCATGGCTGATGTGGAGCACGGTCGTCGTGCTGCGCGCCGCGGACGGCGGGGGCACGTGGTGGTGGGTCGCCGGCGGCTTCCTGCTCGGGCTGTCCGTGTTCGTCCATCCGACGGCGCCGCTGTACGCGCTGACCGCGTTCGCCGCCGCGGTCGTCTACTGCCCGCGGCCGCCGCGCGCGGTCGTGCGGGAGGCGTGGCCGGGCGCGGCGGCGCTCCTCGTCGCGTTCGTGCCCTACTACGTGAAGACGCTGCATGTCCTCAGCGACCGGTACGGCGTGGGCGGCAGCCGGACGGGGCGGACGTTCAGCGGCAGGCCGGTATGGGAGGACGCGCTCCACTTCGTCGCCCCGGGAGCGCACGACGTCAACTACTTCACGGTGCTCGCCGCGGTGGGCATCGCCGCGCTCGCGCTCGCGCGGCGGTGGCGCGTGCTCGCCTTCTGCGCGATCACCGTCGCCGCACCGGTCGTCTTCTTCTCCGTGGTGCCGGCGAGCGGCGACTCGGCGATCTTCTTCGATCGCTACATGATCCCGGTCACGCCCGCGTTCCTCATCGTCGTGATGGCGGGCTGCCTGGCCCTCGCCGCCCGCGCGGGCCGTCTGCGCGTGCCCGTGCTGGTGCTGCTCGTGGGCGGGCTGATCGCGATCTCGCTCCGCTACGACGCGCACCACCTCGACGTCGTGCGCAGGATCCACGTCGACCGGGTCGTCGCTGCCGTCTCGTCGGCCGCACCGGGGACGGTGCTCTTCGGCTCGACCGGCACGAGCGGGCAGCTCTTCTCCTCCTTCGACTACGGCCACCCGGCGAATATCCTCGACCACCTCGTCGCCCTGCGCGTGCACCAGCTCGATCTCGTCGACGACGACTCGTGCGAGCGCGCGCTCCCGTTCGTGCAGGGCACCGAGCCGCGGCCGGCGATCTGGCTCTTCTACGCGGCGGGCGGGAACGAGGTCGGCTCGGCGGAGCACGCGTTCGACGGGGTGGCCGGCGTGTCCGTGCAGCAGGTCGCCGACCACTACTTCGTCGTCCGCACGCGTTCCAGGCTGCCGCCTCGCGCGCTGGTCGCACTCGGCCGGACCCTCCGGGAGCGCTGGAAGCGCGCGGTGCCGGCGAACACCCGCGTCGACGAGCTGCTGATCGCCGACCGCCAGCTGCTCCGGGCCCCGCCGCGCTGCATCCCGTACGGCGTGCTCGGCGACCCCGACATCTCGCCGCACTGGCCGCCCGTCAAGACGTCGCACCAGTAGGGATCCGCCTGCCGGCCTAGTAGAGTCGACCGATGACGCGGGTGCTCATTCTCACGGCCAGCGTCGGGGAGGGACACGACCTGCCGGCCCGCACGCTGGCGGACCAGCTCCGTTCGGAGGACCCGACCGTCGACGTCGTCGTCGAAGACGGCCTGCGCGCGATGGGACGGGGATTCGTGCTCGTCAACGAGCGTGCGCCCGGCATCGTCTTCTTCCGCTTCCGCTGGCTCTGGGACGCCGCGTTCTGGGTCTTCGTCGGGCTCGCCCCAACGCGCCGGCTGACCCAGTGGGTGGTGCGCAAGCTCGGCTCGCGCGGTGTCCTCAGGCTCGTGCACGAGGTCGGCCCGGACATCGTCGTCTCCGTCTACCCGATGACCACCGAGGTGCTCGGCGGCCTGCGGCGGAGCGGCCGGCTCGACGTGCCGGTGGTCGCTGCGATCACCGACCTGGCGATGATGCACTACTGGGCCGCGCCCGGGATCGACCTCCACCTGATCACGCACCCGGAGTCGGCGGCCGAGGTGCAGGAGGTCGCCGGGAACGACACCGTCGTGCGCGCGGTGCACGGGCTGACGCGGCCCGAGTTCGGCGAGCACCGCGACCCGGCGGAGGCCCGCCGTGCGCTCGGCCTGCCGGTCCGCGGGAAGATCGTGCTCGTGTCCGGGGGCGGGTGGGGCGTCGGCGACCTCGCCAAGGCAGTCGACGAGTCGCTGGCCGTCGACGACGTGTCGTCGGTCGCCGTGCTCGCGGGGCGGAACGACGACCTGCGCGAGCGCTTGCTCCGCCGCTACGGCGACGAGCCGCGGTGCCGCGTCGTCGGCTTCACCGACGAGATGAGCGACTGGCTCGCCGCCGGCGACGCGCTGATCCACTCGACCGGTGGGCTGACCGTCCTGGAGGCGCACGTTCGCGGGTGCCCGACCATCTCCTACGGCTGGGGGCGCGGGCACATCCGTGCGAACAACGAGGCTTTTCTCCGGTACGGCATCGCCGACGTCGCCCGCTCGGACCACGAGCTCGGGGTCGCGCTGCGCCGTGCGCTCGCGGTGCGTCCGGCGCCGGTACTGATGCTGGCGGCGCTGCCGTCCGCCGCGTCGGCCGTGCTCGCGCTGCTCACTTGACCGGCGGCGGCCGGCTCGCGCCGCCGCTCGCGGCCCACTCGGAGCGGCTCGCCCGCGCGGCGGGCCTGGCACTCAGGCTCGAACGGACCGACGCCGTCGCGCTCACGTTCGACGACGGGCCGCATCGGGCCGGGACGCCGGCGGTGCTCGCCGAGCTGGAGCGGCGAAGCGCCCGCGCGACGTTCTTCCTGGTCGGCGAGCAGGTGCGCCGCTCACCCGCGCTCGCGCGCGACATCGTGGACGCCGGCCACGAGGTGGCGCTCCACGGCGACTGCCACACCCTGCTCCTCCGGCGCCGCGTCGCGGCGTTCGCCGCCGACCTCGACCGCGCGTCGGCGACGATCGCCGACGCGACCGGCGTCGTGCCGACGCTCTACCGGCCGCCGTACGGCATCTTCGGCGCCCGTACGCTGGCGCATGTCCGGGAACGCGGGCTCGTGCCGCTGCTGTGGTCGGCCTGGGGACGTGACTGGGAGCGCCGGGCCACGTCCGTGTCGATCGCGCGCCGCGTCACGCGGCGCCTCCTGCCCGGCGACGTCGTGCTGCTGCACGACTCGGACGCCTACAGCTCGCCGGGCTCCTGGCGCAGGACGGCGGCGGCGCTGCCGTCGATCCTCGACGCGGTCGCAGCGCTCGGCGTCCCCGTCGACTCCGTCACCCACTCGACGTAGCGGCGCACGCCCTCGGTGAACGGCGTGGCCGGCTGCCAGCTGAGCTCGCGGTGCGCACGCTCGCCGGAGACCTTCGCCGCCCGCAGGTCGCCCGCGCGGCCCTCGACGTGCACGATCGGCACCTCGCCGACGACGTCGCGCACCGTGCGCGCGATCGCGCGCACGCTCACGTCCTCGTCGCGCACGAGGTTGAACACGCGGTTCGCGGCGGCAGGAACGAGCGACGCCACGACTCCGTCCGCGAGATCCTCGACGTAGACGAACCGGCGCGACTGCGTCCCGTCGCCGGCGATCGTCAGCGGCTGCCCGTGCAGGGCCTTGTCGGTGAACGCGGCGACGACGGCGGTCGGCCGCGACCGCGGCCCGTACGGGATCCCGAAGCGCAGGATCGTGTGCTCGAGGTCGTACAGCTCGCCGTAGCTCGCCGTGTACATCTCCCCGGCGATCTTGGTCGCCGTGTAGAAGTGCTTCGGCAGCCCGAGCGGCGTCTCCTCGTCGACGAGCGCCGGGCTCGAGGCGTCGCCGTAGACCCACACCGTGCTCGCGAACACGAAGCGCTCGATGTCGTGGTCGCGCACGGCGTCGAGCAGCGTCTGCGTCCCGCGCACGTTCACCTGGTCGGCGTGTGCGGGGTCCCGTGCGACGAGGTCGACGTCCGCCACCGCGGCCAGGTGCACGACCGCGTCGCAGCCGGCGACCGCCTCGCGGACGTCGTCGGCCAGGCAGAGGTCGCCGAGCACGGTGTCGACGCCGCCGGGCGGCCGGTACGGCGACGGGACGAGGTCGAAGATGCGGGGATCGTGGCCGTGCGCCTCGAGCCGGTCGACGACGTGCGAGCCGATGAAGCCCGAGCCGCCTGTGACGAGCACCTTCACGCGGGCTCCTCGCCGGGCCGGTAGTAGAGCGGCACGCACCAGTGGTTCCGGGCGACCCAATCGCTCGCGGGCAGGTGGTCGGAGCGCCCGAGCAGCCGGTGGCACGGCTCGTCGTACACCTTGCCCGTCGAGCGCTCGACCGGCTCGAAGACCACGTACTTGTAGAGGCCGGAGGTCATCCCGTCCGGCAGCCGCAGTCGCGAGCCGTACAGCGGGTCGAGCTGCGCGCGCGCGGCGTCGTTCTTCCAGCGCACGATCTCGTCGAGGCGGCCCGTCTGCACGATCCCGAGCGCCGCCGTGAACTCGTTCATGCGGAAGTTGAGCCCGTGCAGGGCGTAGTCGGGCTTGCCATAGTTGCGGAACGCCCGCGCGAGCTCGAGCGCGCCGGGATGGCGGGAGACGAGCATGCCGCCCTCTCCCGTCGAGATCGTCTTCGTCGGTGCGAACGACCAGACGCCGACGTCGCCCCAGGTGCCCGCGCGCCGGCCGTTCCACTCGGCGCCGTGCGCGTGGGCGCAGTCCTCGATCAGGACGATCCCCTCGCTGCGGCAGAGCTCCGCGATGGCGTCGGCCTCGAACGCGAGATGACCGCCGATGTGGACGAGGAAGACCGCCCGCGGCCGGTGCTCGCGCACCTTCCGCTCGAGGTCCGCGAACGACATGCAGAGGTCGTCGCGGTTGCAGTCGACGAACTCGACCCGCGCGCCGGCGTGAATCGCCGCGAGCGGCGTGGCCATGAAGGTGTTCGACGGGCAGAGCACGGTCTTGCCGGCGACATCCGCCCACGCGAGCGCCGCGAGCGCCGCGCCGGTCCAGCCGTTGAACGCGACGCCTTCGACGCCGTTCCAGCGCGCCCACGCCTCCTCGAACTCGGCCGTGAGCGCCCCCTCGCTCCAGCGGTCGGCGTCGAAGATGCGGTCCCACAGCTCGTGCAGGCGCGTCCGGTCGCGGTGGTCGAAACCGATCGCGAAACGTGCGAGGTCGGTGGAGACGTCTGAGCCGAGCATCGCGCGGAAGCCTATAGCTGCGGTAGGAGGGCCAGGGATTCGACGCTTCTAGACTGACCTTCGTGAACCCACAGGCGCTCGTCGCGCTCGAGCTGCCGCTGGTCGCCCGGCGGCTCGCGGCGCTCGCGGAGACGCCGCACGGCGAGCTCGCCGCGCGGACGATCGAGCCGTCGCCGGATGCGGCGGAGGTGGCGCGGCGCCAGGTGCTGACGGGCGAGGCGATCACCCTGCTGCAGGCGGCGGTCGAGCCGACCCTTGCCGGCGTCGAGGATCTGCGCGAGCGAGTCGAGCGCGCCGAGCGCGGCGGCACGCTGAGGCCGGGGGAGCTCGCGACGGCCGCGCGGTCGATCCGCGTCGCGCTCGAGGCGCGCCGCGTGCTCGGCGCATCGATCGCGCTCGCGCCTGCGCTCGGTGAGCTGCTGGAGCCGGTGCCCGGGTCGCTCGCTTCGGTGGCGGCCGGCGTCGAGAGCGCGGTCGAGGAGGACGGCTCCGACCTGCGCGACTCGGCGTCGCCGCTCCTGCGCAGGCTTCGGAACGAGCTGCGGACGGGCGCCGCGCGCGTGCGCGAGGAGCTCGCGCGCGTCGCCCGCTCCGAGACGGTCCGGGACGCGCTGCAGGAGTCGTTCCTCTCCGAGCGCGGTGGACGGCCCGTGCTCGCCGTGCGCTCCGCCGACCGCGCACGCGTCCCCGGGATCGTGCACGACGCGTCCAGCTCGGGGCAGACGCTCTTCGTCGAGCCCTACGCGGTCGTCGAGCTGCAGAACCGGCTCTCCGAGGCCGCCGCCGCGGCCCGCGACGAGGCCGAGCGCGTCCTCGCGGAGCTCTCGGCGCTCGTCGCGCAGCACGGCGACGGGCTGCGGCTGCTCGTCGAGTCGACGGGCGCCGTCGACCTCGCGCTCGCGTGCGGGTCGCTGTCGCACCGCTGGCACGGCGCGGCCGTCGCCATGGCGGACGAGGTTCGGCTGCTGCGCGCCCGTCACCCGCTGCTCGACCCGGCGGCGGCCGTCCCGGTCGACCTCGACCTCGGCGACCTGCGTGCGCTCGTGATCAGCGGCCCGAACACCGGCGGCAAGACGGTGGCGCTGAAGACGCTGGGCCTCGCCGCGCTGCTCCACCAGTGCGGACTGCGGCCGCCGGCCGAGAGCGCGACGCTGCCGGTGTTCGACGACGTGCTGGCCGACATCGGCGATCCTCAGTCGATCGAGATGAGCCTCTCGACCTTCTCCGGGCACGTCCGGAGCATCGTCGGGATCCTGGCAGCAGCGGGGCCGCGCTCGCTCGTCCTGCTCGACGAGCTGGCGGGAGGCACCGATCCCGACGAGGGCGCCGCGCTCGCGCAGGCGCTCGTCCGGCGGCTGCAGCGCCAGGCGCGGCTGACGGTGGTCACGACGCACTATGCGGCGCTCAAGGAGTGGGCGAGCGGGACGGACGGGGCCGCGAACGCGGCCACGAGCCTCGACCTCGACACGGACGAGCCGCTCTACTCGCTCGCGCTCGGCCGTGCCGGCATCTCCCACGCCCTCAGAACCGCGGAGCGGCTCGGGCTCGACGCGCACGTGGTGTCGGACGCGCGTGCGCGGGTCGACCCGACGCGGCGGCGGACGGCCGAGCTCCTTGCCGAGGCCGAGGCCGCGGAGCGCGCCGCGACCGGGCAGCGCGAACGGCTCGAGTGCTCCGTTGCGGCCGCGGCGGCGCGGGAGGCCGAGCTGGACCGCGAGCTCGAGTCGGTGCGCGCTTCGCGGGACCGTGCCCGCGCCGAGGCGCGGGCCCAGGCCGAGGGCGAGCTCGCCGCCGCGCGGGACGAGCTGCGCCGGCTTCGCGACGACGTGCGCACCGCGCGGCGCCACGAGCGGCACCGCGCTTCGGAGGCTTCGTCCGCCGAGCGGGCGCGCGACCGTGCGCTCGGGCGTGCCGCGGAGCGCGCGAGCCGGATCGAGCGGGCGCTTGCGCCGCCGCAGCCGCTCCCGCAGCCGGCGCCACTCGAGGTCGGCGACCCGGTCGAGGCCCGCGCGCTCGGCGTCCGCGGGACGATCGTCGCGATCCGGGGAGACGAGGCGGAGGTGGCCGGCGTCGCCGGGCAGCGGATCCGGATCCCGCTCGCCGGCCTCGCGCCCTCGGCCGAGCTCCTGGGGCGGCCGTCGCCGCCCGTTCGCGTCACCGCGGCAACCGTGGGCCGCGACGCCCCGGACGAGCTCGACATCCGCGGCGTCGCCGCGCACGAGGCGCGCGAGCGCGTGCGGGGGTTCGTGGACGACGCCGCACTCGCCGGCCTCCGGACCGTGCGCATCGTGCACGGGCGCGGCACCGGAGCGCTGCGCACCGCCGTCCGCAGCGAGCTCGCCGCACATCCGCTCGTCGAGGGCAGCGAGCCCGACTCGAATGACGGCGCAACGGTCGTCAGCCTGTCCTGAGCCGACAAGGAGTTGTGACATACCCGCGCCGACTGTGTGCCGATTCGCCGCGGGACACTGTCGCCCCGGCGGACGGCCCGGTACCAGTGGACGACCACGCCCCCAAAACGGATCGGAGTCGCCCATGCACCGAGCTCGCCTGCTCCTCGCCGTCGCCGCCGCCGCGGCGCTGACGCTCGTCCCGCTCGCCCGCGCCGGCTCGCCCGACGCGGTGATCGGCCAGGTGTACGCCGGCGGAGGCAACGCCGGGGCCACCTACACGAACGACTACGTCGAGCTGTTCAACCGCGGCGGCACGGCCGTCGACCTCACCGGCTGGACGATCCAGTACGCCTCCGCCGCGAGCACCTCGTGGCAGGCGACGGCGCTCGCCGGAACGATCGTCCCCGGCCACCGCTACCTCGTCCAGCTCGGCTCGACCGCCGCCGTGGGCGCCGCTCTGCCCGCGCCCGACGCGACCGGCACCACGAACCTCGCCGCCTCCGGCGGCAAGGTGGCGCTCGTCCGTGACGCGACGGCGCTCGCCTGCGGCGGTTCGCCGGGTAGCTGCACGTCCACGTCGATCGCCGACCTCGTCGGCTACGGGGCGGCCGCCGACTACGAGGGCGCCGGAGCCGCACCGGCGCTGGACAGCACCACCGCGGCCGTTCGCGCCGGCGACGGCTGCACCGATACCGACGACAACGCGGCGGACTTCGCCGCGGCGGCGCCCGCGCCGAAGAACTCCGCGGCCGCCGCGGGCTCGTGCTCCGGATCGCCCGTCCAGCCCGGCGGCGCCGCACAGAGCGCCGCGGTCGACCTCGACGTCCAGCCGGTGCTGTCGCTGGCGCTCGAGCGAACCAGTGTCAGCTTCGGGCAGGTGCTGACCGGCGCCACGCCGAGCCCGGTCTCGGAGCGCCTCACCGTGACGAGCAACGACGGTGCCGGCTACACGTTGACCGTCCACCGGACCGCGTTCACGCCGGGCGACCTCCCGCTCGGGCTCGGGGCGTCGGCTCCCGCAGGCGGGCAGCTCGGCGCGGGACTCGGATCCGCGCTCGTCCCGATCCCGGTCACGCCCGCGGCCGACCTGCTGATCGGCAGCGCCCAGGCGGCGACCGGCGCGAGCGGGGACGTCTGGCCGGCGAGCCTCGGCTTCGTCTCCCCGCTGCCTGCCGTCGCCTCCGGCCGGTACGCGGCCACGGTCACGTTCACGGCGATCCCTCGGTGAACGCCCCCGTCCTCCTGCTGGCCGCCTCGGCCGTCGCGCCCGCTCATTGGACAGCATCTGGTTGTCCAATGCGTTCCGCCACGGCACCGGCGAAGGCGGCACCTCCGCTCCTGATGAGCTCCGTCGAGCCCAGGCTCGTTGCGGGCTCCGCGGCCGGCCGGCCCCCGCTGGCGCTGTCGGCGTCCCCGACCCGGGTCGAGGTCAGGCCGGGCTCGTGGACGAGCGTGCGCGTCACGAACCCGGGACGGTCGGCGCTCGTGGTCGACGTGGCGCCGGCCGGCTTCGACCTCGACCCGCGGGGCCGTCCGCGGATCGAAAACGGGCACCGAGGGGCGGGCCGTTGGCTGGTGCTCGCCCCGCGGCGGCTCGCGCTGGCTGCAGGGAGGACGGCCGCCGTGACGGTCACGGCGGCCGTCCCGCGGGGGGCGGCGCCGGGTGAGCACGACGCTCTCGTGCTGTTGCGAACGCGCGTGCACGCGAGAGCGCCGGTCCCGATCGTCATGCAGGTCGGCGTCGTCGTCGTGGTGCGCGTGCGCGGGCGCGTCGTGCGGCGCCTCGACGTGCGCGGGGTGCGCGTCGTCCGCCACGGGAAGCGGCGACTGATCGTGCTGACGATCCGGAACCGCGGAAACGTCTCGGAGGTGCTCCCGCGCCGACGCGTCCGGATCGTCCTTCGGCGGGGTCGTCGCATCCTCGCGACGCTCCTCCCGCCGCGTCGCCGCGTCCTTCCGCACGGCGTCGCCGTGCTCGTGCTCCCGTATCGCGGCGGCGCCCGTGGCGCCGTTCGCGCGATCGTCTCGGTGCGGAGCCCCCGGGCGGGCGTGGCCGTGCAGCGGCGGAGCTTTCGCTTACGGCTGTGAGCGGGGGAGGATTCGGGGTAGCCTCCGCTGATGGCGCTGGCACCCGCACTCGTGAAGCCCCGTCTGCGCGGCGTCTTCCACGAGGTCGGCTTCTACGTGGCGCTCGGCCTGGGGGTGCCGCTCGCGCTGACGGCGGAGCCCGGGCGGGCGCGGGCGTCGGCGATCGTCTTCGCTTCGTGTGTCGCCGTCTGCTTCGGCGCGAGCGCGCTCTACCACCGGCCGACCTGGTCGCCGCGGGTGCGCCGGCGGCTCGCGAGTCTCGACCACACCGGCGTCTACCTGCTCATCGCCGGCACCTACACCCCGTTCGGCCTCCTGGTGCTGTCGACCGACTGGGCGGTCCCGGTGCTGACGATCGTCTGGACCGGCGTCGCCACCGCGATCCTGCTCAGGCTCTTCTGGTCGTCACAGCCGAAGAAGCTGTCGGCGGCGATCGGCGTCGCGCTCGGCTGGGTCGGCGTCGTGTCGTTCTCCCAGCTGCTCAAGCTGCCGGCGGCGGGAGTGCTGCTGGTCGTCGCCGGCGGCATCGCGTACACGCTCGGCGCCGCGGCCTATGCCTTCCGGCGGCCGAATCCGATCCCGGGCGTGCTCGGGTACCACGAGGTCTTCCACGTGCTGACGCTGGTCGCGGTCGGCTGCCAGTATGCCGCGATCGCGTTCTACGTGCTCCCGCGCGCCTGATGAAAGGCGCCGATGATCTACACTTGCGGGCGAATTGAGCGAGTCTGGACGGTGCCGGTTTGCGCCTTCTTGCCGTTCATGAGCATGGCGAGGAGGTGGAAAGAGATATGGCAACCGGAACCGTGAAATGGTTCAACGCGGACAAGGGGTACGGGTTCATCACCCCCGACGAGGGTGGCAAGGACCTGTTCGTGCACTTCAGCGCGATCCAGGGCAGCGGCTACAGGTCGCTCGCCGAGGGCGCGAAGGTCGAGTACGAGGCCCAGCAGGGCGAGAAGGGCCCCCAGGCCGCGAACGTCAGCATCGTCGCGTAGGACGCGAAACCCGGACGGGCGGCGGGCCTCCGAGCCCGCCGCATCGTCGATCGTCTCGAGAGAACCGAGAGGAGGTCACCATCCCGCAGAAGGAAGAGAAGGTCGAGATGACCGGGGAGATCGTGGAAGCGCTGCGGAACGGCATGTTCCGGATCGCGCTCGACAACGGGCACGAGACCCTCGGCTACACGGCCGGCAAGATGCGCCGGTTCCGCATCCGGATGAACCCGGGCGATCGCGTGCGGATCGAGCTGTCCGCCTACGATCTCGACCGCGGTCGTATCGTCTACCGGCTCCGCCCGGGCGACGAGCGCGAGTAGCGCGTTCGAGTGATTCGGCGGCCGGACGGGTCGCCGCGCGCTACCGTCGCGCCAGTGGTCCGGGTCGCCGCCCTCACCGCTACGTTCCTCGTCCTCGCCGCGTGCGCCGCGACCGGCGCGGCGGGAGGCGGCCTCGTCTCCTGGCGCACGGTCGGCTCGGCCACGGCGGGAAAGCTGCCCGCGGGCCCCCTGCTGCCGCCGGCCTCGTTCTCCGGTACCGCGACCGGCGCCGAGGGGCCCGCCGGTTGGCGCGTGATCGTGTTCTCCTCGGCGGCCGAGGTCGCCCATGCGCTGCCTGCCCTGGCACCGCCGGTCCGTCACGCCGTGGCTCGGGCCCGCACGTCGACGAACTTCGGCTACCGCCGGCTGCTGCTCGTCGCGACCGTCACGCGCGCCGGGTGCTGCCCGGTCGCCGTTGCCGGGCTCCAGGTCGCCGGCGGGGCGGCCGAGCTGACGCTGCGACAGCTCTCCTGCGGCTCGTGCACCGCACCCGGCGGCAGCCGGGTGCTGCTCCTCTCGGTCCCCCGCACGACGTTCCCGCTGCCCGCGCGGCTCGCCCTCCAGCTCCAGCCACCCCCCTCGTGCCCCGCGGGGTACAGCTATGCGGGATTCGTCAGCTCGCCGGCGTCGGGCCTCACCGCCACGCTGACGATGAACCGGCTGCCCGGCCTCGTGAGCCCGATGGACCATGCGCTCGCCTACGCGTCGATCGTCGCCCGCGACGCCGACCAGGTGCCGCGCGAATGGCTGCAGGTCGGGATCGGCCGCGGAGCGATCGGCACATACCAGGACGACGGCCTCGCCTGGGTCTACGTCGAGGCCCAGACCGTCGGCGGGTACCAGCTGACCGAGCTCGAGCAGGTCGCGGCCGGCGTCTCCGTTGTCGTCGCCTTCAGCGGCAGCGGCGCCGCCTGGACGGTGAGCATCGACGGCCGGCAGGCCTACACGGCCGACCTGGGGGTACCGGCGACGGGAACCTCTGCGGCGGTCGAGGTGTACCGCGCGACGGGTGGTGGCACCTGCCCGTCGGTGGACTTCGCGCTCAGCGGCGTCGTCCCGCGTGGCGACCAGCGGGGCCTGCTTCCGGTCCTCGACGAGTCGGCCGACGGCTGGCGGGTGCGGCTGGGCGAGGAGACGGCCGCACTCGGGTAACGAGCGCGCCCGCCTACGCGAGGGAGGCGCTCACGCCGGGCCGAACTCCCGCTCCGAGCAGGCGCGGCAGTAGAACGCCAGCGCGGGCGGCTCGTTCGTCTCCGGGTCGTCGGTACGGTAGGCGCGCCAGCCGCGCCAGTACAGACCGCTCGAGCGGCCGCACTCGCGGCACGCGACGACGTTGACCGGCCGCTGGTCGCGGCTTCCGGTGCTCCGTGGCCTCTCCCCGGCTCCCACCCGTTGAGGATTGCACGATGCGCTCGGTCCGGCCACTGGCTCTTTTGGCAGCCCTGCATGGACTACCGGCTAGTGCGGCCGAATGCGATGATGCGACGGCCCCCGACGAAGGAGCGATCTTCCGTGAAGGGCGCGGACAAGCAGAAGAAGCTGCAGAAGAAGGCTGCGCAGAAGACGCTGAAGGAGAAGCGCAGCGAGCGGAAGGCGAAAGAGGCCCAGAGGCAATAGCGCCGCCGTCACGGCCTCGATCGCGGCCGTGACGGCGTTCCGTTCGAAGAAACGCGCACGGTGCCGACGGTCCATGCAGGCTCTACACGCCCTGCACGAATCCGGACTCCCGTCGGCGACCGGGAGTTACTTCTTGCCGTAGGCGAGCGCTCGTGCAGCGGGCTGCAGCACGACTGCGGTCCGCCGGAACGGACGGCCGCGGCCGAATGTCCGGAGGACGGGAAGCTCGTGTGCCAGGCAGAGCTCGCCCATCGTCAGCGTCGAGCACCCGGGACGGGCGCACGTCTGCAGGAGCGGGCGAGGCACGCCCGGAGCTTACCCCGCGGCGCCGCCGGGTAAACGCCGCGCTACTCCGCCGGCTCGAGCCGCGGTGCGACCAGGCCCGCTTCGAACGCGACGATCACCGCCTGCACCCGGTCGCGGACCCCGAGCTTGCGCAGGATGCTCGACACGTGCGACTTCACCGTCGTCTCGCCGAGGTAGAGCCGCGCCGCGATCTCGGCGTTCGACAGGCCGCCTGCGAGCAGGCGGAGGATCTCGAGCTCCCGCGGCGTCATCGTCGACGCGAACGCGCCGGGGTCGGCCCCCGCCGGCCGCGGCTCGGCGTCGGCGAAGCGGTCGAGCAGGCGGCGGGTCACGGTCGGGCCGAGCAGCGCGTTCCCGTCGGCGACGAGCCGGATCGCGTCGATCAGCTCGCGGGGGCGCACGTCCTTGAGCAGGAAGCCGCTCGCACCGGCCCGGATCGCCGCGTACACGTGCTCGTCCAGGTCGAACGTCGTCAGCACGAGCACGCGTGCCGCGCTTCCGGACTCGACGATCTGCCGCGTCGCCTCGATGCCGTCGAGGACCGGCATGCGGACATCCATCAGAACGACGTCGGGATCGTGCTCGGCCGCGAGCGCGACCGCCTGCCTGCCGTCGCCGGCCTCGCCGACCACGCTCATGTCGGACCGCGTCTCCAGGATCAGCCGGAACCCGCTTCGAACGAGCGCCTGGTCGTCGGCGATCAGGACCCGGATACCCCGCTCCGACACCGGCGACGCCGCTCCTTGCGAGTCTCCGTCGAGCCGGCGGCTCACGATCACGCCCGGTCGCCGAGCGGGATCCTGGCCGTGACCAGGTACCCGCCCGTCGCGGGCGAGCGTGTCTCGACGCGGCCGCCGAGCATCGCCGCGCGCTCGCGCATCCCCGCGAGACCGTTGCCGGGGTGTGCCGCCGCGCCGTCGCCGCGGCCGTCGTCGCGGATCTGGAGGCGCAGGTCGTTGCCGTAGCGGACGCTGACGCGCGCGTGGCTGGCGTGGGCGTGCTTGAGCGTGTTCGTCAGCGCCTCCTGGATGATCCGGAACGCCGAGAGGTCGACGGTGGCGGGCAGGCGATGCCGTGGCCCCTCGATCTCGAGGGCGACGTCGAGGCCGGTCGCGCGCACCTGGTCGATCAGGCCGTCGAGCCCCGCGAGGCCCGGCTGCGGATCGTAGGCGGCGTCCTCCTTGAGCACGCCGAGCACGCGGCGCAGGTCTGCGAGCGCGGTGCGGGCAGCCGCGTCGATCGCGCGGATCGGCGCCCGGGCGAGCGCCGGGTCGAGCTCGTATACCTCTTCCGCAGCGCCGGCCTGGACGACGATCACGCTGAGCGCGTGCGCGATGACGTCGTGCAGCTCGCGTGCGATGCGTGTCTGTTCCTCCGCCACGACGCGGCGCGCCTCGGAGACACGCTCGCGCTCGAGCCGCTCCGCCTTCAGCTCGAGCTCGCGGACGTACGCCCGGCGCGTGCCGATCGCATCGCCGAGCAGCCACGCCGCGACGAGGAAGACGACGTGGAAGGCGGTGCTGCCGAGCTCCTCGTCGCCGTTCGCAATCGTCAGCGCGACCGCTACGACGCCGATCGCCCCGAGCCCGACGCTGCGACGGGCAGGCGCCGTAGCCGAGGTGGCGAGGGTGTAGAGCGACACGGCCAGCTGGAACGGCGGCAGCCCCGAGCCGAGTGCGAAGACCGCGACCGCGGCCGCAGCCGAGACGAGGACCGCGGTCAGCGGCGCCTCCCGTCTCCGCAGCAGCGGCACGGTTCCGAGCGTGACGAAGAGCACGCAGGCGACCGGGTGCGGGCCCCGCGTGGCGATCGCGACGGTCGGGAGCCAGAGCGCGGCGGCGAGGAGGAAGTCGGCGACGTGCGGCCGCCGGTGCAGCCAGCTCCAGATCATCGCCCGCTCACGGTAGCGGCGAGAGCCGTCAGGCGTCTCGCCGCACGAGCACGATCGCTGCGATCACGAGCGCGAGTGCGCAGTAGCCCACGAACAGCGCGAGCCCCGGTCCCGGCGCCAGGCTGTGCGCATCGTGCGTGAGCGAGAAGATCGAGCGCCCGGCGGCGTCCGGCAGGTACGGCGAGATCGCGTTGTTCCAGCTGGTCGGCAGGATGTTGAGCAGCGGCGGGATCACGAAGAAGATCGCGGCGAAGACGGCGATCCCGCCGGCCGTGTTGCGCACGATCGTGCCGAGGCCGAGCGTGAAGATGCCGAGCAGCATCAGGTACACGGCACCGCCGACGATCGCGCGGGCGACGCCGGGGTGTGTGATCGAGATCTGCAGGATGTCGTGCTTCGACAGGATCGCCTGGCTGCCGAAGAAGGCGATGAACACGGACGGCAGCATCAGCACGAAGGTGACCGCGGCGAAGACGGCCGCCTTCGCCCACAGGACGGGTAGTCGCTTCGGCACCGCGGTGAGGCTGGCGCGGATCATCCCGGTCGAGTACTCGCCGGTGATCACCAGCACCCCGAGCACGCCGATCGCGAGCTGCGACAGGTTCACGCCCGCGAGCGCGATGTCGAGCGGATGCCGGTCGGCGCGCTCGTGCGGGCTCATCCCGCCCCAGTGCGACGACGTGACCGCCGCGAACAGCAGCGGGAGACCGATCGTGAGGAGTACGGCTACGAGCAGCGACCAGCGCGTCGACCGGAGCGAGAAGAGCTTCGTCCACTCGGAGCGGACGACGCGCAGTTGCGTGACGCGGCCGTGCGCCTCGAGGGGTGGGAACGTGACGGCTTCGGCTACCGCGTTCATGCGGCAGCTTCCGATCCGGCCAGGTCGCCCGTCCTGAACTCGACGTCGTCTCGCGTCATGTCCATGAACGCCTGCTCCAGCGACACGCGTTGCGGAGTCAGCTCGTGCAGCACGATGCCGTCCGCCGCCGCGGCCTCGCCGATCTGCTCCGCGGTCAACCCGTGCACCTCGAGCAGCCCCGGCGCCAGGGAGACGACGGTGACGCCGGTGTCGACGACGCGGTCGCGCAGCGCTTCGGCCTGGGGCGAGCGCACGCGCACCACGTCTCCGGACGCCTGGTGGACGAGCTCCTCGACGCTCGCGTCTGCGATCAGCTTGCCGCGGCCGACCACGATCAGATGGTCGGCGGTCAGCGCCATCTCGCTCATCAGGTGCGACGAGACGAAGATGGCGCGGCCCTGTGCGGCCAGCTCCTTGAGCAGGTGCCTGATCCACTGGATCCCCTCCGGGTCGAGCCCGTTGACCGGCTCGTCGAGCATGATCGTGTGTGGGTCGCCGAGGAGCGCCGAGGCGATGCCGAGACGCTGGCCCATGCCGAGCGAGAACTGGCCCGCGCGCTTCCGGGCGACCTCGTGGAGCCCGACCAGGTCGATGAGCTCGTCGACGCGGCGCCGCGGGAAGCCGTGGGTCTGCGCCAGTGCGAGCAGGTGGTTGTACGCGGAGCGCCCCGTGTGCACGGACCGCGCCTCGAGCAGCGCGCCGACCTCGTGCAGGGGCGCCGCGTGGTCGCGGTAGTGCTTGCCGTTGACGAGCACGTCGCCGGCGGTCGGCGCGTCGAGGCCGAGGATCAGGCGCATCGTCGTCGACTTGCCCGACCCGTTCGGCCCGAGGAAGCCGGTCACCACGCCGGGCTGGACCGTGAACGACAGCCCGTCGACGGCGCGCTTGCTCCCGTAGTCCTTGGTGAGCCCGGTTGCTTCGATCATCGGCAGCCACCGTAGCCGCGCGTCTCTCGGCCGTTGGGGGGAACGTCCTCCTACCGAAGGAGGAACCGACCGGGCGGCCACGGTTCGCTAGGTTCAGGCGATGAGCCGTCCGGCGCCGGACCGCGTGCACCCGAGGATCACGCTCGCCGTGCTCGCGATCGCCGGCCTCGCGTACGCGGTGCTGAGCTCGGCGGTCATTCCGGCGCTCCCGACGATCCAGCACGACCTCGGGGCGAGCGAGACCGGGATCACGTGGGTGCTGACCGGCTACCTGCTCTCGGCCTCCGTCGGGACGGCGATCCTCGGGCGGCTCGGCGATGCGTACGGCAAGGAGCGCGTCCTCGTCTGGACGCTCGTGCTGCTCGGCGCCGGGACGCTGCTCGCGGCCGTGTCGCACACGCTCGCCCTGCTGATCGTCGCCCGCGTCGTCCAGGGTGTCGGCGGCGGCATCTTCCCGCTCTCGTTCGGCATCGTCCGCGACGAGTTCCCCGCCGACCAGGTGGCAGGCAGCATCGGCCTCCTGTCGGCGATCCTCGGCATCGGCGCTGGCGTCGGGATCGTCGTCGGCGGCCTCATCGTCGAGCATCTGAGCTGGCAGTGGCTGTTCTGGTTCCCGCTCGTCGTGATCGTCGCCGCCGCGTTCTGCACCTGGCGCTTCGTGCCCGAGTCGCCGGTGCGCACGCCGGGCCGCCCGAGTTGGCTCGCGGCTGCGCTGATGAGCGTCGGCATCTCGACCGTGCTGATCGCCGTCAGCCAGACGACGGCCTGGGGCTGGGCGTCGCCGCGCACGCTCGCGCTGCTCGCCGCCGGACTCGCGGTCTGCTGCGCGTGGGTGGCGGTCGAGGTCCGCAGCGCCTCGCCGCTGATCGACATGACGATGATGCGGATCCGCGGCGTGTGGACGACCAACGTGACCGCGTTCCTGCTCGGCGCGGGCATGTACTCGTCGTTCATCATCTTCCCGCAGTTCGCGCAGCTCCCGGCAAGCACCGGTTTCGGCTTCGGCGCCTCCGTCGTCGTGTCGGGGCTCTACCTGCTCCCGTCGACGCTCGGCATGGTCGCCGTCGGGTTCGCCGCCGGCCGCATCGCGGCGCGCTTCGGGTCGAAGGCGGCGGTGGTGGCCGGATCGGCGGTCACGGCCGCGGCGTTCGGCCTGATGGCCGTCGCGCACGAGCATCCCTACGACATGCTCGCGAGCGCCACGCTGCTCGGCATCGGCATCGGGCTCGCCTTCGCGGCGCTCGGCAACCTGATCGTCGAGGCGGTGCCGCCGGAGCAGACCGGCGCCGCGGGCGGCATGAACACGGTGATGCGGACGATCGGCGGCGCGATCGGCGGCCAGCTCGCCGCCACCTTCATCGCCGGGCACACCGTCGACGGCCTCCCCGCCGTCACCGGCTTCGAGCAGACGTTCGTGATGGCGACGCTGTTCCTCGTCCTGTGCACGCTCGCCGGGCTGCTCATCCCCGGCCGGGCGCAGATGCGCGCCGGCCGGGAAGCGCAGGCGGTGCTCATCGAGTCGACCTGAGGGCCGGCTAGGCCCCTTCCGCTGCCGGCTTGCGCGGCGGCTCGGGCTCGCGGATGAAGAGCGCCGTGCGCGTCCAGCTCGGCATCCACCAGTTGGCGTCGCCGAGCAGCGCCATCAGCGACGGCACGAGCAGCGCGCGGATCACGGTCGCGTCGAAGATGATCCCGGCCGCGAGGCCGATCGCGAACTCCTTCACCTCGAAGCCCGGGCTGGACGACAGCACGAGGAACGCGAACATCAGGATGAGCGCAGCGCTCGTCACGAGCTTGCCGGTCCGCGCGAGGCCGAGCTCGATCGCCCTCGGCGTCGACCCGGTCTCGTCGTACGCCTCACGCATGCGTGTAAGCATGAACACCTCGTAGTCCATCGACAGGCCGAAGAGGAACGCGAACACCATCAGCGGGATCCACGCCGTGATCGCGCCGGTCGCCGGGATGTTCCACAGCGACGAGCCGTGGCCCTCCTGGAAGATGAAGACGATGATCCCGTACGCCGCCGCGAGCGACAGCAGGTTGAGGATCACCGCCTTGATCGGCAGCACGATCGACCGGAACGCCCGTGCGAGCAGGATCAGCGTCAGGATCATCACGAACGCGAGCACGTAGGGGAAGTTGCCGTAGACCGCGTGCACGAAGTCGCGGTCGACGGCTGCGGTGCCGCCGAGCGTCCCGTTCGTGCCGTCGAGCGTGTCGTTGACGTGGTTGATGATCCCCTGGATCTGCGGCGCGGCCCCGTCGACCGCGGGGAACGCCTCGACGAGCGAGTCCGGGCCTCGGCGCCACTCGCTCGGCGCCTCCGCGCCGACGACGCCCGGTACCGACCGCACCCTCGCGGCGATCGCCTCCGGGTTGCCTTTCCGTTCGACGAGGATGTTGAACGGCTTCATCACGCCCGGACTGATCCCGGCCGCCGCGAGCGCGTCGCGTCCGGCGATCGCGTCGCCCGCGCCCGGGAAGTTCTTCAGCTGGGCCTCGTTCGGGTTCAGCCGTAGCCCGAGGCTCGCGAGCACGAAGACGATCGCCAGGCCGACGAGCGCAACGGGAAGCGGACGGCGCAGCACGAACCGGGCCCAGCGCCCCCAGCCGCCGTCCTCGGGATGGTCGGGGCTGACGAGGCGCTTCGGCATCACCCGCACGCTGTTGATGCGCTCGCCCATCACCGACAGGAGCGCCGGCAGCAGCGTGATCGCGGCCGTCACCGACACCGCCGGGATCAGCATGCCGCCGATGCCGATCGAGCGGATGAAGGGCAACGGGAGCACGAGCATCGAGAGCAGCCCGACCGCGACTGTCGACCCGGAGACGATCACCGACCGTCCGGCGTGCGTCATCGTCTCGACGAGGGCCGATTCGACGTCGTTGCCCTCGCGCAGCTCGTCGCGGAAGCGGAAGATCATCAGCAGGGCGTAGTCGATCGCGACGCCGAGGCCGACCAGTGCGATCAGGAACTGCACGATGATCGAGACGTTCGTGAGGTAGGTGAGGCCCCACACGAGCGTGAACGTGTTGAGGATCGACGCGGCCGCGACCACGATCGGCATCAGCACCGCGGGCAGCGTCCCGAACACGAACAGCAGGATCACGAGTGCGCCGAGGCCGCCGACGAATGCCTCGACGAGCACGCTCGGCCCCCCGGTCTTGCCGTTCGAGCTCGCCTCCTCGAGTGGATCGTGGCCGGTGACGTGCACCGTGATCCCTGCCGGCAGCCCTGCTGCCGCCGCCGAGCGCTCGGCCCTGGCGCCGCTCGTCGTCGAGAACTGGGCCTGTCCCGGCGGATAGATCATCAGGAACGTCGTGTGCTTGTCGCTGGAGACGTACATCGGGTTGCCGGTCGAGAAGTAGGAGCTCGTCAGCGCGTGCGGCGTCGCGGCGGCGGCGCGGCCCATCGCGGCGCGGATCGCCCGGCTCTTCGTCGAGTCGCCGTCCGTGTGGAAGACGACCACGTTCGGCGGCCGCACGCCGACGCCGAACGTCTCGAGCGTGCGGATGCTCGTCTCGTACGCCGACTTGCCCGGGATCGAGAAGCTCTGGTACCAGCGCTTCGACACCTGGCCGGCGGCGTAGGCTCCGAAGACGGTGAGGACGAACCAGATCGCGATCACGATCCAGCGGCGGCGGGCGATCAGGTGGGCGAGGCGAGCGAGCAAGCGGGCTCCTTCCGGCGGCGACGGTCGGCTTGAAACGTACAGACGCTGAAAACTTTCAGCAACAGAAACGAGCACGTTACACTCCTGCCGTGGGCCTGCGGGAGACGAAGAAGCAGAACACGCGCCGCGAGATCGCCGACCAGGCGATGCGGCTGTTCGCCCAGCGGGGCTTCGACCGCGTGACGGTCGCCGAGGTCGCCGACGCGGCCGGTGTCTCGGAGAAGACCGTCTTCAACTACTACCCGACGAAGGAGGACCTCTTCTACGACGAGGTGCCCGAGCGGGAGGCGGCGATCGCCGGGGCGATCCGCGGGCGGGCGTCCGGAGAGTCGGTGCTCGCCGCGCTGCGGCGGCTGCAGATCGGCGAGTGCAACCGCCTGTGCAGCCCGCAGTTCGCCACGTTCGCCCGGATCATCGAGGACTCGCCGGCGTTGCGGGCGAAGGAGCTCGAGGTGATGGCGCGCTTCGTGCACGCCGTCGCCTCGGCGCTCGAGAGCGAGCTCGCCATCGACGCGCGCGACGCACGCATCGCCGCCGGCCTGCTCGTCAGCGTCCACCGGCAGTTCTTCCGCGCCGCGCGCGAGCAGGCGCTCGCCGGCCGTAGCGGGCCGGGCGCAGTCCGGGCTCTGCGCGACGACCTCGAGCGCGCCTACCGGCTGCTCGAGCACGGGCTCGGCGACCTCGGCCGGCCGCAGAGCGCGGCGGCCGAGGCCTGACCGGCCCCGAGGCCTCAGCCGACCTCGCCGAGGCGTCCGGTCGCGACGTCGTAGACGAAGCCGCGCACGCTGTCCTTGTGGAGGATGAACGGGCTCGCCTTGATGCGCGCGATCGACTGGCGAACGTCGGCCTCGACGTCGTCGAACGACTCCGCCGCCCACTCGGGCTTGATGCCGGTCTCCTCCTGGAGCCGCCGCGCGAACTCCTCGTCGCTGAACGTGAGCATCCCGCAGTCGGTGTGGTGGATGAGGATGACCTCCACGGTGCCGAGCAGCCGCTGCGAGATCGCGAGCGAGCGGATCTCGTCGCCCGTCACGACCCCGCCCGCGTTCCTGATCACGTGTGCGTCGCCCTCGCTCAGGCCGAGCAGGCCGTACGGGTTGATGCGCGCATCCATGCAGGCGATCACCGCCACCCGCTTGGCCGGCGGCATCGGCAGTGCGCCGCGATCGAACCGGGACGCGTAGTCCTCGGCGTTGCGCAGCAGCTCGTCGGTCGTGCTCACTGGTCACTCCTCTCTCCCGGGGCTTACTATAAAAAGTGAAGTAATACCGGATTCGCGGCCGGCGGCCGCTCGGCGTCCTCGGCGTAGCGTCGCCTGCGGGGAAGTCGATTTGACGCGCAACCGGGACGGTCGTAGCGTCTCGGCATGCGCTTCGGCCGACCGCTCGCCGTCGGCGGCCCGTGATCCGCCGGACGTTGCGGATCAAGGCAGCCGTTCTGGAGCAGTTCGGGGCGCCGCTCCAGGTGCAGGAGCTCGACCTGGCCGAGCCCCGCGAGGGAGAGGTGCTCGTCCGGCTCGCCGCGTGTGGCGTCTGCCACACCGATCTCTACACGGCCTCGGGAGCAGACCCTTCCGGGTACGCGCCGACCGTGCTCGGGCACGAGGGCGCCGGCGTCGTCGAACGCACCGGCCCGGGCGTGACGTCGCTCGCGGCCGGCGACCACGTCGTGACGCTGTTCTCCCCGCAGTGCCGTGAGTGCGTCCACTGCCTGAGCGATCGCACGAACCTCTGCCTCGCGATCCGCGAGCAGCAGAACAGGGGCTATCTCCCCGACGGGACGACGCGGCTCTCGCGGGACGGTGAGCCGATCAGGCACTTCATGGGCACCTCGACGTTCGCGGAGTGCACGGTGACGCCGGAGATCGCGCTCGCGAAGATCGCGCCGGAGGCGCCGCTCGAAGGCGCGTGCCTCTTCGCCTGCGGGCTGTCGACGGGGCTCGGCGCCGCGATCAACACCGCCCGCGTCGAGCCGGGCTCGACCTGCGCCGTCTTCGGCGCGGGCATGGTCGGGCTCGGGGCGGTGATCGGCTGCCGGCTGCAAGGTGCCGAACGGATCGTCTGCGTCGACCGCTCGGCGGAACGGCTCGAGCGTGCTTGGGCCCACGGCGCCACCGAGACGATGACGGGCGGCCCCGACGTCGTCGAGCGGATCGTCGAGTCGACAGGCGGCTTCGGCGCCGACTACACGTTCGAGGCGACCGGGAACGTCGCGGTGATGCGCCAGGCAGTCGAGGCGGCGCGCATGGGCTGGGGGCTGTGCACGGTCGCGGGCGTCGCAGGCAAGGGCGAGACGCTCGACATCGTCCCCCGCTTCCTCATCACGGGCCGGCGCGTCGCCGGCTCGTCGTTCGGCGGCGTCAAGGGCCGTGACGGCGTGCCGCGCTTCGTCGAGCGCTGGCTCGCCGGCGACATCGACGTCGAGTCGTTCGTGTCGCACCGGCTGACGCTGGACGAGGTGAACCGCGGCTTCGAGCTGATGGAGCAGCAGGACGGCATTCGCAGCGTGATCGGATTCGCGTAGGGTCGCACCCGTTGCCTGCCGCGACGGTCATCGAGGGCCGCATCCCGTTCCACGGCCAAGAGACGTGGTACCGGGTGGTCGGCGACGGCGAGGAGCCCGGCCGGCTGCCGCTGCTCTGCCTGCACGGTGGCCCCGGCGCCGGCTGGCAGCACCTCGAGAGCTACCAGGCGCTCGCCGAGGGACGGCGCGTCGTCTTCTACGACCAGCTCGGCTGCGGCAACTCCGCCGTCGCCGAGTCGCACGACCCCGCGATGTGGACGACGGAGCTCTACGTCGAGGAGGTCGACGCCGTCAGGGAGGCGCTCGGCCTCGACCGTGTCGCCGTGCTCGGGCAGTCCTGGGGTGGGATGCTGGCGCTCGCGTACGCGCTGACGCAGCCGTCCGGCCTGGCAGGCCTCGTCGTGCAGAGCTCCCCGGCCAGCGTGCCGTTCTGGATGACCGAGGTGGCGCGGCTGCGCGCCGGGCTGCCCGCGGACGTGCAGGAGGTGCTCGACCGCCACGAGGCCGCCGGCACCACGCACGATCCCGAGTACGAAGAAGCCGCGATGGTCTTCTACCGCCGCCACGTCTGCCGGATCGATCCCTGGCCCGACTGGCTTCAGCGCTGCTTCGCGACGCTGACCGCGAACCCCGAGGTGTACGAGACGATGAACGGCCCGACCGAGTTCCACGTGATCGGGACGATCAGGGACTTCGACATCAGCGCGCGGCTCGGCGAGATCCACGTGCCGACGCTTCTCCTCTCGGGCCGCCACGACGAGGTGACGCCGGCCACGGTCGAGCAGTCCCACCGGGCGCTCCCCGACTCGCAGTGGGTCCTGCTCGAGGAGAGCTCACACATGGCGCAGGCCGAGCAGCCCGAAGAGACGCTCGCCGCGATCCGGCGCTTTCTCGGCGACGTCGGCGCCTGACGGGCGTCAGCTCTCTGCGAGCAGGCGGATCACCGCCCGTTCGGCCGCGTCGCGCTCGCCTCGCTCGACGAGCCGGTTGGCCGTGCGGGTCGGGATCGTCTCGCCCGAGCGGTAGAGGTCGAACACGCGCGGATCGATGTACGACGACTTGCTGATCGCCGGCGTGTTGCCGAGCGCCTCCGCCACCGTCCCCGCCGCTTCGTTCACTGCGCGGTGCCTCCCGGCCTTCGTCGCCGGCTCGTCCGAGCGCGCGAGCGACGTCGCCGCGAGCACGGTCGCATGCCAGGTCCGGAAGTCCTTCGCCGAGAAGTCGCCGTCGCACGCCTGCTTGATGAACGCGTTGATGTCGTCGGCGTGCAGGTCGACGAACGCATCGCCGTCCTCGAACACGAGAAACGCCTTTCCGTTCCCGGGCCGCTCGACGAGCGAGCGCGCGATGCTGTGCAGTCGGCGGTCGACGACGGCGTGCACGAGCCGCTTGCCCGTCTTGCCCCGGTAGTCGAACTCGATCGTGTCGCCCGACGCGACGTGGACGTGCCGCCGCTCGAGCGTGGTCAGCCCGTGGCTGCCGTTCTGCTTCGCGTACTCCTCGCCGCCGATGCGAAAGAGGCCGCGGTCGAGCAGCGTGACGGCGAACCCGACCACCCGGGGCTTCGGGAGGCCGCGCTTGCGAAGAAGGCGCGCCGACTCGTCGCGCAGGCGCGGCAGCGTCCGCGCGAACGCGATCATCGCGTCGAACTTCTCGCGGTCGCGGCGAGTGCGCCAGGCGGGGTGGTAGAGGTACTGGCGGCGGCCGGCGGCGTCGGTGCCGACGGCCTGGAGGTGCCCGTTGCGGAGCGGGCAGATCCAGACGTCCTCCCACGCCGGCGGGATCGCGAGCGCGCGGATCCAGTCGAGCTCGCCGCGGTCGGCGAGCCGGTGTCCCCGGTGGTCGAGGTACGTGAAGCCGCGACCGCAGCGCCGGCGGGTGAGGCCGGGCTCGGCGCAGTCGACCCGGCGGAGGCGGGTGGCTAGCGGCGACGCCAGGCGCCGACGCTCCGGAGCAGGCCAGACCGGAGGCGTCGACGGACGGCGTTGCGCGTACCCCGTCGCGCATCGTGGGTCGCCGGTCCGAGGGTCAAGTGACCGCTTCCGGGCCGCGGGACAGGAAAACCGCGGTGCCGGGGGAGGGCGCGGTCCACATCACGTGCTGGCCTCCTGACGTGGGACTCGAGCACGACCACGCGAGTGTCCTTCACGAGCGCGGCCGGGGTTAAACGCGGCGGGCGATCGGATCGCGTCGGTTCGTGCCCGGTGACCCCTCACGGCATCGCCCCGAGCCTCAGAAGTGCATTGCCACCTCTTCGGGCACCGCGTCGAGGGCGCCGTCGGCCGCGACCTCGGGCTTGCGCGAGAAGAACCCGCGGAACTTGACCGCGCACAGGATCATCAGCGGCACGCCGAGCAACAGCGATCCGATGCCGATCACGATCGGGATCTGGATGCCGAAGAGCGGCTTCGAGTAGCCGGCGCCCGTCTGGCTGTAGTCGTGGAACGCCTTGACGAAGATCGCCGCCATCACCCCGAAGCCGACCAGCGGCACGAGGCCTGCACCGACGACGTGCTTCCAGCTTCGCATGAGCTGCTTGCGGAAGTAGATGGCGCACGCGAGCCCGGTGAAGCCGTAGTAGAAGAGGACGGAGAAGCCGAGTGCGGTGATCGAATCGCCGAGCACGTCCTGCGACGAGTTGAAGCCGACGAGCACCAGCGTGAACACGATCGAGAGCGCGCCCATGCCGAGCGTCGACACGTCGGGCGTCAGGTACCGCGGATGGATTCGGCCGAACACCTTCGGAATCGCCTCCCAGCGCGCCATCGAGAGCGTGGTGCGCGCGGTCGGCAGGATCGTCGTCTGGGTCGAGGCCGACGCCGACGTGAGCACGGCGATGATCAGCAGCTTGTCCCACGGCGAGCCGAAAACCGAGCCGCCGAGGAAGCGGAGCACGTCGTCCGAGTTGTTGATCAACGGCTGCGTGCCGCCGTAGGCCTGCGCCGACGCCGAGACGATCAGGTAGATGCCGAGCAGGATCAGCGTCGAGACGACCGCAGCGCGGCCCGGCGCCTCGGCGGAGCTCTCGGTCTCCTCGTTCACCGCCACGCCGGAGTCCCAGCCCCAGTAGATGAAGATGCCGAGCAGCATCCCGTCCACGAGCGGCTTGAACCCGAGCGCGAACGGGTTGAACCAGCCGAGGCTCGGGTGCACCGAGCCCGCCGGCGGGCTGCTGCCGTAGACCTTGATCAGCGCGACGACCGCGAAGATGGCGAGGATCGCGATCTCCGCCGCGAGCAGGAACTGCTGCACGCGCGCCGACAGCTCGATCCCCCGCCAGCAGATGAACGTCATCAGCGCGATCCAGACCGCCGAGCCGACGAGGATCCAGAACGTCGAGCTCGCGCCGTGGTCCCAGCCGAACAGCAGGTAGGTGTAGGTCGACGCGATCACCGACAGCGACGCCATCACGATCACGTCGGCGACGAAGATCGCCCAGCCGTTGATCCAGCCGACCCAGGGGCCCATCGCACGCGTCGTCCACGCGAACGTCGTGCCGCAGTCCGGGTCGGCGCGATTCAGATACTTGTACGCGAACGCGATCAGCAGGATCGGAAGGAACGAGACGAGCAGCACCGCCGGTGCGTGGAATCCCATCGCGGGCACGGCGACGATGAAGCCGAGCGTCGCGGCGAGGGAGTACGCGGGCGCGGTCGAGGCGACCCCGATGACGAGGTTCGACAGGTAGCCGATCGCGTCGCGCTTCAGCCCCTTGTCGCCGACGAGCGCGGAGGTTGGTTCCGCGGGCGGCGCGGTCACGTCCATGTGCTCACTCCTCTCGGACGAGTGCGTGTTCGAGCGCACAACCCTAACCGGGTCATCGGCAGGGCGCTCCAGGCAGGAACCCGGCCGTGGACGGCGGAAACAGGGTGGTGGCCGCGGCCGAGGACGCCATCCGTTTCCGCGCGTTCGAGCTCTCGCAGGCGCCCGGCGCGGGCGATCCGGGCGAGAACTGGCTGCGCGCCGAGCAGGAGTTCGCGGTCGCGCACGGGTACGACACGCCGGATCGCGACCTCGAGCAGGCCGGGATGACGATCGCGCGGCTCCCGAGCGAGGCCGGCGTCGTCTGGCGGTTGACCCTTCCGCGCGGCGAGCGCGTCGAGGAGTGGGCGGCGGGAAACGCCGGCCTCACGCTCCCCGCGGGCATCACGCGCCTCGTCGACACCGTCGTCGCGGGCAAGCCGCTCGTGCCCGGCCCCCTGCTCAGCGACGAGCCCGGCGCGCTGCGGCTGCGCGAGATGATCGAGGCGCAGCGGCAGTCCCTCGTCGCGCACGATCCCGGTACGCGGCTCGGCGACGATCCCGAGAACCTGCACCAGCATCGCGTCGCGGGCAGGCGCACGCGGGCGTTCCTGCACACGACCCGCGCGTCGCTCGATCCGGCGTGGCGGCGCTCGCTCGCCGCGCCGCTGCGCGAGCTCGCCGGTGCGACCGGGCCGGTCCGCGATCTCGACGTCGTCCTCGAGCACGTGCGCGACGAGATCGGTCTCCTGGCAGCGGCGGACGTACCCGGTGGCTACGCGCTCGTCGCCCGCCTCGAGCGGGAGCGCGCGGCGATGCGCACCACGCTGCTCGCGGCGCTCGACGGCGACGCCTACCGCCACCTGCTCGCGTGCCTCCGGCTCCCGCCGGCGCTCGCGCCCGGCGTGGAGCGCGTCCGCCTCGAACGCGCGGCGCGCCGGGAGTTCCGGCGCCTCGCCGCCACGGTCGCCGGCCTCGGCAAGCATCCCGACGCGGAGGAGTTGCACGGCCTCCGCGGCCGGCTCAAGCGCGCCCGCTACGCGGCGGAGCTCGCGCCTCCCGGCGGCAAGGCGCGCCGGCGCTTCATCGAGGACGCCCGCGTGCTGCAGGAGCTGCTCGGCACGTTCCAGGACGCGGTGATCGCCGAGGAGCGGCTACGCGCGGCGAGCGTGGTCGACGCGGCGACCGCCGCCGCGTTCGCCGCCGGACGGATCGCGGAGCGGCAGCACGCCCGCCGCGACGCGGTGCTGAGGCAGCTTCCGCGTGCGTGGAAGCACCTCCGCCGCAGCGGCGCCCGGCTCGACTAGGGACGAGCTGTGCCCGCCGCCGCGGTTTCGATGCCGCGGGTTTATGCGCCCGGCGCCCGGAGAGAAGCATCGCAATCCGATGCGCGGGAGGCTCCTCGATGGCTGACACGGTTTCCGACCTGGTCCTCGATCGGTTGGTCGCCTGGGGGGTGGACACGGTCTTCGGGCTGCCGGGCGACGGCATCAACGGCTTCATGGAGGCGCTGCGCAAACGGAAGGACGAGGTGCGCTTCGTACACACGCGGCACGAGGAGACTGCGGCGCTCGCGGCGTGCGCGTACGGCAAGTTCACCGGGAAGCTGGGCGTGTGCCTGTCGACCGCCGCGCCGGGAGCGGTCCACCTCCTGAACGGTCTCTACGACGCTGCGGTCGACCAGTCGCCGGTGCTCGCGATCACCGGCATGACCTACCACGACCTGATCGGCACGCACTACCTTCAGGACATCAACCACGACGCGCTGTTCGAGCACGTGTGCGGCTACAGCCAGCGCGTCATGGGCGGCGCGCACGCGCAGAACGTGACCGACCTCGCCTGCCGGACCGCGCTCGCGAACCGGAGCGCCGCGCACATCGCGATCCCGATCGACATCCAGGTACAGGATGTCGGCTCGGACGGGCGCTTTGCGCGCAATGTCGCCGGGCACACCTCGGCCGTCCTCCAACCGCCGCGCCCGATCCCGCCGCGCGCGCAGCTCGAGCAGGCCGCGCAGGCGCTCCGCGGGAAGACGAGGCCCGCGATCCTGGCGGGGGCGGGCGCCCGGGGTGCGGGCGCCGAGCTGGAGCAGCTGGCCGAGAGACTCGGCGCGCCGATCGTCAAGGCGCTCCTCGGCAAGGACTGCGTCCCGGACGACAGCCCGTACTGTGCGGGCGGGACGGGCGTCGTCGGCACGCGGCCGTCCTACGACGCCTTCGCCGGCTGCGACGCGCTGATCATCGTCGGCAGCTCGTTCCCGTACATCGAGTTTCTCCCCGCGCCCGGCCAGTGCGTGTGCGTGCAGATCGACGACCGCCCCGAGCGGATCGGCCTCCGCCATCCCGCCGACGTCGGCCTCGTCGGCGACGCGCGGCTGACCCTGCAGGAGCTCGTGCCGCTCCTCGACCGAAACGACGACCGCGACTTCCTCGAGGAGATCCAGCAGGGGATCGCGGACTGGTGGGAGCTGATGGAGGAGCGCGGCACGCGCGAGGACGTCCCGATGAAGCCGCAGGTCGTGACGTGGAACCTCGGCCAGCTGCTACGCGACGACGCGATCGTCTGCGGCGACTCGGGCACGGTGACGACCTGGCAGGCGCGGATGAGGCTGCGGAAGGACCAGCAGTTCAGCTTCAGCGGGACGATGTGCTCGATGATGGCCGCCGTCCCGTACTCGATCGGGGCGCAGGCCGCGTTCCCGGGCAGGCAGGTGATCGCCTTCACCGGCGACGGGTCGATGACGATGATGATGGGCGAGCTCGCGACGCTCGCGCAGGAGAAGCTGCCGGTCAAGGTCGTCGTGATCCGCAACGACACCCTCGGCCTGATCAAGTGGGAGCAGCAGATCTTCCTCGGCAACCCCGAGTACGGCGTCGAGCTGCGAGGCGTCGACTTCGTCAAGGTGGCGGAGGGCTGCGGTCTGCGCGCAGTCTCGATCGACCATCCCGAGACGTGCCATGCGCAGCTGCAGGACGCGCTCGAGCTCGACGGCCCGGCGCTGATCGAGTGCATCGTCGATCCGCACGAGCCGCCGCACCCGCCGGCGGTCACCAGGGAGCAGACGAAGCTGTTCGCCGAGGCGCTGGCCCGCGGCGAGGAGCACCGGCGGCGGATCGCGCTCACCGTCGGCCGCGACCTGCTCGACGAGCGGAGCCTCGCCGCGAGCCCCTACGGCATCCCGGCGCGCCTCGCCGACAAGGTCGGGAGCCTGCTACCGGGCGGCGGCGGGAAGAAGGACGAGTGAGCACGGTCGCCGCACCGCGCCGCACACGGCCCCCGAACGTCGACGCGCGGGCGCTGGCCGCCGCGCTCTCGCGTGCGGTGAGCGGCGAGGTGCGCTTCGGCGCCGACAGCCGAGCGCTGTACGCCAACGACGCGTCGTCGTACCGCCAGGTGCCGATCGGCGTCGTCGTCCCGCGCACGATCGACGACGTGATCGCGGCCGTCGAGGTGTGCCGCGATCACGAGGCGCCGGTGTTCGCGCGCGGCACGGGCACCGGGCTCGCCGGCCAGAGCGTGAACCATGCGGTCCTCGTCGACTTCTCCAAGTACCTGAACGAGATCGTCGAGCTGGACTACGACGCGCGCTACGCGATCGTCCAGCCGGGCGTCATCCTCGACACCCTTCGCGACCGCGCGGAGGAGCGCGACCTCACCTACGGCCCCGATCCGGCGACGCACAGCCGCTGCACGCTCGGCGGCATGATCGGCAACAACTCCTGCGGCGTACACTCGATCCTCGCCGGCGTGACGGCGGACAACATCGAGGAGCTCGACGTCGTCCTCGCGGACGGCACGCGCCTCACCGTGGGCAAGACGAGCGATGAGGAGCTGCAGGCGATCGTCGAGCGCGGCGGCAGGCGCGGCGAGATCTATGCGGCGCTGCGTGACGTGCGCGACCGGTACGGGGAGCTGATCCGCGACCGCTATCCGCAGGTCCCGCGCCGCATCTCCGGCTACAACCTCGATCGGCTGCTTCCCGAGCACGGCTTCGACGTCGCGGCGGCGCTCGTCGGTACCGAGTCGACGTGCGCGCTCACGCTGCAGGCGCGGTGCACGCTGATCCGAAGCCCCCAGCACCGGTCGCTCGTCCTGCTCGGCTACGAGGCGCCGTGGGACGCGGCCGACCATGTGCCGGAGATCATGGAGTACGGCCCGATCGGGCTCGAGACGTTCGACCAGCGCCTCGTCGACAACGAGCTGGAGAAGGGGTTCGAGGAGCACGCCGAGCTGCTGCCGCGCGGATCGGCCTGGCTGCTCTGCGAGTTCGGCGGCGACACGAAGGAGGAGGCCGACGACAAGGCCGAGCGCCTGCAGAAGGGGTTGCGCAAGGGCGACCAACTCGACCTCCGCCTCTACGAGGATCCGGCGCAGATCAAGGAGATCTGGCAGATCCGCGAGGGCGGCGTCGGCCACTCGAAGGTCCCCGGCAAGCACCCGGCGTGGCCGTCGTGGGAAGACGCGGCCGTCGCGCCGGAGAAGATCGGCGCGTTCCTGCGCGACTGGGAGAGCCTCGTGTCGGAGCACGGCCTGCGGGTCGCCGCGTACTTCGGCCACGTCGGCCACGGCTGCATCCACACGCGCCTCGACTTCGACTTCTCGACGCAGGAAGGCGTCCGCAACTACCGCCGCTTCGGCGAGGACGCGGCCCGGCTGATCGCCTCGTACGGCGGGTCGCTCTCCGGCGAGCACGGCGACGGCCACGCGCGCGCCGAATTCCTCGAGACGATGTTCGGGTCCGAGCTCGTGCAGGCCTTCCGCGAGTTCAAGGCGATCTGGGACCCCGACGGCCGGCTCAACCCCGGCAAGGTCTCCGACCCGTATCCGACCGACTCGTTCCTGCGCTTCGACCCGAGCTACCGGCCGCGCCGGGTGGAGACGCACTTCCACTTCCCCGACGATCGCGGCGACTTCGTCGCGGCCACGGAGCGCTGCTTCGGGGTCGGCGCCTGTCGCGAGATCACGGCAGGCGACGGCGTGATGTGCCCGAGCTACCGCGCGACCCGCGAGGAGAAGCACTCGACGCGCGGACGTGCGCGCCTGCTGAACGAGATGCTGCGCGGCGAGGTGATCGGCGCGGACGGCTGGCGCGACGACGCGGTGCACGAAGCGCTCGACCTGTGCCTCGCGTGCAAGGGCTGCAAGGACGACTGCCCGGTCCGCGTCGACATGGCCACGTACAAGGCGGAGTTCTTCTCGCACTACTTCGCCGGTCGGCTCCGGCCGCTGCGCCACTACGCGCTCGGCCTCATCTACTGGGAGGCGCGGGTCGCCTCGCACTTCCCGCGGGCGGCGAACCGCCTCGCCGGGCTCGCCAAGCGCCTCGTCGGGATCGCGCCGGAGCGCGAGCTGCCGCAGTTCGCGGAGCAGTCGTTCCGCGACTGGTGGGTCGCGCGCGGCGGCAGCCGCGTCGACGAGGGCCGGCGGGTGCTGCTCTGGCCGGACACGTTCAACAACTACTTCCATCCGGAGACGGCGATCGCGGCGGTCTGCGTGCTCGAGGACGCGGGCTGCAGGGTCGAGCTCCCGGGTCGGAGCCTGTGCTGCGGGCGGCCGCTCTACGACTTCGGCATGCTCACGCTCGCGAAGCGGCTGCTTCGCCAGATCCTCGACGAGCTGCGTCCGCAGATTGCCGACGGCGTGCCGCTCGTCGGCCTCGAGCCGAGCTGCCTGGCCGTCTTCCGCGACGAGCTCGTCAACCTCTTCCCCGAGGACGTCGACGCCCAGCGGCTGCGCAAGCAGAGCCTCACGCTCGCCGAGTACCTCGAGCGCATCGAATGGGAGCCGCCGCGCCTCGAGGGGAAGGCGCTCGTGCAGGCACACTGCCATCACAAGTCGGTGCTGGGCTTCGACAAGGACCGCGAGCTCCTCGAGCGGACCGGCCTCGACGTCGAGGTGCTGCGGAGCGGTTGCTGCGGCATGGCCGGCTCGTTCGGCTACGAGGCGGGCGAGAAGTACGAGGTGTCGATGCGCTGCGCCGAGGACGTGCTCCTCCCGCGCGTTCGCGACGCGGGCGAGAACGCGCTGCTCGTCTCCGACGGGTTCAGCTGCCGCTCGCAGATCGAGCACGGCGCCGGGCGCCGGCCGCGGCATCTGGCAGAGATCTTGCGGCTCGGGCTCGCCCGTGAGCCGGACGGACCCGCGGTCGACGGCCGCGGCGCGGCCCGGCGCGCGAAGGTCGCCGTGGCGGCGCTCGCGGGCACCGGGCTGCTCGCCGGCGGGACCGTGATCGCCCGGCGCCGACACGGGTGACGACGCAGCGGCGCCAGGTCGCGCTCGCGGTCTGGCTCGCTTCGGTCGCAGGGTTCGTCGACGCGATCGGATACCTCGTCCTGCACCAGCTCTTCGTCGCGCACATGACCGGCAACACCAACCAGCTCGGCCAGCGGCTCGGCCGCGGCGAGCTCGCGGCGGCGGTGCCGGTGGTCGCCGCCGTCTTGGCGTTCGTCGCGTCGATCACCGCGTTCACGCTGGTGCTCGAGACGGCGGTTCGTGGACGGCTTCGCTCGCCTGCCGCGGCCGCGTTCGTGCTCGAGGCCGGGCTCGTCGTCGTGTTCATGCTCGTCGGAGCGGGCGCGCTGCGGGGCGGCGTGCTTCCGGATCGCGGGCCGGCGTTCTACGTCTGCCTGGTGAGCGCGATCGCTGCGATGGGCGCCCAGACCGCGGCGGTGACGAAGTGGGGCGCCCGGTCGGTGCGGACGACGTACATCTCGGGGATGCTGACGCGGCTCGGACAGGAGAGCGCGCTGCTGATCGCCGGCTGCCGTCCAGGGCCGAGCTACGTCCACGACCGGCTCGGGCTCGGCACGCGGCGCGAGGCGCTGGGGGGTGCGGCCGCCTACCTGTCGCTGTGGCTGGCGTTCGTCGGCGGCGGGACGCTCGGCGCCTTCGCCCTCGGGCGTGTCGAGCTGTGGTCGCTCGTGGCGCCGGCCACAGCGCTGCTCGCCGCCGCGGCGTTCGACTGGTGGCGTCCCGTCTACGCGTGAGCCTCGAACGCAGCCTGTAGCGCGCTCGCGTGTGAGAACGCCTCGGCGAGGTGCCGGCGCTCGCCGGTCAACGCGGCGAAGACGCGCAGCAGCCGCGCCTCGCCCTCCGCGCTCAGCGTGAGCATGCTCCGGCGTGCGTCGTCGGGTGAGTCGCTCCGGTCGATCAGGCCGACGCGCTCGGCGCGCGCGACGAGCTCGGTCGCGGTGCTCTGCGCGAGCTGCAGCCGCTCGCCGAGCTCGCTCACGGTCGACTGCCGGCCCGGCGCGGCGTAGATCATCAGCATCAGGAAGTAGCGCTGCGGCGTCAGGCCGTGGTCGCGCGCCATGCGCTCGACCGTGCGCAGGAAGAGCCGGAGCGCGGCATGGAACTCCGCGGCGGTCTCGACCTCGCCCGACTCCGGCTTCGGCTTGCTCGTCGTCTCCGGCATGCGCGTGTTTCGTTTCCGGATGCCCGGAAAGATCGTAATACGATAGTACTCTTCCCGGAGGCTCGTCCGGAGACGCGCGGCCGCAGCCTCGAGGAGATCGAGACCGAGCTCGGAGCGGAGGCTTCGGAGCCCGAGCGACAGTCCGCGCGAAGCTTCCGTAAACGCTCCTCGCCGGAGGTTTTTCCTCCCGCGAGCGGGTAACGACGGAAGCGACATCCGATCAGAGAGGAATGCCATGTCCGAGCTCGTCGCCGATTTCGTCCTCAAGCGCCTGCGCGAGTGGGGCGTCCACCGCATCTACGGCTATCCCGGCGACGGCATCAACGCGCTGATCGGGGCGCTCGACCGCGCCGACGGCGATCCGGCACTGATCCAGGTGCGCCACGAGGAGATGGCGGCGTTCATGGCCTGCGGCCACGCGAAGTTCACGGGCGAGGTCGGCGTCTGCATGGCCACCTCGGGGCCGGGAGCGATCCACCTGCTGAACGGGCTCTACGACGCCAAGCTCGACCACCAGCCGGTCGTCGCGATCGTCGGCCAGCAGGCGCGCTCGGCGCTCGGCGGCAGCTACCAGCAGGAGGTCGACCTGCAGGTGCTCTTCAAGGACGTCGCACACGAGTACGTCCAGATGGCGGTCGAGCCGTCGCAGATCCGCCACCTGATCGACCGAGCCATCCGGATCGCGCTCGACCAGCGCACCGTGACGTGCGTGATCGTGCCGAACGACCTCGCGTCGCTCGATGCCGTCGAGATGCCGCCGCACGAGCACGGGACGATCCACTCGAGCGTCGGCTACTCGCGGCCGAAGATCGTTCCCACCGACGACGACCTGGAGCGCGCGGCGGAGCTGCTCAACCAGGCCGAGCGCGTGGCGATCCTCGCCGGTGCCGGCGCGCTCGGCGCGCACGACGAGCTGCTCGACACCGCCGAGGTGCTCGGCGCCGGAGTCGCCAAGGCGCTGCTCGGCAAGGCGGTGCTCCCGGACGACCTGCCGTTCGTCACCGGTTCGATCGGCCTGCTCGGCACCAAGCCGAGCTGGGAGCTGATGCAGGACTGCGACGCGCTCCTGATGGTCGGTTCCAGCTTCCCCTACTCGGAGTTCCTGCCCGAGGAGGGCGAGGCGAAGGGCGTGCAGATCGACATCGACGGGCGCATGATCGGCATCCGCTACCCGATGGACGTCTGCCTCGTCGGCGACTCGCAGGCAACGCTCGCCGCGCTGCGTCCTCTGCTCAAGCGCAAGGAGGACCGCTCGTGGCGCGAGCAGATCGAGAGCAACGTCGCGGATTGGTGGAGGCTGATGGAGGAACGCGCGATGATGGACGCCGACCCGCTCAACCCGCAGCGCGTCTTCTTCGAGCTCTCGTCGCGGCTGCCGGACGGCGCGATCCTCGCGTCGGACTCGGGCTCGTCGGCGAACTGGTACGCGCGCGACGTGAAGGTGCGCAAGGGGATGATGGCGTCGCTCTCGGGGACGCTCGCGACGATGGGGCCGGGCGTGCCGTACGCGATCGCGGCGAAGTTCGCGCACCCCGACCGCGTTGCGATCGCGCTGGTCGGCGACGGGGCGTTCCAGATGAACGGCATGAACGAGCTGCTGACGATCAAGCGCTACTGGAAGGAGTGGTCCGACCCGCGCCTGATCGTGCTCGTGCTGCACAACAACGACTTGAACCAGGTCACCTGGGAGCAGCGCGCGATGGAGGGCGATCCGAAGTTCGAGGGGTCGCAGACGCTGCCGGACTTCCCGTACGCCCGCTACGCGGAGCTCGTCGGGCTCGACGGCGTTCTCGTCGACAGCCCGGAGGACGTCGGCGAGGCGTGGGATCGCGCCTTTGCGGCCGACCGTCCGTGCGTGATCGAGGCGATCACCGATCCGGAGGTGCCGCCGCTGCCGCCGCACATCACGCTCGAGCAGGCGCAGCACTTCACCAAGGCGATCCTGCGCGGGGATCCGGACGCCCGCCGGATGATTCGGCAGAGCTTCGCCGAGAAGATCGCCGAGTTCCTGCCGGGCAGATGAGCGCTACGGTCGCCACGACGGTCGACGCGCTCACGGTGTCGGCCTACACGGTCCCGACCGACGAGCCGGAGTCGGACGGCACGCTCGAGTGGGACTCGACCACGATCGTCGTCGTCGAGGCTCAGGGCGGCGACCAAGTCGGGCTCGGCTACACGTACTGCGACGCGGCCGCGGGCGCGCTGATCGAGTCGAAGCTCCTCCAGGTCGCGCGCGGCAGCGACGTCGCCGCCGTTCCGGAGACGTGGGAGGCGATGAGCCGCGCGCTCCGCAACGTCGGCCGGCCGGGCCTCGGCTTCATGGCGCTGTCGGCGGTCGACACCGCGCTCTGGGACCTGCACGCCCGCTGCCGCGGCGTCTCGCTCGCGGCCACGCTCGGTGCGGTGCACGAGACGGTGCCGGTGTACGGCAGCGGCGGCTTCACCTCCTACAGCCTCGAGCGGATCGCCGGGCAGCTCGGCGGCTGGGTCGCGGAGGGGATCCCACGTGTGAAGCTCAAGGTCGGGCGCAAGCCCGACGAGGACCCGGCGCGGCTCGATGCGGCGCGCGGGGCGATCGGCGAGGACACGCAGCTCTTCGTGGACGCGAACGGCGCCTACGACCGCGCGCAGGCGATCGAGTGGGCGAACCGCTACGCCGACGGCTGGGGCGCCTCGTGGTTCGAGGAGCCCGTGTCCTCTGAGGATCTCGACGGGTTGAGGATGGTCCGCGACGCCCGCGGCGCGGGCCTCGAGATCGCAGCCGGCGAGTACGGCGACACGCCGACGTACTTCGAGCGGATGCTGCGGGGCGGGTCGGTGGACTGCCTGCAGGTCGACGTGACCCGCTGCGGCGGCTACACGGGCCTGCTGCAGGTCGCCGCGCTCGCGGAGGCGGCGCATGTCGATCTCTCCGGCCACTGTGCGCCGCAGGTCTCCGCCCACGGCCTCGCGGCCGTCCGCCGGCTGCGCCACCTCGAGTGGTTCCACGACCACGTGCGGATCGAGGCGATGCTCTTCGACGGCGTCCTCGAGCCGCACGCGGGCGCGCTTCGTCCCGACCGGTCGCGGCCCGGCAACGGGCTGGAGCTCAAGCGGAGGGAGGCGGAGCGATGGGCCGCCTGACGCGGCTCGCCGCGAACGTCCGTACCGGCCGCGTGCAGCGATTGCTCGCGCTGGCGACGGCGGCGAGCGCGCCGCCGCTCGCGTTCGAGGTCTACGTCGAGCACTACAAAGGCTCGTTCGGCGACAGGTGGATGTGGACGCCGATCGTGCTGAGCGCGCCGCTGACCGCGGCCGGCATCGCCGGCTTCTGGTCCGAGCGCGCCGCCCGCCGCTGGCTGCCGTTCTTCGGCGCGCTCTACGCGGTGGACGGGCTGATCGGGATCGTCACGCACGTACGCGGCGTGCAGAAACGGCCGGGCGGCTTCGGCGAGCCGACGTACAACCTGGTGATGGGCCCGCCGCTGCTCGCACCCGGCTCGCTGACGATGGTGGGAGCGATGGCGATCGGCGCCGCGCTCGTCCGGCGCGAGCGATGACCCGCCGCTTCGAGCCCGAGGGCCTGCCCCGGCAGCGACGCGGGGTCACGCCGGGGATGGTGGGCCGCTATCCCGACTTCGACGTGCTCGAAAGTGCCGGCCACTGGGACGAGGTGACCCGCGAGACGGTGCTGAAGCGCGTGCACGACGTCCCGGAGCCGCGCTTCTTCGACGAGCGCGAGACCGAGACGCTGACCGCGCTCTGCGACCACCTGAGCGCGCAGGTGGGCGAGGAGCCGAAGCTGCCGGTGCTCGCGTTCGTCGACGAGAAGCTCGCCGACGGCAAGCGCGACGGCTACCGCTACTTCGACATGCCCGACGACGGCGAGACCTGGCGCATCGTCGCGCGCGGGCTCGACACGGAGGCGAATGCGCGGGGCGCACCGTCGTTCGCGGTGCTCGGCGTCCGCGAGCAGGACGAGGTCTGCCACCGCTTCGCGAAGGCGGAGCTCTACGGCCCCGCCTGGAGCGCGCTCAACGTGTCGCGCGCTTTCGCGATCGTGACGCGCTACGTGTGCGAGGCGTACTACGCGCACCCGTGGGCGTGGAACGAGATCGGCTTTCCCGGGCCCGCGTACCCGCGCGGGTACTCGCGCTTCGGCAGCCCGCATCTCCGGAACGGGGAGACGGAGACGTTCGAGGCGCTCGAGTCGTACGAGCTCGATCCCGTGCAGGACACGAAGAAGCGGGGACTCGATTGATCAAGGGCTCGCTGCGGATGCCCCGCGACAACGACTCGGCGCACCTTCTCGACCGGCACGCGCGCGGCCTGCAGAACCTCGACCGCATGGCGCGCTACCGCGAGAACGACCCCGTCGATCTCGCGGTCGTCGGTGCGGGTGCGGGCGGCGTCACGCTGGCACAGCGGCTCGCGCGCAAGGGCTGGCGCGTGGTCGTCCTCGAGAAGGGGCCGTTCTGGGACCCCGACCGCGACTGGGTCTCCGACGAGAAGGGCTCCGGCTCCCTCTACTGGACCGATACGCGTGTGATCGGCGGCTCGGACCCGATCGAGATGGGCAAGAACAACTCGGGCGTGGGCGTCGGCGGCTCGATGACGCACTTCGCCGGCTATACGCCGCGGCTGCATCCTTCCGACTTCCGCGTGCGCACGCTGGACGGCGTCGCCGCCGACTGGCCGATCTCGTACGCGGAGCTCAGGGAGTCGTTCGAGCGGATCGAGCTCGAGCTTCCGGTCGCGGGCCAGGACTGGCCGTGGGGAGACCGGCACTCGTATCCGCACGCGCCGCACCCGATCGCGGGCGCTGCGGTGGTCGCCTGGCACGGCGCGCGCAAGTGCGGGATCGAGATGCGAGTCGGCCCGGTGTCGATCACGAACGGCTCGTTCGGCAACCGCCCGCACTGCATCTATCGCGGCTTCTGCCTCCAGGGTTGCAAGGTGAACGCGAAGGCGAGCCCGCTGATCACGCACCTGCCCGACGCGATCGAGCGGGGCGTCGAGGTCCGGCCCGACTCGATGGTGACGCGGATCGAGGTCGACGAGCGAGGCCGCTGCAGTGGCGTGCTCGTGAACGCCGATGGGCGCGAGTACGTCCAGCGCGCCGACGCGGTCGCTGTCTGCGGCTACGCGATCGAGACGCCGCGCCTGCTGCTCAACTCGACGAGCACCCGGTTCCCGCACGGGATCGGCAACGACAGCGACCAGGTCGGCCGCTACGTGATGGTGCAGGGGGCGACGCAGGTCGCCGCCCGCTTCCCCGAGCTCCTCCGCATGTACAAGGCTCCGCCGCCGGAGGTGTCGTCCGAGCAGTTCTACGAGACCGACGCCGCGCGCGGCTTCGCGCGCGGCTTCTCGATCCAGACGATCTCGCCGCTGCCGATCGGCTGGGCCGAGCACGTGACCGCCGAGGGGCACTGGGGGCAGTCGCTGCGCGAGTACATGCGCGACTACAACCACTGGACGGTGCTCGGCGTGCTCTGCGAGCTGCTGCCGCAAGCCGAGAACCGCGTCACGCTCTCGCGGACCGAGACCGACCGCTACGGGCTGCCGGTCGCCGTGTTCAGCCACAGCCTCTGCGAAAACGACCGCGCGAACATCGCCTACGCGACGAAGGTGATGGAGAGGATCTGGGACGAGGCCGGCGCGCAGGACCAGCTCACGATCGATCGGTACGCGCACCTCGTCGGCGGGTGCCGCATGGGCTTCGGGCCCGAGGACAGCGTCGTCGACTCGACGCACCGCGTGTGGGGCGTACCGAACCTGTTCGTCGCCGACGGCAGCGTGATGCCGACGCAGGGGGCGGCGAACCCCGCGCTCGCGATCATGGCGCTCTCCGACCGGCTCGCCGGCCTGCTCGACCGCAAGCGGACGTGACGCCGACGCTGAGCAACCCGCGCGACCTCTACCTGGCGCTGCTCGCCGAGGCGCTCTGGATCGAGCGCACCCTCGCCCACGACGTGCTGCCCGCGCTCGAGCGCGAGGCCGACTCGGAGTGGCTCGCGCAGGCGTTCGCCGCGCACCTCGAGGGGACGCGCACGCACGCGGGGCGAGTCGAGCAGGCCTTCCTCGCGGCCGGCGCCGAGCCGGCCTCGGCGGCGAGTGCTGCGCTCGAGGGCCTCCGGCGCGGGCACGACGAACGCGTCTCGTCGCTGAACCATCCGCGCCTCGAGGATCTCTTCCTCGTCGACGCGGCTGCACGGACGGAGCACCTCGAGCTCGCCCTGTACGCATCGCTCGTCGCGCTGGCGCCGCAGCTCGGGGTCGATCCCTCGCCGCTCGAGGCGAACCGCGACGAGGAACGCCACGCGCTCGACGAGCTCGAGCGCGTGCGCGGTCGGCTGCTCTCGGCCCTGGCCGGTTAGCGGGCCACTAATGCCTGCAGGTGCACTTGCGGGGCGAACGGCCGCAGCCGCGGCAGGCGTGCGGGTTTCGTCGCCACTCGAGCATGCGCTTCTGCACGCCGGCGACCATCATCAGGTAGGCGAACGCGAGTGGAAGCAGGAAGAAGTAGTCGGGGTGGAGCGAATACATCGTAGTCCATTGTATCCCCTCCGCTGCGAGCCGCGAAACGCGCGATCCGCCGGCCGTCGGCCGCAGACCGCGGCGTCAGAGAAGCCCTAGGCGGTCGCGGGAGAGGGCTGACTGCCCTTGCCCGACGACCGGAACATGACCGCGTCGACGACGATGTTGAGCGCCCAGATCAGGATGGTCGCCCAGACGTAGTTCCAGAACCCGTGGATGTCGAACTTGGGGACGATGATCACGGTCAGCCAGAGCGTGAACATCGAGACGAAGAACCACACGAGCCCGAGCGTGATGATCGCGAACGGGAGCGTGATCAGCTTGAGGATCGGCTTGAGGATCGTGTTCAGCACCCCGAACACGGCCGCGGCGACGATCACCGTCCAGGCCGAGCCGTGGAAGGTGACCCCGCTCAGGATCCAGCCGGCGATCGCCAGGACGATCGCGTTGGCCGCCCACGAGACGAGGAGCCACCTCAGCATGTGCACAACGCTACACGGACCTTACGCGGCGGGCAGTGGCGGCGCTCTCGGGCCGTAGCTCGCTCGCTACCGCCGCCGGTAGCCCGCGCTCTGCGCCGCCACCAGGCGTACGAGGTCGCCGAGCGCGATGTTCACGTCCAGCACGTGGAGCCCGATCGCCGGCTGCTCGACGTGCGAGAGCGACGGCCGGCGGTCACCGGCCGACGCCGGCGTCACCTGCAGCCACGTTGCGTCGCCCGAATGCTCGCAGCGGCCCGTGTACTCGCCCGGGAACGCGACCCAGGGGGTCGTCACCGTGAGCGGCCGGCCGGACGATGACGCGAGCGCCGAAAGCGCGAACGAGGGTAGATACGGGTGGAGCGGCGCCGTGCCGCCGGCCGGCGCGGCGGGGTTGACGCACAGGATCCGGAGGTCGCGCCGCGTCCGCCGGGCGAGCAGGCCGACCCCCGCGTCGGAGGTCGTCCGGGCGAACTGGCTGTCGGGCGGCGGCTTGGTCGTGAAGCTCGAGTACGCGACGACACAGCCCGTCTCGCCGGTCGAGGTGCACGCCGGAATGTGCGCGAAGTCGCCGCCCTCGGTCCGGCCCTTCGGCACGGTCACGTTGCCGCCCATGATCAGCGCGGAGACCAGCCGCTTCCGCAGTGCCGCGTTGCCGTCGACCTCTTGCCGGATCAGCCTGATCAGGACCGTCGAGCCCTGCGAGTGACCGATCAGCACGAAGCCGCGGCCGCGGTTGTAGTGCGCGAGGTAGTCGCGAAACGCCGAGAGGACGCTGCGGTAGGTGATGCGCGCGTCGGCGAGCGTGATCGTGCCCGGGTGGTCGAGCGCGGTCAGCGTGATCTGCCGGTACACCGGTGCGTAGACGCCGCAGACCTGCGAGAAGCGGGCGGCCTGGGTCGTCGCGACGGCGATCTGCGGCAGTCCGATCCGAAGGTTCGCATTCACCGACGTCTGGCCGCTCACCGTCGGGTAGACGTAGAAGCAGTCGATCGGCGGGCTCGCCGCCGGTGCGGTGCGAACGACGTTCGTGCGCCCGTTTCGCGCGACGACCGTCGTCGTCAGGCTCGTCACGCACGGGTTCGGCCGCGCGCCGGGCCGGCACAGCCAGACCGTCCCCCACCGGTCGCGGGGCGCGGAGGCCGGCGTCCCGGTCGTCGTCGCCCGCTTCGAGCCGCCGCAGCCCGCCGCCCCGAGGGCGGCGAGGACGAGCATCCCGCAGACGCGACCCTTCACGTTCTCGCAGGGTACTTTCCGTTCGCGGCCCGCCGCCCGGCTGCGGTAAGGTCGAGGCGGTTGTCCGGGATGCGGCGCCCGGGCTTCGTCTTCGCCGGGATCGAGGGGGGCCAGCACGTGCGTCGCGAGTCCGAGGGTCGTTCCGACAGCCACGACGAGTGCGTCGTCCGGTTCTGGCAGGGATACGTCAGCGGCGAGTTCCAGGCGTACTTGCCCGGCAGCGAGCTTCCGTTCCGGTGCTCGCCGCAGTTCCGGACGTGGCGACCGCCGTGGCGGCCGCGTCTGGCCGGGCACGAGTCTCCGGCCGCGGCCGACGCGTTCGCCGCGCTCGCGGATGAGCTCGCCCGCGACGGTTGGCGCCCGGCGTCGACCCCGGGGCCGCTCGTGCGTTGCCTGTTCGTCCGCGACCTCGCGGAGGAACCGGACGCCGTGCACGGCGCCGACCCGGCGAGCCTGCCGGAGGAGCTGTTCCTGCGCGCGCTCGACAGCGTCGCCGGCGAACAGGGCGCCACCGCGGCGCAGGTCGGCCGCGCCCTGTACGGCGAGGAGGCGGCCGAGGTCGAGCGGCTACCCCAGCGCGTCGGCAGCAGGCTGCGTGCGCTGCAGCTCCAGGGCAAGGTCGACCGGCGCGAGCGCGGCGGCGTCAGGCGCTGGTTCCCGCTCGACGACCACTAGCCCGGCGTCGGGCGCGCGACGGGGAAGCGCCGTGCGAGCACGGTCGTCGCGTCGATGCAACGAGCCGCCAGCGGCTCGAGCGGCACGCCGTACGGCGCCAGGCCCTCCGCCAGCTCGTCCCAGCCGTGGCGCTCGCCGAGCTGTCCGTCGACCGGTACGAAGATCTCGAGCGGATAGGCGTGCGAGGCGCGGTAGCCGCGCTCGCACTCGATCACCGTTCCCCACAGAGACACGCGGCCGAGCACGCGCGCGACCGTCGGCCGCATTCCCTTCACGAACGGCGCCGACAGGTCGCCGAGGTACTGGCCGATCTGGGTGAGCCCGGCGGCGTAGATGCCGCACTCGCAGGTCGAATCCGGCGCGGCATGCCGCTGGCCCCGACGGCCGGGGACGGGCAGCCTGCGATGCAGGCAGTCGGCCCGGAGCGACTCGCCCCACGGCCACAGCGCCGGCTTCACGATGCTTCCGAGCAGGTACTCCCCGTCCCGGTAGACGACGCGCCACGCCCGCCAGGCCTCGAGTGGGCTCGCGAAGTCGGGCGCGTCGGTGAGCGCGAGCGCGCTCACGGGGCCGGTACGGGCTCGGGCTTCCGGACGGGCCCGCTCGGGGCCGTCTTCGCGGGCGAGTCCTTGCGGGGAACCGGGTCCTCCACCGGCTCCACCCGGTGGATTCTCTTCGGCTTGCCGATGTCCATCGTGACCTCCCGGGACTATCGAAATGCGATGCAGTTCACCTTCCCCGGTATGCGACCGCGAAACGCCCGGGCGGGCCGTCTATCGTGTCTCACGATGGCGAGTGTCGCGCCACCGCGCAGAAAGCGGCTGCGGCGTGGGCTTTGGGTCGCTCTGGGTCTCGTCCTGGTACTGGTCGCCGCCGCGGTCACCGCGGTGGTGCTGTTCTCGGGGGCGAAGCTCGACGGCGATCCGTCGGCCCTCGCGCGCGTCGCGCTTCAGCCCTTTGCCGGCTCGGTCGAGTCGGTGACGGCGTCCGATGCGGACGGCCCGATCGCGCTCGTCCGGCATAACGGACGCCTCGTCCCGCGCCGCAAGGTGACGCCGGGCGAGACGGTCTCGATCACGGTGGTCGTGCGGCGCCCGGGCTGGCTCGGCTGGGCCCTCGGCCACCGCCGCACCGAGCGGCTGACCGTGAAGACGCCGGTTGCCACGGTGCGCAGCCCGTGGATCACCGTGCAGAGCGGAGACCGGCCGCGCGTGCGGTTCGACGCGCCGGTGAGCGAGGTCGTCTTCGGGTCGACGCGGCTGCACCCGGACGGAGCGATCGCCGTCGTGCCGACCAGCCTGCGTGCCGGCTCGGTCAGGCTCGCCGCTGCCGCACGGCCGTGGGAGTCGCTCGGCACGCCGGTGCGGGTGACGTGGTTCCCGCAGGCGAACCGGCCGGTCGTGCTCGCGCAACCCGCCCCCGGCGCGAAGATCACGCCGCTCACCCCGCTCAGGCTGACGTTCTCGCGGCCGGTGTCGGACGTGCTCGGCGGCGAGGATCCCACCGTGTCGAGCGACGTCCGCGGCTCCTGGACGAACGTCGACAGCCACACGCTGGTCTTCCGGCCGGGCGGCCGCTTCGGGATGCCGTTCGCGAGCGACGTCCACGCGAAACTCTCGTCCACCGTCGCGCTCGTGAGCGCCGATCGCCGCAGCGTGAAGACTGCAGACCGCGTCTCGTGGTCGGTCGCCCCGGCGTCCTTCCTGCGGCTGCAGCAGCTGCTCGCGCAGGAGGGCTACCTGCCGGTGACCTGGGTGCCGACGGACGACGCGCCCCCCACCGGCGCTCGCGCGCAGCTGACGGCGGCGGTCTCGCCGCCCGCAGGCCACTTCGACTGGACGTATCCCGACACGCCGTCCGAGCTGAAGGGGCTCTGGCAGGTCGGCGAGCCGAACGAGGTCGTCCGCGGCGCGGTGATGATGTTCGAGCACGACCACGGGCTCACCGTCGACGGGCTGGTCGGCCCGCAGGTCTGGCATGCCGTGCTCGCCGACGCGCTCGCCGGCAAGCACCGCACGGACGGCTACAGCTACGTCTACGTGCACCGGAACGTGCCGCAGCTGCTCACGCTGTGGCACAACGGGAGCATCGTGCTCACCTCGCCGGGGAACACCGGCGTGCCGGCCGCGCCGACCGCGCTCGGGACGTGGCCGGTCTTCGAGCACATCCCGGTCGGGACGATGGCCGGGACGAACCCCGACGGGTCGCACTACAACGACCCCGGCATTCGCTGGATCAGCTACTTCCACGGCGGCGAGGCGCTGCACGCGTTCAACCGTGCGTCGTTCGGGACGCCGCAGAGCCTCGGCTGCGTCGAGCTACCGCTCGACGCCGCGGCGCAGGTGTGGCCCTACACGCCGATCGGAACGCTCGTCACGATCGAGAACTGACACGAGGTCTGAACCGGCGCGTGGGCTCAGGCGCTCGCGCTGCTTGCGCCCGCCAGCCCGTCGTGCGGCCTCGCGGGAAGCTTCGTGCGCTCGTCGGCGATGCGGCGTTCGCGGTCGGCGTCGATGCGAACCTCGTCGACGTCCACGTCCGCTCGTGCCTCTTCGGCGAAGCGCTTGCGCAGGACGGCGGTCTGCTCGCGCAGCTTGAATGCGCCGAGGCGGTCCCGCTCGCGGAGGGCGTCGGTCATCTCCTCGTAGAGCGCCCCGCCGACGAACAGGTGCGACAGCTTCATCACGAGCGCGACGAGGTCGAGGCAGACGAACAGGCCGAGCACGAAGAGCACGTACCTCGACACCTCCGGGTGCTGCTTCTCGATCGCCGTCAGCGCCTCGGCCCGTGCGAGCAGGTCGCGGTCGCCGGCGATTGCATCGACGCGCGTCCGGCTCTCCGCCTGCTCGCGGCTCTGCCAGTCGGCGATGTTGGCCCTGAGCGCGGCGATCTTCTGCCGGTCACCCGGCCGGTCTCGCTCGAGCTCGGTGCGCGCGATCGTCGCCTGCTCCGCGTAGAAGTGGCACCAGTGCCCGCAGCCGGTCTTGTGCGTATGTGAGCACGACGGCTCGTTGCTCTCGCAGCCGGACAGGCGCGTGAACTTCGCGACCCGGTTCTGCAGCGTCGTCTCCCGGTCCTGGATCTGCGCGATCTGGCTGGTTGCCAGCTTGATCTTCGGTTCGTAGAAGGCGATCGCCGAGGACTGCGCCTGCTTCTGCTCGACCGTGCTCGACACCGACAACTCGTTCGCGATCGAAGGCTTGAAGATGAACTGCACCATCGGCAGCCCGAGGACGAGCGCGAGCATGATCGACAGCGCCGCGCGTGGAAGCGCGAGCACGAGGTTCGCCTTGCGACTCGTGCCGAAGCTCTTGTAGATCAGCCGGTCGACGATGCAGATCACGACGGTCCAGACGGCGCCGAGCCACAGGATGTGCGTGATCGGGATGTTCCACCAGCCGCTGCCCGCGACGGCGACCGCGAAGCCGGTGACGCACGCCATCGCGACGACCACGAGGCCCTGCGCCTCGAAGAAGCTCTGCTCGCTCGGGACGAGCGCGAGCACGCGACCGTCGCCACCGGCGAACCACGACGCCCAGCCGAGTCTTCGCCGGCCCCTGAGCTCCCGATTCGTCATCACGCTCCGTTGTAGCCGCCCACGGCAACGCGCACGCTGACGCACTTGCGTCAATCACGGCAGGCGGTGCTCAGTCGCCTGCGAGCGCGACCGTGTCGGTGTGCCGGCGGGCATGGCCTTCGCCGGGCAGGCAGAGCGCCACGAGCGCTCCGATCGCGGGCGCGACTGCCGTGACGAGCAGCGCCGAGCGGAGGTCGATCGAGTCGGCGACGACGCCGAGCAGGACGACGGCGACGCCGCCGAGCCCCATCGCGAAGCCGACCGTCATGCCGGATGCCATCGCGATCCGCGACGGCAGGTACTCCTGCCCCATCACGGTGGTGAGCCCGAACCCGCTCACCGTGGTCGCCCCGGCGATCACGACCGCGACTGCGCTGACGGCGCCGGTCGTGAGCACGAAGATCAGCACGAAGACCGGGGTGGCCGCGAGGCTCGCGGCGAGGATGATCCGGTGCGGGTAGCGGTCGGCGAGCGGGCCCATGCACAACGTGCCGAACGCCCCGCCGAAGAGGACGCAGGAGAGCAGCGCCGTGCCGTACCCCTTCGAGTGACCGTTCGCCACCTCCCACAGCGGGATGAACACGAACAGGCCGTAGTAGGCGACGCTGCGAAGGCCGATCGCGGCGAGGAGGAGCTTGAACGGGCCGGGCCGGTCGGGCTCGCTGTGCCGGCGTGTCTGCTCGACGCCCGCGCGGCGCGTTCGCGCGAGCGCGCCGAAGTTCGCGAGCAGCAGGAGGCTGACGGCGAGGCCGGGGACGAGCAGCAGCAGCCCGCCGGGCGCGCCGGCCACCGTCAGCAGCGCGCCTGTCAGCAGCGGGCCGAGGGCGATGCCGAGGTTGCCGCCCGTCTGGAAGAGGGCGATCCCGCTCGCCCGCCGCGCGCCGCTCGCGTACCGGGCGAGCTTCATCGCCTCGGGATGGAACGCACCGACACCGAGGCCCGAGAGCGCGACGAGCAGGAGCACGAGCGGGTAGCTGTGCATCGACGGCGCGAACGCGATGCCCACCGCCGCGGCGGCGACGCCGGCGGGGAGCAGCCACGTCATCACGTGCCGGTCCGACCAGCGCCCGAAGAGCGGCTGCGCGAGCGCCGACGTGATCGTCGCCGCCAGCACCACGGCGCCCGTCTTCGTGTACGAGAGGTGGAGCAGCGGCTTGAGGAAGACGAGCACCGCCGGCAAGGCGCCCGACGCCAGATCGGCGGTGAGGTGGCCGAGCCAGAGATCGCCCATCACGCGCCGATGCACCTTCGTGCCCACTGGAGCCCACACTAGCGCCGTCGTCGTTCGTCGGAGAATCGATGCCGCTGGTCGGCCCGCTCCTTGCAGTTGCGCGCCGGGCGGCTCGATGCTCGAGGCGATGCCGCTCGTGACGATGCGCCAGCTGCTCGACGGACGCGATGGGAGCGGTGTACGAGGAGCGGATGACGCAGTTCGGCCAGGCCGGCCATGCAGGCGACTTCGCACCGAAGTCGCTCGCCGAGCTGCGCGACTTCTACGCCGCCTGACGCTGCGGCCGTCGAGCCCGGTGGGCGCGGAAAGTGACCCATCCGGGGGAGACGGAGGCGCGGGCACGCTGCTGGAATGAGCGAAGCCGACGACTGTCGCGGCGCATCGCTCTCGTGCGCGCCGCTCCGCTCGAAGGAGCTTCTTCCTGCTACGCCGCACACGCCATCTGCTGCTGCTCGTCTTGCTCGTCTGCGTCATCGCACGCGTCCCGCTCGCCGGCGCCGCCCAGCATCACCGGCGCACCGCGACGCGCATCCGCGTCGACCTCCAGCGCAGCAACGTCCATCACCTGCTCCGGCGCGTCCATCCTCGGTCGCGTGCCGTCCGGACGCGCGAACGCGTCGCGCGCGAACGCGCGAGTATCGTTCGCTACGCGCGCAGGTTCCTGGGCGTCCCCTACACGTGGGGCGGCACGAGCCCGGCGAGCGGCTTCGACTGCAGCGGGTTCACGCGCTTCGTCTTCGCGCACTTCGGGGTCTCGCTCCCGCACTACACGTTCGCGCAGTTCGACCGCGGCCGTGCCGTCTCGAGACGGTCACTGCGCCCGGGCGATCTCGTCTTCTTCGACGGCGCCGGCCACGTCGGGCTCTACATCGGCTCCGGCCGGTTCATCCATGCGCCGCACACCGGCTCGCGCGTTTCGGTCGCACGGCTCGCGGGAAGCTACTCCGCGAGCTTCGACGGCGCCCGGCGGCTCGCGCTCGGTTAGGCCCGACTACGGTGCGTGGATGGAGCGCACGATTGTCGGCTTCCATCTCGACGATCGCGGCGACTGGGTCGCCGAGCTCGACTGCGGGCACACCCAGCACGTTCGCCACCGGCCGCCGTTCCAGAACAGGCCGTGGGTCGTGGATCCCGAGCGTCGCGAACGGATGATCGGAGAGCCTCGTGACTGCCCGCGCTGCGACGTGCCGCCGGGCGGCGAATAGCCGGCGACCGGCCACGTTTCCCCGCGGTGGGAGGGGGAAGCAGAAACGATGGACGCGAGCGCGTTCGACCACGACATCGTCGTGGCTCTCGCCGCGACGCAGGTCCTGCTCGCGCGGCTGGAGCGCGGGGACGCGTCGAAGGCCGTCGCCGGCGATTCGCTGATCGACGAGCTTCGGCGCTTTCGCAATCGTCTCGAAGCGCGGTTGACCGAGTTCGACCACGAGGGATAGCGCGCGGTGCCGGCCGCGCGTTCTCGGGCCGGTGGCCGATCAGGCAGCCCATCGGATGGCTCAGGCCGCCGCGACCTGCGCATTCCCCCGCAGACCGGTCGCCGACACGAGCGTCAGCGACAGCCGGCGCTCACCACGGCGCGACCGACTCGCCGCCCCACTCCTCGGGGGCGACGTCGCGGACGGTCTGCGTCAGCTCCCAGTGGTGCCCGGCGAGGTCGCCCACCACGCACGAGCGCTCGCCGTACGCCCACGTCTTCGGCTCCTGGAGCACCGACGCGCCGGCGTCGCGCGCCCGCGCGAAGGCGGCGTCCACGTCCGGCACCCGCACCTTGATCACGTGTGCGGCCGCGTCGCTGCCCTGCGGCGCAACCTTGTCGCGGTGCGCCTCGGCGACCACGACCGCTCCGTCGTCGCCGACCCGGAGCTGGGCGCGATGCGACTCGCCGATCCGCACGCGTTCTCCGAAGGCGAAGGCGTCGTCGAGCCACGCCACAGCCGCGCGCACGTCGGGATAGAACAGCACCGGGGTCACGGTGGCGGGCGGCGCGGACCGGTTCGTCAGCACGAGGCGAAGTCTAGGAGCCGGCGGGACCTGGCGAGGCCGTATCGACGTACCGTCTTCGATGATCGTGCTCGCCACGTTCGGGACGATCGTGTCGCTCGGTCTCGTCCGCGCGCCGTACCTCGGCGTCGCCTGCCACGGCGCGAACAACACCGTCTGCGGGCGCGTTGGCGTCGCCGTGTGGGTGAAGGGCCACGCGTCGGCGATCGATGCACGCGTCGGGAACGCTCGCGTTCGCCTGCGCGCGCCGTCGCCGCCGAACGCGCGCGCCCCCTGGATCGGCTACGTGCACCTGCCGCTGCGCGCGATGGGGCTCCCGGCGCAGTGGGCCGGCGTCCCGGCAAGGCGCCTGCGGGTGCGCCTGCGCGTCGAGCGCGCGGGCACCTGGCGGGAGGGAACGATGCGCGTCCTGCTTGCGCCCGGCTGGGGCTGACTCACCGAGACGCGCCGGGCGTGCCGACGCCGGCGAAGCAGCCTACTCTAGGGACATGCAGCGCTTCGAGTATCGCGTCGTGTCCTTTGCCGAGGGCACGTACACGGCGATGCTGAACCAGTACGCCGCCGAAGGCTGGGAGCTCGTCGACCTCGCGCCCGAGATCCGCACGGTTCCCGCGCGACGCGACGCGGGCGGCCTCCCGGTACCGGGCCTCGGCAAGCTCGGGCAGGCGGCGCAGGCCGTGACGAAGTTCGGCGAGACGGACGACCCCGACGCCCCGGAACCGGGCTCGGTCACGACGGCGTTCCTCTGGGTGCTGCGCCGTCCGCTCGACGACGACTAGTCCTAGCCCCAGCGCGGGCCGGTCGGGTCGAACGAGTCCGCGAGCACGATCGTGCCGTCGAGCGCGATCGCGAGGTGCCGCCGCTGCACGGGGAGGGCCCAGGCCGCCAGCTCGGCGACGCCGGCGGCACCCGCGCGGGCGGCGAGCGTCGCCACGGCCGACCAGGCGGAGACCTCCGCCGCCTCCCCCATGGCGAGGAAGCTCCACGCGCGCAACGGATCCGTGCCGGCCTTGAACCACGCGACCACGAGGTCCGACGCGTGCTCCTTCGTCGAGTTCGCGTGGGCGCGCACATCGTCGAGCGATCCCGGCGGGAGCTTCTCTTCGACCTCGAGGCAGCGTGCGCGCGTCTCCTCGGCGTCGTCGCGCATCGTCTCGAGCGCGTCGAGAAGCGAACGCTCCTCCAGCCGCCCGGCCACCTTCGCCGTCACCACCGTCGCCGCCTGCGCGAGCCCGTGCGCCTCGGCGAGCTTCTGCTCGAGCACGGTCAGCATCAGGTGGCCTTCTCCGACTCCGCCGGCGCCTTCGCGCGGTGCTCCGCGCGCCTGCGCACGCGCTCGGTCTCCTCGCCGTGCTGGAGCTCGACGCAGACGCGATAGGCGATCGCTCCGATCACGAACGGCGCCACCCAGATCGCGACGCGGAAGAACCAGATCAGCGACGTGTAGCTGATGTCGAACATCACGTCGATGCGGTCGGCGGCGCCCGCGACGAACACGAGGAAGACCCACGTGAAGACGCCGAGCCCGATCGCCGTCCGCGCCGGCGCATCCCGTGGGCGGTCGGCGAGGTTGCGATAGCCGTAGTCGTGCGTGATGAAGCGACGCTCGAGAAACGGCCAGAGGCCGAGGAAGCCGAACACGACGAGCGGGAACAGCGCACCGCCCCAGAACGGGCCCGGCACGAGGGTGTAGTTGCCGATCGTCACGTCGAAGCCGGGGACGAGCCTGAGCGCGCCGATCAGCCAGCCGAGGTACCAGTCGGGCTGCGCGCCGTTCGTCGAGAGGTACGTGTGGTAGGGTCCCCACAGCCAGATCGGGTTGATCTGCGCGAGGCCGCCGAGCAGGAAGAGCACGCCGGTGGTGACCAGGAAGAGGCCGAGCGAGCGTGGCGCCTGGCCCGGGTACATGGGCACTCCGACGAGCTTGCGGTCGGTCTGCCGTGGGCCCTCCTTGAACTGGGTGTGGTGCTTCAGCGCGACGAGCGCGAGGTGCGCGCCGAGGAGCACCGCGATCAGCGCGGGGAACAGGAAGACGTGCGCGATGTACATCCGCGAGAAGAAGGCGTTCGTCCCCGGGAACGGGCCGCCCCAGATCAGCTCGCCGAGGTTGCCGCCCACGAAGGGGATCGAGATCGCCACGCCGTACCCGATCGCGAGCCCCATCCCGGAGAGCAGGTCGTCGACGAGCGAGTAGCCGAGGTATCCCTCGAGCAGCGCGACCGTCAGCATCGTGAGCCCGAGCAGGTACGTGAGCTCGCGCGGCTTCCGGTAGGAGCCGGTGAAGAAGACCCGCAGCAGGTGCAACACGATCGCGGCGATGAAGACGTCCGCGGCCCAGTGGTGGGTCTGGCGGATGAGCAGCCCGGCACGAACGCTCATCGAGATGTTCAGGACGGAGTGGTACGCCTCGCTCATCTGCTGCCCCTGGAGCGGCGCGTAGCTGCCGTGGTAGGTGACCTGCTTGGTCGAGTCGGTGTAGAACAGCGCGAGGTACGTCCCCGTCAGGAGGAGCACGACGAACGAGTAGAGCGCGACCTCGCCGAGCAGGAACGACCAGTGGTCGGGGAAGAGGTAGCGCAGCGACTTGCGCACGAACGGCGCCTGGCCGGTGCGCTGGTCGATGAACCGGACCGTCTTCCGGATCACGGGCTCGGGCTCCGGAGCCGCACGCCCCACCACGACGGCCCGACGGCCCCGTCGAAGTTCCCCTTCGCGCGCAGGTGGCCGGCCCGGTCGACGATCAGCGGCAGCATCGGCAGCTTTCGTCCGGCGGGCCCGAAGAGGACGGTGCCGCCGTCGGCCGGGTCGAACGTCGAGTAGTGGCACGGACAGACGAGCGCCGGGCGCGGCTCGTCGGGCTGGAAGAGCGGAGCGCGGTAGAGCGAGATCGCGCAGCCGGCGTGCGTGCAGATCTTCGAGTACGCGACGATCCCGTTCGCGTCGTAGCCGGCGAGCTCATGCGGGAGGTCGAGCCGGTCCGTCGGCAGCCGCACCAGCACGACGGACGAGCCGAGATTCTCCTTGTCCGCGCCTTCCGGGAATGCCGTGTACAGGGTGTCCTCCTCGATGTCGCTCGCCTTCAAGGCGTGGCCCGTCTCGTCGACGAGGCGGCGGCCGCGTCTCCACGGCGTCCCGAACAAGGGGGAGATCCGGAACACCGGCCCGAGCGACACGAGCGGCGTCGCCAGGGCGACGCCGAGCGCCCCGACGCCGCCGCCGAGCGCCAGGAGGAAGAACCGCCTGCGCGTGATGCGGCTGCCGCTCTCCTCGAGCACCTGCACGACCGCCTCCTGCTCGTGCGGATGCTCTTCCTCCGGATAGTCCTCCTCGATCTCCTCGGTCGTGATCAGATGTTTTCCGGTGACGACGAGGCCGGCGCCGAGCAGCACGAACGAGAGCCCGATCGACGCGCCGAAGAGCTGGTTCTCGTGCGGGAGGTCGTTCGCGAACGCGTAGAGAAACGGAAACGCGAGCGCCGAGAGCGCACCGCAGGCGAAGAGCGTGATCGCGACGAGCTCCCATCCGGGCCGCGGCGGCCCGGACGGGACGATCCGCTCGCGTTCGGGTGTGCGGCGCCCTCGCCCGAAGAACAGGACGCCGACGGCGACGAGGATGTCCTTCGTCTTACCCACGCTCGAACCGCCGGCCGACGACCACGCACGTGAAGACGAGCGCCGCCATCGCGACGAAGAAGGTGACGAGGCCCTCGGGCACGGGGCCGAGGTGGCCGAGCGCCCACCCGCCGCGGTCGTCCGGGTGCTTCGTGTACTCGACGTAGCGCACGATCGAGTCGAGCTCGGCGTCGGAGATCGCCTTCTTCGAGAAGCGCGGCATCACGTACGGTCCGATGCGCACCGCCTCGGCGATCTGCGTCGCAGTCGCATCCTCGAGCGGAGGAGGCACGGCGCCCGTGACGTACCCACCCTCGGCGGCAACCTGGTGGCAGCCGGCGCAGTTCCTCGTGAAGAGCGCCATCCCCTCGCTCAGGCTCCCGCGCTCGGGGTGCGGATGCGGGATCGGCGGCCCCGGGCCGAGGGAGGCGACGTACGCCGTCAGCGCCCGGATCTGCCGCTCGCTGAACAAGACGCGTGAGCGTCGCGGCTGGAGCCCGACCCGCTGCAGCGGCATGTAGCCGGTGCGAAGGTAGAAGTCGGCCGCCAGCGCGCCCACGCCCTGCAGCGAGGGCGCGACGATCTGCTGCTGGTGCTGCTGGCGCAGCGGCCCGGCGCCGACCGTCTTCGGCGTGGTCGTGCCGGCGAGCGCGTGGCAGGAGATGCAGTAGCGGCCGTAGAGGTGCTTCCCCTGCGTGACGAGCGGCATCGATCCGCCCGCAGCGGCAGCCGGCGCGGCGACGACGAGCGCCGCGGCGAGTGCTGCGATCAGCTTCGCTGGCATGCGAAGTCGGCGAGGTTCGCCGTCCCGTCGAGGAGCACGATCATCAGGAACAGCAGGTTGGCCATGATCGCCGCGGCGGCGAAGAAGTGGATCCGCGTCCGCCGTCGCTCCGGCTTCTCCTCGGGCTCGGGTGGGCCGTCGCCGAAGTCGAGCCCGCGCGTCTGTCGGAAGGCGGCGATCGCGCAGATCTCGGCGAACACGATGACGATTGCGGTGACGCCCATGATCGGCGCCTGCCACGCCGGGTTCGAGAGGTGCCAGAGCGAGCGGCCGGCAGCGTTGCACTCCGCATACGTGACGCCGATCCCGGCGACGTGCGCCAGCGTCCACGCGATCGCGCCGACGAGCACGCCGACCCACTGCAGGACCGCGAGGCGCTCGACCTTCATCGCAGCGCCGCCGACACGGTCGTCCCGACCACGACCCAGGTGAGCGCGGTGACGAAGTACCAGTACCAGGTGATTGCCTGGACGGCGTTCACGCGGTAGGTCGTGATCCCCGTCGAGAGCTTCCAGATCAGCCAGGCGGTCAGGAGGATCCCGACGAAGACGTGGGCATGGTCGGCTCCGAGCAGGACGTAGTGGATCGAGGTGTACGCATCGGTGCCGATCGGCGAGCGGTGGAGCTCGTCGGCGTAGTCGTGCGCCTCGTAGGCGAAGTAGCCGGTCTGGATCACGAGCGCGGCGACGAGGAGCAGGCGCGTGGCCGCGAGCCGACCGGCTCTGACGGAACGCCAGGCGCCGTGCATCAGGATGCTCGTCGTCGAGAGGCAGGCGACGAGGATGAGCGGCACGATCACCTTCGGCTCCGGATCGCCCGGAGGCGGCCACGTCGTCGTGTTGAAACGGAGGTAGAAGAACGTGCCGACCATCGCGAGGAGCAGCGTCCCCTCGCTCACGATCAACATCGCCATTCCCCACCACCCCGCCGGCGGGCCCTTGCGTTGTGCGACCACACGCCGAACAGCGCCGCTGCCGGCCGCGGCCGTCGTCCGCGGCACGTCGCCGATCGGACGTCCGCCGGCGATGTAGTCGCTGATCGGTCTCATGCCTCCTGCGGCTCCTTCGAGTGCCAGCCGAACAGCGCGACGACGCAGCCGATTGCCATCACGCCCGCGACGCCGTACTTGCCGATCACGAGCATCGAGAACACGAGCGTCATGAAGAGCGCGAGCAGCACCGGCCACGGCGAGTCGTGTGGCATCTCGACGATCTCGTCGAAGGTGGCGTCGACGGGCGTGACCGCCGGCTGCTCGTGGCCCTCGAGGAGGGCGAGCGTCCCCTGCGCGAGCTTTCGGCGGTCCTCGGCGCGGTCGTCGGGGTCCCAGTTCGAGTACGCGCTCGTTACGTACGGGATGACGGCGTAGTTGTACGGCGGCGGCGGCGACGACGTCGTCCACTCGAGCGTCGCGCCGTGCCACGGATCGGGACCGGCCTCCTCGCAGGTGAAGTAGCTCCAGACGAGGTTCCCGAAGAGGAGCAGGATGCCCGCCCCGGTGATGTAGCCGCCGATCGTCTCGGCGAGGTTGTACGGCCCCCAGCCGAGGCCGCTCGGGTACGTGTACTCGCGTCGCGTCATCCCGAGCAGCCCGACGATGTGCATCGGGAAGAACAGGAGATTCGTCCCGAGGAACAGGATCCAGAAGCTGATCTGGCCGGGACGCTCGTGGTAGAGCCTGCCCGTGACCTTCGGGAACCAGTAGTACATGCCGCCGAAGATCGGGAAGACGGCGGCCCCGAAGATGATGTAGTGGAAGTGGGCGATGATGAAGTAGGTGTCCGTCACCTGCTGGTCGAACGGGATCGCCACGAACATGATCCCGGTGAGCCCGCCCATGACGAACATGAAGATGAAGCCGGCGATGAAGAGCAGCGGCGTGCGGAAGCGCGGCGTGCCGAGGATCATCGTCATGCACCACGCGAACACCTGGATCGTCGACGGGATCACCACCATCGCAGTCGCGGCGGCGAAGAAGACGGCGGTGATCGTCGGCAGGCCGGTTGCGAACATGTGGTGCCCCCACACGCCGAACCCGATGAAGACGACGAGCAGCTCCGCCATCGCGACCAGCGGGAACGCGGTGACGCGCCGCTGCGTGAAGGCCGGGATGATCTCGGTCGCGATCCCGAACGCGGGAACGATGAGGATGTACACCTCGGGATGGCCGAACATCCAGAAGAGGTGCTGCCACAGATAGGCCGACCCGCCGTGGCTGATGTCGAAGAAGTGCGTGCCCACGTTCCGGTCGAGGAAGAGGAAGATCGTGTCGACGGTAAGCAGCGGCAGCGCGACGAGCAGGCCGCCCGCCGCGGCGAGGAACGCGAAGCAGAAGAGCGGCATGCGATTGAACGACATGCCGGGCGCGCGTGACTTGAAGATCGTGACGATGAACTGCGCCGCGGTCAGGCTCGACGCGATGCCGTTGAAGATGATCGCGAGGCAGTAGAAGTCGATGTTGTGCCCGGGGTTGAACTCGCGGCTCGCGAGCGGCACGTAGTCGAACCATCCGGCGTTCGGAGCGATGCCGAGCACCACGCTGACGTAGAGGAAGATCGCGGAGCCGAGGAAGATCCAGTAGCTCAGCGCGTTCATGCGCGGGAACGCCATGTCGCGCGCGCCGATCATCAGCGGGAGCAGGTAGTTGCCGAACGCCCCCGTCGTCATCGGGATGATGAAGAAGAAGATCATCGTGATCCCGTGGACGGTGAAGAGCTGGTCGTAGGTGTTGGGCGAGACGAGATGCTGGTTCGGCGCCGCGAGCTGCGTGCGCATGATCAGGGCCTCGACCCCGCCGGCCCCGAAGAGGGCCAGCGTCGTCCAGAAGTAGAGGAGCCCGACCCGCTTGTGGTCGGTCGTGGTGAGCCAGCCGAGGACGCCGGGCCGTGCCTGCCACATCTGCTCGAGGAGCTCCATACGCTCTGCGGCGGCGGGGGTCGGAGGCGTCGCGATCGCCATCAGTGCAGCTGCTCCAGGTAGGCGAGGAGCGCGTGGAGCTGCGACCCGCTCAGGCGGATGTCGGGCATCTGGTTGCCGGGCTTCACGTGCTGCGAGTTCTCGATCCAGCCGGCCAGGTCCGCTCTCCGGTTCGGGATCGCGAGCGCCGCGAGCGTCGTCCGTGTCTGCAGGTGCGTGAGATCGGGGCCGACGTCCGACGAGGCGGACGTTCCGCGGATGGTGTGGCAGTTCGCGCAGGGGCCGTTCAGGAACACCTGCTGCCCGCGCTGTGCGAGTGCGCCCTGCGGTGCGGCCGCGGGCTTCTCCATGTTCGCCAACCAGGCCCGGAACCGCTTCGGCGGGTCGGCGAACACGTAGAACGCCATGTGCGCGTGCTGCAGCCCGCAGAACTCGTCGCACTGGCCGCGATAGCGCCCGGCCGCATCGGCATAGAGCTCGATCGAGTTCGTCCTGCCCGGGAAAGCGTCGATCGTGCGGTTGAGCCGTGGCACCCAGAAGCTGTGGATCACGTCGGCGCTCGAGACGTCGACCCGCACCGGCGTTCGCGCCGGGATGTGGATCTCGTTCGCGGTGACCGCCGTCGTCCCCGGGTACTTCACCTCCCACCACCACTGGTGGCCGATCACGCGGATCGTCATCTCGGTCGCGCCCTTCGCCGGAGCCTGCGTGGTCTTGATCACGAAGATGTCGGCGACCACGAACAGCGCTGCGATCAGGACGATCGGGAACACGATCCCGCCCCCGATCACCACGCGGAACGCGGTCCGCTCGCCTTCCTTCGGGTCGTCACTTCGCTTGCGGCGCGCACGTCGCCAGGCGAGGAGCAGCATCAGCACGACGAGCGCGAGCCCGCCCCAGGCGATGCCCATCATCCACCAGAAGAGCCGCGCGATGTCCGTCGCCTGGTGGCTCTTCGGGGCGAGCGCGTTCTGCTGCTCGTCGCACCCGGCCGCGATCAGGCCGACGCAGGCGGCGGCGAGCCCCCGTGCGGCCCACGCGTGTCGTTTCGGCGATGGGCCCATTTTCCGCGGCACGATCTACCCGGGTGTTTCGTCAGAAAACATCGGACTGACGGAGCCCCGAGCGGGTTTCAGGAGCGTCGCTCGCGTTCGCCGGCGCCGGCTCGTGTCCCATCCGAGCGGATAAACCTGGCGAGTTCGCCCCGCGCACGGTTCAAACGGGCCGGAGATGGAACAAGTCGCAGTGCTGTGAGCAGCCAAGCACCGCCTCCGGGCTCCGCCGAGGACTGGCCGACGCGCGAAGAGACGACGTTCGTCGCGACGCGTGACGATCTCGCGGCGCCCGTCGTGCCGCCGGGGCCGCTCGGCCCTCCGCCGCCGGATCGCCGGATCGGTGCGGGGATGCTGCTCGGCCTCGCCGCGCTCGCGCTCGTCGCGATCGGCATCGTCATCGCGTATCTGCTCACGCACCGCAGCTCGACGCGGAACGCAACGACGGTGATCGTCACTTCCGGGCCGACAGCCACCGCCGCCGGCGCCACCGGCTCCGCGGTCGCTCCGGATGTCCGCGGGCTGAGCTTCCCGGCCGCCCGCGCGCAGCTTCGGTCCGCCGGGTTCGCGACGGCCGAGACCACCGCAACATCGGACCGGAAGGCGGGCACCGTGCTGCGGCAGAGCCCGCGCCCCGGGACGCGGGCACGAAAGGGGTCGGCCGTGACGCTCGTCGTCGCGGCCGCCGGTTCGACGACGACGCCGGTCACCACCACCGCGACGACGACGGCGCAGAGCACCACGACCAACGCGACGACCACGAACCCCTCGCCGGCCACGACGGCCGCCGCGCCGCTGGCGCCGAAGACTGCGACCGTTCCGGATGTCGGCAGCTCGAACGAACAGCAGGCAGCCGACCGGCTGAGCTCCGCCGGCATCCTCCCGAGCCTCGTCTTCGTTCCGTCGAGCGATCCGCTCGGCACGGTCGTGCAGCAGGCAAAGTCGGCCGGAGCCGTTGTGCCCTACGGTTCGCACGTCCAGCTCAACATCTCGAAGGGCCCGAACGCGACGACGGACGTCACCGTCCCGAACACGATCGGCCGCACGCTGTCGGACGCCGTGTCGACGCTGAACGCCGCCGGTCTCAGGCTTGTCTTCGTGAAGCTCCCGATCACCTCGCGCGCAGCGGCGGGGAAGATCGTCCAGCAGTCGCCGCTCGCCGGCGGGAAGGCGCCCAAGAACGGACAGGTGCTCGTCTTCCTCGGCGCCTACCGCGCAGGGTGATCCGGCCCCGAGCCTCGGTCCGCCCGAGTATCTGCGTCAGGTGTCACGGCTCTTACCCCCAAACCACTCGAAGGGGGCACCATGTTCGTTTCCCGCATGCGACTCGGTTGGGCTCTCGCCGTCGTTGTCGTCCTCGCTGCCGCGCTCATGCCAGCCGCCGGCGCCACCGTCGGGGGCGTCAAGCCGACGAGTCCGTGGTACGCGTACGACGCGGCACTCAGGAAGGCGCAACACCAGCGGCAGCAGCACCTGATCAGCGGCATTCAGCCGACGAGCCCGTGGTACGCGTACGACGCGGCACTCAGGAAGGCGCAGCACCAGCGCCTCTTCGAAGTCCTTCAGGACCACCGCGTCGGCTAGGACACGCCGGCCGGAGACCGGCGGCGTGATCGACCTCAGGCCCCGCCCGGGGCCCGAGGTCGTACGCGGGCGTCGGGATGGTCGAGACATGGACGCAGACCGGCCCGCGATCGGTGTTTGCAGACGTGAACCGTCCGCCTCAGGCGCTGCGTTCCGCCGGCCGGGCGATCGAGCCGCGGTCGCGCAGCGGCATCGCAACGCGCTCTACCTGTCCTTCGGCACCCTGCGCGACAGTTGCTTCGAGCAGACGTTCGATCGAGCGCCTCCCGAGTTCGTAGTGGGGGATGGCAATCGTCGTCAACTGGGGTCGAATCCAGGTGGCGAGCGGGTCGTCGTCGAACGACACGACCGAGACGTCGTTCGGGATCGAGAGTGAGGCGTCTCCCAGCGCGTTGTACGCGCCGATCGCCAGGCGATCGTTGAAGCAGATGAGCGCGCGGACGTTCGACCCGTCGTCGAGGAGCTGTTGAACCGCCCGGTAGCCGAACTCTGGCTGCCAGTCTTCACAGGGGATGGCACCGGCGAGTTTCACCCCGTCGGCATCGAGCGTTCTCTTGATTCCTTGAAGCCGTTCGGTCGCCGCGAGTGCGCCGAGAGGCTTGGGGCGCTGTCTTGGCCCGAGCCCGACGCCGATGACGTAGATACCGTCGCCGTGCCCAGCGTTGAGGAGCGTTCGCGCGGCCGTTCGGCCGGCTTCGATCTCATCAGGAATGACCGAGATCAGCGGGGCCGGACGCGCCGGGACTGCGTTCAGCAGGACGACCCGCCGGGAGCGCACCGCCGCGGGCACGGGGATCTTTTGCGTGTACATGGACGCGAGGACGATCCCGTCGACTTGGCGGTCGATCATCGTCTCGAGCAGTTGCTGTTGAAGGCCCGGCTCGCCTTCGGTTTCGGCGATGAGAAGGAGGCGCCCACGGTCGTGCGCCGCTTCGAGCGCACCCTTGATCAGGTCTCCAGCGAACGGGGTCGTCGCGATGGTGTCCGAGACGAATCCGATCGTGTGGGTCGTTCCTGTGCGAAGGCTGCGCGACAGGATGTTCGGCCGGTAGCCCGTCTCACGAGCCGCTTCCAGGACGCGCGCTTCGACTTCGAGCGAGATGCGCATCTCTTCGCGCCGGCCGGTGAGAACGAAGGACGCAGCCGTCTGAGAAACGCCCGCTCGCTGGGCGACATCGGCGAGCCGGACGCGCTTCTCCGCGGCGTCCGTCCCGTGAAGTTGTGGTGGTCGCTTCGGGGTTGACATTTTGTGTCTTCGGGATTAGTTTGCCGTCGCTAATGCGATTTAGCAAGCCGTCGCAGCCTCACTCGCTGGGTGTTCGGCGAGGAGCAGATCGTGCGATCTGGGCTGTACTCGTCCTCGTGCATCGAAGGGAGAAGCAATGCTAGGACAGAGGTTTGGTTCCCGTGAGAGCAACGGTCGCGGACGGAGCGTGCGGTTGATCATCGCACTCGTCGGCGGCTCGCTGCTGCTGTCGGCTGCGTTGGTCGCGGTTGCTGTCGCACCGTCTTCGGCGAGCGGCGCACCCGCCGCCAAGGCGCCGAGCGTGAGGCAGGCGTGCGGAACGAAGCCCGTCACGCTGAACGCCTATGTCGAGACCGGGTTCCCAGACCCGATCGACCTGATGAACCTCTTCCACAAGCAGTATCCGAAAGTGTCGTGGAAGATCCGGCAGGACGCATTCGCCGTGATCACCCAGAATGCGCCGCTCGTCATGTCCGGCCCGAACCCGCCCGACATCATGCGTCTCCCGCAGGTGAGCGGCCTGGTGAAGGACCACCTCTTGAAGAACCTCGACGGGTACTTCAAGGCATATAACTGGAGCGCGTTCCCCGCATCTCAGCTCTCGCAGGTGCGGATGCCGGCCGCCGGTCGGCCGCGCGGCACCGGCTCGCTCTGGGCCTTCGGCCTGAACTACAGCCTCACGGGAGTCTTCTACAACAAGGCCCTCGCGGCGAAGGCCGGCATCAGCTCGCCGCCGGCCACGCTGGCTCAGTTCGACGCCGATCTGGCGAAGGCAAAGAACGCCGGCCTCACCCCGATCGTTCAGTTCGACGGCGGGGCGACCGGTGGGCTGCTCTTCCCGCTTCAGCAGTTGATGGCGATCTACGGTCCGCCGACGCCGATCAACAACTGGATCTTCCAGAAGCCGGGCGCGAACATCAACACACCCTCGAATCTGAAAGCGGCGACGCATCTGCAGCAGTGGATCAAGTCCGGCTACTTCAACTCGGACGCGAACGCCACGGACTATCCCACGATGATGAGCAAGTTCGAGCACGGCGAAGGCGTCTTCATGTTCGATGGCGACTGGGAATCCGGAAACCTGCAGAAGCTGCTGCCGAGCCAGGTCGGGTTCTTCCTGATGCCGACGCTGAAGGCGGGGCAGAAGCACACGGCGATGTCGGCTCCGCTCACCTATGGGATTGCCGCGAAGGCCAAGCATGCCGACTGTGCTGCGTTCTTCTTCAACTGGGTGGCAACGAACCCGAAGGCGCGGGCACTGAACGTCACCGTCGGCGGCTCGAACCCCGGCGGGCCGCCCGCGTTGAAGGTCCCGGTGCCGAAGGGCGCGGCCCTCATCGGCCAGACCCTTGCCGCCGGTAAGACGGTCGCGGCGGACAACGGCGCGATGGACTTCATCGCGAACGCAACCGGCGCGATCTATGCGCAGTCGTGGACGCCCGAAGTTCAGAAGCTGTTCGCGGGTCAGGAGACTCCTGACGGACTTCTGAAAGCGGTTCAGTCTCAGTACGTTCAGCAGGTGAAGAACGGAGGTTGATGGCGAGTCGGTCGACGCATCTGACCGACACCTCCGCTGCTTCCCCCTCGGCTGCCCGCGACGTTGGGGGCCGGGCGCCGTCGCGGACTCTCCTGGCGAGAGCCCGCGGCGGCGCCTCCAGTGGCTGGCTGTTCGTTCTCCCGGCTCTCGCTGCGTACGGCCTGTTCGTGCTCTGGCCGCTCGTACAGACGTTCAAGTACTCGCTCTACCAGTGGGACGGCGTGCTGCCGGCGAAGTGGGTCGGTCTCGCGAACTACAAAGATGTATTCACCAACCACGAGCTTCTCGGGATTCTCGGGCACGCGTTCCAGCTGATGATCTTCTTCAGCGTGATCCCGGTCGTGACCGGGTTGATTGTCGCCATGGTCATCAGGCGTATTTCCGAGCGACGGATCGGTTCGGTCGCTCGAGCGGTTCTGTTTCTTCCGCAGATCGTCCCGTTGGTTGCGGCCGGCATCGCCTGGAGCTGGATCCTTTCGACCAATGGTGTTGCGAACCAGTTTCTTTCGTCGATCGGGCTCGGAGGCGTAACCCGCGCCTGGCTCGGCGACTTCGGAACGGCGCTCCCGGCGGTCGGCGTGATCGGAGCCTGGGTGCTCGTAGGCCTCTGCACGGTCCTGCTCTCGACCGCGATGTCGAAGATCGACCCGACGCTCTACGAAGCCGCGCAGATCGACGGCGCCGGTCCGATCAAGGAATTCCTGGTCGTCACGTTTCCCGGTGTGCGCCAGGAAATTGGAGTCTGCGTAACCATCACCGTGATCGCCGCGCTCTCGGCGTTCGACATCGTCTACATCTCCACACGCGGCGGACCTGGCACGCAGACGATGGTTCCCGGCCTCGAGATCTACCAGCTTGCGTTCTTCAACCGCCAGGTTGGCCTGGCGTCCGCGCTCGCGGTCGTGTTGATGGTGATCGTGCTCGTTTGCATCCTTCCGGTCCAGTGGTTTGCGCGGCGGGGGGTCGACGACTGATGATCGTGTCCCACCGCCAGGTGGTCACGGGCACTGCGCTGCTCCTGGTGCTGATCGCGGTGACGCTCATCCCGTTCGCCAGCTTGTTCACGACCGCGCTGCATCAGTCGGGGACCTATCCAAGCGGGCTCGACTGGCCCTCGCATCCCCACTGGCACAACTTCATCGAAGCGTTCCACGCCGCCAACATGGCCACGATCTTCAAGTCGAGCGTGCTGATCGTGCTCGGCGTGGTGCCCGTTTCATGTCTCATCGCAACCATGGCTGGCTTCGGGCTGGGGCATCTCCGCGTCCGCGGTGGGAGCATCGTGTTCATCGTCTTCCTGCTCGGCCTGACGCTGCCCTTCGAGGGCGTGATCATCCCGATCTACTACGAGATCCGGGGGTTCGACCTTCTGAACACTCGCTGGGCGATCATCCTCCCGCTGATCGGGCTCTTCATGCCATTCGGGGTCTACTGGATGCGCGCACACTTCGTGACCATGCCGTCGGAGATCTCCGAAGCCGCCAGGGTGGACGGCGCTACCACGTGGCAACTCTTCTGGCGTGTCCACGTCCCGCTGGCCCGGCCGGCCCTCACGTCGCTTGCGATCTTGCTGACGGTGTGGACGTGGAACCAGTTCCTCCTCTCGATCGTCCTGGTCGACGACCCGACGAAACGAACCATGGCCGGCGCACTCGGCGCTTTCCAAGGGCAGTGGGGAGCAGACATACCGCTGCTCTCAGCCGGCTCGCTGCTGATCCTGGCACCGACGCTGATCGTCTTTCTCGTCTTCCAGCGTCATTTCGTCACCGCGTTGCTCCAGGGATCAGTCAAAGGCTAGGAGGCGCTCGACGATGGCTCTCCGACTTCCCGACAAATGGGTCTGGGACTTCTGGTTCGCGCGGAAGGACGACGAACACCACGTTTTCTATCTGCAAGCACCACGCTCGCTCGGAGACTCGGAGTTACGCCACCACCACGCATCGATTGGACACGCGATCTCGGGTGATGCCCGACAATGGACGGTCGTCGACGACGCCATCCAGCCGGGACCATCCGGGGCGTGGGATGACCTGGCGACCTGGACCGGAAGTGTTCTCGAGCGCAACGGCCTGTGGCACATGCTTTACACCGGGATCAACCGAAGCGAACGCGGCTTGATCCAACGGATCGGCCTGGCCGTGTCCAGTGATCTCGTTCACTGGCACAAGCACGTGGCAAATCCCGTGCTCGAGGCCGACGCCAGCTGGTACGAACTCCTCGATCTCGAACGCTGGCGCGACCAGTCCTGGCGCGACCCTTGGCTGTACACGGACGATGGCCGGATTCGCGCATTGATCACCGCGCGTTCCAGTGGGGGCTCACCTGACGGTGCCGGCGTGATCGCGCAGGCGCAGTCCTTCAACCTTGTGGACTGGGAAGTCCTGCCGCCGCTCACAGAACCAGGCGAATTCGCCCAGGTCGAATGCCCGCAACTGGTGACGCTCGACGGTCGTCGAATCGTGCTGTTCTCGTGTCTCGCCGAGGACCACTCCGCACAACGACGCGAGCGGCTGGGCGGGGACGGCACGACCGGCTCGTTCGTTTTCGAGCAGTTCGAGTCCGGAGCGTGGCTCCCAAGTGATGAGCCGATCGCAGCGAGCTCGTCCCATCTCGGCCCTCTCTATGCCGGCAAGCTGCTTCAAGTGGAGCCCGAAGATTGGCGCTATCTCGCCTTCAGAGGCGCCGGCAACGACGGTTTCCTGGGCGAGCTGACCGATCCGCTCCCGGTTCGGGTCGAAGCCGGGGAGCTCTTTGTCGAGGTGGAGCCGACCGTTGTCGACTAGCGTGCCGACGCCCACGCTCGCACCAGAGGTTCGGGAGCTGCTCGCCTGGGACGAGCGTCTCGGCAGGCGTCTCCGCGACCTGTCGATTTCGGAGCAACGACAGACCATCCGCGCAGCGCTCGACGAGCTCATCGAACACCTCGGCATGACGGCGCCGGATGTCGCCGAGATCGGAGAGCACGACGTCCCGGTCGATGGCGCGACGATCCGCCTACGCACGTACACGCCCAGGGGCCGCGAGCCTCGTGGCGCGTTCTTCCATATCCACGGCGGCGGGTTCACCCTCGGTGGGATCGACTGGGCCGTCAACCATCTCAAGTGCGCTCACATTGCCGCCAACGCGGGCTGCGTCGTCACGACGGTCGATTACCGTCTCGCGCCCGAACACCCTTACCCGACCGCACCCCGGGATTGCTACGCCGCTCTCCTATGGGTCGTCGAGCACGCCGCCTCCCTCGGAATCGACCCTGCGCGCATCGCGGTCGGGGGCGAATCCGCGGGTGGAAACCTCGCCGCTGTGACGGCACTCACGGCTCGCGACCTCGGCGGGCCGCCGCTCGCCCTCCAACTGCTCGAAGTGCCGGTGACGGACATGAGCCAAGAAAGCCGGCGTCGCCCGTCCATGGAGCTCTTTGGGGCCGGCTACGGGCTCGACACCGCGGCGATCGGAGGATTCACACAGTTGTATCTTCCAGCCGCCGAAGATCGCGAAGAGCCGTACGCCTCGCCGCTCATTGCGGCCGACCTCACCGGAGTAGCGCCCGCCCACATTCTCACTGCCGAGTTCGACCCGCTGCGCGACAGCGGCGAAGCCTACGCCGACAGGCTCCATAGCGCCGGGGTGACGACGACGCTTCGGCGCTTCGACGGCCACACCCACGGCTCAAGTGTCCTCTGGCAAACCTGGAACCCTGCGGGCGAATGGATGACGGATGTCGTCGCCGCTCTTCGCGCAGCGACCGACGGATGATCGAGGTGCTTCCGGGGCTGCTGTCTCAGCGCCGTTCTCGCTGACTTCGAGCTGACCTCGCCGTTGAGATCCACAGCCGCTGCTCAGCGTCTCTCGGCGCACATCAACGCGCATGCCCTCAAGTCGCGAGATCCCGCATGGTTGCGAGCGAAACGGCTCGGACAAACGGGATGCCCCCGGCAAGAATCGAACTTGCGCACGCGGTTTAGGAAACCGCTGCTCTATCCACTGAGCTACGGGGGCGACAGGGGCCGCCGGTCGGCGCCCGCGAGTGTAGCCGCCACCTGCCGTGGCTCTTGCGGCGCGCTCGTCCCTACGGGCACGCCGGCGCGTTGCGCATGGCGATCGTGTCGGTCAGGTCGTACGTGGCGTCCGGTCGCGTCACCGGGGTCCGGTTGACCGGCATGTTCACCGTGACGGCCTG
>DASUZZ010000010.1:0-79542 GCA_036376615.1 Gaiellaceae bacterium
GGAACGGCTCGGCAATCTCGGCCGCGTCGCGGAGATCCGATACGGCGAGCTGCCGCAGCTCGAGGCCGAGCTCGCGCAGCGCGACGGCGCGACCGAGGACTCGATGGTGAAGGAAGAGGTCGACGAGGACGACATCGCGACGACGATCGCGCGCTGGACGGGCATTCCTGTCGACCGTCTGCTCGAGGGCGAGACGGAGAAGCTCATCCACATGGAGGAGCGGCTCCATCAGCGCGTCGTCGGCCAGGACGAGGCCGTCGAGGCGGTCGCGAACGCGCTGCGCCGCGCGCGCACCGGGCTGCAGGACCCGAACCGCCCGATCGGCTCGTTCGTGTTCCTCGGCCCGACCGGCGTCGGCAAGACCGAGCTCGCGCGTGCCCTCGCCGAGTTCATGTTCGACGACGAGCGCGCGATGGTGCGGCTCGACATGAGCGAGTACCAGGAGCGGCACACCGTCGCGCGGCTGATCGGCGCGCCGCCCGGCTACGTCGGCTACGACGAGGGCGGGCAGCTGACCGAGGCGGTGCGGCGGCGGCCGTACTGCGTGCTCCTGCTCGACGAGATCGAGAAGGCGCACCCCGAGGTGTTCGACGTGCTCCTGCAGGTGCTCGACGACGGACGGCTGACCGACGGCCAGGGCCGGACGGTCGACTTCCGCAACACGGTGCTGATCATGACCTCGAACATCCGCAGCATCGAGGCGATGCGCGACCACTTCCGGCCCGAGTTCCTGAACCGGATCGACGAGATCGTCGAGTTCCGGCCGCTGACGCGCGAGCAGATCGGCGAGATCGTCGAGCTGCAGCTGGCGCGGCTCCGCGCGCGGCTCGCCGACCGCGGCCTCGGCCTCGAGCTGACGGGCGCGGCGGAGGAGGCGCTGGCCGAAGCGGGGTGGGACCCCGCGTACGGCGCGCGGCCGCTGAAGCGCGCGATCCAGCGCCTGCTCGAGAACCCGCTCGCGCTGCGCCTGCTCGAAGCGGACTTCGCCGAGGGCGACACGATCCGCGTGGACGCCGAGGACGGCGAGCTCGTGTTCGCGAGAGCGGAGTCCCCGGTCGCCGCCTGAGCCGAGGAACCGGCGAAGAACCGGCGTCGGGGCTCCGGGTTCACGCCTTCGCGGGCAGCTCGACGTCGTCGAGGAAGTCGGCGCCCTCCTGCAGCGGCGGCGATCCGTAGACGAAGACGACCAGCTCCTCCTCCGTCTCGTTGCGGAGCTGCAGCGGGGTCATCGCCTCCACGGCGACCACGCCGCCCGCGCCGACGTCGACGCGCTCCGGCCCGTCGCCGAGCAGCATCGTCGCCGTCCCCGAGAGCACGACGAAGACCTCCTCCTGCGCATGGTCACGATGCCGGCGGCCGGTCGTGTGCGGCGGGTAGCGCCACAGTCGGGCACGCGACTGCGTGAGCCCGACCGCGGAGGTGAGATCGCCGGCGAGCCTGGCCGCGTCTTCGCCGTCCTTCGGCGGCCGTTCCTCGAACTCGAGGTCCTCGAGGTGGATCCAGTGGTAGCCCATGAGGCGATCGTAGACTCGGTGCGTGATCCTCGTCGTCGCCGCGACCACGCGCGAGCTCGACTACCTGGACGGCGTGCCAACGCTCGTCTGCGGGATCGGGCCGGTCGAGGCCGCGCTCGCGACCGCGGCCGCGATCGAGCGGCGGCGGCCGAGCGCGCTCGTCCACGTCGGTATCGCCGGCGCGAAGCAGCTTCCGGCGGCGACGCTCGTGCTCGGCTCGGAGGCTGTGTACTGCGACGTGATCGATGCCTCGTCGACCTGGCCGCGCGTCGAGCGCGTGAGCGCGGACGCCGGGCTGCTCGCCGCCGCACGGCGCGCGCTGCCGGACGCGGCGGTGATGCCGGTCGCGACCACCGGGCGCGTCGGCGGAGGCACGGCATGCGAGGTCGAGGCGATGGAGGGCTTCGGCGTGCTGCGGGCAGCCGAGGTGGCGGGCGTTCCCGCGCTCGAGCTGCGCGCGGTCTCCAACGCGGTCGCAGAGAACGATCGCGCGCGCTGGCGCATCGACGATGCGCTCGCCGCGCTCGCGCTCGCCGTTCCCGTCCTCGTCGGGGCGCTCGATGCCTGACCTGCCGCCGCCGCTCCCGCCGCACCAGCGCACAGTGGGCCAGCTGATCGCCGAGACGATCCGCTTCTACGGTCACCGCTTCTGGGCGGCGCTGCCGCTCGGCGCGGCGCTGGCGGTCGCCGACCAGTTCGCCGTCCACCGGCCCGTCGCCGCGCAGATGGTCGTGTTCTGGGCGGCGACCCCGCTGATCGCGGGCGCGTTCGTCTACGCCTGCGTCCTCGTGCACGGCGGCAAGCCGACCGTGACCGTGTTCGCGCTCGCGTTGCTCATCTACCTGCCGTTCCCCGCCCTGCGCGCCGTCTACCTGCTGCCGGCGGTCGCGTGGTTCGCGCTCGTCGGGCTGGCGGTTCCGGCGGCGCTGGTCGAGCGGCTCGGGTGGCGGGCGGCGCTCGTGCGCGGACGGCAGCTCGGCACCGCCGACTACGCGCACGCGCTCGGTTCGCTCGCCGCGCTGGTGATCGTCGTCGGGCTCGCCGAGCAGACGCTCACCGCCCTGCTGCGCACGCAGGGAGACACGAGCCAGCGGATCGCGCTCGGGCTCGCCGACGTCGTGCTCAGCCCGCTCCTGTATCTGGGCGGCGCACTGCTCTATCTCGACCAGGCGGCCCGTGTAGGGTCCCGCCGATCGAAGCCCCGTCGCACGAAGCAAGGGAGACGCCGCGATGCCGACCTTCATCCTGCTGTCGACGCTGACCCAACAGGGCGTTCAGACCCTCAAGTCGAACCCTGAACGTCTGCGGCAGGTGAACCAGGACGTCGAGGAGCTCGGGTGTCGCGTGCTTCACCAGTGGGCGACGCTCGGCGAATTCGACTTCGTGAACGTCGTCGAGGCGCCCGACATCGCGACGATCGCCAAGGTGTCGGTGGCGCTCGGCTCGCGCGGGTCGACGAAGATCGAGACGCTGCCCGCGCTGCCGATCGAGGAGTTCCTGCAGACGCTCGACTGAGGTCAGGCGGCCGCGGCGGCGGCGATCTCGCCCGCAAGCCGCGCGTTGCCGACGATCAGGTCCCGGTTCGCGCGGAGCGTGCGGCCGCCGCTTCGCGCGTGCAGGTACGCGAGGACGAACGGCGTCACCTGCTGGCCGTGGACCCCCTGCGACCCGGCGTCGGCGAGCGCCTGCTCGATCAGCGGCTCGACGTCGTCGAGGCTCTCGTCGGGCGGCCGCCCGACGAGCACGCCGCCGCCTCCGAGCTCCCAGTGCGCCGCGGCGACCGCCGCAGCCTCCTCCGCCGAATCGACCCGGGCGGAGACGGGCGGGCCTCCGGACGCCGCGAAGAACAGCGGCAGCTCGTCCGTCCGCCAGCCGAGCACGGGCACGCCGAGCGTCTCCAGCAGCTCGGCGGTCGAGGCGACGTCGAGCAGCGACTTGACGCCCGAGGAGACGACCAGCACCCGCGCCGAAGCGAGTGCCTGCAGGTCGGCGGAGACGTCGGGCGGCGTCGGCCAGCCGCGGTGGACGCCGCCGAGCCCACCGGTCGCCATGTACCCGATCCCGGCTGCCCGGCACACGACGAGCGTCCCGCCGGCCGTGGTCGCGCCGGGAGCGCCCTGCACCGCTGCAGCGGCGAGGTCGCGCGGGCCGAGCTTGCGTGCCGACTCGTCGAACCGCTCGAGTCGAGCGGCGCTCAGCCCGACGTGCACGGTGCCGTCGAGCACGCCGATCGTCGCCGGGACGGAGCCGGCGTCGCGAACCGCCTGCTCGGACGCGAGCCCGACGGCGACCCCTTCGCCGGCGGGAAAACCGTGTGCGACGAGCGTCGTCTCGAGCGCGACGACGCCGCGTCCCTCGTGGAGGGCCTCCCGCACCTCGTCCGCGAGCGCGATCACGGCATTGCCCCGAGCGTGGCGCAGCAACGCGCGGCCGCCTCGAGCCCGAGCTCGGGGCCGCCGACGAGGAACCCGGCCGCGAGCGCGTCTCCCGCACCGGTCGCGTCGACCACGGTCGTCGTCGCCGCAGGATAGGCCCGGCCGTCGACGACGATCCCGCGCGCCCCGCGCTTGAGCACGATCCGGGCGTCGAGCGGGCCGAGCGCCAGGCGCTCCCGCTCGTTCGCGAACACGAGGTCGGGAGCGAGCGCGGCCACACGCGACCGGAAGGCGTCGTCGGCGAGCGTGAACGTCGATGCGTCGACCGAGATCAGCGCGTCGTGGCAGCGCGCCGCGCTCGCCGCAGCGGCGGCCGCGTCGGCGGCCGGTCCGCCGAGAAGTGCGTAACCAGAGACGTGCAGCACGTCGCAATCGAACCACGCATCGTCGAGCGAGCGCGGATCGAGCGCGGCCGCGTCGCCGCGATCCGATGCCATCGTCCGGTCGCCCGCCGTGGCGAGCGAGACGACCACGCCGCTTCGCCCGCCCGCAGGGCCCGCGACCTCGACGCCGAGCGCGCGCAGCTTCGCTGCGGCGAGCTCCCCCGCGGCGTCGTCGCCGCGCCGGCAGACGAGCCGGGCCTCCGCCCCGAGATCCGTCGCCCAGGCGGCGACGTTCGCGGCCTGCCCGCCCGCGCCCATGCGGATCGTCGCCGACGTGTCGTCGCCCTCCACGAGTGCCCCGGGGAGGGACACGATCACGTCGAGAATCAGATCGCCGAGCGCGGTGATGCGCACGCGTACGATGCTCGCATGGAACGGCTCGGGCGCGGCGGCAGGCTCCGCTCGTTCGCGATCGGCGGGCTCGTCGGCGCGGCGGGCGCGATCGCGACCGCACAGCGCGCCGCCTCCCGCTCCCGTCGCCCGCGCGGCGGGCCGTCAGGGCTGGCGGCGTTCGAGGACGCGCCGTGCTTCCTCGAGGCGGTCGCCGGCGAGCCGCGCCCCCATCGTGACGGCGCCGACGCCGGCCCGCCGCTTCGGCGTCTCTGACGTCGGGCGCAGCTGCGTCAGCACCGCGACGACGACGACGATCAGCGCGATCGCGGCGATCTCCACCGCGATCGCGCGCGCGAGGCGCGGCGAGCGCTGCTCGAGCAGCGCGCGGCTCCGGCTCCCCAGCACGAGCAGCGCGGCGAAGAGCAGCGTCTTGACGAGGAGCGCGTGCCCGTACGACGTCGTCCACAGATGGTCGATCCCGCCCAGCTCGGTGAACGCACGGCCGAGGCCCGTGGCCGCGACGACGACGACGGCGATCACCGCCGCCGAGGAGAAGCGGCGCAGGACGGCGCGGCGCTCCCAGGTGTCCCGCGACGCGCGCGGCAGCAGCCAGGACGCCGCCACCAGCCCGCCGAGCCACACCGCCGCCGCCAGCGTGTGGGCGACGTCGAGCAGCGGTGCGAGCACCGTCGGCTGGTCGCGGTCGAGCGCGTGGCCGGCGAGCGCAGGCGCGACGGTCAGCGCCAGCGCGCACCCACCGCTCACGGCGAGCAGCGGCGCGGCGGCGGGCGCGAGCGCGGCGGACGCCGCCCCGACCAGCGCGACCACGACCGCCACCTCGAGGACGACGTCGAAGCGGGTACCGGACGCGGCGCCGGCCGCGAGCCCGCTCGCTCCGACGAACGCGACGAGCAGCGAGAGGAACAGGAGGCCCGCCAGGGGCCGTCGCAGACGGGCGCCGAGCAGGCCCCGCGCGAGCAGCGCGAACACGGTCGCGCCGGAGGCGACGAGAAGGCCGAAGTAGTAGAGGGCACGCAGCGCGACGTCGCGGGCACGGGCGGGCGCGTGTGCGGCGAGCACCGGCTCCGGCGGCGCCGCCGTCGGTCCGACCGCGAACGCGAGCACGCCCTGCTCACGATGGCCGTCCTCCGAGACGATGCTCCAGCGCACCGTGTACGCGCCGCGCGGAAGGCGCGGACGGAGCGGCAGCAGGAGGACGTGCCCGTGGGCTCGCGCGGCCCCGGCGAGCACGGAGCGCCGCGACGTGTTCGCGACGGCCGCGTTTCCCGCCGACGCGCGCACCGTGTCGTCGAACTCGACGAGCACCTGGTGCGGCGCGCGCACGACGTCGGCGCCGTCGGCCGGGACGGTGCGGACGAGCCTCGCGTGTGCCGTCGCGGCCGCGGGCGCGACCAGCGCCGCCAGGACGAGGACGGCGAGGGCGCGCGCCACCGTCGGCGAGCGTACCCGCTGCTAGCCTTGCCGCTCCCATGCCGCTGTACGAATACAAGTGTCCGAACGGGCATCTGTTCGAGGTGATGCACGGCATGACGGAGGACGGGCCGGCCGCGTGCGAGGTCTGCGGCGAGGGCCCGCTCCAGCGCGTCCTCTATCCGGTCGCGGTGCACTACAAGGGCAGCGGGTTCTACTCGACCGACTACGGGCGGAAGAAGAAGGCCGCCGCCAAGGACGGGGCGGGCTCCTCCGATTCGTCGTCCTCCGGCGAGTCGTCCTCCGGCGACTCCGGCTCGTCGGATGCGAAGGGCGGCGAGACGAAGAAGGCCGCCGAGGCGTAGCCCGGCCGCTACTGCTGGAGCGGGTGGCCGACCTCGCAGCCGGGATCGAACTGCCCGGCCGGCGGCTGCGGCGCCGACTTGCCGAGGAACATCGCGATCGTCGCCGGGTTGTCCTCGCTCGGGGCGCCCGTGCCGCCACCGCCGAAGTCGCCGCCGAGCCGGCAGTGCACGGAGCTCGACTCGTTCGAGCGGAACTTGATCCAGCCGAGCTGCAGCAGCTGGCTCGTCGTCAGGTCGGTGGTCAGCGGCTTCACGAACGACGAGCCCGAGAACGGCATGTCGATCAGGGTGCCGAACGAGGTGAGCTTCGACGCGACTGCGTTCAGCACCGCCTGCTGGCGCGCGCCGCGCGTGAAGTCGGTCTCCGACGGGTCGAGCTGGTTCTCGCGGATCCGCGAGTAGATGAGCGCGCGCTCCCCGTTCATGTGCTGCGTCCCCTTCGCGAAGCGCCAGCCGGGCCAGCGGTCGCAGCGCGCCTGGGTCGAGTAGGGGCAGTCGAAGCGGTTGGAGCGAATCGGCTTCGGCACGTCGACGTCGATGCCGCCGAGCGCGTCGATCAGGTCCTTGAAGTCGGCGAAGTTGACGACGACGACGTGGTTGATCGGCAGGCTCGTGAACTGGTGGATCGTCCTGATCGCCAGCGCCGGCCCGCCGATCTGGAACGCCGCGTTGATCTTCTGCGTCGGAGCACCCGGGATCGGGACGACGAGGTCGCGCGGGACCGAGAGGTAGTAGAGACGGTGGTGCGACGGATCGGTGCGCATCAGGAGGATCGAGTCGGAGTGCCGGTCTCCCTCACGTCCGCCGATGCGGGCGTTGTCGGTTCCGAGCAGCAGGATCGTCGTCGAGTGCGAGAGGAGCAGGCCGTTCTGGTGCGCCAGGGCGAGCTTCGCATTCGGATCGAGCCGCGCGTTCGCGTCCGAGACGCCGCTCGAGACGGCGAACCAGCTCGCGATCGCCCAGACGATCACCACGAGCAGCAGCACGAGCACGATCAGCAGCGCGAGGCGCCCGCGGCCGATGCGCCGCCTCTTCGGGACCGCTCCCGGGCCGCGGTAGTCGTCGGGTGTGCCGGAACGAGCAGGACGACCGGGCCGCGCCGGTGCCGGAACCTTTCCCTTGACGCGTCCGCCGCGATAAAGGCGGTACGGCTTCGGCTCCGTCGCCATCCGGCGGGTTAGGTTACCGAGCGCAGATGAAGGAACAGCGCGTGATCGGGGTCGATCTCGGCGGCACCAAGATCCTCGCGGGCGTGATCGATTCCGACGGGCGGCTGCACGAGACGGTCGAGCGGCCGACGGTCACGACCTCGCAGACGGCGCTGCTCGACGAGCTCGCCGACGTCGTCCGGTCGCTTCCGGTCGACGACGCGGCCGCCGTCGGGTTCGGGATCCCGTCGCGGATCGACCACCGCACGGGCATCGCGCTCGGCGCCGTCAACATCCCGCTGCGCGAGGTGCCGTTCCTCGCCGAGATGGAGCGGCGTCTCGAGCGGCCGGTGGCGATGGAGAACGACGCCAGCTGCGCCGCCTACGCCGAGTTCAGGCACGGCGCCGGGCGCGGAGCGGAGAACTTCGTGATGCTGACGCTCGGGACCGGCGTGGGCGGCGGGGTGATCGCCGGCGGCGCCCTGCTCCAGGCGTGGACGGAGCTCGGCCACATGGTGATCGTCGAGGACGGCGAGCCTTGCTCCGGCGCGTGCTCGGGTCGCGGCCACGTCGAGGCGTACTGCTCGGGCCGCGCCGTCGACCGGCTCGCGCGCGACCTGCTCGGCCCGGGCGCGACGGCGCACGATCTCGTCGACGACCGAAACCCCGTCCTCGAGCAGGTCGGGTACCACCTCGGGGTCGCGATGGGCTCGCTCGTCAACATCTTCGGCGCGGAGCGGATCGTGATCGGCGGCGGCTTCGGGGTCGGCGCGTTCGAGCTGCTGCTCCCGAGCGCGCGGCTCGCCGTGCTCACCGAGGCGCTCGCGCCCGCGGGCCAGCAGCTCGAGATCGAGCGTGCGGAGCTCGGCGCCTCGGCGGGCGTCATCGGGGCCGCGCTCATCGCGGTCGAGACGCTGGACTGACCGCGCGCGCCGTGCCGCTCGCAATCTGCGCGACGCCGATCGGAAACCTCGAGGACGTCACCCTGCGCGTCCTCGCCGAGCTGCGTGATGCCGACCTCGTCCTTGCCGAGGACACGCGCCACACGCGCACGCTGCTCGAGCGCCACGACATCCGGGCGAAGCTGCTCTCCTACCAGGCGCACAACGAGGAGGCCCGGCTCCGCGAGGTGCTGCCCCGCCTCGAGTCCGGCGAGCGAATCACACTCGTGTCCGACGCCGGACTCCCGGGCATCTCCGATCCCGGCATGCGGCTGGTGCGCGCGGCGCGCGACGCGGGCGTCGCCGTCACCGTCCTGCCCGGTCCTTCGGCTGCAACCACCGCACTGGTCGCGAGTGGCCTCGACGAGACGCGGTTCATGTTCGTTGGGTTCCTGCCGCGGCGGGATGTCGAGCGCGATCGGCTGTGGGAGTCGCTCGCGGCGTGGGAGGGGGCGATCGTCGCCTACGAGTCGCCGCGCCGCCTCGCCGCAACGCTCCGCTCGCTGGCGCGCCACGACCCCGCACGAACGGTGGTGGTGTGCCGCGAGCTGACGAAGCGCTACGAGGAGGTGGTGCACGGCACCGCCGCGGAGCTCGCCGAGCGCTTCGCCGGCCCGGTGAAGGGCGAGATCACGCTCGTCCTCGGGTCGGCGGCGCCGAGGTCCGACCCTGCCGACGCCCTTGCGGCCGTGCGGGAGCTCGTGGCGGCGGGCGCCCCGCGCGGGGCGGCCGCCGAGGTCGTCGCGCGGCTGACCGGCACGCCGCGCAACGAGCTCTACCGCGGCACTCTGTGACAACTTCGTGAACTCGCTTGACGCCGTGTGCGGCCTGCGCCTACCGTGCGTGCGAACAGACGTTCTCCGATCTGACAACACTCGCCCGGGAGGTGCTCATGCGATTCTCGCTGCCGCTGGTCGCGCTGGCCTCGCTCGTCCTCGCCCACGGCGCCGCCGCCTGGACGTGGCCGGCGAGCGGCGACGTGGTGCAGGCGTACTCCTTCGACCCGGCGCATCCCTACGACGCCGGGCAGCACCGCGGCATCGACGTCGCCGGCGATGCCGGAGCGACGGTCGTGGCGCCGGAGGAAGGCTCCGTCTCGTTCGCCGGGACGGTCCCTTCCTCCGGCAAGAGCGTCACGATCCTCACGCCCGACGGCTATGCCGTCACGCTCACGCATCTCGGCACGCTCCTCGTCGCGAAGGGCACGACCGTCGGCGAGGGCGGCGCGGTGGGCACGATCGGGCCGAGCGGCGACGCGGAGGTGGCGGTGCCGTACGTCCACCTCGGCATCCGCCTCGCCGCCGACGACCAGGGCTACCTCGACCCGGGTTCGCTCCTGCCCCCGCGGACGGCGCCCGCGCCTCCCGTGCCGCCTGCGCCCGCTCCGGCGCCCGCGCCTGCGGCCCCGGCGGTCGCCCCGGCACCGGAGGCTCCACCGGCCGTCCCGGCGACGCCGCCCGTCGCCGTCCCGCCCGCCGGGCAACCGGCCGCGACGGTGCCCGGAGACACAACGGGGCCGGTCTCCGGCGCGATCGCGCCTGCGTCGGCGACGACGGCCGCGCACGCACCGCCGGTCGCGGCGGTTCCGCGGAACCGCGCCGTCGCGACACCACGAGCCGTGCGCGCTGCCCGCTCCGCGAGGCCGGTCGTCGTCCCGGCTGCTCGGGCGCCCGGCCCGGAGGGGACGAGCCCGCCCGTGGTGCGCCCTGCCGCCCGCGTGCGCGCGGCCGCGTCGCATCGGGCCGACGTACGGCCGCGCATTCCCGCGCCGGCGACGCCGGTCGCTCGCGCGACGCGCCCGGTGACGGTGTCCCGGCGACCGGCGCCCGCGCGGCGGGAGCCCGTGCCGCGTGCGACGCCGCCGCCCGCTGCGTTCGCGCCCCTCGCAGCCGACCCGCGCGACCGCTCGACCGTCCCGGTGCGTGCTCCGCAGCCGCCGGCGACGGCCGTCCCGGCCACGCGCCGGACAGTGCCCGTCCCCGCGCTCGGGCTCGGGGCGGCGACGCTGGTCGCGTGTGCGCTGTTCGGCTGCGTGGTGCTCCGGCGGCGACGGAGTGAGGCGGCGAGACCCGTTCGTATGATTGCCGCCAGTGTCGAGCGGCCCGAAGAAGGTCCTGGTGGCGCCTGCGTGGCCGTATGCGGCGGGGTTCCGGCACCTTGGGCACGCAGCGGCGTACGTGCCGTTCGACGTGTTCGCGCGCTACCACCGGCTCAAGGGAGACGACGTGCTCGCGGTGAGTGGGACGGACGAGCACGGCACGCCCGTGATGGTGGCCGCCGACAGAGAGGGGAAGTCCTACCGTGAGGTGGCCGACTTCTACAACGCTGCGCATCGCGAGGACTTCCGCAAGCTCGGCTTTACGTACGACTGCTTCACGCGCACCACCACCCGCAACCACGAGCGCGTCACGCAGGATCTGTTCGCGACGCTGTACGCGCACGGGGCGATCTTCGAACGCGCGCAGCTCGTTTCGTTCTCGCCGACGACCGGCCACACGCTCCCCGACCGGTACATCGAGGGGACCTGCCCGATCTGCGGCTACCCGCAGGCGCGCGGCGACCAGTGCGACAACTGCGGCAACCAGCTCGACCCGACCGACCTGATCGACCCGCACTCGAAGATCGACGGCTCGGTGCCGGAGTTCCGCGAGACGAAGCACCTCTTCCTCGACCTGCCGCGCTTCGCCGAGACGCTCCGCGGGTGGATCCGGGGCCACGACGCGTGGCGGCCGAACGTCCGCAACTTCTCGCTCGGCCTGCTCGACGAGATCCGGCCGCGGCCGATCACCCGCGACCTCGACTGGGGCGTGCCCATTCCGGTTCCTGGCTACGCCGACGATCCGAACAAGCGCATCTACGTCTGGTTCGACGCCGTGATCGGCTACCTCTCGGCGAGCATCGAGTGGGCCTCGCTCCAGGACGACCCCGATCGCTGGCGCGAGTGGTGGCAGACCGAGGACACGTTGCACGCGTACTTCCAGGGGAAGGACAACATCGTCTTCCACACCGTGATCTGGCCGTCGATCCTGCTCGGCTACGAGGGCGGCGGCGAAGTCGGCGCCGGCCGGCCCCTGCACCTGCCGGACGACGTGTTCGCGACGGAGTACCTGACGATGGAGAACAAGAAGTTCTCGTCGAGCCGGTCCCAGGGGATCCTCCTGGGCGACTTCCTCGAGCGCTACGAGCCGGACCCGCTGCGGTACTACCTGGTCGCCGCGAGCCCCGAGACGCAGGACGCCGACTTCACGTGGGCCGATTTCGTCCGCCGCACCAACGACGAGCTGCTCGCCAACTGGGGCAACCTCGTCAACCGGACCGTGACGAACGCGCACCGCAACTTCGGCGCGGTGCCCGAGCCGGGCTCGCTCGAGCCGGCCGACGAGGCGCTACTCGCGACGGTCGACGGGGGTTTCGCCGCCGTCGGCGACCACATCGAGCACGGGCGGTTCCGGGCAGCCCTCGGAGAGGCGATGCGGCTCGCCTCGCAGGTGAACCAGTACCTCTCCGACCAGGCCCCGTGGGCGCTCGTGAAGACCGATCGAGCCCGTGCGGGAACCGTCCTCTACGTCTCGCTGCGCGCGGTCGACAGCCTGAAGACGATCTTCACGCCGTTCCTGCCACACACCTCGCAGCTCGTGCACGAGCTGCTCGGCTACGACGGCTGGATCGCCGGCCCGCTCGAGTTCCGCACCGTCGGCGACGGAGCCGACACGCACGAGATCCTGACCGGCGACTACTCGGGCTGGGTGGGGAGCTGGTCGCCGAGTGAGCTGCTGCCGGGCCAGGAGCTTCGCGAGCCGAAGCCGCTCTTCCGGAAGCTCGACGAGTCGATCGTCGAGGAGGAGCTCCGCCGCATGGCCGCCGACGGCGCCGGCGCGTGATCGACACCCACGCGCACCTCGGCGAGGACGCGGCCGAGGTGCTCGACCGCGCGCGCGCGGCCGGCGTGACTCGCATCGTCGCCGTCGCGACGACGGTGGCCGACGCGCACGGTGTGCTGGCGCTCGCCGACGCCGAGGACGGGGTGTACGCCGCGCTCGGCATCCATCCGCACGAGGCGGGAACCGCGCGCGAGGCCGACGTCGACGAGCTGCGTGCGCTGCTGTCCCATCCCAGGGTCGTCGCCGTCGGCGAGACGGGCCTCGACCACTTCCGGGACTATGCGCCGCGCGATGCGCAGCGCTGGCTCTTCGAGGCGCAGCTCGGGCTCGCGGCCGAGTGGGGGAAGCCCGTCGTGATCCACACCCGCGCCGCCGACGACGACACGCTGGAGATGTTGCGTGCCCACGATGGAGCGGTCGTCCTCCACTGCTTCTCGTCGCCGCCGCTGCTCGCCGAGGCGTCGCGGCGCGGCTGGTACGTCTCCTTCGCCGGGAACGTCACCTACAAGAACGCGTACGACCTGCGTTCCTCCGCACGCGCGGTGGCGTCCGACCGGCTGCTCGCGGAGACGGACAGCCCGTACCTCGCGCCCCAGCCGGTCCGGGGACGCCGCAACGAGCCCGCGTTCGTCGTCCATACGTATCGCGCGCTCGCGGAGGCTCGCGGCGTCGAGCTCGACGCGCTCGTCGCGCGGGTCGACGCGAACGCCGACGCCGTCTTTGCGCTGTGAGCGTCCGCCCCCGGAAGGCACTGGGCCAGCACTTCCTCGCCGACGCCAACATCCTCGGCGTGATCGAGCGGCTCGCGTCGCTCGCGCCGGAGGACGTCGTGCTCGAGGTCGGCCCCGGCCTCGGTGTGCTCACCCGCTTCCTCGCTGAGCGCGTCGCCCTGGTGCACGCGGTCGAGGTCGACCGGCGCCTCGAGGGCGAGCTCGCCGGGATCCCGCGCGCGGTGATCCACTGGGGCGATGCGCTCGCCGTCGACCCGTCGCAGCTGGAGCCGAGCCCACGCAAGCTCGTCGCGAACCTGCCGTACAACATCGCGACGCCGCTCGTCGTCGAGAGCCTCTCGTTCGAGCCGCTCGACCTGTGGTGCGTGATGGTGCAGCGCGAGGTCGCCGACCGCTTCTTCGCCGAGCCGTCGACGAAGGCGTACGGTGCAGTCTCGGTGCTCATCCAGCTGGCGGTGACACGCACCGGCTTTCATCCCGTGTCGCGCGAGGTGTTCCGTCCGCGCCCGAATGTCGAGTCGGCGCTCGTCGCCTTCCGGCGCACCGGCGCCGGAGCGGGGCCGCAGGTGAAGCGCGTGGTCGAGGCCGCCTTCTCGCACCGCAGGAAGACGCTCGCGAACGCGGTAGCGCTCGCCGGGGTCGCGTCACGGCAGCAGGCGGTCGCCGCGCTTGCCGCGATCGGCCGTCGCGACGGCGCGCGGGCGGAGGAGCTCGCCCCGGGCGAGTTCGTCGCGCTCGCGGAGGCGCTCGCATGATCGCGTCGGCGCCGGCGAAGATCAACCTGTCGCTGGTCGTCGGGCCCCGTCGGGACGACGGCATGCACGAGCTGCTCACCGTCTACCAGCGCGTCGCGCTCGCCGACACGATCGCCGTCGAGCCCGCGCCGGCGACGACGGTCGAGGGGTTCGCCGACGACACGCTCGTCGCCGCCGCGCTGGCGTCGCTCGACGCCCCACACGGCTGGCGCGCAGAGATCGAGAAGCACGTTCCGGTGGCGGCGGGGCTCGGCGGCGGCAGCTCCGACGCCGCGGCGGCGCTGCGGCTCGGCAACGCGCAGCTCGAGCGGCCGCTCGACGACGCCCGGCTGCGCGAGCTCGCCCTGCGCCTCGGCGCCGACGTCCCTTTCTTCCTCGTCGAAGGGCCGCAGCTCGGAAGCGGCGTCGGTGCGACGTTCGAGCCGCTCAGCTTGCCGCAGGACTTCGTCGTGCTTCTGCTGCTGCCCGACGGCGCCCGGAAGACCTCGACCGGCGCGGTGTACGACGCGTTCGACGCGCGCGGCGGCGGGGACGGGTTCGCGGCGCGCGCGCAGACGCTGCGCGACACGGTCGCGCGCGCTTCGGAGGCCGCGGACCTCTCCGGGCTGCCGCCGAACGACCTCGCAAGCTCACCCCTGACCGGGACGCTGCTCGAGCTCGGCGCCTTCCGCGCCGACGTGAGCGGTGCCGGACCGGTCGTCTACGCGCTCTTCGAGGAGCGGTCCGCCGCGGACCGTGCGCGGGCCGCATCAGGGCATCTCGGCGACTGCTGGGTCACCGAACCAGCGTGGTAGCGTGGACCGCGAGATGTCCTATGCGATCGAGCACGGCTCGACCCGCACCGGCCGCTGGTTTCGCCAGCAGCGTCTGAAGATCACCCTCGGGGTCGCCGCATTCGAGGGGCTGCTGTATCTGATCGGCGTGCTCGGCTGGTGGGAGGCATTCCTCTTCGCTGCAATCGCGAGCGCCCTCTGGTGGTTCCTGGGCCGCGGCAGCCGCTCGGACGTCGTGCGCGAGGTCACGTGGATACTGGCTGCGTCGCAGCTGATCGTGCTCTGTGTGCCGCTCGCGCTCGGGCTCGTCAAGGCGGTGGCGATCGCCGTCGTCGCCCTGCTCGCCGTGGTCGCGCTGGTCTTCCTGTTCACCGAGCGCCGGTAGACCCACACCTATACTCGGGGCGCAGTGGGGCGTAGCCAAGCGGTAAGGCAGCGGGTTTTGGTCCCGCGATCCCAGGTTCGAATCCTGGCGCCCCAGCCATCTCGCTGACCTGGCGACGACATGCCCGACCCGCCGCTCGCAGCCCTGATCATGGCCGGAGGCCTCGGCACCCGGATGCGCTCGTCCGTGCCGAAGCACTTCCACCCGATCCTCGGCCGGCGGCTCGTCGACTGGGTGATCGCGAGCGCCGCCGCGACCGGGTCGGAGCCGATCGTCGTCGTCGCCTCGCCGACGGGCCGCGATGCGTTCGGCGACCAGGACGTCACCGTCGCGGTGCAGGCGGAGCCCCTCGGGACGGGCGACGCTGCGCGGTCGGCGCGCGAGGCGCTCGCCGGACACGACGGCGATGTGCTCGTGCTCTCCGGCGACACGCCGCTGCTGACGCCGGAGCTGCTCGAGGCGCTCGTCGACACGCACCGCTCGACCCGTGCCGCGGCGACGATCCTCACCGCGAAGCCATCCGATCCCCGCCTCTACGGGCGGATCGTCCGCGGTGACGACGGTTCGGTGATCCGGATCGCGGAGGGCACGGATGCGACCACCGACGAGCTCGAGCTCGACGAGATCAATTCGTCGATCTACGTCTTCCGTTCGGACGCGCTCTGGCCGGCGCTCGAGCGGCTGCAGCCGAAGAACGCGCAGGGCGAGCTGTACCTCACCGATGCGATCGGCGTGCTCACCGGCGACGGAGCGCTCGTATCCGCGCACCTCGCGCCGGATCCCGACGAGGCCGAGGGCGTGAACACGCGGGTCGAGCTCGCGGTCGCCGGGGGGGTGCTGCGCGACCGGATCAACGAACGCCACATGCTGGCCGGCGTGACGATCGTCGACCCGTCGAGCACGTGGATCGACCCGACGGTCGAGATCGGCCGAGACGTCACGGTCGACCCGTTCACCGTGCTGCGCGGCCGCACGCGCGTCGGCGAAGGGGCCGAGATCCGTCCGCACACGGTCGCGGTGGACAGCGAGATCGGCGCGCGAGCCGTCGTCGGGCCGTTCTGTTACCTTCGCCCCGGAACGACCCTCGGCGAGTCCTCGAAGGCAGGCACCTACGTGGAGATCAAGAACTCGCGCATCGGTGACCGCACGAAGGTCCCGCACCTCTCGTACATCGGCGATGCCGACATCGGCCCGGACACGAACATCGGCGCCGGCAACATCACCGCGAACTACAGCCATCGCCCCGGCGAGCCGAAGAAGAGGACGACGATCGGCGGCAACGTCAGAACCGCGATTCACAATGGGTTCGTCGCTCCAGTGGAGGTGGGTGACGGCGCATGGATTGCCGCCGGATCGGTGATCACGAAAGATGTTCCGGCCGGGGCACTCGCGATCGCGAGGCAGCGGCAGGAGAACAAGGAGGGGTATGCAGCCCGGAAGCAGCGCGACGAGTGAGCTTGCCCTCCCGGGCCTCGAGGCGCTCGAGCCCGTGACGCAGCCTGCCCCCGGCCACTGGCTCGAGCGCGGGCCGCGGAAGCGGCTGATGGTGTTCAGCGGCCGCTCGCATCCTGCGCTCGCGGAGCGGATCGTCGAGCAGTTCGGCGTCGAGCTCGGCGAGATCGACCTCGGCACGTTCGCGAACGGCGAGACGTATTGCCGCTACGACGAGTCGATCCGCGGCGCCGACGTCTTCCTCGTGCAGACCGGCTGTGCGCCGGTCGACCGAAACGTGATGGAGCTCGTCTTCATGATCCAGGCGGCCAAACTGGCGTCGGCGAAGCGGATCACTGCCGTCATTCCGCTCTTCCCCTACGCCCGCCAGGACCGGAAGGCGAAGCCGCGCGAGCCGATCTCGGCGCGGCTGATCGCCGACATGCTCCAGCTGGCCGGCGCCGACCGGGTGCTGACGATGGACCTCCACGCCGGCCAGATCCAGGGGTTCTTCACCATCCCGGTCGACCACATGACCGCGCTGCCGCTCTTCGCTCGGCACTTCCGCGATCTCGGGCTCACCGGGGACGACGTCGTCTCGGTGTCGCCCGACGCAGGGCGCGCGAAGATGGCCGTGCGGTTCGCCGAGATGATCGACGCGGGGTTCGCGCTGATGCACAAGACGCGCCCGGCCCACGACGTCGCCGAGGTGACCGAGATCACCGGCCGCGTGCGCGGCAAGAAGGCCGTCCTCGGGGACGACGTGATCATGACCGGCGGCACGCTGCTCGCGAACGTCAACGCCCTCAGGCAGCACGGCGTCGAGGACGTCTGGGTGTTCGCGACCCACGGCCTGTTCTGCGGCGGCGCGCTCGAGCGCTTCGCCGATGCCGGGATCGAGGGGATCGTCGTCACCGACACCGTCCCGATCGATCCGATCGCGAAGCCCGAGAACCTGACGGTGCTGACCGTCGCCCCGCTGCTCGCCGAGACGATCATGAACGTCTTCGCCGACGACTCGGTCAGCGCCATCTTCGGCGGCGAGAATCAACTCTTTTAGTCGGGGAGAGAACCGACGGTTCTCTCCCCAAGGCCCCTCTCTCCCTTGGCGCACGTCCGTGCAACGCGCTATTGGTCTCCCGCCGGGCAAAGCCCGGCTCCGGCCGCAACGGTGAGCATTCGTACGACGGAACTGTGAGGGTGACGGTGACCGTCGAGACCGAAGCCGAGCTTGGCTCGGCGAGAGGTCAGGCGCGGGTCGCGTTGGCGCGCGAACAGGGAGAGAGGGGCATTGGGGGGAGAACCGCAGGTTCTTCCCCCAAGCTAATATGGGCGGCCGTGCCGTCGGAGCGCCATCAACTGCCGGTCTCGCACCGGGACGTGCTCGGCTCCGCCGAGTCCCGCCGGCTGCGCCGGCAGGGGCTCGTGCCCGGGATCCTCTACGGCCGCGAGCGGCCCGTGGCGATCACCGTCCCCGAGCGCGACCTGCGCGCCGCGTTGACGACCGACGGCGGGCTGAATGCGGTGCTCGACGTGGTCGTCGACGACGCGGGGAAAGCACATCCGTCGGTACTCAAGGAGTTCCAGCGCGACGCCGTCCGCGGCGTGATCACGCACGTCGACCTGCAGGAGGTTCGCCTCGACCAGCCGATCCACGCGACCGTGCCGGTCGCGCTCGTCGGGGAGGCGGTCGGCGTCAAGGAAGGCGGCGTGCTCTCCCAGGTGACGATCGAGGTGAACGTCGAGGCGCTACCGATGGAGGTGCCTCAGCATCTCGATCTCGACGTGTCGACGCTCGGGATCGGCGACACGGCGCGTCTCGACGCGCTGGACGTCCCCGAGGGCGTCAGGCTGCTCGACGACCCGGACACCGTGCTCGCGAGCGTCACGCACGCGACCCGCGTCGAGGAGCCCGAGGAAGAGGCACCCGCCGAGGGCGAGGCCGCCGAGCCCGGCGCGGAGCCCGAAGCCGAAGCCGAGGCCGCCGCCGAGAGCGACGGCGACGCCGAGAGCTAGAGACTTGATGCGGCTCTGGCCGCGCCGTCAGGGCACCTCGCTCGATCTGCTCGTCGCCGGACTGGGCAACCCCGGCAGCGAGTACGCACACAACCGCCACAACGTCGGCCGGCTCGTCGTGGACGAGCTCGCGCGCAGGCACGACGGGAGCTGGCGCTCGAAGTTCAACGGCCGCATCGCCGAGGTGCGCATCGACGGCCACAAGGTCGCGCTGCTGAAGCCCGAGACGTACATGAACGACTCCGGGCGCTCCGTCCAGGCTGCCGCGCGCTTCTACAAGATCGAGCCCGACGCCGTGCTCGTCGTCCACGACGAGAGCGACCTCGAACTGGGGCGGCTGCAGCTGCGGCACGGCGGCGGCCTCGCGGGACACAACGGGCTGCGCTCGGTCGCTGGTGGGCTCGGCGGCGCCGGGTTCCTGCGCCTTCGCGTCGGCGTGGGGAGGCCGGAGCGCGGCGACCCGCGCAAGCTCGCCGACTGGGTGCTGTCGGACTTCGCTCCGCACGAGGACGCAGAGTCGATCGTGAGCCGTGCCGCCGACGCGGTCGAGGCGCTCGACGCCGACGGGCTCGAGGCGGCACAGCGGAAGGTGAATTGACGACCGTCGTGCCGACGATGCTCTCGGGGCTCGTCGAGCGGCTCCGGAACGAGGAGCGGCTGCAGGAGTACGCTGCCGCGTTCCCGGAGCGCGCGCGCGTGTCGGAGCCGATCCTGCCGCTCGTCCTCGCCGCGCTCCACATCGAGCTCGGTCGCGGGCTCGTCGTGCTCCTGCCGGAAGACGCCGATGCACGCGACACGGCCGAGGCCGCGGGCTGGTTCCTAGGCGACGAGGCGGTGGCGCTCTTCCCGTCGCGCGGCGTCCACTTCGGCTCGGGCCTCGAGCCGCCGCCGCACCTCGTCGGCGAGCGGGCGCGGGCGCTCGAGGTGCTCGAGCGCGGCGGCCTGGTCTGCGCGTCGGCCGTCGCCGTCGCCGAGGGACTGCCGCCGCCGGCTGCACGGCCCGCGGCGCTCCGCGTGGCGCGCGGCGACGAGCCCGGCCTCGAGAGCCTCGCCGAGCATCTGTCGTCCGCCGGGTACGAGCGCGTCGAACGCGTCGAGGAGCGCGGCCAGTTCGCCGTCCGCGGCGGACTCGTCGACGTCTTCGGGACGACGGGGCGCGAGCCGCTGCGCATCGAGTTGTTCGGCGACGAGATCGAGCAGATCCGGGTGTTCTCGCCGTTCACGCAGCGCGCGTTGCGGCAGGTCGACGAGGCGGTCGTCTTTCCTGCGGCCGAGCGGCGCCGCGAGCTGCTCGAGCCGGATCTCGGCGCGGAGGACGAGGGCGCTCCCGTACCCGTCCCCGGCGATCTCGTGCCGCCGCTTGCCTGCCGGCCCGACGTCGTGTGGCAGCTCGATGAGGTGCTCGCGGTCTGGGCGGAGGAGGGGCTGCCCGCGATCGCGCTCGACGGCGCCGCGGAGGTCGGCTCGCTGCCGCAGGGCCAGCGGTTCAGCTTCGACGCGCAGCGGCCCGCGCTCGCCGCACGCGGACTGTCCGAGGCCGAGAACGAGCTCGGCGGCCTCCTGCGCCAGGAGCTGGACGTCGTCGTCACGTTCCCGCACCGGGGCGAGGCGCTCCGCCAGCAGCAGCTGCTGCGGCGCGTCTCCGCGACGATGCTCGAGCCGGGCGACGGCCCCGCCGGTCTGTCGTTCGCCGTCTCGCCCGCGCGGCGCGGGTTCGTCTGGCGGGACCTGGGCGTCGCGCTGCTCCCGGACACGCAGGTGTTCCGCAAGAAGCCGTCGCGTGCTGCGGCCGCGCCGGGACGTGCGCTCCAGAGCTTCTCCGACCTCCGCACGAGCGATTACGTCGTGCACGAGGACCACGGCGTCGCCCAGCTGCTCGGCTTCGAGACGAAGGAGGTCGCCGGCGTCACGCGCGACTACCTGCTGCTCGCGTTCCGCGGCGACGACCGCGTCTACGTCCCGCACGAGCAGATCGGGAAGGTGAGCCGCTACATCGGCGCCGACGCGCGCGCTCCGGCCCTCTCGAAGCTCGGCGGCAAGGCGTGGGACAACCTGAAGTCGCGCGCACGGGAGCACCTGCGCGAGCTCGCGGGCGACCTGCTGCAGCTCTACGCGCAGCGGCAGACGCAGCCCGGCGTGGCGTACGACGTCGAGAGCGAGTGGCTCGAGCAGCTCGAGGCCGAGTTTCCCTACCGCGAGACCGAGGACCAGCGCACCGCGATCGAGGCGGTCATGGAGGACCTGGAGGCGCCACGCCCGATGGATCGCCTCGTCTGCGGCGACGTCGGGTTCGGCAAGACCGAGGTGGCCCTGCGCGCCGCGTTCGCAGTCGCCGTCTCCGGCAAGCAGATCCTCATGCTCGTCCCGACGACGGTGCTCGCGCAGCAGCACTGGAACACGTTCAGGGAGCGCTACCGCGACTTCCCCGTCCGCGTCGAGATGGTCTCGCGCTTCCGCAGGCCCGCGGACGTCAAGCGCGTGCTCGCCGAGTTCGCCGACGGCAAAGTCGAGGTGCTGATCGGAACGCACCGCGTCCTGTCGCGCGACGTGATCCCGAAGGAGCTCGGCCTGGTGATCGTCGACGAGGAGCAGCGCTTCGGCGTGGCGCAGAAGGAGCTCCTCCGGTCGCTCCGACTCGAGGTGGACGTGCTCGCGCTGTCGGCGACACCGATCCCGCGAACGCTCCACATGTCGCTCTCCGGCCTCCGTGACATCTCGGTGATCGAGACGCCTCCCGAGGGCCGCCGCCCGATCCGCACGTTCGTCGGCGAGATCGACGACGAGCTGATCAAGCAGGCGCTCGAACGTGAGGTGGCGCGAAACGGCCAGGCGTTCTACCTGCACAACCGCGTCGAGACGATCGACGAGGCCGCCGAGAAACTGCGGCAGCTGTGCCCCGGCCTGCGCTTCCTGGTCGCGCACGGGCAGATGCGCGAGCGTGAGCTCGAGGACAAGATGCTCACGTTCCTGGCAGGCGACGCCGACGTGCTCGTCTCTACGACGATCATCGAGTCCGGGCTCGACATCCCGCAGGCGAACACGCTCGTCGTCGAGCGGGCCGACCTGCTCGGGCTCGCGCAGCTCTACCAGATCCGCGGCCGCGTCGGGCGGAGCGACCTGCTCGCGCACGCGTACCTCTTCTATCCCGACCAGTCGGAGCTCACGCCGGAATCCCGTGCCCGCCTGGCGACCCTCGCCGACCACACGGAGCTCGGCGCGGGCTTCGCGATCGCGATGCGCGACCTCGAGATCCGCGGGGCCGGCGACCTGCTCGGCGCCGAGCAGTCCGGTCACGTCGCCGCGCTGGGCTTCGAGCTGTACGTCGAGATGCTCCACGAGGCGGTCGCGGAGCTGAGCGGACAGCGTCGCGTGGCGGCTCGCCCGGTGCGCGTCGACGTGCGCGTCGACGCCTATGTTCCCGCCGGGTACATCGCCGCCGAGGCGCTGAAGATCGACCTGCACCGGCGGATCGCCCTCACCGAGTCGGAGGACGAGCTGCACGAGCTCCGGGTGGGCACCGAGGACCGGTACGGGCCGATGCCCGAGCCCGTCTCGAACCTGTTCGCGATCCAGGATGCGAAGCTCAAGCTCGCCCGCCTCGGTGCCGACTACCTGATCTTCCGGGGGGGCCGTGCGTCGGTCGGGCCGGTCATCCTCGGGTCGACGGAACTGCGCGAATTGCGGTCCCTGGTCGACACCGCGGTGTACTCCTCAGGAACCCGTGAAGTGTCATTAAGGCACGGTGAATTCAAGGGGGCGCTCGATTTGGTCGATGCTATGCTGGCGGCGCGCCGGGCGGCCTAGACGGCGCTTTTCTATGCAGAAGTACATCCTCCGAATCGCGTTTCTTCTCGCCGGCGCGGCGCTGCTCGCGGCGTGCGGCGGCGGCTCGAGCGCGTCGCTCTCGAGCGGCGACGTGGCGGTCGTCGGAGACCAGCACATCACCCAGGAGCAGTACAACCAGCTGCTCGCCCAGGCGAAGCTGTCGTTCAAGCAGAACGGCCGGACGTTCCCGAAGGAGGGGACGACGGCCTTCGAGGCGGTCAAGACCGAGGTGATCGACCTGCTGGTGCAGGAGTCCGAGCGCGAGCAGCGCGCCAAGGCTGAGGGCATCACGGTCTCCGACCAGCAGATCTCGAATCGGCTCACGTCGATCAAGAAGCAGTACTTCGGCGGCGACCAGAAGAAGTACCTCGCGCAGCTCAAGAAGGAGCAGCTCACCGAGGCGCAGGTGCGCCAGTCGATCAAGCAGCAGCTGATCGCCGAGGCGCTCCAGAACAAGGTCACCGGGAACATCCAGGTGTCCGACGCCGAGGTGCACGACTATTACAAGTCTCATTCTCAGTCGTACGCGACGCCCGAGTCGCGGAGCGTGCGCTACATCCTCGTCAAGTCGAAGCCGACGGCCGACCAGCTGTACAACCAGCTGAAGAGCGGCACGAGCAAGACCTGGTGCACGCTGGCGAAGAAGTACTCGCTCGATCCGAGCTCGAAGGGAACCTGCGGCCAGAGCAGCTTCACCAAGGGCCAGACCGTCGCGGCGTTCGACAAGCTGCTCTTCGCGGCGCCGATCAACCAGGTGCAGAAGCCGATCCACAGCGCGCAGTACGGCTGGTTCGTGATGGAGCCGACGTCGAAGGTCAAGCCGAAGAGCATCACGCCCGAGGCCAAGGTCACCTCGTCGATCAAGCAGACGCTGCTCGGCCAGAAGAAGACGACGGCCGTGAACAACTGGGCGAGCGACCTGCAGAAGAGCTTCTGCAAGGGCTCGAAGATCTCGTACCAGACCGGGTACCAGCCGAGCCCGGATCCGTGCGCGCCGCCCGCGTCGACGAACGCGACGACCACCGGCTAGCGCGCCCGCTAGGTTCTCGGCGTGTCACTCGCCGATGCGCTCGTCGAGCTCCAGCAACTGACCGAGCGACTTCGGCGCGACTGTCCATGGGACCGCGAGCAGACTGCGCGCACGATCGTGCCGCACACCGTCGAGGAGGCATACGAGGTAGCCGACGCTGCCTTCGCCGACGACGACGCCAAGCTCCTCGACGAGCTCGGCGACCTTCTCTTCCAGTGCGTGTTCCTCGCGCTGCTGCTCCAGGAACGCGGCAGCGGCGACCTCGAGCAGGTGATCCGAGCGCTGCACGCGAAGCTCGTGCAGCGGCATCCGCACGTCTTCGGCGACGCCGAGGCTGCGAGCGCAGGCGCGGTGCGCTCGCGGTGGGACGAGCTGAAAGTCGAGCAGGAAGGGCGTGAGGGGATCTTCCACGACGTGCCCGAGAGCCTTCCGGCGCTGCTCTATGCGCGGAAGCTGCAGCGGCGCGCGACGAGCGTCGGCTTCGAGTACCCCGACCTCGCCGGTGCGCTCGCCGACCTCGGGGACGAGCTGCGCGAGCTTCGCGCCGAGCTGCCGGCCGAGGAACCGAGCGCGGAGCACGAGCCGGAGCCGCGTGTCGCCGCCGAGCTCGGCGACGTGCTCTTCGCGCTCGTCAACGTCGCACGCCGGCTCAACGTCGACCCCGAGCTCGAGCTGCGGACGGCATCAAAGCGCTTCAGGCGCAGGGTGGAGCTCGCCGAGCAGATCGCGGCCGCCGACGGGTCCGAGTGGAAGCTGCTTCCGCTCGCGGAACAGGATGACTACTACGACAGGGCAAAGACCGAGGAGGCGGGCGCGTGACGAGGATCGCAGCGGTCGTGGGTCGGCAAATCGTCGACTCGCGCGGGAACCCGACGGTGGAGGTGGACGTCGAGCTCGAGTCGGGCGCGCGCGGCCGTGCGGCCGTGCCGTCCGGCGCGTCGACGGGCGTGCACGAGGCGGTCGAGCTTCGCGACGGCGGAGCGAGGTGGAGCGGGAAGGGCGTGGACGACGCCGTCGCGAACGTGAACGGCGAGATCGTCGAGGCCGTGCGCCGCGCCGACGTGCGGGACCAGGAGGCGCTCGACCGGATGCTGATCGAGCTCGACGGTACGCCGAACAAGGGCCGGCTGGGCGCGAACGCGATCCTCGGCGTCTCGCTCGCCGCCGCGAAGGCGGCCGCCGCCGACGCGGGCCAGCCGCTGTGGCGGCATCTCGGCGGCGAGCGCGCGCACACCCTGCCGGTGCCGATGATGAACGTGATCAACGGGGGGGTGCACGCCGACAACTCGATCGACCTCCAGGAGTTCATGGTCGTGCCTGTCGGCGCCTCGTCGTTCGCGGAGGGCCTGCGCATCGGCGCCGAGACCTACCACGCGCTCAAGGGCCTGCTCCACGACCGCGGGCTGTCGACCGGAGTCGGCGACGAGGGCGGGTTCGCGCCCGACCTCGACTCCAGCGAGGCGGCGATCGAGGCGATCCTCGAGGCAGCCGACCGCGCGGGACATCGCGACCGCGTGGCGATCGCGCTCGACCCGGCGACGAGCGAGGTGTTCGCCGACGGCGTCTACCGCTTCGAGGGCCGCACCGAGACGGGCGAGACACTGCCGGCCTACTGGGCCGGGCTCGTCGAGCGCTACCCGATCGTCTCGATCGAGGACGGCTGCGCCGAGGACGACTGGGACACGTGGGGGCGACTCACGAGCGAGCTCGGCGCCCGCGTCCAGCTGGTCGGCGACGATCTCTTCGTCACCAACCCGGAGCGCCTCCGGGAGGGGATCGAGCGCGGCGTCGCCAACTCGATCCTCGTGAAGGTGAACCAGATCGGAACGCTCACCGAGACGATGGACGCCGTCCGGCTCGCCCACGACGCCGGCTACACCGCCGTGATCTCGCACCGGTCGGGCGAGACCGAGGATGCGACGATCGCCGATCTTGCGGTTGCGCTCGGGACGGGGCAGATCAAGACCGGGGCGCCGGCCCGCTCGGACCGCGTCGCGAAATACAACCAGCTCCTGCGCATCGAGGAGGAGCTCGGCTCGGATGCGCGCTACCCGGGCCGGGCCGCCTTCCCGCGCAGCGCTTAGGGCTCCGCTCCGGCACCGGCGAAGCCGGCACCTCTGCTCCTGGTGAGCTCCGTCGAGCCGATGCTCACGCGGCGGAACGGAGCCTGCTCGCCGTCAGCAGGCGCTCCAGCGAGGCCAGGGTCTCGCGGGCCGTCCGCCGAAGCCCGACGTGGCGCACCACGCCGCCCGGGTCGACGATCATCGTGATCCGCCGGGTCTCCTCGACGCTCGTGAGCAACGGGAAGCGCGCCCGATCGCCGCGGTAGCGGTCGGCCGTCTCGTGCCAATCGTGCGGCGTCGTGGCGAGCACGACGGCGCCGTCGGCCGCGAACGTCTCCTCGAGCTCGGCGAGCTCCCGGGCGTCGAAACGCCGGGCGCCGAACGCGACTACGAGCCACGCTCCACGGTAGTCGGCAAGGCTGATCCGCCGCCGTTCCTCGCCGCGCGTGTAGGCGTCGGCCTCGACGTTCGGTGCGGCACTTCCGATCGCGATGAACATGACCGTACGGTACGCCGGAGCCGCGCCGACGTCGTCGTCGGCCGGGACGATCTTCTCCTCGTTCCCGAGGACGAGTCATCTACTCTGGACGCGAAATGGCGGCCGACCGTCGGAGAACGAAGATCGTGGCCACGATCGGGCCGGTCTCGTCGAACCACGACACGCTGAAGACGCTCGTCGATGCGGGCGTCGACGCCGTGCGCCTGAACCTGTCGCACGGCACCCAGCGCGACCACGCCGTCAGCTCGGAGCTGGTGCGTGCCGTGCAGGAGGAGACGGGCAAGCCGCTCGCGGTGATCGCCGACCTCCAGGGGCCGAAGCTGCGGATCGGCGACCTGTCGGCCCCTCGCGTGCTCCTGAAGGACGAGGAGGTGGTCGTCGTCGGCGACCAGCGCGCGATCGACGGCGAGCTCCCGATCGCACCGGCCGTGATCGGGGAGGTCCTGAGCCCCGGCCACGACGTGCTGATCGACGACGGCCTCGTGCGGCTCAGCGTCGAGGAGGTGGCCGAGGGCCGGGCACGCTGCCGCGTCCTCGTCGGCGGCGAGGTGAAGTCCCACAAGGGCGTGAACCTGCCGGGCGTGCCGATCCCGATCCCGTCGCTCACCAAGAAGGACCTCGACGACCTCGCATTCGCGCTGTCGCTCAACGTCGACTACGTGGCGCTCTCGTTCGTGCGGGCGGCAGCCGACGTCCGCGACCTGCACGAGATCATCCGTCAGCACGGCTCCGCGGCGCGGGTGATTGCGAAGATCGAGAAGGCCGAGGCGGTGGCGGTGCTCGACGAGGTGCTCCACGAGGCCGATGCGGTGATGGTCGCGCGGGGCGACCTGGGGGTCGAGATCGGTGCGGCGACCGTGCCGCTCCTGCAGAAGCGGATCATCCTGCGCTGCCTCGAGGCGGGCAAGCCGGTGATCACGGCGACGCAGATGCTCGAGTCGATGATCGAGCACGCCGAGCCGACACGGGCCGAGGCGAGCGACGTCGCCAATGCGGTGCTCGACGGCACCTCGGCGGTCATGCTCTCGGCCGAGACCGCGACCGGCAACTACCCGGTGGAGGCGGTGGCGACGATGGACCGGATCGTGCGCGCGGTCGAGCCGTCGATGGGCTACCGGCACCAGATGCCCGAGCCGGGTGACGAGACGACGGTCGGCACGGCGATGTCGAACGCGGCGTGCGACCTCGCGGAAGCGCTCGGCGCCCGCGCGATTCTCGTCCCGACGTTCACGGGCCGGACGGCGTCGGCGGTGGCGAGGCTGCGGCCGCGGCGGCCGATCGTCGCGCTGTCGCACCACCAGACCTCCGTGCAGCAGCTCGCGCTCGAGTGGGGCGTGACGCCGGTGCTGATGCCGCAGACGCACGACGTCGAGGATCTCTGGGCGCGGTCGATCGCCTCCGCGCTCGCGTCGGGGACGGTCGACGCCGGGGATCGCGTCGTCCTCACCGCCGGCACGGCCGTCAACCTGCCGGGCTCGACGAACGTGATCAAGGTCGACGTCGCCTGACGCTCGGGCCGCGGGCGACCGCGGCTCCCTGCTCGCTGTGGACGGTTCGTCGCAGGTTTGTCACCCTCGTTTGGGAAGGGTGACGAAACCGTGACACACCCGCTGGCCGACGCACCGCGACCCCGGCAAGCTGCGCGGAGCAGGAGAAACGCGTACGCCGACGATCGCCCGGCTCTCGTCCGATCCGAGCCTGTGCACGGTCCGTGACGGGTTTGTCACCCTCGTTTGGCAACGGGACACGTCCCGAAGGGCGCGCGTAGGGATCCGCCGCGCGCCGCCGAATCGGGGGCCATGGTCCGCTTCGGGGGAGCCCGCTTGCTCGCGGTCGGCGGGCTCGTGCTCATTGCCTTCCTGTACTGGAAGCCCGCGCACGCGTACCTCCACGCGAAGGGTCAGCTCGAGGCGAGCCGCGCCGACGTGCGCGCGCTGCGGGCCGAGCGCACGCGCCTCCAGCGCCAGATCGCCCAGGCCGGGACCGGCAACCAGTTCGTCGCGGAGGCACGGCGGCTCGGGCTCGTGAAGCCCGGCGAGCGGCTCTTCATCGTCAAGGGCATCGCCGCCTGGCGCAAGAAGCACTAACGTCGGAGCCGTGACCGACCGCGAGCTCGTGGCGCGGCAGCTCGGCCGCGAGCCCCGGGCGTTCGGGCGCGTCGCCGTTCGCTGCCCCTTCGGCCGGCCCGCCGTCACCGAGCAGCGCGCCCTCGACGAGTCCGGCCGTCCCTTCCCGACCCAGTTCTACGTCACCTGCCCGAGCCTCGTTGCCGCGATCTCGAGGCTCGAGGCGAGGGGCGGCGTCGAGCGGTTCACGCGCGCCGCGCGCGATGACCCGAAGCTCGCGGCGAGCCTCGCCGGCGCCGATGCCGAGCAGCGCGCGATCCGGCCCGAGCTGGACGCGGGCATCGGCGGCTCGACGCGCGGCGGCAGCCTCAAGTGCCTGCATGCGCACGCGGCGTTCGCGCTCGCACGACCCGGCTACGAGCTCGGCGACAGGATCCTCGCGGAGCTGCCTTCCCTCTGGCCGGCGACCTGCTGTACTGCCTGACCGTGGAGCTCGAGCTCGCGCGGCACCACTGGGACGACGGCCGGCGCCGCGTCGAGGAGGCACGGCGGGACGACCGGCGCCGCTACGACAGCCTGATGCGGGAGATCGAGCTCGTGCTCGCCGTGCTCCGGAGCAGGGTCGGCCAGACGTTCACGCTCGTCGAGCTCGCCGACGTCTACGACGACGCCGACCTGTGGGTCCGTGACCTGCTCGACGACGCCGACCCGGAAGGCAGCCTGCGCGCCGAGCCCGGAGTCGTCGCCGACGCGGCATTCGACCGCTACTCCCACGGCGCCTCGGACTACCGTCCGTGACGGTGCCCCCCGAGCGGGCCGTGCGCCGTCGGCGCCGCCGCCGCCGCGTGCCGGGCTGGGTGCCGGCCCTCGCCGGGCTGATCGTCGCGTTCCTGGTCGGCATCGCCGTCGGCGAGTCGCTCCACGACAACCCGAAGCCCGGCGGGACGCAGACCTTCGTCCGGACGCTCGAGCCGCTGACGCTCACGCCCGCCGCCGCTACGACGGTGACGGTGACCGTGACCGTCCGCACGCCCTGAGTGGCTTTTCGCCCGGGCACGCCCGCGCGTGTTTAGGTACGCGCAGCTTTGGTTACTTTTTCGAGGTGGCACCGCACCAGCCGAAGCGCGGCGACCCGGACTGGCTGACCCTAGGCCAGGCTGCGAAGTACCTCGGTGTCGCCCAGTCGACGATCCGGAAGTGGTCCGACCAGGGACGGGTGCCGGCGTTCTACACGCCGGGCCGCCACCGCCGCTTCCTGCGCAGCGACCTCGAGGAGTTCGTCGACCGCTCCGGGCCGGCGGCGCCCGAGGGCGGGCCGTGCGTCCTCGTCGTCGACGACAACTCGGCGCTGCGCGCGGTCGTGCGCGCGAACCTGGAGCAGGAGGGGTACGAGGTGGTGGAGGCGGGTGGCGCCGACGAGGCGCTCGAGGCGGCCGCGACGCGGACGCCCGAGCTCGTCCTGCTCGACGTCGTCCTGCCGGGGACCGACGGCTGGCAGCTTCTGCAGCGGCTGCAGGAGCTGTACGGAGCGGTGCCGGTGATCATGTTCAGCGGCCAGGTGGACGCGTCGCGCGAAGAGGTGCGTCAGCGCGGCGCGAAGGCGTTTGTCGGGAAGCCGTTCGACCCGCAGCAGCTCGTCGAGCGCGCGCGCCAGCTGTTGCCGGCCTGACCGCGGTCAGAGCTCTTCGAGCGCGCGCAGCAATCCGCCGGCGATCACCGCCAGCGCGGCCACCAGGCTGATCCAGATGCCGATCCCCCGCCCGTCCGCGGGCAGCACGGCATCGGGGATCGAGATCACGCGGATGACGACGAACACGGTCGCGAGGATCCCGAGCGCGAGCACGATCAGGCTCTCCGGCACCGCGGGCGGGAGCTCGAACCCGAGCTCGCGGAAGACGACGAGCGCGAGCACCGCCGCTCCGATGAAGAAGACCAGCTTGCCGAGCACGCCCGTGTGCCAGCCGATCACGGCCAGCTTGATCCCGACGCCCGAGCCGGCGTACCAGCCCATGAACGAGGACAGCGCGAGCACGAGCGCCGCGACCCACGTCACCTGGTCGCCGAGTGCCCGCAGGCCGCCCGGAGCGAGCTCGTGCCGGCCGCCGGCCGGGGGCGGCGGGCCGCCGGCGGGAGCGTCGATGTCGAAGAAATCGGGCGTTTCCACAGCGAGCAGTATGCGGGTTTCCGCGGCCGGCGCCGCCTACACGCCGAACAGGGTCTCGACCTCGTGCCAGACCGCGAGCGCGAGCACGGCCGCGAGCAGGCACAGGAAGAGCAGTGTCATCCAGAAGCGAAGGCCCGACCGGCGTGCGGCGTGGCGGCGGTCGATCCTCGCCCTCCGCCGGGCGCGCTCGCGGCGGTAGGCGCGTTCGATCGCGTACGGGTCGAGCGAAGGGGTGTCGTCCGCGACCCCGGGGGCGGGTCCACGTGCTGGCTCGGCCACGAGGAGAGTGTAATGGGTCAGGTCGGCCGCCCGATGCAGGCACTATCACCGAAGGAGATGGCGGTGGAAGCGGGACGCAGGCCGGTGGAGGCGCTCGCGGAGGCGGCCGCGGGGCTCGCCACGGCGCAGGACCTGGCGGATGCGCTCGACCTGCTCGCCGACGGCGCACGGGCGGCGCTCGGCGCCGACGCGCTCGTCGTCCGCGTCCTCGACGCCGAGGGCCGGCTCGAGGCGCGTGCCGTGGCCCCGCCGGGCTCGGTGCTCGGCGCCGAGCTCGCCGCCACGCGGGTTCCGGCGGACGTGGTTGCGGCCGGCGATCTGCCTGGGCCGACAGGCCGCGCCGCGGTGCGCGCCGGGGCCGCGGGAGTGCTCGCCGTGCCGGCCCTCGCGGAGACGCGCGTCGTCGGCTCGATCGAGGCGGTCAGGGTCGGCTCGCCGTTCGACGAGCACGAGCTCGTCCTGGCGAAGCTCGCGGCGACGCAGCTCGTGCTCGCGGTCCGGGGCCATGCTCCGGGAGGCGCGATGACGGCGACCCGAAGGCAGGAACGCCTGCTGGGCCTCGCAGGCGACGCGCTCGCCTCGGTCGGCAACGTCCAGCGCGCCTCGTCGCAGGCGGTACGCATCGCCGTCGAGGCGACCGGGGCGCGGGCCGGCGCACTGTGGCGGCGATCGGCGTCCGGCGCAGCGGAGCTCGCCGCGGCCGACGGGCTGCCGCAGGACGAGGCCGCGGTCGTTGCGGCGCTCGCCGAGGACGCGCTGCGCGAGCGACCGCGTCCGACGTTGCTCGCCGACGCCCGCCTTCCCGCCGGTCTGCGCCAGGTGGCGGTGATACCGCTCGGTCAGCGTCCGGTCGGAGTGCTGCAGCTCTTCTTCCCGGACGGCGACGCTCCCAGCGTCGAGGAGCTCGGGCGACTCACCTCGTTCGCCGCCCGCTCGGCGCACGCCCTGCGGGAGGGCGAGCGCCTCGAGGAGCTCGTCGGGGAGCTCGAGCGTACGCGCACGCTCCTGCGCGTGATCGCCGAGGCGAGCTCGCGGCTCTCGCTCGCGCATACGCTCGAGACGGCCGTCGACCGGATCGCGGAGCTCCTGCCGCTTCGCCGCGTCGGGCTCTATCTCCGCGAGGAGGACCGTCTCCGCGCCGCCGCCGGCCGGGCGCTCCCGCGCGGTCACCTCGACCTCGCATCGGTTCTCCTCGAGGCGATGCTCGGTCCGCTGCGCGCGCGGCGCGCGGTGCACGTCGTACGCGACGGTGTGGAGCCCGGTCTCGAGCGGGTCCGCGCAGCGCTTCGGTCGACGGGCGAGACCGGGGCGGTCGCGGTTCCCCTGCAGATCCACGACGAACTGATCGGCCTGCTCGTCGCCTACCCGCGCGGAGGCGCGCTCGCGGAGACCGACACGTCGCTGCTCGCGGCGCTCGCCGCGCAGCTCGCGGTCGCCGTCCAGAACGCGCGTCTCCACGAACAGTCGCAGCAGCTCGCGCGGGAGCGGTCGACGGCTCTGCGCAGCGCGCGCGAGGCGGGGCGGCGGCTGGGCTCGCTCTACGAGATCTCGAGCGCGTTCTCGCACAGCTTCTCCCTCGAGCGGACCGGGGATGCGATCGCCGGGGCGATCGCGGAAGCGCTCGGCGTCGACGCCGTGGTGCTGCGCGTTCCCGACGCGCGCGGCGAGCTGCTCGTGCCGCGCGCCGTGCGCGTGCCGGACGAGGCGCTTCGGCCCGCGCTCGACGCCGTGCTCGCGCGGCGGCAGGCGCTTCGGCGCCGCCGAGGCGGAGCGCCGGAGCTCCTCGACGTCGAGACGGCGCGCCGGCTCGGGGGCGCGCATGCCCTGCTCGTGCCGTTTCTGGCGCGAGGATCGACCGTCGCGCTCGTCCCGGTGCTGGCGAAGGGAGAGTTGCTCGCGGAGTTGACGATCGTCTCCCTCGACCCGGCGAGGCCTCTCGACGCGGACGCCCTGGAGACCGCACGGACGCTGGCGCAGCAGGCGGCGCTCGCGCTCGAGAATGCCCGGCTGCACCAGCAGCTGACGCGTTTCGCGGAGACGATGCGGGAGTCGCTGCTCCCCCAGGAGGCGCCCACCGTCCGGGGCCTCGACATCGGCCATCGCTACGAGCCGGCGGCGCAGGTCGAGCTCGGCGGAGACGTCTTCGACTACCTCGAGCTTCCCGACGGCCGGCTCGCCGTCGTCCTCGGCGACGTGACGGGCCACGGGATCGAGGCGGCGGCGGACATGGCGATGGGCAAGTTCGTGTTCCGGTCTCTGGCCCGGCAACACGCGGCACCGTCGGCCTTCCTCGCCCAGGCGAACGACGTGGTCGCGGCCGAGATCAAAGGCGGTGCGTTCATCACCATGGCCTACCTGACCGTCGACTCGCAGGGACGCATCTCCTGTGCGGGTGCGGGCCACCCGTGGCCCCGGCTCGTGCGCCGCGACGGGCGGGTCGAGGAGCTGCCCTGCAGTGGGCTCGCGCTCGGAATCGCCCCCGAGGAGACGTACGACGAGGTGCAGGTGGAGCTGGAGCCCGGCGATGCGCTGGTCGTTTACACGGACGGGCTCGTCGAGTCGCGGCGCGACGGCGAGCTCTACGGCGTCGAGCGCCTCGACGCCGTCCTCGGCGCATCGGCGGCGCTCGGCGCGCAGGACCTCGCCGACCGGCTCGTCGCCGAATGCCGCGCGTTCGCAGGCGGCGAGCTACCGGACGACTGCGCGATCGTGGTGATCCGCCGCCCGTGAACCTCCGCCGCGCCGGCGGGCCGCCGCTCGTGATCGGCCACCGGGGCGCCGCGGCCCGTGCGCCCGAGAACACGCTCGCCTCGCTGCAGGCCGCCGTCGCCGCGCGGGCCGACCTCGTCGAGTTCGACGTCGGCCCGGACCTCGTCCTCGCGCACTCGCGGCACGAGCGGCCCGCCGACCTGGTGCCGCTCGACGACGCGCTCGCGTACCTGGCGTCCGCCGGCGTCGGCGTGCATCTCGACGCCAAGGAGACGGGCTACGAGGAGGAGCTCGTGGCCGCCCTCCGGCGGCACGGGCTCGCGACGCGCGCGGTCGTGTCGACGGCATTCGGAGCGAGCACGCGCCGACTTGCGGCGCTCGCGCCGGACGTCCCGCGGGCAATCGGCTACCCGCACGACCGCTACCGCGTCTCCCGCTTCCGCTGGCCGGGCGGGCTGACCCGAGCGGCGGCCGGCTCGCTGCGCCTGGCGATGCCGAGGCGGCTGCCGCTGCTGCTCCGGCAGTCCCGGGCGAACGTCCTCTCGCTCCACCACACGCTCTGCTCGCCGGCGGCCGTCGCCGTCTCGCACCGCGTGGGCGCACCCGTTCTCGTGTGGACGGTCAACGATCCGGCGTCGGTCGCGCGGCTGGCGGGGTTCGGCGTCGACGCGATCGTCTCCGACGACCCGGAGATGGCCCGCGAGACGCTCGGTACACTGCATCACCCGTGAAGCGGCTGTTTTTCCCTGCACTCTTCGCTGTCGGCTTCGTGGCCGCCGGGACGTTCTCGGGCGTCGTGATCGCCGGCGGGACGAGCACCGGCACGACGACGACGACCGTCGCGACGACGCCGCTCCCGCCGACGACGACCGAGCCGGCGATCACGACCGTGCCGACGACGACCGCGAGCGTTCCCGCGTCGGCCAAGCTCCCGGCCCGGGTCCGGGTGGCCGGCGTGCGCGTCGGCGGCCTGACTCCGGCCGCGGCCGTGTCGGCCGTCGAGGCTGCGTTTGCGCGTCCGCTCGTCGTCGTGGTCGACCGCGCGAAGCTGACGCTCGACCCGACGAGCCTCGCCACGCCGTACGCCAACACCGCAGTCGCCCGCGCGCGCATCTCGGCGCCCGGGTCGAACGCGCACCTCGTGGTCAACGTGCGCGGCTCGCAGGTGCGCGCCTGGGCCGCACGGATCGCGCACCGGTTCGAGCGGCCCTCGTCCGATGCGTCGCTCGCGTTCGTGAACGGCAAGCCGCGCCTGACGAGGGAGCGCGTCGGCCGTGCCCTCGACGCCCACAAGCTGACCGTCCGGATCGTGTCGGCGCTCCGGGCGAACTCGCGCCTGCCTTTGCACGTGAAGACGCGGGCCGTCTCGCCGGCGGTGACGGCGACGTCCTTCGGGCCGGACATCGTGATCAACCGCGCCCTCAACCGGCTGACGCTGTACGACGGCGCGCGCTTCGTGCGCTCGTTCCCGGTCGCGACCGGCCAGGCGATCTACCCGACGCCGAAGGGCGTCTTCCACATCGTCGTCAAGTGGGAGAACCCCTGGTGGTACCCGCCGACCCAGGACGCCTGGGCGCGAGGATTGCAGCCCGTCCCGCCCGGGCCCTCGAACCCGCTCGGCACACGCTGGATGGGCCTGTCGGCGCCCGGCATCGGCATCCACGGGACGGACGAGCCGGCGTCGATCGGCTACAGCGCCTCGCACGGCTGCATCCGCATGCAGGTGCCCGACGCCGAGTGGCTCTTCACCCGCGTCGACATCGGCACCACGGTCGACATCATCTGATGCGGCCGCTCAGGGCCGCCGCCGTCGTCGTGGTCGCCGCACTCCTCGGGCTGCTGGTCTGGGACGTCGCCCACCAGCAGAACAAGGGCATCGCCGCCAAGGTCGACAAGGGGGAGTCGGTGGCCGCGCCGGCGCTCAGCCTGCCGCGGATCGGCGGCGGTCCGAAGCTCGACCTGGCGGCCTATCGCGGGAAGGTCGTGGTCGTGAACTTCTGGGCGTCGTGGTGCGTCGAGTGCAAGCTCGAGGCGACCACCCTGCGCGACGCGGCCGCGCGCTGGCGCGGCAGGGCCGTCGTGATCGGCGTCGACACCAAGGACCTCACTTCGGCGGCCGAGCGCTACATGGCGCACTACAAGGTCAACTACGGCGTCGCGAAGGACGTCAGCGGCGACGAGAGCGACCGCTGGGGGGTCACCGGCTATCCCGAGACGTTCATCGTCGACCGGGCCGGGAAGGTGATCCCGCCGCACGTCGACGGGCCGATCCCGGCGAGCCGCCTCGACGCCGCGATCCGGAACGCGATCCGCTCGTGAGCCCACGTGCCGGCATCCGCGCCGCTGCGGCAGCCGCCGTCGCCGCGCTGGCCGCCGTGCTCGTCTGGCACCTGACGCACCAGCCCGCTTCGGTGGCGCCCCAGGTGGCGAAGCACGAGATCGTGCAGGCGCCGGACTTCGACCTCGCGCGCCTCACCGGCGGCGGCAGGCTGTCGCTTGCGTCGCTCCGCGGCAAGGCGGTGGTCGTCAACTTCTGGGCGTCGGACTGCGCGCCCTGCAAGGAGGAGATGCCGCGCCTCGTCAGCTTCGCCCGCGACTGGGAGCACCGTGACGTCGTCGTCGTCGGCATCGACGTCGACGAGCTGCACCGCGGCCCGGCGCAGGCGTTCGCGCGCCACTACGGCGCGACCTATCCGATGGTGTTCGACCCGAACGGCTCGACCGTCGACCCGTGGGGGGTCGGCGAGGGCACGCCGCAGACGTTCTTCGTCGACCGGCGCGGGCGGATCGTCGACCACGTGCTCGGCCCAGTGTCGGCCGACAGGCTCATCGCGGGCGCGCGCGACGCCCTTCGCACGTGAGGCTCGCCGCCGCAGCGCTGCTCGCGCTGGTGCTCGCCGCGCCCGCGCTCGCCGCCTCGCGGCCGAGCGAGGCCGACCTCGAGACGAAGCTTGTCTGCCCCGTCTGCCACGAGACGCTCGACGAGTCGAACGCCCCCGTCGCGCAGCAGATGAAGGCCGAGATCCGGCGGCGAATCGCCCAGGGCTGGACGGAGAAGCAGATCCTCGACGAGATGGTCGCCAACTACGGCCCGGGCGTGCTCTCGACGCCCGCGACGCACGGTTTCGACCTGCTCGCGTGGGTGCTGCCGCTGGGCGGGATCGCGATCGGGGCGCTCGCCCTCGGCGCGGGTGCGTGGTACTGGTCGCGCAGCGCCCGCCGGGGCCCGCCAGGGCCGCCTGCGCCGCCGCTGCCGCCCGAGGACGAGGCGCGGCTCGACCGCGAGCTCGCGCGCTTCGATGCTTGAGAAGCTTCCCGTAGCGTTCCTCGCCGGCCTCGTCTCCGTTGCGACACCGTGCGTGCTTCCGCTCGTTCCCGGTTACCTCTCGGCGCTCTCCGCCGTCGAGGTCACCAGGCTCGGCGAACGGAGCGTGGCGCGCCGCGTCGTCGTCTCGAGCGTCCCGTTCATCTTCGGCTTCACCGTCGTCTTCGTGGTTCTCGGTGCCGGCGCGGCGGCGGTCGGCAGTGCCGTCGACAAGCGCTCGCAGCTCGAGATCGCGGGCTTCGTGCTCATCGTGATCGGGCTCGGCTTCCTGCGCGTGCTGCCGTGGCCGGAGCGGACGTTCGCGCCGGCCCTCGTCTCGCAGGCGCACGGCTCGGGCTCTCAGGTGCTGCTCGGCGGCGCGTTCGCGGTGTGTGCGGCGCCGTGCATCGGCACCGTGCTCGCGTCGATCCTCGTGCTCGCGTCCTCCTCCGGCACGATCTACCGCGGCATCGTGCTGCTCGTCGCGTACTCGCTCGGGCTCGCCGCCGCGTTCGTGGCGGCCGGCATCGCGTTCGCGCATGCGATGCGCGTCTTCCGCTGGACGCGCGACCACTACACCGTGCTGCGGGTCGTGTCGGGCACGACGCTCGTCGTCCTCGGGCTGCTGCTCTTCTTCGACCGCGACTGGTGGCTACGCGTCGCGCTCGACCAGCTGTTCACGCGGATCGGCCTCGGGACGGTCTAACGCCGCCAGGAGCGAGGCGACGTCGAGCCCGCGATGCCGCGGTGCGTACGGGGCGAGGCGCCGCAGCGCCTTCAGGCGCTGCCGCTCGGCTGCGACCGGCCGCCCGCGGCCGCGCTGGTAGGCCGAGACGACCACGTGCACGAGCCCCTGGAAGAAGTCGCGTTCCTCCGGTCCGCACGCGCGCCAGGCGAGCTCGAACGCCTCGTGCGCCTCGAAGAACGAGCCCTCTTGCGCGAGCCGGAGCCCGCGCTTGTATTCGAGGGCGACGATGCTAGATTCGCGGGCGGGCATGGCGACGATCCTGTTGTGTGGGGTCGATCTGTTGGTCAGGAGCAAGCTCGAGGCGCTCGTTCCCGGGCATCGGTTCGAGACGACGGACGGCGTCGAGCCGCCCGATCTCGTGATCGCCGACGTCGCGCGACTCGATCCCGACGACGTCGCCGACCGATTCCCGGACGTGCCGATCCTCGGCTTCACGAACCACACCGACACGTCGGGCCTGCGGCGCGCTCACGCCGCCGGCTTCGACCAGGTGATCGCGAAATCGGCGCTGTTCGAACGCGGTCCGGAGGTGATCGATCGACTTCTGGCGTCGGTAGAGTAGGCGCCGAATGACGTACATCATCGCCGAGCCCTGCATCGACATCAAAGATCGCTCGTGCGTCGACGTGTGCCCCGTCGACTGCATCCACGAGTTCGACCGCATCCTCGTCATCGACCCCGAGGAGTGCATCGACTGCGGTGCCTGCGAACCGGAGTGTCCGGTCGAGGCGATCTTCCCCGAGGACGCGCTGCCGGAGAAGTGGAACGCGTTCGTCCCGATCAACTACGCCTTCGCCGACGGCGCGGAGGCGGTGAACCGGCTGACGAACGAGTACGCCACCGAGCACAACGTCCAGAACGAGCCGATCGAGTAGCGAACGAGGCGCGTCCGAGCACGCGTTTTCCTTTCCAGCAACGTGCGCGCGATGCTTGTCGTCCGCATTGCACGTTAGAAACCAACGTGGTAGGGAATCGTGCACGCGGAATGCGAACAGGAGGTCAATAGATGACCCAAGAGGATTGGAGCGGGACCGGATCGACGGACGAACCGTCCGCCGACTCGTTCGGTGAGTCGACCGACACGGCAGAGGAGACGATCCCTGCACCGATGTGGAGCGGCTCTCCGCTCGAGGAGGAATCAATCGACGAGATCGCGGAGCCGGCACGCGCCGTTCCGGCAGCGACACGCTCGTCGTCCCGGTCCGGGACGCGCTCCAGTTCGCGTAGCGGCCCGAAGGCCAAGTCCGGAGCGAAGCGCAAGGCCGCTCCGAAGCGGAAGGCGGCCCCCAAGCGGAAGGCAGCTGCGAAGAAGACAGCAGCCCGCAAGACGACCGCGCGGAAGAAGACCGCCGCGCGCAAGACGACCGCGCGCAAGAAGACCGCTGCCCGCAAGACGACGGCCCGCAAGACGACCGCGCGCAAGAAGACCGCGGCCCGCAAGACGACGGCCCGGAAGAAGACGGCCGCCCGCAAGACGACCGCCCGGAAGAAGACGGCCGCCCGCAAGTCGACGGCCCGCAAGACGACAGCACGGAAGAAGACGGCGGCGCGCAAGACGACCGCGCGGAAGACGGCCGCCCGCAAGTCGACGGCCCGCAAGTCGACCGCCCGCAAGTCGACCGCTCGCAAGTCGACTGCCCGCAAGTCGACCGCGCGGAAGACGACCGCCCGCAAGTCGGCGGCCCGTCGTCCCGCATCGCGCTCACGCTCGTCGTCGCGGCGCAGTTCGAGGTAAGCACCGCGAGGTGCCGGGCTCTCGCACGAGGTGCGGAGCCCGGCATCCGCGACCAGCACCGCTTCGCTATCGTCGGAGCAGTGCAGGCGAACACGCTCGACCACGTCGCGTTCTGGGTTGCCGACCGCCACGCGATCGCCCGCTTCGCCGAGCGGCATCTCGGCATGCACGCAATCGTCAGCGAGGAGAACTTCACGCTCCTCGGCAGCGACGCGCGCCGCGGCAAGCTCACCCTCTTCGATGCCGAAGGACCGCGCGAGAGCGGGGCATTTCGGCACGTCGGCCTCCGTGTCGGCGACCTGGCGGCCGCGCGCGCCGCGCTTCCCGAGGGAACCCCGGAGACGTTCGACATCGGCGAGGGGATCAACGTCGTGCTCGTCGAGGGCGACGCGGACGTCGACTACGACCTCGACCACGTCGCGCTCTGGTCGCCGGAGCCGGCGGCGACCGCTCGCGAGTACCTGCGCTACGGCTTCGCGCCCGCCGGGGATGCCAGGGTCGAGGTGGGCGGCGCGTTCGTCGCGCTGCACCAGGGAGCCGATCCGGCGTCCGAGCGGCCGCTCCTCAACCACATCGCGGTGCTCGTCGACTCCGCGGACGATGTGGTTGCCGACGCGGCCGAGCTCGCCATCGAGGTCGAGTCGGTCGTCGACGCCGCGAACACGTATGCAGCGTTCCTCGTCGGGCCCGACCGGGTCCGCATCGAGTACGTCGAGCACAAGCCCACATTCAGCCTGACGTAGTCATCGCGGGCGGCGGGATGGCCGGGCTCGTCGCGGCGGCCCGTCTGCGTGACCTGGGCGTTCCCGCCGTCGTGCACGAGAAGGGAGCGCGGCTCGGCGGCTCGATGCTGCTCTCCTCCTGCGTGGTCTGGCGGCACCGGGAGTGGGACGACTTCCGGCGCGAGTGCCCCGACGGCGACGAGCGGTTGCAGCGGCTCGTCTGGGAGCGGCTCGACGACGCGCTCGAGTGGCTCGCCCGGCGCGGCGCGGAACCCGTCGCCGTCGAGACCGGCAACGCCCTCACCGTCGGGCGGCGGTTCGACCCGGCTGCGCTGACGCGTGTGCTCGCCGCCTGCGCGGGCGAGGTCGAGCTCGGCGTGTCCTCGATCCCGGCGGCGCGGCCGCTGATCCTGTGCACGGGGGGCTTCGGCGGGTCGCCGGAGCTCGTGGCACGGCACATCCGGCCGGCGGCGCCGCTGCGCCTTCGCGCGAACCCGTGGTCGGTCGGCGACGGCCTCCGCGCCGGCGTCGGGCGCGGCGCTGCGCTCAGCCGCGGCCTCGACGAGTTCTACGGCCGTAACATGCCCGACGCGCCCTGGGGGGAGCCCGACTTCGTTCCGCTCTCGCAGCTCTATGCGCGGTTCGCGCGGATCTTCGACGAGGACGGGGTCGAGTTCTTCGAGCGTGGGCAGGTGTCGTGGTCCGAGACGAACGTCGTCGCCGCCACCGCGCGGCGGCCCGGCGCCCGCTCCTACTACGTGCTCGACGAGGATGCGCTCGCCCGGGAGGTGCGCGGCCGCTCCGTCGCCGACGTCGTCGCGGCCGCACCGGCCTCGGCTCGGGTGGCCCCCGCCGAGCTTCCGTTCGCGGCGCCGCTCGGTACGCTCGTCGCGGTCCGGGTGGCGGCGTCGATCACGCACACGATCGGCGGCGTGTGCGTCGACGACCGCGGCCGCGTGCTACGCGCCGACGGCTCGCCGGTGGACGCCACCTGGGCGGCGGGCGTCGACGCGGGCGGCGTCGCGACGGGCGGGTACGCGAGCGGGCTCGCCCAAGCGCTCGTGCTCGGCCTCGCCGCGGCCGAGGACGTAGCGGCGACGCTCTGAACCGGGTGCCTGGCACCGTGGTACCAGGCCTAGCTCGGCGGCTCAGCTCTTGCCGACCGAGAAGGCGCAGGGCCGGCGGTCGCCGGGGAGCGGCGACGCCCCGATCTTCGAGACGACGATCGTGCGGCCGTCGTCCTCGAGCTCCTCGCCGATCCGCGGCAGGTCGCCGTGGGCCTCGCGCAGCGTGTAGCCGGCCGGCGACCACACGAACAGCAGGTAGTCGGTGCCGCCGAACGTCATCAGCGACGATCGTAGTCCACTTGGGGAGTCGGGGAGGGCACCTCCGGTGCCCTCCCCGAATATCGAAGCGCAGACGGTTGCCGCCGGGGGCCGGCTTGGCCGGCCGGGAGGCGAAGAGCGAAATCGCGACGGCAGGCGAAGAGGGAGGGATGGGCCTCGGGAAGGGAACCGCAGCTGCCCTTCCCGATTCAGCGGCGTGTCGCGTAGGGCGGCAGCGTCACGACGACGTGGGTGCCGCCCGAATCCGCGGCCTCGATCGCGATCTCCCCGTGGAGCTGCTTGACGCGCTCTTCGATTGCCTCGAACGACCGCCGGCGGCGCTCGGGCTCGGCGTCGTCGGAGACGATCGTGGTCACGCCGCCGCCGGGCGCCTCGGCCATCGCGACGCGGATCCGCGTCAGCGGACCGCGGCGCACCGCCTGGTCGAGCAGCTCGCGGATGATCGTGTACACCGCGATCTGCGCCGACTCGCCGAGCCGGTCGGCCTGCTCCAGGTCGACGTCGATCTGGATCGCATGCGCCTCGCCGACCTGCGAGGCGAGCGCCTGGAGTGCCGCGCCGAAGCCCTGGTCGCGGAGCACGACCGGCTCGAGCGCGAACGACAGGTCGCGTAGCTCGCGGATGGTCGCGCGCTGCCGCTCGGTCGCGCTCTGCAGGATCCGGGCGGCATCGTCGAGGTTGCCCGTCTGCACGGCGTCGAGCACGGCGTCGAGCATCAACGCGATCCCGGAGAGGTTCTGCACGGGGCCGTCGTGCAGGAACAGCGCGATCCGCCGCCGTTCGTCCTGCTCGGCGGTGATCATCCGGTCGAGCGTCTCGCCGCGGCCGACGCCCGCGCTGTCAGTCAATGATCGCTTCGCGGAGCGCGATCGCGACCGCGTGCGTCCGGGTGTCGGCCTCGAGCTTCGTCAGGATGTGGCGCACGTGGCTCTTGACGGTCTCGGCCGAGATGAACAGGCGACCGGCGACGTCCGCATTCGAGAGGCCGTCGGCCAGCAGCTGAAGGATCTCCCGCTCGCGCGTCGTGAGCATGTCGGTGGAGTCCTTGCCTGCGAGGAACGCCGGCATCAGCGCAGGGTCCACGTAGCCCTCGCCCTGCGCGATCTTCTCGATCGCGCGGACGAGCGTCTGGTGGGGTGCCTCCTTCAGGATGTAGCCCTTCGCGCCCGACTCGAGCCCGCGGCCCAGGAGCGAGCGCTCCGAGTAGGCGGTGAAGATCAGCACCTTCGCGTCGGGCACCTTCTCCGTGAGCAGCTTGGTCGCCTCGAGGCCGTCCATGCCGGGCATCCGCACGTCCATGATCACCACGTCGGGTCTGCGCCGCTCCGCGAGCTCGACGGCGCTGGCGCCGTCGGACGCCTCGCCGACCACCCGGATGTGCGGCGCCCGCGAAAGCGACAGGCGGAGGCCCTCCCGGACGACCTCGTGGTCGTCGACGATCAGCGTCGTGATCTCGTCGGCCATGCGAGCGCCCATCCTATGTGAGCAGCGAGAGCTGCTCGTCGCGTGCGGGCGGCGCGAGCGGGGTCGTGCGACGGTCGCGAATCCGCAACTCCCGGGCGATCGCACGCACCCGTTCGCGGACCGGCGCGGTCTCCTGCGCGCGCAGGTACGCCCGGCCGCCTGCGTACAGGCTCTCGTACTGCGGAAGCAGCTCGGGCCAGTCGCGCGCGAGGCAGTCGAGGAAGTGCTCGCGCGTTCCGGGCTTCAGGTGGAGCAGGTTCGCCCACACGCCGCACGCGCCGGCGGCCCGCGCCGCCTCCACGACGCGCCGCAGCTGGTCCGGCCGGTCCGAGAGGCCGGGGAGGATCGGCGCCATCCCCACGGATGCCCGGACCCCGGCATCGACCAACGTCGAGAGCGCGCGCAGCCGCTGCCGCGGCGGCGCCGTGCCGGGCTCGGTCGTCCGCCACACGCGATCGTCGAGCGTCGGTACCGAGAACGTGACGGAGACGGACGCGCGCCGGGCCGCGTCGGCGAGCACGTCGACGTCGCGAACGACCAGCGGCCCGCGCGTGATGATCGAGAACGGGTTCGCGGCGGCGGCGAGCACCTCCAGGCAGGCGCGGGTCAGGCGGTAGCGGCCCTCGGCAGGCTGGTACGGGTCGGTGGCGGCGCCGATCACGATCTCGCCCCCCTCCCACGACGGCCGGAGGAGCTCGCGGCGCAGCGCCTCGGCGATGTTCACCTTGACGCGGATCGACCGGCCGTAGCGGTCGTCGAACGGCCGGTCGGCGCGCCGCTCGAACGCCCGCACGTAGCAGAACGTGCAGCGGTGCACGCAGCCCGTGTACGGGTTCAGCGACCAGCCGAACGGCATCCCGCGCACGCGGTTGAGCGCGCTCCGGCAGGGCTCCTCGCGGTAGGCGACCCGCACCGGCGGATCATAGAACATACGTTCGTCTCGCCGGTGCCGGCGGCTATACTCGTCGGACTGATTCGCGTGGACGACGATCTGCCGCCCAGTACGCGCGCGCCTACGGGGCGCACTTCGTGACCTTCGCCCTCGAGCTGCTGGCCCTGTTCGGGCTGATCGCCCTGAACGCGTTCTTCGTGGCCGCCGAGTACGGGCTGGTCACCTCGCGGCGTACGCGCATCATGGAGCTCGAGCACCAGGGGAACCGGCGTGCCCGGAGGGTGCTCGGGATCACGTCCGACCCGCCGCGCTTCATCGCGGCGATGCAGCTCGGCGTGACGATCTCCTCGCTGGCGATCGGTGCTCTCGGCGAGCAGGTGCTCTCGCGCCGCTTCGACGCCGTGATGGCGTCGTTCCTCGCCGTGATCGTCGCCCTGCTGATCGTCACCTACCTCCATGTCGTGATCGGCGAGCTCGTGCCGAAGGGGATCGCCCTGGGGCACCCGGAACGAACGGCGCTCTGGGTGTCGGCGCCCGTGCGGGCGTTCTTCGTCGTGTTCCGTCCGCTGATCTGGCTGCTCGAGCGCTCGTCGGAGGTGATCCTGCGCCTGCTCTCCCTGGAGCCGCCGGGCGCGGAGGGCGAGGCGCACTCCGAGGCCGAGCTGCGGATGCTGCTCTCCTCGTCGGCCGAGCAGGGCGAGATCGAGCCCGGCGAGCAGGAGATGCTCTACAAGGTCTTCGACTTCGCCGACAAGGAGGTCGCGGACGTGATGGTGCCGCGGCCGGAGGTGGCTGCGATCGCGATCTCGCTGCCGCCCGAGGAGGCGCTGCAGGCGGTCCTCGACTCCCCGTACACGCGCTACCCGGTCTACGGCGAGTCGCTGGACGACATCGTCGGCGTCCTCCACGTACGCGACCTGTTCGAGGCGATCTACGACCGTGGGCTCGCCGCCGTCGACATCGCCCAGATCGTCCGGCCCGTCTACATGGTCCCGGAGACGAAGGACCTCGCTGCGCTTTTGACCGAGTTCCGCCGCACGAACCAGCACCTCGCGATCGTGATCGACGAGTACGGCTCGACGGAGGGAATCGTCACCCTCGAGGACCTGCTCGAGGAGATCGTCGGCGAGATCGAGGACGAGTTCGACCTCCCGGACGAGACTGTCGAGAGGGTCGACGACGACACGGTGCGCATCGACGGCACGTTCACGATCGACGACTTCAACGAGCGCTTCGACGTCGAGCTGCCCGAGGACGACTACCACACCATCGCCGGCTTCGTGTTCGGGCGGCTCGGTCGCGCGGCCGTCCCGGGTGACGAGGTGTCGCACGACGGGCTGCGGTTCCAGGTCGAGTCGGTCGACGGGCAGCGCATCGGGCGCCTGCTCGTGACCTTCCAGCCGCGGCACCGGCACGAGGCGGAGCGCGGTGCCGCCGGCCAGGACGGATAGATTGCCCGCGATGACGGAGCCGCTGATGACGCTGCGCGCGAACGCCGAGGAGCTGCCGGCTCCGCCGGGCGCGATGACGGACTACCTCGAGAAGGTGCGCGTCCGCGCCTCCACGATCACCGACGCGGACGTGGAGGAGCTGAAGTCGGCCGGCGTCTCGGAGGACGAGATCTTCGAGCAGACCGTCGGCGTCGCGATCCGCGAGGGGATGCGCCGGCTCGACGCGGCGGCGGAGGCGATCGGATGAACGTCCGGCTCGAGTGCATCGACCACGGCCATGCGCCCGAGCAGGCCGAGATGCTCGCGGAGATCCGCGAGCGCGGCGGACGCGAGCCGCTCGGCGTCGTGAAGACTCTGCTCTACCGTCCGGAGCTCTTCGGCGGGCCGTTCTCGGACGAGCTCGACGACGTCATGCGCGGCCCGTCCGACTGGAGCCCCGGCGAGCGGGAGCTCTTCGCCGGCTTCGCCTCGCAGCTCAACCAGTGTTTGTTCTGAGCGGGCTCCCACGGCGCGGTCGCGTCGTACGCACTCGGAGAGGACGTCTGGCACGCGGTGGTCGCCGACTACCGCACGGCGCCGATCGACGAGCGCCTGCGGGCGGCGCTCCGCTTCATCGAGAAGCAGACGCTGCGCCCCGAGGAGCTGACGCCGGCCGACGCCGAGGAGGCGTACGCGGCCGGCGTCTCGAAGCAGGCGCTGCTCGACGCGGCGAAGGTCTCGGCGCTCTTCAACATGATCGTGCGGCTCGCCGACGCCTTCGGGTGGGAGGTGCCGGAGTGGGACCGGCTGCTCCAACGCGCCGCCGCGATGCTCGAGGGCGGCTACCGGATGGGCGCGATCCGCAGCCGGTAGGCCGCGCCGGTGAGGCCGGCCTGGCGTTCAGGTCCCGTGCCCCTCCAGAGGTCCGAGGGCGGGGTAGAGGCGGCGGAAGCGCGCGTAGCCGCGCTCGTACGCGTCCGTCCAGGCGTCGTCCGGGTCGATGCGGTCGCGCACGCGCACGCAGCGCTCGACCGCCTGCTGTGCGTCGGCGAACACGCCGGCGCGCACGCCGGCGAGCAGCGCGGCGCCGAACGCGGATCCCTCCTCGGACTCCGTGCGCTCGAGTGGCAGTCCGAACACCGCCGCGACGATGCGCAGCCAGAGCTCGCTCCGCGCGCCGCCGCCGGAGACGCGTCCGACGTCCGCGCGGACGCCGAGCGCGCGCAGCAGCTCGAGCGAGTCGCGCAGCCCGTAGGCGACCCCTTCCAGCATCGCGCGCCAGAGCGCGCCGCGGTCGTGGCGCAGGGAGAGGCCGGTGAAGGCGCCGCGTGCGTCCGGGTCGGCGTGCGGTGTCCGCTCGCCGGCGAGGTAGGGCGCGAACTGCAGGCCCTCCGTGCCCGGTGACCAGCGCGCCGCCTCCTCGTCGAGGAGCGCGTAGCCCGTGCCGAGCGCGCCGCGCAGCCACGCCGCCGAGCCGGCGGCGCTCAGCATCACGCCCATCGCATGCCAGGTCGCCGGCACGGCGTGGCAGAACACGTGCACGCGCGCCTGCGCGTCGGCCGCGTACCCGGGGAGCACGGCGAAGACGACGCCCGACGTCCCGAGCACGACCGAGACGGGGCCCGGGGAAGCGATCCCGACGCCGAGGGCGGCCGCCGCCTGGTCGCCGGCACCCGCGACCTCCGTCGACTCGTGCGCCTCGGGCAGCCACCCGGCCGGAAGCTCGAGCGCGTCGAGCATCTCATCCGACCAGCGGCGGTGCGCGACGTCGAAGAGGAGCGTGCCCGACGCGTCGGCGGCATCGATCAGCCGCTCGCCGGTCAGGCGGAAACGGACGTAGTCCTTCGGCAGCAGCACGTGGCGAATGCGCGCGTACGTGTCGGGCTCGTGGGCTCGAAGCCAGAGCAGCTTCGGCGCGGTGAAGCCGGTCAGCGCCCGGTTGCCGGTGAGCGCGATCAGCCGGTCGAGCCCGACGCGCGCCTCGATCTCCGCGCACTCCGCCGCCGTCCGCTGGTCGTTCCAGAGGATCGCCGGCCTCAGCACCCGGTCGTCTCCGTCCAGGACGACGAGCCCGTGCATCTGCCCGGAAAGGCCGACCGGGCCGGCCGGCAGTCGCGCGAGGCACGCCTGTGCGGCGCGCCACCAGTCCTCCGGGTCCTGCTCGGCGAAGCCCGGCTGCGGTGTCGACAGCGGGTAGCCCTCCTCCGTGGTCGCGAGCACGGTCCCGTCGGGCGAGATCGCGATCGCCTTGACGCCCGACGTGCCGACATCGAGGCCGATCAGGATGTCCGGCGACGTCACGCGCCGAGCGCGGCGTAGACGAGCTCGTAGGCGCGGACGGCGTCCTTGGCCCGCTGGGCCTTGCGCAGCTCGGCGTCGTCGATCCGTGCGGCGACGCCGTCGATGAAGCGCCACTGCAGCACCGACCGCGCCACCGCGCCCACGGCGTCCTCCGTGTACGGATAGAGGTCGAAGCCGAGCCGTTCGCCGTTCTCGCCGTAGCCGGCGCGGCGCAGCTCGATCGCCAGCTCGATCGTCTCCATGAACGCAGTGGCGCCGACCATGTTGTCGTCGTCGAACGTGCCCCAACCGGAGTTCGCGTGCTGGTGGCCGAGCACGCCCTCGGCCGCGAGCAACGCCGCGTACTCGGCGAGGTTCTCGCCGTTCATGATCAGGTGCTGCCAGTCCATGTTGACGCTCACGTTGTCGATCCCCTGGGCGCGCAGCTTGTGGATCACGTGGAGCGTCATCCCGATGTTCCGCATCAGGATCTTCATCGCCGGCTCGGAGTTCTTGTGCTCGAGGAAGACCGTGACGCCGCGGTCCCTGGCGTGCTGCGCGGCCTCGCCGACCCCGTCGACGAACCGGGCCCACGCCTCGCGGTAGGGCGTCTGGAACGGGTAGTTGTAGCCCTCGATCCCGGGCCAGATGATCATCTGGGCACCGACCTCGCCGGCCAGGTCGATCGCCTCGCGCGTGAGCCGCAGCGCCTCGGCGCGCGTGGCGTCGTCCGGCGAGGACATCGCGCCCTTGCCGAAGCGCGGGTCGAGGTGGAGCCCGCTCGCGATGCAGTAGATGCCGTGCCCGTCGAGGGCGTCGCGGACGACGTCGAGGTTGTCCGGGGACAGCTCCTGCGGATAGTGGAACTCGTAGTCGTCGATGAGCTCGCCGAGGCCCTCGACGGCGGTGCGGACCCGGTCCGCCGTCGTCGCTCCGGCCAGATCCGGCTTGTACCCGCCGGGATTGAACCGCGTCGCCATGGCGCCGAACGCCCAGATACCGAGACTCGTTTTCATGCGGCGAGCCTAACCACCCGCTGCGGTTCGCGGGCCCGGACTTGACTGTGGCATCATTTTCCGCGAACTTGGTTCAACCCTGACCCCCCCTCACCGTCAGCGAAAGTAGAGGAGACAACGTTGAAGAAGGCTCTAGGCAGACCTCTGGTCTTGCTGCTGATCGCCGTGATCGGCATATCCGCGGTGATCGCAACGACCGCCATGGCGAGCAACAAGGCTCATAAGGCCAGCATCCAGGTCTGCGTCCTCCTGCCGGACACGAAGTCGTCGGTTCGCTGGGTGCAGTTCGACGCGCCCGACTTCAAGAAGGCGTTCGCCGCGGCCCACGTGTCGGCGTCGATCACGAACGCGCTCAACGACCCGCTGAAGCAGAAGGCCCAGGCGCAGGCGTGCCTCGCGGCCGGTGCGAAGGTGGTCATCGAGACGGCGCTCGACAACGGCTCTGCCGCGTCGATCGAGAAGCTGTTCACGTCGAAGGGCGGGAAGGCCATCGACTACGACCGCCAGGTCACCGGCGGGACGGCATCCGTCTACGTCACGTTCGACGGCAAGAAGGTCGGCCAGGCACAGGCAGCCGGCGTCATCGCCGCGATGAAGGCGAACGGGACGTACAAGCACGGCGTGGTTGCCCAGCTGTGGGGCGGCCAGACCGACCAGAACGCGTACTGGTTCCAGAGCGGCAACCTCGCCGTCTTCAACCCGCTCTTCAAGAGCGGCGCGATCAAGAGAGGCCCGCAGCAGTTCGTCCCCGACTGGGATGCGAACAACGCGGCGACCATCTTCAACCAGATGCTCGTCAAGACGAACAACAACATCCAGGGCGTGCTGGCGGCGAACGACAACATCGCCGGCGCAGTCGTCGCGGACCTGAAGGCGAAGCATCTCAAGCCGCTCCCCCTCTCGGGCCAGGATGCGACCTCTCAGGGCGTCCAGTACATCATCTCCGGCTGGCAGACCGGTACGGTCTACAAGTTCGTGCCGAACGAGACGAAGGCGGCAGTTGACGCCGCCATCGCGCTCCTCAACGGCAAGAAGCCGAAGTCGAACAGCACCCGGCCGAACGGCAAGCATCCGGAGCCGACCTACACGTTGCCTGTCGTGTGGATCACGAAGGCGAACTACAAGCGCCTCTTTACGGATAAGTGGCTGACTCGCAGGGAAGTCTGCGTCGGCCAGTACGCGAAGTACTGCAAGTAGGGTCTGCAACCACGTGCGTTGGAGGCGCCCGGAAGGGCGCCTCCAACGCGTATCGAATCGAATGAGCGGATGAGCACCACGACGCCACTCCTCCAACTCCGTGGCATCACGAAGTCGTTCGGCTCGGTGCAGGCACTGAGCGGCGTCGACTTCGAAGTCCGAAGCGGCGAGGTGATGGCGCTCGTCGGAGACAACGGCGCCGGCAAGTCGACGCTGATCAAATGCATCGCGGGGACGCACTCGGCCGACAGCGGCGAGATCCTCTTCGAGGGCCGGGAGGTGCACATCCACGGCCCGAAGGACGCGGCGCGCCTCGGGATCGAGGTCGTCTACCAGGATCTCGCGCTGTGCGACAACCTCGACGTCGTCCAGAACATGTACCTGGGCCGCGAGGCGAACTTCTTCCAGATCCTGAACGAGGCGACGATGGAGCAGCACACCGGCGAGACGTTGAAGTCGCTCGCGGTGACGACGATCCGCTCGGTTCGCCAGCCGGTGGCGACGCTCTCGGGCGGCCAGCGGCAGTCGGTTGCCGTCGCCCGCGCCGTGATGTGGAACTCGAAGCTCGTCATCCTCGACGAGCCGACCGCCGCGCTCGGCGTGGCGCAGACCGAGCAGGTGCTCGCGCTCGTGCGCCGGCTCGGCGAGCAGGGGCTCGGCGTCATCCTGATCTCCCACAACCTCCACGACGTCTTCGAGACCGCCGACCGCATCACCGTCCTGCGGCTGGGACGCAACGTCGACGTCTTCGCCCGCCGCGAGACGACGCAGCAGGCAGTCGTCGAGGCGATCACCGCCGGGATCCCGACGAGGGTCGCGGGCATCCCGCCGACGGCGGAGGTAGAAGCGTGACGACCGCGGAAGCGGACGTCGTCGGCCCGGGCGGAGCCACGCCGGCCGAGGAGGACGAGCTCCCGGGCGGGATCGCCGGACTCTGGCAGCGCGCCTGGCTGAACCTGCGGACGGGCAACCTCGGGCCGTTCCCGATCATCCTCGGCCTGATCATCGTCGTCGTCATCTTCGGGCTGACGGCGACCAACTTCTTCACCGCCGTCAATTTCGTCAACCTGATCACCGAGACGGCCGGCACCACGATGCTGGCGTACGGCGTCGTCTTCGTGCTCCTGCTCGGCGAGATCGACCTGTCGATCGGCTACCTCGCGGGGATCGGCGCGCTGATCGTGGCGGAGCTCCAGCTTCCCGGCAGCGCGCAGCAGATGAACGGCATCCTGGCGATGCTCATCGCGGTCGTCGTGGTCGCGCTCATCGGCGGCCTTCAGGGGTCGATCGTCGCGTTCGTCGGCGTGCCGTCGTTCGTGGTCACGCTCGGCGGCTTCCTGATCTGGCAGGGCGTGATCCTGAACAAGCTCGAGCAACGCGGCACGATCATCATCCAGGACCGCTGGATCAACTACACCGACGCGTACATCTTCTCCCACCTCGGCGGGTGGATCATCGCGTTCATCGTCACGCTGCTGTACCCGCTCAGCATCGTCTACAAGTCGATCGTCGCCCGCGGGACCAAGATCGCGCAGCAGAACCTGCTCGTCACCGCGCTGAAGACCGTCGGCGTCGCGATCGCCGCCTTCGGCACGGTGGCGATCTGCAACCACGGCACGATCATCTCCACGCCGGAGGGCCTGCCGCTGGCGGGCCTGATCATGATCATCTTCTTCGTCCTGCTGACGTTCCTCGCGAAGTGGACGACGTTCGGGCGGCACGTCTACGCGGTCGGCGGCAACGCCGAGGCGGCGCGCCGCGCCGGCATCAACGTCCCGCGCATCCGCGTGATCGTCTTCATGATCTCCGGTGCCACCGCCGGCATCGGCGGGATCATCTTCGCCGCGCAGGTGAACTCGGTCGCGCTGACCTTCCCGCCCGGCAACCTGCTGCTGAACGCGATCGCCGCGGCGGTGATCGGCGGCGTGAGCCTGTTCGGCGGCCGCGGCGAGGTGCGTGGCGCGCTGCTCGGCGCGATCCTGATCGGCACGCTGCAGAACGGCCTGAACACGCTGAACGTCTCGAACGGCTGGATCTACATCATCACCGGCCTCGTGCTGCTCGGCGCGGTCACGCTCGACACGTTCGCGCGGCGCCTGCAGGCCCGCTCGGGCCGCTAGTCCGCGTAGCGGCGGGCGGCGGCGAGCGCGCGCCGGCCGGCCTCGGCGCCGAGCTTGCGGCCGGCGGCGACGTCCGCCGGGAGCTGGATCCCGTCCGCCAGGCCCGACGCGCTCGCCTGTGCGGCCTCGCGGGCGAACGAGCGGCCCGTGAGCGCGCTCAGCACCGCGTCGGCGGCGTCGGCGAATGCGCTCGACTCGGAGACCCATCCCGGCGATGCCGGCGTGGCGGCGGGCGGCGTCCAGCGCGAGCCGAGCACCCAGCGTCCGCGTAGGCGAACGCGCACCTGGCCCGCGTCCGGCCCGGTCTTCACGAGCTCGATCAATCCCGGCACGAGCGGCAGCCCATCCGTGCTGTACGACGGCGCACTGCGGTCGCTCGACTGCCCCTGGAAGGCGAGGTAGCGGATCATCGAGATCGGCCGCGGCGACTGGTAGGCGCGCTTGGCGCCGAACGCCGCCACGGCGGCGTCGTTGAGGGCGCCGTTGAGCGCGAGCTCGAGGCGCACGTCCCGGGCGAGCGCCTCAGGAGCGCCGGCGGGGGCCGGGAGCGAGTCGACGACGGCGTTCCAGCGGAGCGGCGAGGTGCCGGGACGCGTGACCCTGCTCCGGCCCGCGGTCGCACGGATCACGGCCACCGCCGCCCGCTTGTACGCGGAGCCCGACGGATCGCCGGTCGGCGGCGAGCCCGGGTCGAGCGGCCGACCCTTCGCGAACGTGCGGACGCGGCCCCAGTGTGCGCCGACGAAGGTCTGGACGGCCGCGGGGACGGGGGAGAGGCCCTTCTCGGCGACCTGCCCGAGCGCGAGCGGCTGCCAGAAGGTTGCGTCGTGCACCGTCGACACGCCCTGGCTCACGACCAGCGGCGCGTTCTCCGGCGTATATCTGGCGTCGACGTAGTGCTGCGCCTCGAGCGAGCCGTCGTCGCGGCCGGCGGCGATCGCCGCGGCGGCGATCCGATTGCCGAGCGCCTCCGGCGAGCTGCCCTTCGTGCTCGTGAGCCCGGGCGAGTAGCAGAGCGAATGCAGGCGCCGGTCGAGCGTCGCGAACGTCGTGCCCAGGTTCGCGTCGAAGGACGCACGCCACACGAGCAGGCGGTAGGCGGCGTAGCTGATCGCCTCCCGCCGCGCCGCCTCCACGTCGGACGAGCTCTGCTTCTCGGTGTCGAAATAGCCGTGCGCCCTGGCGTCGTACGCGGCCCATGCGTCCCACATTGCGGCGGACAGGTCGAACAGGTTGCGCGCCTGCACCGGCTCGGCCGCGTTGCCGGCGCGCAGGACGTCGAGGGCCGTCTCGTTCCAGGCGGCCGCGATCGACGATGCGTGCAGCGGCGTCGGGGTGCAGGTCGCGAGCCGGCCGGCCGCGGGCGCTGCGCTCTGCGAAAGCGTGCGCGGAGGCACGAGCACCGGCACGATCTGGTCGGCGGCCACGTCCTCGAGGCGGATCGAGCCGCCCCACGGATAGCGCACGATCAGCTGCCTGACCGACGTCGCCGCCCCGAGGCCGAAGTGCACGCGCGGGTCCGATGACGAGAGGTAGCTGCTGCCTGCCTGCACCTGTTGCACGAGCCGCCGGCCGCTCGGCAGGACGAGGGTGATGACGGCTCCGGGCGCGAACTTCGTCAGCCCGACGTCGAGCCAGTGACCGCTCCTCCCGGATGGCTGCAGCAGTACGAGCCTGCCGCCGATCGTGTTGATCGCGATGTCCATCCGTCCGTCGTTGTCGACGTCGGCGGCGGCGAGCCCGCGTCCGTTGAGCGACAGGCCGTTTCGACCGAGGATGCTGCGGGCGTTGCCGTAGCGCTGGAGCGTTCCCCGGTTGGCGGCGCGCGTCAGCACGCGCACGGGCTCGGCGTCGCGGGCGAGGCTCGTCACCGGGATCGCGCCGGCCGTGAGGACGAGGTCGGGGTTTCCCGAGTTCGCGAGGTCGACCCACGACGCGCCCCAGCCGGCGAAGTCGGAGCCGAGCGCCTCGTCGAACGACGGGCGCGCGCTCGCGAACGCGGGCGGGCCGGCCGCCCGGAGGCGGCGGAACGCGGCCGACGGCTCGTGTCGCGAGTTCGTGACGAACAGGCTCTGGAGGCCGTCCGTGCCGTCGCTCGTGGCGATGCCCATCCCCGCGAAGCGATCGGCGACGCCCTCTGCGGCGGCGCGCTCCTCGAAGCGGAAGCCGAGCCCGGCCGGGTCGGCCTTCGCGCCGCCGGGCCACGGGACGTTCTCGTAGAGCTGGTTCGGGTCCTCGTCGTTCGCGACATAGAGATCGGGTCGCCCGTCGCCGTTGTAGTCGACGAAGACGGCGCCGAGGCCGTGGCGCGGGGCGGCCGACTCCAGCCCCGCCGGCACGCCGACCTCGCGGAACCGAGCCCGGCCGTTCGGCCCATTCCCCTCGTTCAGATAGAGGAGGTCGCGGACGGCTGCGAGGTTCGTCGGGAAGCCGGCGATCGAGCCGGGCACGGGCGTGTTCGGGTCGGCGTAGCCGGCGACGAAGACGTCGGGCCGCCCGTCGCCGTTCACGTCGGCGACGGCCGCGCCGCTGTACCAGCCGGTGGCGTCCATCCCGGCGGCGCGCGCGCCCTCGCTGAACGTGCCGTTGCCGTTGTTCCAGAGCAGGTGGATCCCGGTCGTGGTCGTGACGAGCAGGTCGGGCCGCCCGTCGCCGTTCAGGTCGGCGGCGACGCAACCGTCGCCCTGCACCTGCACGCCGGCGTGCGCGCTCGTAGTCACGTTGCGGAACGCGCCGTGCACGTTCTCGAATAGCGCCGATCGCGGCAGGCCGCCGTGCGCCTTCCACTGCGCGACGTCGGCGTCCGAGTACGAGTTGACGGCGAAGAGATCCTCCCAGCCGTCGCCGTTGTAGTCGAGCCAGCAGACCCCTCCACCCATCATCGCCCGGTAGTCGTTCGACATGCCGTAGCGGAACGAGCCCTGGCGGAAGTCGAGTCCGACCTGCGCCGCCACGTTGCGCAGCCGCACCCCGCCGGCGCTCGACCTGAGCTCGCTGACGGTCTGCGTGGTCTGCGGCTGCACCGCCGCGCCCGTCGTGCCGGGCATCGCGACGATCACGAACCTGCCGCCGCTCTGCTGCAGGTCGAACGTGCCCGTGAAGGTGCTCGGGGCACTCTGGCCGTCGGACGTGGGCGGAACGCCGCGATACGCGACGCGCTGAACGGTCCCCTTTGCGAGTGCGACCACCGTCGGCGGCCCCTGATCCTTGCCGGGCACGAGCCTGAGGCTGAGCCGGTCGATGCGGTAGTCGGGGACCTGCACCGCCTCGGTGACGGGTGCAGCGACCTTGCTCTGCAGCTGGTCGAGCACGTCGGTCCCGACGGCCTGCGAGGCGAGGCTGAGGTTGCGCTGCGAGACCGCCCGCGCCTGCAGGTCGAGGTCTGCGAGCAGGTCCCGTGCGATCGCGCGCGCCGTCTGGCTGTCGAGCTGGGTCGACACGCCGCTCGAGTGGAGGATCGTGAGTTGCGGTAGCGCGCCCGTGCTCGCGGGCATCGCCGCAGTTGCGACCGGCCCGGGGCTGGCGGCGACGAGCGCGCCGACGTAGGCGGCGAGCCCGGCCGCACCGGCGACGGCGAGCCAGCGCCGCGAGAGCCTCGGCAACGGCCGCGGCAGGGCCGCCAGCACCGTCTGGCCGAGGCAGACGACGGCGAGCGCGCTCAGCAGCGCGACCTTCGACCAGTACTCGGTGCGCATCGGCGCGATCAGCAGCGTCGCGACGACCCCGATCGCGACCGCATAGCGGAGCCGCGCCGTCGGCCCCTTCGGCGCAGTCTTCGGGTCGGTGATCATGAAGAAGAGGAAGACGAGGACCTCGGGCGACGTGACGAGGAGCCACCAGAACGTGAAGCCGCCGATCGGGCCGAGATGCCAGCGCGCGGTCATCTGGTGGCCGGCCGCGGCGAGAACGCCGATGCCGACGGCGAAGGTCGCCCAGAACCCGAGCGCGACGCGCAGCAGCGCGAGCCGCGAGAGGATCGTGAAGCCGCCTGCGAGGATCACGGCGAGCGCGACCACGAGCCACGCGGACATCGGGCCCCACCAGAAGTCGAGCGGCTCCGCCTTCGTCACCGGCAGCAGCAGGAAGCAGAGGACGAGGCCGACGTTCGACGGGTTGAAGACGTGGTTGCCTCGGAACGTGAGCACGTACTTCGAGAGGAGCGAGACCGCGGCGGTGGCGGCGAAGATCCACCAGCCGCGCATCGACCACCAGTCGCCGTGCTGCGTGCCCGGCACCCGGAGCACGAAGGCGACGCCGTTGCCGGTCAGCATCGCGCTCGCCGGCCAGAGCAGGACGTGCTGCGTGCGCATCGCGATTCCGATCTCGAGGACGGCGCACGTGAGGATCGCGACCAGGATCTGGGCGATCGAGAGCCGGAAGTGGAACCCGATCTGGCCGATCACCTGCAGCGAGATGATCGTCGCCGCGAGGTGAAGGCGCGGGTCGCGGAGCTTCGGCAGCAGCACCGGGTAGGCGCGGCCGCGGATGGTGAGCGTCGGCGGGCCCGCCGGAGCCGGTACCGCTGTACTCATCAGGCCGTCAGGGTAGCCGGGTGAACCGATTCTCTTACTATCTCGCGATGCGTCTCGGCCGGGCCCTCGCGATCGTCGATTCGGTGGTCGGCGAGGCTCCCGGCCCCGTCTCGGTGTTCGTCGCGGACGCCCACGGCGAGCTCGTTGCCGCCGCGACGATGGACGGCGCGGCCCCCGACACCCGCCTGAACGCGCAGCGGAAGGCCTATACGGCGGCCCGCAGCGACGCCCGGTCGACCCGTGAGCTCGCGGCAAAGGTCGAGGACGACCCCGTCGAGCGGGCGAGCTTCGACCCGTTCTTCACGTTCTTCCTCGGCGGCGTGGCAGTGTTCGAGGGCGAGACGCGGATCGGGGCGGTCGGCGTCAGCGGCCTCCCAGGCGAGGAGGACGAGCGCCTCGTCCTGCGCGCTATCGAACGATCCGCGGATCGGTGAAGATGTCGAGCTCGTCGCGGCTGCGCGTCGAGAACTCGGAGACGACCGCACCGTCCGGCCCGGCTCGGAACGAGTGCAGCGTGTCGGGCGGCACCGTGCACTGCTCGCCCGGCCGGAGCGTGAGCTCGGGCTCGTCGCCGACGCGCAGGTGGACGACGCCGGTGCGGCAGCGGAACGTCTCCTCCTTGCCGGGATCGTCGCCGACCGGCGGGTGGCGATGCTCCGGGCATGCCTGGCCGGGGAGGAGCACGAGCTCCTTCGCGCACACGCGGTCGGTGTTCACGTAGACGACGAGCTGCAGGCCGATCTCCTCGAGGCGTCCGAGCCCGAAGTCGGCGACCTCGATCTCCTCCCGCTCTTCCGGCGTGAGGGCGATGCCCGCCGCCTCGAGCACGGCGGCGGCCCGCTCGCGCGCTTCCGCCGCGGTCACAGCGGCACCGGGTTGCGACTCATCGCCGACTCGTGCAGCGCCGCGAGCACGCGCGCCTGGGCGACCGCGTCCCCGCGCCCGAGCAGCAGCGGGGCCTCGCCGCGGATCGCGTCGCTCAGGTTCTCGAGCTCGAGGCGGTACGAGTCCTCCTGTTCCAGCTCGATCCGCTCGACCTCGCCGCGACGGCGGAGCTCGATCACGGGCTTCCGCCCGTGCCACGGGTCGTCGAGGAAGAGCGACCCCTCCGATCCGACCGCCTCCAGCTCGTCGCGGTCGACGAGCGCCGTGCCGCAGTCGAAGATCGCGAGCACGTCTCCCGGGAAGCGGAGGCTCCCGGTGAGCACCCAGTCCGTCCCGGTGGGGCCGAACCACGCCTGCGCGTACGCGGTCTCGGGCTCGCCGGCGAGCAGCCTCGAGCCGCTCACGCAGTAACAGCCCACGTCCATCAGCGCGCCGCCGTCGAGGTCCGGGCGCATCCGGATGTTCTGCTCGTCGTAAAGCGAATAGCTGAAGACGGAGCGGACGAGCCTGAGCTCGCCGATCGCACCGTCGGCGATCAGCTCGGTCAGCCGGCGCATCTGCGGGTTGTGGCGGTACATGAACGCCTCGCTGAGCAGGTACCCCGTACGCTCGGCGGCGTCGAACGCGGCCTCCACCTCCGCGACGTCGCGCGACAGCGGCTTCTCGCAGAGCACGTGCTTGCCGGCCTCGAGCGCGCGGATCGACCACGGGCAGTGCATCGTGTTCGGCAGCGAGATGTAGACGGCCTCGACCTCGGGGTCGGCGAGCAGCGCCTCGTAGCTCCCGTAGGCGCGCTCGATCTTCCACTCCTGCGCGTAGGCCCGTGCGCGCACCTCGTCGCGGCTCGCGACCGCGGCCAGCTCGACCTTCGGCGACGCCTGCGCGCCTGGGATCACGAGCCGGTTGATGTCGGCGGTGGAGACGATCCCCCAGGTGACGGGCTCGCCCATCTGCGTACTATCGCGAAATGGGAGAGATCGGCGTTGGCATGCTGGGCTACGCGTTCATGGGCAAGGCGCACTCGAACGCCTTCAGGAAGATCGCCTACATCACGTGGCCGCCGCCGCTCTCACCGAGGCTCGTCGGGATCGCGGGCCGGAACGAGGAGGCGGTCGCCGAGGCCGCGCGCCGCTACGGCTACGACTACGCGACGACCGACTGGCGCGACCTTGTCGCCGACGAGCGGATCGGCCTCTTCGACAACGGCGGCCCCAATTCGCTGCACGCCGAGCCGACGATCGCCGCCGCCGAGGCCGGCAAGCACGTCGTCTGCGAGAAGCCGCTCGGCCGCGACGCCGACGAGAGCTACGAGATCTGGCAACGCGTCGCCGCGACGGGCGTCAAGCACCTGTGCGCGTTCAACTACCGGTTCGTCCCGGCCGTGCGGCTCGCGCGCGAGCTGATCGACGCGGGCGAGCTCGGCGAGGTGCGCCACTTCCGCGGCCGCTACCTGCAGGACTGGGCCGACGACGCGTCGCTCGACACGTGGCGCTTCCATCCCGACGAGGCGGGCTCCGGCGCGCTCGGTGACCTCGGCACGCACGTGATCGACCTGGCCCGCTTCCTGAACGGCGAGATCGCCTCCGTCGGCGGCTTCCTGAAGACGTTCCTGCCTGGCCGGAAGGTGGACGACGCGCTCGAGGCGACCGTCGAGTTCGAGAACGGCTCGATCGGGACGATCGAGTCGACGCGGCTCGCGCTCGGGCGCCGTAACGCTCTCCAGTGGGAGATCAACGGGTCGAAGGCGTCGCTCGCGTTCGACATGCAGCAGATGAACGACCTCCAGGTGTTCCGCGCCGACGGCGACCGTGCCCGCGGCTTCAAGACGGTGCCGGTCACCGAGGCCGACCATCCGTTCTCGGAGCACTGGTGGCCGCCGGGCCACGTCGTCGGCTGGGGCGACACCTTCGTGCACGAGCTGCACCACTTCCTCGCGGCGATCGCGACCGGCGAGGCGGTCGCGCCGTACGGAGCGACGTTCGAGGACGGCTACCGCGCCGCCGAGGTCGCCGATGCGATCGTTCGCTCGGGCACGTCCGCCGCGCGCGAGACGGTCTCGTACCGCTCCTGATCAGTCCGCTCGCTGTTCATCTTCCTGCCGAAGTCGCCCGCGATCTCACCGGCCGAGGACGACCGTCGCCTTCCCGCCGCGGAAGCCGAGCGCCTCCTCGAAGCGGTCGAGCGGAACGCGCACGGCGATCAGCGCCTCGAGCGCGTCCTGCCACCGGGCGCGGGCGCGGTCGAGGGCGGCGACCCCCTCCATCCAGTCCGACCGGTGCGCGTTGACGCTGCCGAAGACGACGCGGTTCTCGAGGATCGTGTCGACGCCGAGCACGCGGCCGTCGAGCGTGACGCGCTGCTCGCGTCCGTCGATCCCGAGCAGGCAGAGGATGCCGCTGCGGCCGAGCAGCGCGAAGCTGTCGGCCTGCAGCTGGGCATCGCCCGCGGCCTCGACGACGAGGTCGAAGCCGCCCGCCTCCTCGCGCAGCGCGGCGAGCTCCGTGTGCTCCGTCGAGGCATAGCGCGCCCCGCATGCCTCGATCACCGCCGCGCGCTGATCGTCCGCAGGCTCGAGCGACGCGACCCAGACGTCGACGTCCGCGAGCCGGAGCAGGAACGTCGTGAGCGCTCCGACGGAGCCGGCTCCGAGGACGAGCGCCCGCCGGAGGCGCCACGGCTGCCGGCCGCCGATCGTGCGCGCGTGGCGGATCGCGCGCGCGCAGATCGACGCCGGCTCGGCCAGGACGCCGAGCCTGCCGAGCGATGCCGGGATGGAGACGAGCTGGGCCGGGTCCTCGGGCACGAGCTCGCGCGCGAAGCCGTCCAGGCGGGTGATCCCGCGCTCGAAGTAGTCCCCGCTGAGGCACGAGTCGGGCGCGCCCTCGTCGCAGGCGAGGCAGTGCGTGCAGGAGCGGCGCACCGTGGCGGTGACGAGCTGGCCGCGCGTAAACCCGTGGCCGTCGCGCTCCACGACCGCGAGTGCCTCGTGGCCGAGGACGAGCTCGCGTTCGCCCGTGGGCGCGACCCCGAACAGTCCGTGCGCGATCTCGCGGTCGGTTCCGCACACGCCGACCTCGAGCACGCGGAGCAGTACCTCGTGGGCGCGAGCTGCCGCGTCGGGGACGTCGGCGACGTGGATCGAGTGCGGGACGCCGGGCTGGGTGAGGAGTGCCTGCACTACGCGGCGGTGAGGCCGCCGTCTGCGACGAGCACGGTGCCGGTCACGAACGCCGCCTCGTCGGAGGCGAGGTACGCCGCCGCGCCGGCCACCTCCTCCGGCGTGCCGAGCCGGCCCATCGGCTGACGGGCGCGGAGGTCGTCGAGCGATTCGCCAGCGTCCTCGACGAGACGCCGCACCCACGGCGAGTCGACGGTGCCGGGACAGAGGGCGTTGACGCGGATCCCGTCGCCGACGTGGTCGACCGCGAGCGCGCGCGTCAGCGACACGACGGCGCCCTTCGACGCGCAGTAGGCGGCGCGGTTCCGCAGGCCGACGAGCGCGGCCACCGACGCGACGTTGACGATCGAGCCCGCGCCGCGTGCGGCCATGCCGGGGATCGCGTGCTTGCAGCACAGGAACGTGCCGCGCGCATTCACCGCGAAGACGTTCTCCCAGACGTCGAGCGGCGTCGCGGGTGCGGTGGTCGTGGTACCGATGCCCGCGACGTTCACCAGCACGTCGAGGCCCTCCATCGCGGGCCCGACCTGCTGCTCGTCGCGCACGTCGAGCCGGATCGCCGTTCCGCCCAGCTCGGCGGCGAGCGATGCGGCCGGGGCGAGCTCGACGTCCGCGAGCACGACGTCGGCGCCTTCGCCGGCAAGCCGGCGCGCGATTGCGGCGCCGATACCCGAGCCGGCCCCCGTCACGAGCGCGCGCTTCCCCGTGAACCTCACGGCACCGATGCTCTCAGGACCGCTCCCTCGGAGGCCGAGCGGACGAGCGCGCGGTAGCGCCCGAACACGCCGGCGTCGTACGGAAGCGGAGGGAGCGTCCAGGCTGCGAGCCGCGACGCCAGCTCCTCCTCGGTCACGTCGAGCTCGACCCGGCCGGCATCGACGTCGATGGCGATGAGGTCGCCGTCCGCGACGACGGCGATCGCGCCGCCGCGCGCCGCCTCCGGCGAAACGTGGCCGACCATCAGTCCCCGGGTCGCGCCGGAGAAGCGCCCGTCGGTCACGAGCGCGACCGAGTCGCCCAGCCCGGCGCCGACGACCGAGGCGGTGACGCTCAGCATCTCGCGCATGCCGGGCCCGCCCGCCGGCCCCTCGTAGCGCACGACGAGCACGTCGCCGGGCCGGGCCGCGCCGGCACGCACCGCCGCCGTGCACGCCTCCTCGCTGTCGAACACGCGTGCAGGCCCGCGATGTGTGCGGCGCCCGCCGGCGAGCTTCACGAGGCTGCCGTCGGGAGCCAGGTTGCCGCGCAGGACGTGCAGCGCTCCCGTCTCGCGGAAGGGCGCGCCGGCCGCGAAGAGCACCTCGCCGTCAGGGTCCGCGCAGCCGTCCGACGCCTCGCCGAGCGTGGCTCCGGTCACGGTCGGCGCGCCGCCGTCGACGTGGCCGCCGCGGATCAGCTCGCGGATCAGCGTCGCGGTGCCGCCGGCGCGCTCGAGCTCGTCGGCGGCGTGCCGGCCGCCCGGAACGAGGCTGGCGAGCACGGGCGTGCGGCTGCCGATCGCCGCGAGATCGTCGAGTGTGAGCTCGACGCCGGCCTCGCGCGCGATCGCAAGCAGGTGGAGGACGGCATTGGTCGAACCGCCGCTCGCAGCGACGCCTGCCATCGCATGCTCGAGTGCACGGCGGTCGAGGAAGCGGCGCGCGGACGTGCCGGCGTGTGCCAGCGCGACGGCGAGCGTGCCCGTGCGCCGGGCGGCCTCCGCCTTGCGCTGCGTGTCCTCGGCGGGGATCAGCCCGTCCCCGGTCGCGGATACCCCGAGCAGGTCGAGGGCGACGGCCATGGTCGTGGCGGTGAAGTTGCCGGCGCAGCTGCCGGCGCCGGGGCAGGCGTGCAGCTCGAGCTCGTCGAGCGCGCTTCGCGAGAGCAGGCCGCGCTCCTCGGCGCCGACCGCCTCCCAGACGTCCTGGATCGTCACCCGCCTTTCCGCCACCCGGCCCGCGCGCATCGGCCCGCCGTGCAGCACGACCGCGGGCTTGTCGAGCCGAGCGAGGGCCATCAGCGCCGCCGGCGTCGTCTTGTCGCAGCCGACGAGGCAGACGAGTGCGTCGAAGTCGTGCGCGTGTGCCATCAGCTCGATCGAGTCCGCGATCACCTCGCGTGAGATCAGCGAGGCACGCATGCCCGGTGTTCCCTGGGACTGGTTGTCGGAGACGGCGATCGTGTTGAACTCGAGCGCGACGCCGCCGGCCGCCTCGACGGCGTCGGCGACGCGCGCGGCGAGCTCGCGCTGGTTGAGGTTGCAGGGCATCGTTCGCGTCCACGTCGACGCGATCCCGACGATCGGTCCTTCGAGCCGCGCCGGATCGATGCCCATCGCCCGGAAGTGCGCGCGGGCCGGCGCGCGCTCCGCTCCCCCGACGAGACCGGCGCGCGACCGGCGGCGGAGCGACTCCTGCTGCGGCGTCCTCACACCTTCTTGCCGGGGTTGAGGAGCCCCTTCGGGTCGAAGGCGTGCTTCAGCCGCATGTGCAAGTCGTAGCCGGTCGGGCCGAGCTGACGCTCCAGCTGGCCGCGCTTCAGCCAACCGATCCCGTGCTCGCCGGAGACCGTGCCGCCGAGCGCATGGGCGAGGTCGAAGAGCTCGTGGCAGGCCGCGTCCGCGCGGCGCTCCTCTTCGGGATCGTCGGGCGAGAAGAGGAACGTCGCGTGAATGTTCCCGTCGCCGGCGTGGCCGAACGAGAGCGCGGGGACGCCGTGACGCGCCCCGATCAGCTCGGTCTCGCGCGCGACCTCGCGCAGCCGGTCGAGCGGCACGGCGATGTCCTCGCTGAACGCGCCGCCGCGCTGCGCGAGGATCGCGAACGCGACGCCGGCCCGCCAGCGCCACAGCGCGGCCACGTCCTCGCCCGCCTCGGGCGCGTGCACGGCGACCGCGTCCTCCGAGAGCGCCTCCTGGAGCTCGCCCGCGACCCGGCGGGCCTCGGCGGCGGAGCCGTCGGCCTCCGTGATCACCATGAACCCGGCGCCGCCGGGGAGCCCGAACGGGTACGAGTCGGCCGCGTAGCCGAGCAGCACGCCGTCCAGGTACTCGATCGCGGCCGGCACGACACCCGATCCGAGCACCCGCTCGATCGCCGCGATCCCGCTGTCCGCGTCCGGGTAGAGCCCGACCACCGGCAGCTCCGCCTCGGGCGCCGGCGTCAGCCGCAGCCACGCGGCGGTGACGAGCCCCAGCGTCCCCTCGGAGCCGACGAGCAGCCCCTTCAGGTCGTAGGCGGCGACGTCCTTGCGCAGCGGGCCGCCGAAGGTGACGACCTTGCCGGGCGGGACGACCGCCTCGATCCCGGTGATCCAGTGGCCCGTGACGCCGTACTTGAACGCGTGCGGGCCGCCCGCATTGCACGCGATGTTGCCGCCGATCTGCGAGATCTCCGCCGCGCCCGGGTCGGGCGGAAAGCGGAGGCCGCTCTCGCGGGCGAGCCGCTGGACGTCCCCCGTCGTGACGCCGGCCTCGACGTGCATGCGCCAGAGCAGGGGATCGAACTGGCGGATGCGGTTCAGCCGCTCGAATCCGATCACGACGCCGCCCTCGACCGGGATCGCGCCCCCAGCGAGGCCGGTCCCGCCGCCGCGGGCGGTGAGCGCCACGTCGTGCTCGTAGCACCACCGCATCACCGAGGCGACCTCGTCGGTGGTCGCCGGCATCACCACCGCGTCGGCGTGGCCGACGACGCCGCGGCCCATCAGATCCGAGAGGAAACGGCCCTGCGGCTCGACCAGCGAGCCGGGGGAGAGAACCGACGCGAGATCCACGCCGGCGAGAGTACCCTGAGTTCGGGCAGGGTCACCGAACCGAGGAGATGCAGTGAAGATCGTTCTACTTGCGCTGCTCTGCGCGGCAGTCGCCGCGCCGGCAGCGTTCGCGAAGTCCCCGACCTTGACCGGGACGGTCGGTCCCGGCTTCACCATCACCCTCAAGCAGGGGAGCAAGTCGGTGAAGACGATGAAGGCGGGGACCTACACCTTCAAGATCAGCGACAAGTCGAACATCCACAACTTCCACCTGACGGGCCCCGGCGTGAACAAGACGACGTCGGTCGGGGGGACCGGCTCGAGCACGTGGAAGCTCAAGCTGAAGAAGGGGACCTACAAGTACGTCTGCGACCCGCACAAGACGATCATGAAGGGGTCGTTCAAGGTCACGTAGCATCGTCCGTGTTCTCTCGCTGCTCACGCCGGAAGAGCGCGAGCAGCGAGGGGACGAGGATGGTCCGCACGACGAACGTGTCGAGCAGGATGCCGACCGACAGCGCGAACGCAAGCTCTCGCATCGGCCAGATCGGGATGAGCGCGAGCATCGCGAAGCTTCCGGCGAGCGCGACGCCTGCCGTGGTGATCGTCGACGATGCTTCGGGGACGGCGCCGGCGATCGCCTCGCGCATCGGCTTCCGTTCGGCCGCGCGGCGGATGCCGCCGACGACGAACACGTTGTAGTCCGACCCCAGCGAGAGCAGCAGCACGGCGGCCGCGAACGGCACGTAGTACGTCAGGTTCTCGTGCCCGAGGAGCCCCTGCATGACGAACGTGAGCAGCCCGAGCGTGGCCGCGAGCGCGAGGAGGCTCGCCGCCAGCAGGTAGACCGGCATCAGGAGGCTGCGGAGGAAGACGGCGAGCAGCGCGAAGTTCACGAGCAGGACGGCGATGCCGACGCGGATCCCGTCGGAGCGCATCGTGGCGATCGTCTCCTCGGCGAGTGCCGTGTCACCGGCGTAGGACGCGCGTACGCCGTGGAGCTTCGCCCGCGCGAGCAGAGTGGGGACGCGGGTGCGGATCCGGTCGAGGTCGGCGATCGCGCGTGCCCCGAGCGGCTCGTCCGCGAGCACGATCGCGAAGCGTGCCGCGTTGCCGCTGCGCGCGACGGCGACCGGGAGATCGCGCTGCGCCGGCTGGTTGCCCGGCCCGAGCACGTCGGCGACGCCGGGGATCGCGCGGAGCCCGCGCTGGAAGCGCATGAGTGCGGCGCGACGGCTTCCGACCCGGCCCTCGAGCAGCACCTCCGTCGGCGAGACGATGCCCGGGGCGAAGCCGCGCGCGGCGTTGACCGCGGCGACCTTGACCTCGGCGTTCTCCGGCTGGCCACGCACGAGCGTGAAGCCGAGCCGTGTGTGCAGCAGGCCGGACGAGGCGACGACGAGCGCCGCGGCGACGACGAGGACCAGGGTCGCGGACGCCGGCCGGGCGGTTGCAAACCGCCAGACGCGCGACGGCCCGTGCTCCGACGGCTCGGCGGGGTGCGGCCAGGAGATCGCGCCGCCGAGCAGTGCGAGCAGCGCCGGCACGAACGTCACCGCGACCGCGACGGTGACGACCACGGTGATCGCCATGCTCGGCCCGAACGTGCGGAAGAACGAGAGCTGCCCGACGACCAGCGCGAGGGAGCCGAGCGCGACGATCATCCCGGCCGTGAGCACGATCGGCAGGTTGTCCCGCGTCGTTCCCTCCGCGGCCGCGAGGCGCCTCTCGCCGGCGGCGAGCCTCCGGCGCATGCCGGAGACGAAGAAGACGCCGTAGTCGGTGAGCAGCCCGAGCAGAAGCGCGATCAACACGGGCTGTACCTCGTTCGGGACGGTGCGATGGTCGATCCGGCCGATCCAGGCGAGCAGGCGGATCGCGATCGTGTACGCGATCGCCGCCGACGCGAGCACGACGAGCGGCGGGCCCGGGGCGCGGAACGTGAGCAGCAGGATCAACGCCACGAGCCCGATTGTCGCGAGCGTCACCCGCGGCAGGGCGCTCTCGATCCGCTGGAACTCCGACTTCCGTGCGAGCAGCGCGCCGGTGCGCAGCCCGGGCGGGTCGAGTGCCTGCGCATAGGCCTGCGCGGCGGCCAGCTGGTCGTGCGCGCCGATCGACGGCCTGAAGTAGAGGTAGATGACGACCGTGGTGTGGTTGCGCGAGGGAAGCGGTGCGGCGAACGAGATCTGCCGGAACTCGGGCAAGCGGTGACGGTCGACGGCCACGGCCAGCCGTGCGGTGCGTCGAACCTGCCGGCGCGTGAGCGGGCGGTCCGCATGCTGCACGACGACGACGCGCGTGAGGAAGCTCGACCCGAACTCCTTCGCCTCGCGCTCCTGCGTGGCGATCGCCGCGGCGCCGCCGGGAACGAGGCCGCCGAGCGGCGCGTCCGACGCCTCGGTGACGCCGGGGAGGTAGTGGAAGGCGGCGACGGCTGCGACGATCCAGGCCGGGACGATCAGGAAGGCCAGGCGCACGATCGCCCACGCGGCGGCGCCTGTCACCGCGGACGGACGGGTCGACACGCTCGTCGACGTTCCCGGTCGGCGGGGGCTGAAGCGCCTAGCCCGGGTTTAGCGGCATCTCCTCGACCGCCTCGCGCGAGATGCGCCACCCCCGGAGCTCGTCGAATGCGAGCGAGTAGATCAGGAACGGCCGCCCCGCCCAGAGCCCCGACAGCTCGCGGTCGGTGCGCGACGGCTCCGGCTTCGTCGCCGGATGGGAGTGGAAGACGGCGAGCTCGTAGCCGTCGTCCTCGAGGAACCAGACCGACGGGTCGATCTCGAGCTCGTAGCGGTACGGCGACTCGAGCGCGTTCCGGCCGCGCACGTAGCGCTGCGCGACGCCGTCGGCGAGCACGATCACGCCGCAGCACTCGTTCGGCGCCTGCTCGGCCGCGTGCGCCTGCAGCTCTGCGCGGATGGAAGCCGGGATCACCACCAGAGCGTCTCCTCGTCGATCTCCTCGCCGCGCCAGAAGTCGGCCGAGATGTACTTCCAGCCACCGTCGGCGAGGATCGCGACGACGACCGCGCCCTCCGGCAGCTCGTCGGCGATCCGGCGGGCAACGTGGACGACCGCGCCGGAGGAGACGCCCGCGAACAGCCCCTCGCGGTCGAGCAGCGCCCGCGCGGCGGCCGCGGCCTCGCCGTTCGAGACGAGCAGCTTCCGGTCGAGCGCGGCGACGTCGAGGATCGGCGGGACGTAGCCCTCCTCGAGCGAGCGCAGCCCCATCACCGGATCGCCGGGCAGCGGCTCCGCCGCCACGACCTGCGCGCCGGGGAACGCTTCGCGGACCCGCGCGCCGGCGCCCATCAGCGTGCCGCCGGTGCCGAGCCCTGCCACGACGGCGTCGACGCGCGGAAGGTCGCGCGCGATCTCGGCGCCGGTCCCCTCGTAGTGCGCCCGGGGGTTCGCCTCGTTCGCGTACTGGAAGAGCATCACGTACCGGTCGTCGCGCTCGGCGATCTCCTGCGCGAGCCGCACCGCGCCGTTCGATCCGCCCTCGCCGGGCGACTCGACGATCGTGGCGCCGTACAGCTCGAGCAGCGTCCGCCGCTCGGGCGTCGCGTTCGACGGCATCACGCACGTGAGCCGGTGCCCCCTGAGCTTGGCGACGAGCGCGAGTGAGATGCCCGTGTTCCCGCTGGTCGGCTCGAGCAGCTCCTGGCCGGGCTCGAGCTGCGCGGCGTCCACCATCGCGAGCGCCACGCGGTCCTTGATCGAGCCGGTCGGGTTCTGTCCCTCGAGCTTCGCGTAGATCGTCCGGCCCGGGGGCGCGACGTGCCGCAGCTCGACGAGCGGCGTGTCGCCGATCAGGTCGAGCAGGGAGTTAGCAACCACCGGCCATCGCCGGCAGGAGGATGACGGTGGAGCCGTTGCCGACGGGCGTGTCCAGCCCGTCGCGCGTGCGGACGTCCTCGCCGTCGACGTAGACGTTGACGAACGGCTGCAGCTCGCCGCCCGCGTAGACGCGCGTCCCGAGCGCCGGCACACGGCGCGAGAGGTCCTCCATCACCTCGCGCACGGTCGTCCCTTCCGCCTCCACCTCGCGGACGCCCCCCGCCTCGGTGCGGAGGACCGGCGGAACGCGGACGACCGTCATCTCCGCTCCGGCGCCGGCGAAGCCGGCACCTCCGCTTCGCGCGACTCCGTCAAGCCTACGGCGCCGGTCACCTCGCGCAGAACTCGACGTAGTCGATGTACTCGGTGATCGTCGGATGATCGCCGCACACCGGGCAGTCGGGGTTGCGCTCGATGCGCACCTCGCTGAACTCCGTCGACAGGGCGTCGAACAGCAGCAGCCGTCCGACGAGCGGCTCGCCGATCCCGGCCGCGAGCTTGATCGCCTCGTTCGTCTGCAACGAGCCGATGATCCCGGGCAGGATGCCCAGCACGCCGCCCTCGGCGCACGACGGCGCGAGCTCGGCCGGCGGCGGCTCGGGGAAGAGGCAGCGGTAGCACGGCCCCTGATGGGGAGAGAAGACGGTGACCTGCCCCTCGAAGCGGTAGATCGAGCCGTGGACGACGGGGATGCCGTGCCACACCGACGCGTCATTGACGAGGTAGCGGGTCGGGAAGTTGTCGGCGCCGTCCAGGATCAGGTCCCAGCCGTCGCCCAGGATGCGCTCGACGTTCTCCGACGTGAGCCGCTCGCGGTAGGTGACGACGTCGACGTCGGGGTTCAGCGCCTCGATCGCGCGCTTCGCCGAGTCGACCTTCGGCGTGCCGAGCGTGTCGAGCGAGTGCGCGACCTGCCGCTGCAGGTTCGTCTCGTCGACGATGTCGGCGTCGATGATCCCGATGCGCCCGATTCCCGCCGCCGCGAGGTAGAGCGAGGCGGGCGAGCCGAGCCCGCCGGCGCCGATCAGGAGCACCTTGCTGTCGAGCAGCTTGAGCTGCCCGGCCTCGCCGATCTCGGGGATCAGCAGGTGGCGCGAGTAGCGCGTGCGCCGCTCCGGGGACAGCGTCCGCGGCATCACGATCTCGCCGCCGTTCCGCTTCCAGTCGGTGAAGCCTCCGACCAGGGAGTGCGCGTTCGTGTACCCGAGCTCCCCGAGCGTCTTGGCGGCGAACGCGGAGCGGTTCGCGGCGGCGCAGTAGAGCACGATCGGCGTGTCCTTCTCCGGCGCGACGCCCTCGATCCGCGACTCGAGATGGCCGCGGGGCACGTGCACGGCGCCGGGCAGATGGCCCTCCTGCCACTCGTCCGCCTCGCGGATGTCGATCCAGAGCGCGCCCTCGAGATCCTCGGCGGCACGCGCGTCAAGCTCGGAGATTTCCGATTTCGTGCGCTGCAACAGCTCCCTGTAGGTGGTCATAGCTTTAGAAACGGTAGCGACACCGGCATTCATTCCCGCGATTCGCGCTACGTTGGGCGCCGTGTCGCCGGCCCTCCGCGTGCGCCTCGTTGCCGGGCTCGCGGCGGTTGCCGTGGCCGCGGTGGTGGTCGGCGTAGTCGAGGCGACCGGCGGTGACCCGGCCCAGCCGCAGGCGCGCTCCTGCCAGCCGCGGCAGCCCTACTTCGTCGACGGGGTCGACTCGCCGCAGAGGCCGGCGATCCTGCATGCGTTCTCCCTACCCGCAAAGCGGGCGGCGTATGCCATGGAGCCGCTCGCGGGACGGGCGCCCGCCGACCCGGTGGTGCAGTTCAACTACGGGCTCGCGCTCTACTGCGCCGGCTATGTCGACGAGGCGCTGCAGGCGTTCTCGGCGGCGAAGAAGGCAGGCGCGAACACCTTCTACGCGATCCGTGCCGACTCGATCCTGCACCCGCAGTTCTTCTCGCAGGGCTACCCGATCTTCCAGGCGGCCGGTGCCGTCGACCCGCTCGTGCGGCAGGGCATCGCCGCGCAGGTGGCGGGGCACCAGCAGACGGCCGAGCGCCTCTACGCGCGCGCCGCGCGGATCCATCCGGACGACGACCAGGCGCAGGTCGCGGCCGCCGTCGGGCGCTTCGACGAGTCGAACCTGTCGGCGTCGTTCTCGCGGCTCGGCCCGCTCGTGAAGCGATTCCCGCAGAGCGTGTCGGTGCGCTATCACCTCGGCCTATTGCTCGCGTGGACCGGTCAGCGCGACCAGGCGATCGCCGAGTTCCGTGCAGCGAAGCGGCTTGCGCCGAAGACGGAGCTCGGCAGGGAAGCGAACGCGTTCGTCCAGCGTCTTGTGAACGACAGGACCGAACGAACGCAAAGATGAGCCGGGCGGCCCTGGCGTCCGTCCGGCCCCGATGCGACAGTTCCGCATCCGGCGAGGGGGCACGATGGGAACGAGGGTCCGCCAACCGGCGGGGAGCGACGAGGAGCACGAGCCCGGCGAGGCTGCATCGGAGGTCGACCTGTTCGCAGAGCTGGACCAGCTCGGCGCCGACGAGGTCGAGGAGCCGCCCGAGTTCGAGTTCGGCACCGATTCGCTGCAGCTGTTCCTGAAGGACGTCGGTCGCGTCGACCTGCTCACGGCCGCACAGGAGGTCGAGCTGGCCAAGCGGATCGAACGCGGCGACCGCGTTGCGAAGCAGGAGATGATCGAGGCCAACCTGAGGCTGGTGGTGTCGATCGCGAAGCGCTACCGCAACCAGGGCCTGCCCTTCCTCGATCTGATCCAGGAGGGGACGATCGGGCTCGTCCGCGCCGTCGAGAAGTTCGACTGGCGGAAGGGGTACAAGTTCTCGACCTACGCGACGTGGTGGATCCGCCAGGCGGTTGCACGCGCGCTCGCCGACAAGGCGCGGACGATCCGCATGCCCGTCCACGTCGTCGAGAAGCTCAACAAGATCGTGCGCACCGAGCGCAAGCTGCGCGCCGAACGCGGGCGCGAGCCGGTCAACGCCGAGATCGCGGCCGAGCTCGGGATGACGGTGGACGAGGTCGACTCGATCCGGCGCACCTCCCAGGTTCCGGTGTCGCTCGAGAAGCCGGTCGGCGACGAGGAGGAGTCGGAGTTCGGCCACTTCATCGAGGACGACAGCGCGCCGCTTCCCGACGAGGCGGCGGACACGGCGTTCCGCATTGCCGCGCTGCAGAAGTGCCTGTCGGCGCTCTCGCAGCGCGAGCGCCGCGTGCTCGAGTTGCGTTACGGGCTGAACGGCGAGTCGCCGTGCACGCTCGACGAGGTGGGGCGGACCTTCCGCGTCACGCGCGAGCGCATCCGCCAGATCGAGAACCAGAGCCTGAAGAAGCTGCGCGCTCTCGCCGACAGCGAGAAGCTCCGCGACGTTGCTTAGTCGGGAGGGAAACCTTCCCGGTTTCCCTCCCGAGACCCTCCCTCCCCGGTCGCGGGACAGCGCGGGCGCCTGCCGGGCCTCCCGCCGGGCTGAGCCCGGCTCCGGCCTCGGTAGGGCGGTCGAACCGGAATGAAACCGCTTGGTCTCGCGCTTGTTCTGCGTCGAGCTTCGCTTGCGCCTTCTCGGCGAGCTCGCGCGTCCGTTGCGCGTTCGCGAGGGCACGCGTGCGCAGTTCCTCCACCTCGTCGCGCTCAGCTCTCGTCAGCTTCTTCTTCTTCGCCACCGTTTTCCTCTCTCAGGAGCCTCTCGATCTCTGCGTGAGCAACCGGACCATGTCGCTTACGTTGAAGAGTGGGGCAACCACCTCGGCGCGCTCGATCACGGCCTCTGCCATCCGTTCAGGGTTCCGCGGCGCCGGGACGGTCGCAAGTCGCTCTTTCAGCCCGTCCACCTGAGGGCCCACGTCCGCTGTCGATAGGCTCGCTGCATGACAGAACCCTGGTTCGACGAGCTCGCGGAGTTCCTCCGCATCCCTTCGATCAGCGCCGACCCGCTCCATGCCAGCGACGTGCTGAAGGCGGGGCGATGGGTGTGCGCCCGTGTAGAGGAGGCCGGCGGCGCGTGCGAGATCGTCGACTGGAACGGCCAGCCGCTCGCGATCGGCGAGATCGCGGCGTCGACCGGGGCGGACGCGCCGACCGTGCTCTGCTACGGCCACTTCGACGTGCAGCCGCCGGACCCGCTCGAGTTGTGGGAGTCGCCGCCGTTCGAGCCCGAGATTCGCGGCGAGTACCTCTACGGCCGCGGCGTCGTCGACGACAAGGGGCAGCTCTACTGCCTGCTCGCAGCCGCACGCGAGCTTGCCCTCGCAGGTGAGCTGCCGGTGAACGTCCGGTTCTGCTGCGACGGCGAGGAGGAGAGCGGCGGGCACTCGATCGTCGAGTTCCTCGAGGCCGACGCCCGCGGTGCCGACGCGGCGGTGATCTTCGACAGCGGCATGATCCGCCGCGACGTCCCGGCGTTCAACATCGCGACGCGCGGGATCGCGTACTTCCACGTCGTCGTGCGGACCGGAGAGCACGACCTCCACTCGGGCATGTTCGGAGGAGCCGCGCTGAACGCGGCCCACGCGCTGATGCAGGCGCTCGGCGGCCTCATCTCCCCGGACGGCACGCTCGCCGACTCGCTGCGCCGGGACACGGCGGCGCCGACGGCGGAGGAGCTCGCGAGCTGGGCCGAGCTTCCGAAGGGGAGCGACGAGCTCCGCGAGGCCGGCGCGCGCCCGAAGGACACCGGCGCGGAACGCGACTTCTACCTGCGCACGTTCGCCGAGCCGTCGGTCGACGTGAACGGGATCGTCAGCGGCTCGCCGCACCTGCAGAAGACCGTCCTTCCCGTCGAGGCGACGGCGAACGTGTCGATCAGGCTCGCGCCGGGGCAGCGCTCCGAGGTGATCGCGGCGGAGGTCGAGCGCATCCTGCGCGCGTCCGCGCCCGACGGCGCCGACGTCGAGGTCGAATACCTCTCCGCCGCGGAGCCCGGCCTGGTCGCGCCGGGATCGCGTGCGATCCAGCTCGGCCTCGATGCGTTCGAGCGTGCGCTCGGGCGCCGCCCTGCGCTGATCCGCACGGGCGGCACGCTGCCGATCGTGCCGGCCCTCGTCGACAAGGCGGTCCCGGTCGTGATCACCGGCTTCGGCCTGCCCGACTCGCAGATCCACTCGCCGAACGAACGCCTGCTGGCCGAGTACGTCCCGCGCGGGATCGCCGCGGCGCGAGAGCTCTTCCTCGCGTTCGCATCCCTTTGATCGACCTCCACAGCCACGTCCTTCCGGGCATCGACGACGGGGCCGCGAACCTCGAGGAGGCACTCGCGATGTGCCGTGCCGCTGCGGCCGACGGGATCGAGGTGCTGGCGGCGACGCCGCACGTCCGCCACGACCATCCGACGACGCCCGCCCGGATGGAGGCGGCGCTCGCGACGCTGCGAGACGCCGCGGGGGACACCGTCCGGCTCGAGCCGGGCGGCGAGCTCGATCTGGCGGAGCTCGATCGTCCGGCCGCGGAGCTGCGGCGCTTCGGGCTCGGCGGCAACGCCGGCTACCTGCTCGTCGAGACGCCGTACCACGGCTGGCAGCTCGACATCGCCGTGCGGCTCGACCGGCTGCACGCCGACGGCATCACGCCGGTGCTCGCGCACCCGGAGCGGAACCCCGACGTCCAGGGGCGGCCGGCACTGCTGGCGCCGCTGGTCGAGAGCGGTGCGCTCGTGCAGGTGACCGCCGCCTCGGTCGACGGGCGGCTCGGCCGCGCGCCGCAGCGGTGCTTCCGGCGGCTGCTCGACGAGCACCTCGTGCACCTGATCGCGAGCGACGCGCACGCGCCGACCGTCCGTGCGATCGGGCTCGCGGCCGCGGCGCGCGCGGTCGGCGATTCGCGCCTCGCGGACTGGCTCACCGAAGGGGTGCCGGGCGCGATCGTCGAGGGCGCGACCGTGCCGCCGCGGCCGCCTGTGGGGCGGTCGCGGCGCTGGTGGTCGCTGGGCGCGGAGCGTTAGTTCTGCGTCATCGGGTCGCCGGGCTCGTGGTCGCCCACGTGCTTCGCCGGCGTGGCCTCGACCTGCGCGAGCGTCGAGGAGCGCGGCGCACGGACGCGGATCGTGATCCGGTCGCCGGCCTGCAGGTGCGAGGCGTCGATCACGGTCGGCACCCTGCCCTGCCAGAGCAGGAAGATCGTGCTGTCGTCGTAGCTGAACGACTGGTCGAGCGGCTGGCCGAGCATCGTCTGCAGGCCGCGCCAGTTCCCGCTGGCCACGTGCAGCGCGACGTGGCCGCCTGACTGCGGGCCGGTCACGGTGCCGACGTAGAGGAAGAGCGGCCGGCCGGGCGAGCCGTTGCCCGAGCCGTGGTCGGCGACGGTGCGCGCGGCGGTCGCCTCGATCGTCTGCAGCGACGACCCGTGGGGTGCGCGAACGTTGAGCTGCACGTCGTCGCCGGCCCTGAGGTCGGAAACGCCGCCGACGTGCGGCGTTCCGTGCGACCAGAGGAGGATCTCGGTCGACGGGCCGATCGCGAACGTCTGGTCCTGCGACTGTCCGATCAGCGCCCGGAGCGCCGGATGGTTGCCACCGGCGATCTGCACCTGGACGTTGGTGGAGCTCGCGTTCAGGAGCTCGCCCCTGAACTGGAACGACTGGGCCCTCGGCCCGCCGGTCGCCGTCGCGGCCACCGCGGCGCACGCCAGCGCGGCGAGCGAGAGGGCGAAGGTGAGGCGGTGCGTCATCGTGGGTTCCTCCTGCTGGGTCGAAACGGGCTGACGTCGCAACCTTCGTCTCGCTCCGCAAGCCGGCCGTTCTCGTCACGTAAGCGGGAGGCAAAACCTCCCACGGGCTTCACCAGGGAGGTGGGTTGTGTACCCAGCGGCCGCCGACCATCGTCGCGACCACCTGGGCGTCGAGGTCGTCCCACGGGTCGCGGTCGAGCACGACGAGGTCGGCGAGCATCCCTGGGACGAGCCGGCCGCGGCGGCGCTCGTCGTGCGAGAGCCACGCCGGTGCGACGCAGGTCGCGTGGAACGCCTCCTCGACCGTGACCGCCTGCTCGCCGTGCCAGGCCGGGCGCCCGTCGATCGTGCGACGCACGCCCGCGCGGATCCCGGCGAGCGGGTCGAGCTCCTCGATCGGCGCGTCGGAGCCGTTGGCGAGCCGCGCGCCGGAGTCGGCCAGCGCGCGGAACGCGTACGCGCCGTCCGTCTTTCCGGCCCAGAAGCGGTCGGCGAGGTCGCGGTCGGAGGGAGCGTGCGAGAACTGCACCGACGCGGTCACGCCGAGCTCGGCGAAGCGGCCGACGTCCTCGGGCGCGAGCAGCTGTGCGTGCTCGATGCGCTGGCGCAGGCCGAGCGGCTCCCACGCGGCGCGCGTCTGCTCGAATGCGTCGAGCGCCTCGCGGTTCGCCCTGTCGCCGATCGCGTGCACGCCGACGGGGAAGCCGCACGCCGCGCCGAGCCGGACGATCTCGGCGAGCTCCTCGCCGCTCGTGATCCGCACGCCGCTGCCGTCGAGCATCCACGCCGTCTGCGAGCCGAGCGTCCCGTCCATGAACACCTTCAGGTAGCCGAGTCTCAGCAAGCGGCTTCCGAGCCCCGATCGCAGGCCGAGCTCGCGTACGTGCTCGGCGCGGTCGGCGGGGATCGACTGCCAGACGCGGAGCGTGAGGGCGCCCGCGTCCTCGAGCTGCTGCCAGAGCCCGAGCGCGCCGAGCCAGCCGTCCTTGTCGTGCACCGCCGTCACGCCGCGGCTCGCCGCGAGGCGGACTCCGTGCCGCATCGCCTGGACGTACTCGTCGTCGCCGAGCGTCATGTGCCGGTCCTTGAAGCGCCACGCGGCCTCCTCGCGCAGCACGCCGGTCGGCTCGCCGGCCCCGTCGCGCTCGACCACGCCACCGGCGACCTCCAGGTCGTCGTTCGCGTACGCGAGCGCCGCCGAGTTGAGCCAGAGCGAGTGGTAGTCCTTCGCGATCAGCGCCGCGGGCGCGTCGCCGGTGATCGGGTCGAGATCGTGGCGCGTCGGCTCGCGCGCGGGCTGCCAGTCGCCGCTCCGCCAGCCGAAGCCGCGCAGCCAGCGGCCGGGCGGCGGCGCCGGCGCTGCCTTGACGCGCGCGAGGGCGGCGTCGAGCGACTCGCACCCGTCCAGCCTCACCTCCGCCTGCGCGACCGCCCAGGTCGGAAAGTGGACGTGCGAGTCGGTGAACCCCGGCACGACCGTGTAGCCGCAGAGGTCGACGACCTCGGGCGACGGCAGCGCCGTCTCGTGCACCCCGACGCCGCCGGCGACGAGCTCGCCGGCGATCGACAGCGCGCGCTGCGTCGGGATCTGCGGGTCCAGCGTGCGGACGACGCCGTTCTCGAGGATCACGCGGCCGAATCTACCGCGCCGCGAGCAGCAGCAACGTCACGCCCGCGCAGGCGACGAGCGTCGCCGTGACGAGGAGCGCGAACATGCGTGCGGGCATTTCCATGCCCGGGTTATCGGCAGCGTCGAAGCCGCTCTGAAGAGAATTGACACTCTCGAACAGAGCGATCGCTGCCGGCGCGGTCGCGTGCCACCCGTTCGGACGCGACTAGACTCGGCGCCGTGAGCGCGTTCGACCCGCTGACCGACGAGCAGCGCGAGATCCGCGGGCTCGTGCGTGCACTGGCGCGCGAACGGATCGCGCCGCGAGCCGCCGAGATCGACAAGTCGGCCGAATTCCCGTGGGACGTGGTCGAGCTGTATCGCGTGAACGACCTGTTCGGCGTGATGCACGACGCCGAGTACGGCGGGATCGGCGCGAGCGCGCTGATGACGCTCGTCGTGATCGAGGAGTTGTCGAAGGTGTGCGCGACGAGCGGGTTGATCGTCGCCGTGCAGGAGCTCGGCTCGCTCGGGATCAAGCTTGCCGGGACGGAGGAGCAGAAGCGGCGGTTCCTGCCGCGGCTCGCGAGCGGCGAATGGCTCGCCGCGTACGCGCTGACCGAGCCCGGCTCCGGGTCGGACAGCGCGGCGATGCGGACGACCGCCCGCCGCGACGGCGACGAGTACGTGCTCGACGGCGGCAAGCGCTTCATCACGAACGCGGGCGTCGCGTCGCTCTACGTCGTCTTCGCGAAGACGGACCCCGACGCGGGCCACGCGGGGATCTCCGCCTTCGCCGTCGAGGCCGACGCGCCCGGCTTCACGGTCGGGCGGATCGAGCCGAAGATGGGGATCAAGGGCTCGACGACCGGCGAGATCTTCTTCGACGGCTGCCGGGTGCCGGCGGCGAACCTGCTCGGGGAGGAGGGCGAGGGCTTCGCGATCGCGATGCGCATCCTCGACCGCTCGCGGCCGGGGATCGGCGCGCAGGGGCTCGGGCTCGCCCAGGGCGCGACCGACTACGCCCTCGACTACGCGCGTTCGCGCGAGACGATGGGACGGCCGATCGCCGAGCACCAGCTGATCGCGGGGATGCTCGCCGACATGGAGACGAAGTGCGAGGCGGGGCGCGGAGTGCTCTACAAGGTCGGAAGCATGATCGACGAGGGCGACACCGGGCCGGAACTGACGAAGCTGTCGGCGATGGCGAAGCTCTTCTGCACGGACACCGCGATGCAGGTCACGACGGACGCGGTGCAGATCCTCGGCGGCTACGGCTACATCTCGGAGTACCCCGTCGAGCGGATGATGCGCGACGCCAAGATCACGCAGATCTACGAGGGCACCAACCAGATCCAGCGCATCGTGATCGCCCGCGAGATGCTCCGCGAAGGCCGCTCGTCGCTGCTCGCCGGTGTCGGCTGAGCTCTACGACCCGGCGGCGCACGAGCCGCTCACGAGCGCGGCGTGGGACGAGGAGGTCGTGCAGCGGCACGTCGACGCGATCGTCGCGGACGCCGAGTCGGCACTCCGCGACGGCGGCTGGCCGAACCACCCGCTGGACGACGACGTCCCGGGCAAGCCGCTGCCCGAGACGGTGTCGTGCCTCTACCTCGGCGCCGCGGGAGTCATCTTGGCGCTGCATGCGCTCGGTTCGCGGCTCGACCTGGTCGCGCTCGCGGCAGGCGCGCTCGAGCGCTACCGCGCTCAGCCTGACCTCGGCGAGTGCGTGCCGGCGCTGTGGGTCGGCGAGAGCGGCGTGCTGCTCGTCGCGCGTGTCGTCGGGGCACCCGCCGACGACGAACGCTTGCGCACGTTGATCCGGGAGAACGTCCGCAACGAGACGTGGGAGCTGATGTGGGGCTCACCTGGCACGACTCTCGCGGCGCGTTTCGCGGGCTTCGACGAGGAGTGGCGTGACGGCTGCGACGCCCTCGTCGAGCAGTGGGACGACGAGAGCGGTCTCTGGACGCAGCACCTGTACGGGAGCAGCGTCCGCTACCTCGGGCCGGCGCACGGCTTCGCCGGAAACGTGCACGCGCTGCGTGGGCGGGTGCCCGACGACGAGTTGCGCACGCGCATCGCTGCGACGCTGGGCCGGCTCGCCGTCTCGGACGGCGGCCTCGTCAACTGGCCGCCGATCGACGACGGCGAGCTGATCCGCTTGCAGTGGTGTCACGGTGCGCCCGGTCTCGTCGCCACACTCGGCGATCTGATGCCCATCGATCTTCTCGTCGGCGGCGCGGAGCTGACCTGGCGTGCCGGACCGCTCGTGAAGGGCGCGGGGCTGTGCCACGGCACGGCGGGCAACGGTTACGCGCTGCTGCGTGCGCACGCCGTGACGGGCGACGACGTGTGGCTCGGGCGCGCGCGGCGATTCGCCGTACATGCGCTCGAGCAGGTCGGGCGCATGCGCGAGGTGCACGGCCGCGGGCGCTACACGCTGTTCACCGGAGACGTCGGCGCGGCGTTGTTCGCGCGCTCGTGCCTCGTCGCGGATGCGCGCTTCCCGACGCTGGACGTCTGGTGAGCGGGCACGAGGTCAACCTCACCTCGGCCGACCGCGTGCTCTTTCCGGAGGACGGCGTGACCAAAGGGGATCTGTTCACCTACTACGGCGAGGTCGCCGACGTGCTGATTCCGCACCTGCGCAACCGCCCGTTCACGCTGAAGCGCTGGCCTCACGGCATCACCGGCGAGGCGTTCTTCCAGAAGCAGGCGCCGAAGGGGATCCCTGAGTGGATCCCGACGCGGCAGTTCGTCACGCATCCTCGCGGGGCGAAAGGGGAGACCCGGCTCGTCGACTTCGTGCTCGTGAACGAGCGAGCGGCGGCCCAGTGGGCCGTTCAGCAGAACTGCATCGACATGAACGCGTGGTACTCGCGTGTCGACCATCCCGACCGGCCCGACTTCGTGCTCTTCGACCTCGATCCGCCCGAGGAGCCGGATGCGTTCGCGCTGTGCATCCGCGTCGCCCACTACGTGCGGCGCGCGCTCGACGAGCTCGACCTCCGCTCGTACGTGAAGACGAGCGGCTCCGACGGCATTCACGTGCTGGTGCCGATCGCGCGCCGCTCGACGTTCGAGGACACGTACGCGTTCGCGGAGCTGCTCTCGCGGCGGCTCGAGGCGGCGCACCCCGGTGAGGTGACGACGGAATGGCTGAAGAAGAAGCGGTCGGGCGTGCTCGTCGACCACCGCCAGAACGGGCACGGCAAGACGATCGCATCCGTCTATTCCGTGCGTCCGAAGCCCGGCGCGCCCGTCTCGACACCGCTCGAGTGGGACGAGCTCACGGAGGACGTCCGTCCGCGCGACTTCACGATGAAGGTGGCGCTCGATCGTGTCGCGAAGCGCGGCGATATCTTCGAGCCGGTGCTGCACGGTGGACAAGCGCTCGGGCCGGCGCTCAAGGAGCTCCGCGGATGACGCGCGTCGCCGTGTGCCTGCCCACGTTCGACGAAGCCGAGAACGTCGGCGCGATGCTCGACGCGGTGCTCGGGGTCTTCGACGAGCACGGAATCGACGGGCGCATCCTCGTGATCGACGACGCGTCGCCCGACGGGACGGCGGAGATCGTCGACGAGCGCGCGCGCAAGGACCCGCGAATCTCGGTGTTGCGGCGTGCGCGGCGGGAAGGACTCGGTCTCGCGTACCGCGATGGGTTCCGGCACGTCCTTGACGAGGGCG
>DASUZZ010000011.1:0-16256 GCA_036376615.1 Gaiellaceae bacterium
GACCCAACTCTCACAGTCAGCCGAGAACCTCTCGTGAAGCGCCGCCGGTTGCCGCCGAAGCCCGGCCTGGCCGGGCGAGAGGCGAGGTGCGAGCAGGCGACGGCAGGCGAAAAAGGGAAGGATGGGCTCGGGAAGGGAACCGCGAGGTTCTCTTCCCGATTATGTGAACCAGGTGCTGGCACCGCGGTGCCAGGCACCTAAGCCAGGCACCTGAGAGAGAGCGTGTCCTGACGGATGTCGAAGCGCGGCCGGTTGCCGCCGAAGCCCGGCCTGGCCGGGCGAGAGGCGAGGTGCGAGCCCGCGTCGGCAGGCGAAAAAGGGAAGGATGGGCTCGGGAAGGGAACCGCGAGGTTCTCTTCCCGATTATGCGGCGGCGCGCTTGACGGGCTTCTCGTCGAGGATGCGGGCGCACGCCGCGCAGACGTGCTGCTCGCTCTCGTACGGGACGCCCGCCCTGATCGTCAGCACGCGGATGCGCTTCGGGTCGTGCTCGTGCGCTGCTTGCTGCTTCGGGGTCGTCATCGCTACCTCGAGGGTAATCGGCTGTCCGGTCTTGCCGACTGAGCTCTTTGCGTCAATTGGGTGACGATGTGTCGACATACCTAGACGGCGCCCGGCAAGGAAAGTTGCATGTGCTCGACGAGGCCCGAGACGCCGACGCCCACGAGCCGGAGCGGGCCGGCCCGGTCGCGGAGGGCGCGGTCGAGCAGGTCGCAGGCGAGGGCCCCGATGCGCTCGGCGTCGTCGGTGCCGACCGCGAGCGAGGTCGACCGCGTGCGGATCGAGAAGTCGGGGTAGCGGAGCTTCGTCGTCACGGTCCGGGCGACCTGGCCGCGGCGCTCGAGGTGACTCGATACGTTGGCGGCCATGCGGCGCAGCTCGTCGTGGAGCCGCCCGACCTCGCCGATGTCCCGCGCGAACGTCTCCTCCTGCGTGATCGAGATCCGCTCGGTCGACAGTTCGAGCGGACGCGGGTCGATGCCGCACGCCCGGTCGCGGAGCTCCCGGCCGACCTTTCCGCGCAGCAGCGTACGGAGCGTCTGGTCGTCGAGTGCCGCCAGCGCGCCGATCGTCGTGACCCCGGCGGCGACCAGCCGCTCCTCGGCGCGCGGGCCGACGCCGGGCAGGACGCGGACGGCGAACGGGGCCAGGAATGCGGCCTCGCGGCCCGGCCGGACCGCGGTGAGGCCGGCGGGCTTGCGACGGTCGGAGGCGATCTTCGCCACCACCTTCGAGCCGGCGACGCCGAGCGAGCAGGTGAGGCCCGTGCGCTCGCTCACGACCGCCTGCACGGCGCCGGCGACGGCGCGTGCGTCGTCGAAGGCGGGGGCGACCTCGCCGAGGCCGAGATAGCCCTCGTCGATCCCGGTCTGCTCGACGGACGGCACGATCTCGCGCACGGTCGACCACACCTCGCGCGAGTAGTCCCGGTACAGCGCGTGGCGCGGCCGTACGAAGGTGGCGTGACGGCAGCGGCGCAGCGCCTCGGCGCATGACATCGCCGAGTGGATGCCGAACCTGCGCGCGACGTAGTTCGCCGTCGCGACCACGCCGCGGCCGTGCGGATCGCCGCCGACGACGAGCGGGACGGTGCGGAGCGACGGGTCCTCGAGCTCCTCGACCGCGGCGAAGAACGCGTCGAGGTCGAGGTGCGCGACGATCATCGAAGCAGCCTAGATTCGCCACCTGATGGGGGCGTGGAGGCCCCGGCGGCTGTTGGCCGCCGGTAGGCCGTGGCGATTCCCGCCCGAAGCGCTAGTGTGACTCGGATGACCGAGACGAAGAACAGCCCCGAGACCGAGGCGACGGACAGCACCGAGGCGAAGAGCAGCGCGTTCTCGCAGCTCGCGTCGTTCGGCGACGACCTGCTGGGCAAGGCGACGAAGAACCCGGCGACGGCGAAGTTCCTCCAGAACGCGAACCAGCTGAAGGAGCGCGTCGACGACCTGTCGAAGCGCGTTCGCGGCCTCGACGCGCTCGAGCAGCGGGTCGGCGACCTCGAGGAGCGCATCGCGAAGCTCGAGAAGCCGGCGGCGCGCAAGCCCGCCGCCCCGGGCTCGAAGGCCGAGCAGCCGTCGCCCTAGCGCGGGACGCGCACGCGCAGCGCGCCGGGAACGATCTCGAACGCAGCCGGCGTGGTGCCCACCTGCTCGCCCTCGACCTCGATCGGCAGGCGCTCGGGAGCGTCGACCTCGACGTGCGGGCTCCGCAGGACCTCGACCTTCGGGTGCGAGACGTGCCGGCCCGTGTAGAGCTTGGGCGCCGTCGTCAGGAAGTCGAGCTTCGAGACGTCGCCGATCACCACGACGTCGAACAGCCCGTCGTCAGGCCGTGCGCCGGGCGCGAGCTTCATCCCGCCGCCGTGCCAGGGGCCGTTCGCGACGATCACGTCGTGCATCCGACCGCGTCGCTCCTCGCCGTCGAGCGTCACGGTCACCTCCGTGTTCTCCCAGCCGAGGAACACGCGCGTGAGCGCGTAGAAGAACGTGACGCGACCGCCGAGCTTCTTCGACATGCCGTTGGCCCGCTGCGCGACCGCGCCGCTCATGCCGACGGTGCCGACGTTGCCGAACCAGCGCACGGCGTCGTCGCCCCCCCAGGTCCGGTAGCGGACGCGCCCGGCGTCGATCGTCCGCGTGGCCCCGTCGCGCGCGACGAGCACGGCGTCGTCGAAGCTCGTGGGGATGCCGTAGGCACGGCCGAAGTCCATGCCGGTGCCGAGCGGGATGGTGGCGAGGTCGACGTCCCGCTCCGCGACGCCGTTGATCACCTCGTTGAGCGTCCCGTCCCCGCCGGCGGCGACCACGAGCTTCGCCCCGCGGTCGACGGCGTCGCGCGCGAGGTCGATCAGGTGGCCCGGGCGCTCGGAGAAGAGCGATTCGCCTTCGAGGCCGGCCCGGGCGGCCCGGTGCGCGAGCTCGGCCCAGCGCCGCCCGGTGCGCCCGTTGTCGGAAGCCGGGTTGACGAGGAAAACTGCCTTTTCGCTCATGCGAAGAGGCTAGGGATCTTCGACTGGCCGAATGGCGCGTCGCGTCATTCGGCAATCGCGACGTCGAGCGCGATCCGCGTCATCCGGTCGACCGCCCCCCGCAGGTCGTCGTCGCTGATCCGGGTGAACTCGCCCTCGACCACGATGTCCGACACGGTCAGCAGGCAGCTGCTCTCGACGCCCCGCAGCGCCGCGAGTGTGAAGAGCGCCGCCGCCTCCATCTCGACCGCGAGGATGCCGCGCTTCGACCACCGCTCGTACTGGCCGTCGTCCGGGTTGTAGAAGAGGTCGCTCGAGACGATCGGGCCGACGTGAACCGGCACGTCGCGTTCCTTCGCGGCGTGGACGGCGCCGTGGATGAGGCTCCACGACCCGGTCGGGCAATGCGGTTCGCCTGCGACGAGGTGAACCGCCGTGGAGTCGGCGGGCACGGCGGTCAGGGCGACGATCAGGTCACCGAGCGCGTGATGCGGCTGCAACCCGCCGCAGGTCCCGACGCGGATGAGCTTCTTGCAGCCGAGCTGAACGAGCTCCTCGAAGACGATCGTCGCGCCGGGGCAGCCCATGCCGGTTCCCTGCACGGACACGGGCATGCCGCGGTAGGTCCCGGTGTAGCCGAGCAGGCCGCGTTCGGCGTTCCGCTGCTCGACATCGTCGAGGTACGTCTCGGCGATGTACTCGGCGCGGAGAGGATCGCCCGGAAGCAGGACCGCCTCGGCATACGAGCCCGGTTCGGCGCGGATGTGAATCGGCATGGCGGCGGACTCTATAGAACACCTCTGCGATGACCGTCTTCGAGCCGACGACCCACGACATCCTCGGTTTCTGCGGCGGCTCGCCCGTCGAGCGCGTGTTCCTCGAGGACGTCGCGCGCCGCGGGCTCGGGCGCTTCCTCGCCGCGGGCGAAGACGGTGAGCTCTCGGCCCTCTGCCACGTCGGCGCGAACATCGTCCCGTCGGGGAGCGGATGCGGAGCGTTCGCCGGGCACGTCGCGCGTGCCGACGCCCGCATGCTGATCGGCGAGGCCGGCGCCGTCGCCGAGCTCTGGAACGCGGCGCGCTCGCAGCTGCCGCGCGCGCGCGAGGACCGTCCGGGGCAGCCGGTGTTCGCGATGCGCGCGCCGCCGGCCGCCGGCGAATCGGGGCTTCGTCCCGCGACCCTCGACGACGTGTCGCGGCTGGTGCCGGCGTGTGCCGCGGCGCACGAACTGGAGCTCGGGATCGACCCGCTCGCGCGCAACCCCGACGAGTTCCGCTGGCGAACGGCGGCGCAGGTCGAGGAGGGCCGTTCGTGGGTCTGGCTCGAAGACGATGTCGTTCGCTTCAAGGCGGAGGCGTCGGCCTGGACGCCCTTCGCGATCCAGCTCCAGCAGGTGTGGGTCGACCCGCAGGCCCGCGGGCGCGGCTTCGGCGCACGCGGGCTGGCCGACCTGATCCGGTTGCTGCTCGCGACGACGCCGGTCGTGACGCTGTTCGTCCGAGCCGACAACGCGCCGGCGATCGCCCTGTACGAGGCGGTCGGGATGGAGCGGGAGCTCGAATACCGGAGCGTGCTCTTCTGACCGTCGCGCGCCGCGTCGTCCTGCTCGCGCTGCTCGCCTGGGTCGCCCGCTGGGCGGCGCTCGAGGTCGCGTCCGTGCTCGCACGGCGCCGCCCGCGGCGGTGAGGTGCAACACTGTGCCCTTGGAGGTCCTCGAGCGGATCGAGGCGCACATCCGGCGGCACGACCTGATCGCGCCGGGCGGCGTCGTGCTCTGCCTCGTCTCGGGGGGAGCCGACTCGACGTGCCTCTACCACGCGCTCGCCGAGCTCGGCTATCGCACGTCGGCGCTTCACGTCGACCACGGCCTGCGCGGCGACGAGTCCGACGAGGACGCTCGCTGGTGCGAAGAGCGCTTCGGCGCCGAGGTCGTGCAGAGCGCTGCCCGCTGCCGTACGGAAGCGGAGCTTCGCGACGTCCGCTACTCGTTCGGCGCGGGCTCGCTGCGTGCCACGGGGCACACGCTCTCGGACCAGGTCGAGACGATCCTCTTCCGGCTCGTGTCGAGCGGGAAGACGAGGGGAATCGCGGTTCGCCGCGACGACGGCGTCGTCCGCCCGCTCCTCTGTGTGTGGCGCGAGGAGACGGAGGCGTTCTGCCGGGAGCGCGGGCTCGAGTGGCGGGAGGACTCGTCGAACCCGGGGACGGTGCGCGGGCTGATCCGGCGGGAGGTGCTGCCGGCGCTCGAGCGCATCCACCCTGGAGCGCGCGCGAACATCCTGCGCGCGCTCGACGAGCGGCGCACGCTGCCGCCCGCGCTCGCGGAGCTGATCGACGCGCCGGTCGGCTCGAAGCGCGTCGACCTCGGCGGCGGCGTGCAGGCGGTGCGCGAGCACGATCGGCTGTGGCTCGAGCGCGGCCCGGTGACGCTCGCGGAGCCGGTGACGTGGGGGGCGTGGCGAATCGAGTCACGCCGTCCGGGCTTGCACGTGCGCGGGTGGCGTCCCGGCGACCGGCTCGCCGGCCGGGCGAAGAAGGTGCAGGACGTGTTCGTCGACGCGAAGGTGCCGCGGTCCGACCGCGAGGGCTGGCCGCTCGTCGTGCGCGGGGACGAGGTCGTGTGCATCCCCGGCCTGGTCGAGGCGGAGGAGGTGATCGTCAGCCGTGTCGATGGTTGATGTCGAGGCCGGCGTCGGCGAGATCCTGATCGGCGAGGCCGAGCTGCAGGAGCGCATTCGTGCGCTCGGCACCGAGATCTCCGCCGACTACCAGGGGCGCGAGCTGCTCCTCGTCGGCGTACTGAAGGGGGCGGTCTTCTTCATGGCCGACCTGATGCGCGCGATCTCCGTCTCGTGCGAGATCGACTTCATGGCGATCTCGAGCTACGGCGCGGCGACCGATTCGTCGGGCGTCGTCCGGATCCTCAAGGACCTCGACATCAACATCGAGGGTCGCCACGTGCTCGTCGTCGAGGACATCATCGACTCGGGCCTGACGCTCTCGTATCTGCTTCGGAACCTCGAGTCGCGCGAGCCGGCAAGCCTCGAGATCTGCGCGCTCCTGACGAAGCCGGAGCGCCGCGAGGTCGAGGTCCCCGTCCGCTATATCGGCTTCGAGATCCCGAACCGGTTCGTGATCGGGTACGGGCTCGATTTTGCCGAGCGCTACCGCAACCTGCCGTACGTGGGCGTTCTGCGGGACGATTTGATGCCGGAAAGCGCCTGATTGCCGTGTTCCGGCAGGGTAACCCCGGGAACACCGGGAACATGCAAGCGGCTACCCTAGACGAGGACCCGTGAACCGCTTTCTCCGCAGCGCGTTTTTCCCGCTCATCGTGATCGTCGTTCTGGTCTGGCTGGCAAGCCAGACCCTGATCCACACTGGCGGAACCGCGCAGAAGCGCACCACCTCGCAGGCGATCTCGGACGTCCAGGCGGGCAAGGTCGCGTCGGCGGACTTCAACCCCGGCAAGCGCTCGATCTCGCTCAAGTACGTCAACGGCGAGCACGCCACCGTCCACTACGCCTCCGACCAGGCGCAGATCCGCTTCCAGGAGCTGCTGGAGAACAAGAAGGTTCTCTGGGACTCGAAGGGGACGGGCGGCTTCTCGTGGACGGCGCTGATCGGGAGCTTCCTCCCGTTCCTGCTGCTGATCGGGTTCTGGATCTTCCTGATGAACCAGGTGCAGGGCGGCGGGTCGAAGGTGATGAGCTTCGGCAAGTCGCGCGCAAAGCGGATGGCGCCGGACTCGCCGAAGATCGGCTTCAAGGACGTCGCGGGCGTCGACGAGGCGGTGGAGGAGCTCCAGGAGATCAAGGAGTTCCTCGAGAACCCGAAGAAGTTCCAGGCGCTCGGCGCGTCGATCCCGAAGGGCGTGCTCCTGTACGGGCCGCCGGGTACCGGCAAGACGCTGCTCGCGCGTGCCGTCGCCGGTGAGGCGGGCGTCCCGTTCTTCTCGATCTCGGGCTCCGACTTCGTCGAGATGTTCGTCGGCGTCGGCGCGTCGCGCGTGCGCGACCTGTTCGAGCAGGCGAAGCAGGCGTCGCCGTGCATCGTCTTCATGGACGAGATCGACGCGGTCGGCCGCCATCGCGGCGCAGGCCTCGGCGGCGGCCACGACGAGCGCGAGCAGACGCTGAACCAGCTGCTCGTCGAGATGGACGGCTTCGAGATGAAGGACAACATCATCCTGATCGCCGCCACGAACCGCCCCGACATCCTCGACCCGGCGCTGCTGCGGCCCGGGCGCTTCGACCGCCAGATCGTCGTCGACCGGCCCGACCGGAACGGCCGCCGGAAGATCCTCGAGGTGCACTCGAAGGGCAAGCCGCTCGCATCGGTGATCGACCTCGACGCGCTCGCCGCCGGGACGCCCGGCTTCACCGGCGCCGACCTCCGCAACCTCGTCAACGAGGCTGCCCTGCTCGCCGCGCGCCGCGGCAAGAAGGTGATCGAGCAGGACGAGCTGGAGGAGGGGATCATGCGCGTGATCGCAGGCCCCGAGAAGAAGGCGCGCCTGCTCTCCGAGAAGGAGCAGCGGATCACGGCGTACCACGAGATGGGCCACGCGCTCGTCGGGCACTTCCTCGAGAACACCGACCCGGTGCACAAGATCACGATCGTGTCGCGCGGACAGGCCCTCGGCCTGACGATCTCGCTGCCGACCGAGGATCGCTACCTGACGACGCGCAAGGCGCTGCTCGAGCAGATCGCGATGACGATGGGCGGCCGCGCAGCCGAGGAGCTGGTCTTCAGCGAGGTGACGACCGGCGCCGCGAACGACATCGAGAAGGTCACCGCGACCGCGAAGCAGATGGTGATGCGGTTCGGGATGAGCGAGAAGCTCGGCCCGCGCGTCCTCGGCCGGAACCACGACATGCCGTTCCTGGGACGCGAGATGGGCGCGGAGCCCGACTACTCGGAGGAGGTCGCGCGCGAGATCGACGACGAGATCCGGCGCATCATCGAGGAGGGCCACGACCTCGCGAACAAGGTGCTCCGCGACCACATCGACGACCTCCATCGCATCTCGCAGATCCTGATCGAGCGCGAGACGATCGACCGCGATCAGTTCGAGCGGCTGCTCGCCGGCGAGTCGGCGGACGCGGTCTTCCCGCCGGAGCCGGAGCCGCCCGCCGAGCCCGCGGGCGAGCCCGAGCGGCGCCCGCAGCCGAAGCCGCGGCCGTTCCCGCTGCCCGGCGGCGCGGCCATGCAGCCGCCGGAGCCCGAGGCGAGCTAGCCTCCGCCCGCGATCGAGCACCTCGAACCGTTCACGCCGCTCCACCGCGGCGGCGAGGGGCCGGCGCTCCTGTGCCTTCACGGCTTCCTCGACACGTGGCGGACGTGGGAGCTCGTGCTGCCCGCGCTCGAGCAGCGGTACGAGGTGCTCGCTCCGACCCTGCCCGGCCACGCGGGCGGCCCGGCTCTGCCCGACCCGCTCCACGGCGACGCGATGCTCGCGCTGGTCGAGCGCGTGCTCGACGACGCGGGGATCGAACGCGCGCACATCGTCGGCAACTCGCTCGGGGGCTTCCTCGCACTGCGGCTCGCAGCGCGAGGGCGCGCCGAATCGGTCGTCGCGTTCGCGCCCGCCGGCGGCTGGGCCGAGGGCGACGATTCGTGGGTCGAGATGATCGAGGGCCAGCGCGACCTCCAGCAGAGCCTGGTCGCGCTGCTTCCGCAGGTCGAGGCGATCCTTGCCACGCCGGAGGGCCGGCGCCGCGCCACGGAGCTCGTGACCGAGCGGTACGAGCACATCCCGGTGGAGCTGCTCGACCATCAGGTTCGCGGAGCCGCTCTCTGCGCGGCGGCCCCGCTGGTCTCACTCGCGCTGCGGGAGGGCTGGACGCTCGACGCCGGTCGCATCGACTGCCCGGTGCGGATCGTGTGGGGCGCGTCCGACCGCGTCCTGCCGTGGCCCGCTGCTGCCGCCCGCTACCGCAGGCAGTGGCTACCGCACGCGGACTGGGTGCTGCTCGACGGAGTCGGCCACGCGCCGCAGCTCGACGTGCCGCTCGAGGCGGCCGAGCTCGTCATCGGGTTCACGCGCTGGCAAAGGCGGCCGGCGCGCTCAGCGGAGCCACACGGCTGCAACGCGTAGGCGAGCCTCAGGTGCCTGGCACCGTGTTTCGCGCTCCGCCCGCGGCGGCGGCGCCGGTGCCCGCCTCCCACGAGGCCCAGAGCCGCGCATAGCGCGCACCGCGGCTCACGAGCTCCTCGTGCGAGGCGATCTCGACGAGGCGGCCGGCGTCGAGCACGGCTACGCGGTCAGCACGCTCCGCAGTCGAGAGCCGATGCGCGATCGTCACCATCGTGCGTCCCCGGGCGACGGCGGCGAGCGCCTGCTCCACGGATGCCTCGGTGCGCGGATCGAGTGCCGACGTGGCTTCGTCGAGCACGATCACCGCGGGGTCGGCGAGCGCGACGCGCGCGATCGAGACGAGTTGGCGTTCGCCCGCGGACAGGCGAACGCCGCGCGAGCGCACGTCGGTGCCGAGCCCACCCGGCAGGCGCTCGAACCGCTCGAGTGCGCCGATCGCCGCCAGGGCGGCGCGCACCTCGCTTTCGTCGGCATCCGGACGCCCGAGCCGCACGTTGTCGGCGATCGACCCCGAGAACAGGTGTCCCTCCTGCGGGACGAACACGATGCGCCGCCGCAGCTCCTCGTGCGACGTCGACCTGAGATCGACGTCGCCGAACGAGACGACCCCCTCCTGCGGGTCGTAGAAGCGGACGAGCAGCTTCGCGAGCGTCGACTTGCCGGCTCCGGTCGCGCCGACGAGCGCGAGATGCTCGCCGGGCTCGATCCTCAGCGAGATGCCGGCCGCCGCCGGAACGGCGCCGGCATATGCGAACGTCGCGTCCGCGGATGCCAGCGCGCCCGAGGCAGGAAGCGCCGACCCGCCGTCCGTGACCGTCACCGGCTCGGCGAGCAGGCCGGCGATCTTCGTCAGCGCAGCGCGGCCGGACTGGAACTCCGTGTACCAGTCGCCGAGTCGCGCGATCGGGTCGAACAGCGAGATCAGATACAGCGCGAACGCGACGATCGTCCCGACCGTCACCTCTCCCCGGCGCTCCAGGTAGCCGCCGACGACCAGCACCGACGCGAGCGCCAGCGACTGCGCGAACGCAATCATCGGGAAGAAGCCGATGTTGACGAACGAGATGCGCCGCCACGCCGCGACCTGCGCCCGCGAGCGCACGCGGTACGACGCGTAGCGGTCGGTCTCGCGACGGTACGACTGCAGCACGCGCACGCCGGTCAGCCCCTCCTGCAGCGACGACATGGTCTCGGCGACGCGGTCGCGCAGCGCCAGGAATGCGGGGCGCGAGCGCTTCCCGTAGCGCAGCGAGGACCAGACGAGCAGCGGCACCGGCACGAGCATCACCAGCGAGAGCAGCGGCGACATCGAGACGAGGATCACCAGCGTCACGACGAACAGCAGCACCGAGCCGACGACCTCCACCAGGACCATCCGCGTGAACGTCGTGAGCGTCTGCACGTCGTTCGTCAGGCGTGAGACGAGCACGCCCGCCCTCGTCTCCTCGAAGAAGGGCATCGAGAGCTGCTGCAGCTTGTCGAACGCCGCCACGCGGAGGTCGCCGAGAAAGCGCTCGCCGGCGCGGGCGCTGCACAGCACGATCACCCGCTCGAGCGGCGGCCTGATCAGGACGAGCACCAGGTAGACGCCGGCCGCGACGTTGATCGCGCGGGCGTCGTGCTCCGAGATGCCGTGGTCGATCGCGTACCTGGTGAGGAGCGGCGCGGCGAGCGAGATCGCCGTCGCGCCGATCATCGCCAGCCCCGCGACGACGATCAGCCGCCGGTACGGCCGCAGGATCGGGCCGATCTGCTCGCGGATCATGCGGCCTCCGCGGCTGCGACGGCGAGCAGCGACCGGTAGCGCGGCGACCGGGCGAGCAGCTCGGCGTGCGTTCCCTGCTCGGCCACGCGGCCCGCCTCGACGAGTGCCACGCGATCGGCGAGCGCGATCGTCGCCGGCCGGTGCGCGATCACGAGCGTCGTCCGGCCGCGCATCACCTGGGTCAGCGCGGCGCGGATCTCGTGCTCCTTGGTCGCGTCGACCGCGGACGTGGCGTCGTCGAGGATCAGCACCTTCGGGTCGGCGAGGATCGCGCGGGCGATCGCGATGCGCTGCCGTTGGCCGCCCGAGAGCGAGAAGCCGCGCTCGCCGATCATCGTCTCGTAGCCCTCCGGCAGCCGCTCGACGAACTCGTCGGCACCGGCGAGCCGGGTTGCGCGCTCGATCTCGTCGTCTTCCGCCTCCGGCGCCGCGAGGCCGACGTTCCCGCGCACCGTGTCGCCGAACAGGAACGCGTCCTCGAAGACGATGCCGACGCCGTGCCGGAGCTCGCTGAGGCGGAGCTCGCGCACGTCGACGTCCCCGATCGTCACCCGGCCCGCGTCCGGGTCGTAGAAGCGCGCGAGCAACGCAGCCGCCGTCGACTTCCCCGACCCGGTCGCGCCGACGAGCGCGAGCGACGTTCCCGCCGGGATCTCGAGGTCGAAGCCGTCGAGCACGGGGCGCTCGTCGCCGTACGAGAACTGCACGCCGTCGAAGCGGATCCCCGCCGCTTGCGGGAACGCCCGTGGCCTCGGAGATTCGACGACGACCCGCTCCGCCTGCAGCACGTCGGTCACGCGCTGGGCGGCCGCGACGGCACGCTGGAGCGTGCCGAGACGCTGGCCGATCGTCCGCAGCGGGTTGACGAGCAGTGCGAGATAGAAGCCGAAGGCCGCGAACGTGCCGATCGTGATGGCGCCGTCGAGCGCCTGGTGGCCGCCGTACCAGAGCACGACGAGCATGCCGATCAGCGGCAGTACCTCGAGCGCGGGCAGGAACACCGCGTCGACGTGCGCGACGTCGAGCGCGGTTCGGACGACGTCGTCGGAGCGGTCCCGGAATCGCGCCGAGAGCGCCGCCTCGGCGCCGAGCCCCTTCACCACGCGTACGCCCGCGATCGACTCCTCGACGAGCGACGTCGCGTCCCCGAGCCGCTCCTGGTTGATCTTCGTCCGCGCCGCGTACCGCGCCGAGTAGCGGCCGAAGCCGATGCTGAGGAGCGGCAGGGGCAGGAGCACGGCAAGGCCGAGCTTCCAGTCGATCACCATCAGCACGGCCGCCGTGCCGACGACGGTGAGGACGTACCCGATCGTGTGCCCGATCGAGTCGAACGCGCGCGCGACGAGCTCGGCGTCGTTCGAGGCGCGCGAGATCAGCTCGCCGGCGCCGACGCGGTCGTGGTAGTGCGCGTCGAGCTCGAGCGCCCGGCGGAAGATCGCATCGCGCACCTCCGCGTCGGCGCGCGCGCGGTTGCGGATCGCGAAGACGTGCCGGAGCGCGCCGGAGACGGCCTCGATCGCGCCCAGCAGCACGAGGGCGACACACGACCAGACGAGGGCGCTCCGGCTCCCGTTGACGACGCCCGAGTCGATTGCCCGCTTGATCAGCAGCGGCGCCGCGATCGCCGCGCCCTGCCAGGCGAGCCCGGAGGCGACGGCGCCCGCGATCGACCAGCGCAGCCGGCGTGCGATGAAGCCCAGGTAGCGCCAACCGCTCTCCACCCGCGAAAGTATCCGGAGGTGTCAACCAGGCCCGCGATCGAAGAGCGGTTCCCGCGCCCGTCGGTGATGGGCGTGATCAACGTCACGCCGGACTCGTTCTCCGACGGCGGCGTCCACCTGCGGGTCGAGGCGGCGGTGACGTCGGCGTGGGGGATGCTCGAGGCGGGCGCGGCGATCGTCGACGTGGGCGGCGAGTCGACCCGGCCCGGCTCCGGCGGCGTGACCGCCGAGGAGGAGCTCGCGCGGATCGAGCCGGTGCTCGCGGACCTCGCCGGAGCGCCCGTCTCCGTCGACACGTCGAAGGCGGCCGTCGCCCGCCGCGCGCTCGAGCTCGGCGCCGAGCTCGTCAACGACGTCACGGCGTTGCGAGGCGACCGCGACCTCGCCGGCGTCGTCGCCGACGCGGGCTGCTACCTCTGCCTGATGCACATGCGCGGCGAGCCGCGGACGATGCAGGACGACCCGGTGTACGACGACGTCGTCTCGGACGTCAAGCGGTTCCTGGTCGAGCGGCTGGAGCTCGCCGTCGCCGCCGGCGTGCGGGAGGAGCTCGTGTGTCTCGATCCCGGGATCGGCTTCGGCAAGACGGTCGCCCACAACTTCGAGCTGCTCCGCCGGCTCGACGAGCTGGCCGAGATCGGCCGGCCGGTGCTGATCGGCGCCTCGCGCAAGAGCTCGCTCGGGCGGATCCTGGGCGACTCGACCGCGACCACCGGGACGACGGCGGCGTCGGTCGGCGCCGCCGTGTCCGCCTACCAGCGCGGCGCGACGATCCTGCGCGTCCACGACGTCCGCGAGCACGTCGAGGCTCTCACCGTCGCGCGGGCGGTTACCGGTTGATCGTCGAGCTGAACGGGCTCGAGGTCCACGGCCGGCACGGCGCGTACGAGGAGGAGCAGATCGCCGGGCAGCCGTTCTGGTTCGACGTCCGGCTCGAGGTCGGCGAGCGCGGCGCCGACGACGACCTCACCGGCGCGGTCGACTACACCGAGGTCGCGGCGGCGATCCGCACGGTGAGCGACCGTCACCGGTTCGACCTGCTCGAGGCGCTCGCGGGGGCGGTCGCCGACGAGTTGCAGCGCGCTTTCGCCCCGGAGTGGGTGACCGTCAGGGTGCGCAAGCGGCCGGCCGGGCTACCCGTCGACTGGTCGGCGGTCACCGTGACCCGGCCGTGACGGTCGCGTACGTCGGCCTCGGGTCGAACGTCGGCGACCGCGAGGCGCAGATCCGCACGGCCGCCGCCGCGATCGGGGCGCGCCGGCTCTCGTCGCTGATCGAGACTGAGCCCTGGGGGAACGTGGACCAGCCGCGCTTCCTGAACGCCGCCGCCGAGGTCGAGACCGCCGTCCCGGCCCATGCGTTCCTCGACCGCTTACTCGCGGTCGAGCAGAGCCTCGGGCGCGTCCGGGCAGGGGAGCGCTGGGGCCCGCGCACGATCGACCTCGACCTGCTGCTCTTCGGGCAGGAGGTGATCGACGAGCCCGGCCTCGTCGTGCCGCACCCGTTCCTGCTCGAGCGGGCTTTCGTCCTCGAGCCGCTCTGCGAGCTCGCCCCGTCGCTCGAAATCCCCGGAAACGGCACGGTCCAGCAGGCGCTCGCCGGGTTACAATCGGGGTCGTGAGCCACCTCGACGAGCTCGACGAATTCGAGGCGGAAGCCGAGCTTCGGCTGAAGAAGGAGTACGGCGCCGTCTTCGGGCTGTTCCGGTACTGCGTCCTCACCCAGGACGCCACGTACCTCTGCAACAAGCTCGACCTCCAGTACGTGCCGCAGCCGAGCTACCCGTTCTTCCACGTGCGGATGGAGGACGTCTGGGTGTGGGACAAGAACCGCCCGACGCGGATGATCCCGCGCGCCGAGGTCTACACCTCGAGCGACGTCACGATCGAGGAGCTCCGCGGGGAGGGCGACGAGCCCGTCCTGACGGCCGAGGCGCTCGCCAAGCGGATCGGTGACGGGCGCAGCGAGATCGAAGACCTCTGAGCCCGTAGCGTTCGGGGATGGCCGGCGGCCTGACGAGGCGCAGCGCCCTGCTGTTCGCGGCGATGTGCGTGATCTGGGGGATCCCGTACCTCCTGATCCGGGTCGCCGTGCGCGACCTGAGCCCGTCGCTGCTCGTGCTCTCCCGCACGGCGCTCGCGGCGCTGATCCTGCTGCCGCTGGCGGCGGCGCGAGGCGAGCTCCGGCCGATCTTCCGCCACTGGGTGCCGCTGCTCGCGTTCGCCGCGATCGAGATCGCGATCCCGTGGGTGCTTCTCGGGGCGGCCGAGCAGCGGGTCTCGAGCTCGCTCACCGCGCTCCTGATCGCCGGCGTGCCCCTCGTCGGCGCGGTGATCGCATGGACGACGGGTGCGCGGGAGCGGCTCGGCGCGGTCAGCGCCGCCGGGCTGGGGCTCGGGCTGGTCGGCGTCGCCGCGATCGTCGGTCTCGACGTCCACGGCGTCGGCGCGTTGGCCCTCGTCGAGATCGGGGCGGTGGCCGTCTGCTACGCGGTCGGCCCGGTGATCCTGCAGCGCAGGCTCGCGCACCTGCCCGCGCTCGGCGTGATCGCGCTCGCGCTGGCTGCCACCGCGGTCGCCTACGTCCCAATCGCCGCCCTCGACGCATCGAGCCAGTGGCCGCGCACGAGCGTCGTCCTCTCGGTGGTCACGCTCGCGGTCGTGTGCACCGCGGTCGCGTTCGTCTGCTTCTTCGCGCTGGTCGCCGACATCGGCCCGGTGCGGGCGACCGTGATCACCTACGTCAACCCGGCCGTCGCCGCGGTGCTCGGCGTCGCGATCCTGGGCGAGCGCTTCACGGTCGGCATGGGTGCGGGGTTCGTGCTCGTCCTCGCCGGCTCGGTGCTGGCGACGCGGCCCGCCCGTCCCACCGGCCCGTCGAGTGCCGAGGCGCTCGAGGCCGTCGCGTCCTGACGAGCGTACGATCCCTCGCCATGCTGCTCGCGATCGACGTCGGGAACACCCAGACGGTGTTCGGGCTGTTCGACGGCGACCGGCTGACCGAGCAGTTCCGGGTCGGCACCGACCGGGCGCACACCGGGGACGAGCTCGCGGTGATGCTGCGGGCATTCGTCGAGCTCGACTCGCTCGAGGGGATCGTCCTGTCGTCGACGGTGCCGGCGCTCGTCCGCGAGTACGAGAGCTTCGCCGAGCGCTGGGCCGGCGCCGACCTGCTCGTGCTCGGCCCCGGCGTGTCGACCGGGGTCCCGATTCGCTACGACGACCCGCGCGAGGTGGGCCCGGACCGGATCGCCAACTCGGTCGCCGCACGCGAGCGGCACGGCGCGCCCGTGATCGTCGTCGACTTCGGGACGTCGACGAACTTCGACATCGTCTCGGCGGCCGGCGAGTACGTCGGCGGTGTGATCGCGCCCGGCGTCGAGATCTCGATGGAGGCGCTGTTCGCGCGCGCGGCCCGCCTCGTCCGCGTCCCGCTCGAGGCGCCGGAGCGCGTGATCGGCAAGACGACGTCGCAGGGCCTGCAGAGCGGGATGGTGTACGGCTTCGCGGGCCAGGTGGACGCGATCGTCGACCGCATCCGCGCGGAGCTCGGCGCGCCGGAGGCCCCGGTCGTCGCCACCGGCGGCCTCGCCGACCTGATCGCGCCGCACACCCGGACGATCACCACGGTCGACCCGGAGCTGACCCTCCAGGGCCTGCGCCTCGTCTGGGCACGCAACCGGGCGTAAGTGCGCCGGCCCAG
>DASUZZ010000012.1:0-30608 GCA_036376615.1 Gaiellaceae bacterium
GGCTGCTCGTCGCAGCGGCCCTCGCTCTCGCCGCGGGCGCCTTGCCGCTGAGCCGCGAGCTCGGCGGCATCCTCGGCGGCTGCGCGATCCTCTTCGTCGCCGGCCTGGTCGACGACATGTTCCACCTGCCTCCGCTCGCCAAGATCGCTGCGCAGGTGGCGGCGGCGGTGCTCGCGACGGGCACCGACGTGCAGCTCATCCACACGCGCCCGCTCGCCTGGGCGCTCGCGCTCCTGTGGCTCGTAGGCATGACGAACGCGTTCAACCTGCTCGACAACATGGACGGGCTCGCAGCGAGCCTGGCGGCGATCGCGGCCCTCTTCTTCGCGGCCGCGGCCACCTGGTACCAGTCGTCGCGGCTCGTGCTCGTCATGTCGCTGGCGCTCGCCCTCGCCCTGTTCGCGTTCCTGCCCTTCAACCTGAGGCCGGGACGGCGGGCGCTCGCCTGGATGGGCGACAGCGGGTCGCAGCTGATCGGGTTCATGCTCGCGTCGCTCGGTCTCGCGTCGAGCTACACCGTGGCGTCGTCGACGCTGGCGACGCTCCTGCTCCCGGTGATCATCCTCGCCGTTCCGATCCTCGACACCACGCTGGTCACGGTCGTCCGTCTGCTCGACGGCAGGCCGATCACGCAGGGCGGCCGCGACCACAGCTCCCACCGCCTCGTCGCGCTCGGCGTGTCCGAGACGTCCGCCGTCATTCTCCTTGCGGTCGTCTCGGCCGCGCTCGGCGCCACGAGCCTCGTCTACGAGGCGTTCGGGAACGGCCGGATCGCGGCGATCGGCGTTCTCGTCACCTTCGCGCTGATCGTCCAGTTCGGGAGCTTCCTCGCCGACGTCGACCGCGGAGACCTGGCACGGCGCCGGCACCTGCTCATCTACACGCGCCGCATGATCCAGGTGCTCGTCGACGGCGCGCTGATCGCCGCGTCGTTCCTCGCCGCGTACCTCCTCCGGTTCAACGGGATCGGGACGATCAACCAGCGCACCTATTTCCTGATCGCTCTACCGATGCTGCTCTTCTGCCGGTACGTCGCGTTCGTGCCGCTGGGACTGTACGCCGGGGTCGGGCGGTACGCGGGATCCCGGGATGCTCTACGTGCCATCGTGGCCGTCTGCTGTGGATCGGTGCTCGCGGTCGGCCTCCTCGGCCTCACGCAGCAGCCCGCGGGCGACTTCTCGCGCGACGTGTTCGTGATCGACGCGTTCGTCTGCAGCGCGGCGATCATCGCGTCGCGCTTCGCGGAGCGGGGCATCGTGCGTGTGCTCGAGCTGGTCCGCCACCGCGAGGCCCGCAAGGTGCTGATCGTCGGCGCCGGAAGGTCAGGACGCAGCTTGCTGCGCGAATTGCGAGAGACTCCCGGCGAGCGTGTCGTCGGATTCGTCGACGACGACGCGAGGCTGATCGGCCGGCGGCTGAGCGGCGTGAAGGTCGTCGGCGGCATCCACTCGCTCGACACCGCGGTGACTCGCGTCCATCCCGATGCCGTCCTCGTCACGATCCCGGACGCGCCCCGCGACGCTCTCGACGAGATCGTGCGCACCTGCGCGCAGCTCGACGTGACGTGCCGCTTCGTCCGGCGGGACGCCGACCTCGACCCGAGAGCCGTCCTCCGCTCGTCGACCCGGTGACAGCCGAGACAGCCGCGCTCGCCGGCCATGAGCGCACGTGGTTCGATCGCCTTGCTGCGATCTATCCGCTCGTGGTCGGCTACGTCCTCCTGCTCGTGCTCTACGGCTGGCAGGTGTCGAAGCATCCCACTCCCTGGAACTTCGTCGACGAGCTGCAGTGGGCGGAGCTCTCGCGCGGCGTCGCGCACACGGGGAGACCGGAGCTGCGAACCCACCCCGCAGCGTTCCACTCCCTCTACACCTACTTCCTCGCCCCGGCGTGGTGGCTCGGCACCACCGGCAAGGGCTACGCGGCGGCGAAGTACCTGAACGTGTTCGTGGCCGCGGCGACGCTGTTCCCGGCCTACGGCCTCGCCCGCGGATTCGTCGGCCGCGGGGCCGCGACGATCGTCGGCTTCGCGGCCGCCGCCACACCCGCCGTGGCGTATGCGGGAATGCTCATTCCGGAGTCACTCGCCTACTTCTGGTCGGCGCTCGTGATCTGTCTCGTCGCCAGAGCCCTGCTGCACCCGGGCTACGCTCGTGCCGCCTTCGCGGTCGTCGCGCTCGTCGTCGCTCCGGCCGTTCGGTCCCAGCTCGCGGTCCTGTTCCCCGCGGCCTTCGTCGCGTTGCTGTTCGCCCTGGCGGGCTCTCGTCGCGGGCGTTCGCTGATCGGGTCGTGGAGCGTACGCGAACGGATCGGCGCCGCAACGCTCGTGGTGCTCGCCGTCGTGTGGTCCGGATCGTTCGTCGCGCACCACTCGATGACCTGGCAGGTCGGCACGGAGCTCCACCATCGACTGATCACATACGGGCTGTGGGCGGTCGGCGCGTACGCGATCGGGATCGGCATCCTCCCGGCCGTCGTGAGCGTCGCCTGGGCGCTCGGCGCACGGTGCCGCACGTACGACGAGTGCGTCCTCCTCGGGCTGTTCGTCGGCGCCGTGGTCACCTTCGGCGCGTACGCGGCGGTGAAGGCCTCCTACATCTCGACCAACTTCGCGATCCGGGTCGAGGAGCGGAACCTGATCTACCTGAGCCCGATCGTCTTCGTCGTGACCGCCCGCTGGTTCCAGCAGGGACGGTTCCGGCCGTGGGCATGGGCGCTCGGCGCCGCCGGGGTCGGCTACCTGATCGCCACGACGCCCTACCATGCCTACGAGCACCTCTACTCCGACGCGCTGGGGCTCGCGATCCTCGAGTGGCTCAACCGCACCTGGTACCTCACCAACACGGATCTCGAGTGGCTGCTCTTCGCGATCCTCGCGTTCTCGGTGGCCGCCGGAGTCGCGTCGCACGTCCTGCGCCACCGGTTCGATCGGCCGCGGCTTCGGACCGCCGCGGTCGCGTTCGGCCTCGCGATCGGCGCCCTGGTCTTCGGCTGGAACCTGACCGGCGAGATCGCCGCGGCGGACGCCTCGAACTCGATCGCGAAGACCTTCCGGAGCACGCTGCCGACTCCACCGGACTGGATCGACCGCGCGACCGGACGAGCGCAAACGCTGTTCCTCGGCGAAGCGCTCGGGAACTCCAACGCCTTCTGGTCGATCGAGTTCTGGAATCAGTCGATCGGCGAGGTCTGGTCGGTCGACGCGAGCGTTCCGCCGCCCGGCCCCGGCTTGACGCCCGACTACACGAGCCCCGACGGGCAGGTCTCGCCGCAGCCGACGGACCGCTACGGCGTCACCACACCGGGAGTGACCCTCGTCGGGCGCGTCGTCGAACGGGCCGGCGGACTCGTGCTCTCACGACTGACGAGCCCGATCCGCATCGCCGACTCGACGCTGGGCATCACTCCGGACGGCTGGATGTCGACCGCCGCGACGTTCAACCGGTTCGGACCGCCGAACGCCCGCCCGGGCGTCGCAACCGTCGTGCTGAGCCGGGCCGCCGCCTGCGGCAACGTCCCAGCCGCCCGCATGACGATTCGCGTCTCGCGGCTCCGCATCAACGAGGACCGCCAGCCCTCGCCGGGCCGCCTGCTCGCGGAGCGCCGCACCACGATCAGGTCGACCCCTTGCGAGACGAAGACGATCCGCATCCCGGTGCGGCCCCCGTTCCGGATCGATGTCAGCGCGAACCGCACGTTCCAGCCGTCGCAGTACGACCCGCGGCAGCTGAGCGTCAAGCTCGGCTTCGGCTTCGAGCCGAACGCCCGCTAACGCGCGAACAGCCGCTCGGGATGCTTGCGCACGAAGCGCAGGATCCCGCGCCAGTGCCAGAGCGTGCGCCGCGTGAGCAGGCGGTGGTCGGTCACCGCCTGGTGCTCGTGCTCGACCACCGCCGCCGGGACATACCAGCGCTCCCAACCGGCGCGCGCGGCGCGGTAGCAGAGGTCGATGTCCTCGCCGTAGAGGTAGAAGCCCTCGTCGAAGCCGCCGAGCTCCTCGAGCATCCGGCGCCGCAGCAGCAGGAAACCGCCGAGCATCCAGTCGGCCGGCACCGGTTCCGTCGGCGTCTCGCCGAGGTTGTAGTGGCGCCGCTGCAGCCGGTACGGGTCGAAGAGCGAGCGCAGCGGCGTCCTGCGGACGATCGTCCCCGCGACGGTCGGGAAGCGCCGCCGCGACGGCTGCACGGTGCCGTCCGGGTAGAGCATGCGCGGCCCGGCGACGCCGGCCCGCGGGGTCACGGCCATGAAGGCGGCGAGCGCCGCGACGGCGTCCGCCCGCGGAACGGCATCGGGGTTGACCGTGCACACGAGCTCGGCCGAGGTGCGCGCGACGCCCTGGTTGACGTTGGCGCCGAACCCGAGTGGATGCGCGTTCGCGACGAGCACGGCCGACGCCGGCAGCTCGCCGACGCTCCCGGGCGCGTTCGCGACGACGACCAGCTCGTCGACCTGCGGGGCGAGCACCGGCAAGAGGCGGTCGAGGTCCCGCGCGTTGCCGTGCGACACGACCACCGCCGCGACCGTCATCCGAGCACCTCGTGGTAGACGGCCAGCGTCCTTCGTGCCGTCTCGGCCCAGGTGAAGCGCCGCGCGCGCTCCAGCCCGGCCGCGACGAGCTTGTCGCGATCGGCGAGGGCGCGTCGAATCGCGTCGCCGAGACCGGCCGCCGGCGCATAGAGCGCAGCGTCGCCGGCGACCTCGCGCAGCGCGTCGTCCGCGGTCGCCACCACCGGCGTGCCGCATGCCATCGCCTCCAGCACGGGCAGCCCGAACCCCTCGTACCGCGACGGGAGCACGAGCGCCGCCGCGCCGCGGTAGAGCGCGACGAGCTCGTCGCGCTCGACGAAGCCGCGCAGGTCGGCACCGCGCGAGCGCAGCTCGCGCGCCAGCGCCGGCTCGCGCTCCGGGCCGGCGACGACCAGCGGCAGCCCCGCCGCTCCGGCCGCCGCGAGCGCGGCGAGCGGGTCCTTCCGCTTCTGGATCGCGCCGACGAAGAGCGCGTAGCCGCCGTGCCCGCCGTCGGCGGCGGGCGAAAAGGCGGGGTCGACGCCGTTCGGCGTGACGACGACCTTCGCCTCGTCGACGCCGTACAGCTCGACGAGGTCGCGCTTCGTGCGCTTGGACACGGTGAGCACGCGAGCCGCGCGGCGAACCGCACGGGGAACCATCGTCCGGAACGTCAGGCGATCGAGCCGCCCCATCACCGCAGCATCACGCTCGAACGAGAGGTCGTGAACGGTGACGACCGCAGGAGCGCGCAGCCGCGGCGGCAGCGCATACTGGAAGTGCACGAGCGCCGGGCGCAGCAGGCGAAGCGCACGCGGAACTGCGACCGCCATGCGCAGCTCCTGCAGCCGGGCCGGCAGCTCGTACGGCTCGATGCCTGCCGGGACGAGGTCGGGACGCCGCGTCAGCGCCACCAGCCGCAGCCCGGTCGCCATCCGGCCGAGCTCGGCGAGCAGGTTCGCCACGTAGGTCTCGTCGCCGGTGCGCTCGCGGCCGAGCACATCGGCGTCGACCACGACGGGTGCGTCGCTCACGCCGCTGCCTCGGCGTAGACGGCCACCGCCTCGGCGGCGGTCGCATCCCAGCCGAACCGCGTCGCGCGCTCGAGGCCGGCGGCCCGCAGCTCGTGGCGCCGTGCGATCGCGCGCTCGATCCCGGCGGCGATGGACGCGAAGTCGAGCGGATCGACGAGCTCCGCGGCGCCGTCCGCCACCTCCTCCATCGCGCTCCCCGCGCTGGTCACGACCGGCGTGCCGCACAGCATCGCCTCGAGCACCGGGATCCCGAAGCCCTCGTACAGCGACGGGTACGCAAGGCAGAGCGCGCCGCGCATCAGCCGCGCCAGCTCGTCGTCGCCGGGCCGCCCGAGCCAGCGGACATGCGCTGCGTCGACGTCGACCGTCCCCCAGCCGCGCGAGCCTGCGATCCGTAGCTCGACGTCGAGCCGGCGCGTCGCCTCGATCAGCCGGGCGAGGTTCTTGCGCGGCTCGAGCGTGCCGACCGCGAGGACGTAGTCGCCGTCGTCCGCGGGCCCGTCGGGCCGGAACACCTCGGTCGACGCCGCGTTGTAGGCGACGCCGATGCGATCGGGCGGGATCCTCGCGAGCTCCGCGACCTCGCGCTTCGTGAACTCGGAGACGGCGAGCACGCGCGTCGCCGCGCGCAGGACCGGCAGGAGCAGCGTCTTCCCGTAGCCGCGCGTCCACGCCGTGAACAGCTCGGGGTGTCGGACGACCGCGAGGTCGTGCACGGTGACGACGACCGGGACCGGCGCCCGCAGCGGCGCGCGGAAGGTCGTGCAGTGCAGCAGGTCGAGGCGGCGCGCCCGGAGCGGCAGGCCGACCGGGTACCACGCGACGTCGCGGACGACGGAGGTCAGGCGACCGGCGCCTCCCCACGAGAGCCGCCGCGCGTCGACGTCGTCGCGATGCGAGAGCCCTTCGAGGAGCCCGTTCACGTACCGCGCCGTGCCGGCGTTGTCGAGGACGAGCGGCGCGACGTCGACGCCGACCCTCACCTCGCCCCTTCCCACGCGCGGAGCATCGTCTCGCCGACCCGCCGCCAGGTGAAGCTGCGCGCGTGCTCGATGCCCCGGGGCGCGAGCTCGTCGCGGCGCGCGGCGGCCTCGACCAGCGCCTCCGCCCAGGCCGACGCGTCGTCCGGGTCGGCGCGCAGGGCGACGTCGCCCGACGCCTCGTCCATCGAGGAGTGGGAGGAGGCGACCACCGGCGTCCCGCACGCCATCGCCTCGACGATCGGGATGCCGAAGCCCTCGAGGCGGGACGGATAGGCGACGACGGCCGCGCCGCGGTAGAGCCGCGCGAGCTCGTCGTCGGTCGGCCGTCCGAGCCTGACGATTCCGGGCGCGCCGAGTCGCGGCTGCGCGCCCCAGCCCTCGCCGCCCGCGACGGCCAGCAGCATGCGTCCGGCGAGCAGCGCATGGGCCCGCACGAGGACGTCGAGGTTCTTGCGCGGCTCGAGCGTTGCGACGGTGAGCACGTAGTCGCCGCCGAGGTCGGCGCGCTCGCCCCCGGACGCGAAGGACGCACCGACGCCGGGCGGCGCGACGTGCACCCGGGCGGCGTCGACGCCGAGCGTCGCCACCACGTCGCGTCCCGTGTACTCGGAGTTGACGAAGACGGTCGCGCAGTTGGCGGCGTCGCGGTACTTGGCGCCGTGCATCGAGTACGTCCTCGGTGTCACCCACTCGCGATGGTGCAGCGGCACGAGGTCGTGGATCATCGTCGAGCGGATTCCGCCGCGCTGGGGCGGGAACATCCAGTCGGTGTAGTGGAGCACGTCGACCGGGCCGAGGAAGCGCTCCACCGGCGGTCGCCCAAGGCGGCTCCAGGCCTGCCGCCAGAAGTGGGCGAACGGCAGGAAGCGCAGCTCGAGCCGAACGGACGGGAGCCCGTCGACCGCCTCCGGAATGCGCCGCAGGCCCCCGGGGCTCGTCGGCGCGAACGCGACGATCTCGTGCTCGCCGGCGGCAACGGCTGCCAGGCCGGCGAGCGAGCCGAGGATGTAGTTGCCGATCCCGGTCCGCTCGTGCGAGAGCGGACTGACGTCGAATGCGATCCTCACGGGTGGACGTCGAAGCGCACGAAGTGCACGCCCAGCCGGCGCGTGTCCGTGTTTCCCTTGATCACGTTGGCCGGGACGAGCGTGCGGGCGACGCTGAACCGCACGGTGCAGACGTTGCCGCGGCCGGGCTCGAGCGGAACCGCAAGATGTGCGAAGGCCGCAGGCTGGACATGCGCCGTGCCGACCTTTTTCCCGCCCACGTATGCGGTCACGACCTGGGCCGAGTGGAAGAGGCTCGCGTCGCTCTGGAGGAGCACGGACAGATGCCCACCGGTACACGACGACCGCGCATAGGTGACGTGCTTGCCCGACCACGTGTCGCCCGGGTAGAGGCCGTCGATCGTCGTCTTGATCACGACCAGCGGCCCGTTGACGCGGACGAGGTTCAGGCCGATCCTGGGATCGCGGCCGATCACCCTGCCGACGAGGTCGGTGCCGTCGCTCGTCAACGCGTAGCGCACGGAGATCACGTGGCCGGCGTCGTCGACGAGTGTCCCGTCGGGCCGCGGCTGGACGTGCGTCTCGGGGAGCCCGCCGGGCACGGGACCGCCGAGGTCGTAGACGCCCCTGACGCTGCGGCTGAAGAACTCGTTCATCCACACCGCGTGCGGCTCGAGCCTGCCGTCCCAGAGGAACGACACGTCGGCGCCGCGGCCGACCTGCCGGTCGACCCAGTCGCGGTGGACGACGCGGATCCCCGCCCACAGCGAGCCGACCGACGCAATGCGGATCCCGTGCCGCCCGTTCTGGGCGGCTGCCGTGGTGACGACGAACACAGCCGCCACCGGCACGGCCAGCCACGGCAGGTAGCGGCGCGGCAGGAGGACGAACAGGAGTCCCGCCGCGGTCGCGAGCACGAATGCGAAGTCGCGGATCTGGTGCAGCCAGAAGGGATGGTCGGTCAGCCACCACCACGGAAGCAGTGCAATCGTGTCGGAGACGGCGGGCGTGTCGATGAAGCGCGTGAACGGGAAGAGGCCCGGAAGCACGGCGGCGACGATCGCGGCGACGACGAAGACGCGCCGCCGGACGCTCGAGAACGATCCGAGCGAGACGAGCGCGGTCAGGGCGAACGGCGCGACGTAGAACATGTTTCGCTCTTCGACCCGGAACGACTGCCGGCTGGCGAACGCGGCGACCTCGACGAGAACGAACACCGTGACCGGCAGGGATGCGGCGACGAAGGCGCGGCCGGCGTGCGTGAGCGAACGCGGTGCGAGCCAGAGGACGAGCAGCGCCGCGAACGGGAGGACGCCCAGGTAGAGGTCGAGCTCCTCGACGTGCCAGAGCAGGTAGTGCGCGACTCCGGAGAACGAATAGCCGGTCGAGGTCGCCGCCCGGTAGGCACCGAGGAGGCTGAGCGGGGAACGGCCGCGCGCCACGGTCGCCGCGAGCACGGCCACGGCCCCGGCGCCGAGGGCGACGTAGGTCGCCGCGAACGACCGCAGCTGCGCGCGCACGTTGCGCTCGATCAGCCCCAGCACGACCGGGGCGACCGCGAGCGCCGGCAGCAGCGCGACCGCCTGCGAGCGCGTGAGGTAGGCGGCCACGACGAGGGCCAGGAGCACGAGTTGACGCCGCACCGTCGGGCGCTCGAGCGTTCCGACGAGCAGCCAGCAGACGAGCACGAACAGCGGGTAGAACGCGTTCTCGGTCATCAGCGTTCCGGCGTAGAGCATGGACGGGACGAGCACGCTGAGCAGCGCCGCCACGAGCGCGAGCCCGCTCCCGACGAGCTTGCGCGCGAGCAGGTACGCCGGGATCGCCGTGAGCGAGACGACCACCGCGTTGATCCCCTTCGCCACCGCGTACGCGTGGGGCACCGGGCCGAACAGCCGCCACGCCGGCGCGATCAGCATCGGGTAGACGAAGCCGTACCCCGTCGTCGGCACGCCGCGGATCTCGAAGTGCCCCGTCGCCGCGAACGACTTCGCGAGCTCCGAGTAGACGAGCTCGTCGACCATGATCCACGGGGCGACGAGCTGGCGCGTGAGCAGGATGCGAACGATCGCCGAGCACCCCACGATCGCGACGAGCCACGCCCACACCGGGATCGCAAACGCACGTGCGCGCACTCCGGCCGCCGCCTCCGTCACTCGACGATCCCTGCCTCGACGGCGGCGCGTGCGAGCGCCGCGGAATCGTCGTGGCCGACGAACGACGCCGCCTCGGCGATCGTGTGCAACACGGCATCGTCGACCGCGTCGCCGCCGGCGGCGACCTCGAGCGCAGCGACGTACGCATCCGCTGCGCGCGGCAGCGAATGCTCGCGCGCGGCGTGCTCCGACGCCGCCGTCCCGAGCTCGGCCCGGTGGTCGGCGGCGAGGCCGATCGCCGCCTCGAGCATGGGCACCTCGAGCTCGTCGACCGGCACCTTCAGCGCGACCCCGTCGGGCAGCTCCGCGAACCACCCGACGTCCGAGACGACGAGCGCCTTGCCGAGCGACAGGGCCCGGATGACGGAGCCGGACGTCTCGCCCATCGTCGGGTAGCGGAGGTTCACGAGCACGTCGCACGCCGCCATCAGCGACCACATGCGCTCCTCGGGGACGTAGTCCAGGCGGTCGACGCCGTCGGTGAGCCCCAGCCGCTCGAGGCGGCGCCCGACGTCGAAGCGCTCGCCGGCGGCGCCCGCCAGCAGCAGGCGCGCGGCGGGTCGCCGCCGCCGGAGCGAGGCGAACGCCTCGAGCAGCTGCGGGATCCGCTTGTTCATGTTGAGGAAGCCGAAGCACCCGATCAGCGGGTCGCCCCGCACGCCGGGATCCGGCTCGACGTGCCCGACCGGCCAGGCCGCATGCGGCACGTGCCAGAGCCGTCCGTCGTATCCGGCCGCCCGCGCCCGCTCGGCAACGAACCGGGAGTGGACGATCAGCCCGTGGGCGCGGTCGAGGACGCCGCCGGCGAGCGGGAAGCGCTCGGGCTGCGTCTCCCAGAGCAGGGGCAGCAGGTTGTCCAGCACGCCGAGCGCGAGCAGGCGGCCGGGCACGCCGAGCTCGCGCTCCATCGCGTCGAGATAGCCACGCGGGTCGCCGCGCCCGATCGTCATCCCGGCAACCAGGTGGTGAAGGACGTACTCGTGCAGGACGACGACGCCGGGCCGCTTCGCCAGCGCATCGACGATCCACGCGTGCGCGTCGGGATCGTTCCCGACGTGGTAGAGCGCGATGTCGGCGCGCGGAGTTGCCCTGCCGGGCTCCGCGACGACGACGTCGACGCGTTCGCGCAGCGCCGGCAGCAGGAGCGCCGAGTAGTCGGCGATCCCGGAGCGGGAGGGCGGCAGAGGCGAGTAGTAGGCGACGCGCACGGACGGTCACGCGAGGAGCGCGTCGACGCATGCATCCCAGGTCACGCGCTCGGCGACCGCGTGCCCGGCGCGGCCGAACGCCTTTGCCTCCTCGACGTGCGTCCCGAGGTAGGTGCAGGCGCCGGCGAGCGAGGACGAGTCCGGGGCGACGACCACGCCCGTCTCGCGGTCGCGGACGACCTCGAGCGGGCCGCCGGCGTCGAGCGTCGTCACGACCGGCTTCGCCGACAGGAACGCCTCGTAGGGGACCATGCCGAAGTCCTCGTCGACCGGCGCGTAGTACACGGCAAGGCAGCGCGCGTAGAGATCGGCGAGGCGCTCGTCGTCGACGCGGCCGGTGAACTCGACCTGGCCGTTCAACCCGCCCGCGAGCCGCTCGAGCCGCTCGCGGTCCGGCCCTTCGCCCACGATCACGATGCGGACGGAGGAGTCCGTGCGCGCCGCCTCGATCAGCAGGTCGATCCGCTTTGCGCGGTCGAGCCGGTTCACCGAGAGGATGAAGCCCTCCGGCTCCGCGGTCCGGTACGGGAGCGTCTGCGGAGGATGCGGGAGTACGTCCGCGTGGATGCTGTTGAAGCGCTCGAGCCGGTCGGCGACGTTCCGCGACGTCGCGAAGACGCGGCGTGCCTCGCCGAGCGCAACCGCGTCGAGCCGCTCGACCGCGCGCCGCGTGGCGCGATCCTCCGGCGACTCCGAGAACTGGCCGAGCTCGGTGCGGTCGTAGTCGTAGGCCTGCCGGAACTGGTGCAGCACCCACACCACCTTGTTCGGGTGGCGGACGCAGTAGGCCGGGAACTTCGTGGCGATCACGCGGTCGATCACGCGACCATCGGACTCGGTGAGGTCGACGAGCCGCCAGAGGAACGCCTGGTCGAGAACGCGCGTCCCGGGATACCACTTGAACGGGACGGTGACGAGCTCGGCGTCGTGACCGCGGGCGCCGAGGGCGCCGACGAGGTCGTCCGCCATCAGCTCCGCGCCACCGCGCACGAACGGCACCTGCGGCGCACAGACGGCGACTCTCACGGCTGCCGGTCGCGCTCGAGCCGGGCGATCCGCTCGTCGAGGTCGTCGACGAGCTTGAGGACGGCGTCGTTGAAGGCCCGCTGGTCGGCGAAGGCGGGCTCCACGTACCAGCGCATGAGCCGGCGCAGCACCGACTTGACAGGGCCGCCCTTGCCGACGATCGGGCGCTCCGCCGACACCGGCCACATCCGCTCGGCCTGGTCGCGGACGCTCAGCCGGACCTGGGCAGGCGGCACGTCCGCGGCGCGCGGCCCGGCGGCGCGAACCTCTTCCTTGAGCCGTGCAAAGAGCAGCGCGACGTCGGTCGTCTCCTCCGGATCCGCCATGCGCGGGAGTGTAAAGACCCCCGGTTACGGCGCTGTTAGCCCGCGTCGGGGTTACGAAGGGACGGCCGAAGCCGCTGAATGCCCGTCGAGCAGCACGGTCGTCACGTGCTGCAGGAGCTTCCAGCCGAGCTCGCCGTCCCGCTCCACGAGCTCGCGGAAATCCCACACGGGCATCTCGAGGCAGTCGAGGGTCGCGTCCGCGGTCACCGTTGCGGTCCGCTCTCGCCCCGCAATCAGTCCGAGCTCGCCGAAATGGTCGCCCGGCCCGAGCTTCGCGACGTCGCGGCCGTCCTCGCTGACCGTGGCGTCGCCCGAGACAAGGATGAAGAAGCCCACGCCGCCCATGGAACCCTCGCGGACCACCGCGGTGCCCGGCGAGAACTGACGGTTCTTCAGCTTCGACGACAGCTTCCGCAACTGGCGCTCGCTCAGGGCGGCGAACAGCGGGACCCGCTTGAGCACCTCGACCGCGTCGGGCATCGACCGACCCTACACCCGCCAGACGCCGCACACGATCCCTTCCGTCGAACCTTCAGCCGGCCATCTGGCGGGCGACGGTGCGCGAGCTTCCGAGCACGCCGGCTCCGGCACATGCCACGATCAGCGCGAGCGCGAAGAGCCAGGGGTGCGGCGGCGACGCACCCTCGGCGAGCAGCGGCGTGACCGCCGCCGGCAACACCATCTCGATGCCGAACACGACCGGGATCGACCGCGTCGCCGGCCACGTCTGCAGCGCGGTCATCTCGGAGAGCAGGGTCGTTCCGCTCGCGAGGCCGACGCCGACTCCCCAGAGGGCGGCCGCGACCCAACGGCTGTCCGACAGGGCCGAGACGGCGAGCGCGGTCGCGAGACCGACACAGGCCCAGCCGAGACCGGCGACGACGCTCGTCGGAAGGCCGCCGGCGCGGCCGACCAAACGCAGCACGAGCGGCGCGAAGGCGGCGAGCGCGATCGCGATCCCGACCGCCCAGGAGCCGGCCCGCGTGAACGACGTCGCCTCGGCCGGCCCCGCCCACGCGAGCACGGCGACCGCGCCCGCGATCGCGATCGAGCCGCCGATCTCCCGGGCTCCGATGCGCTCGCCGAGCACCCGCGAGCCGAGCACGAGCAGCACGATCAGGCCGAGCCCCAGGGCGGGCTGGACGAGCGCCACCGAGGCGAGTGCCAGCGCCGCCGCCTGCAGCCCCCACCCGACGACGCTCGAGCCGGTGCCCGCCAGCCAGAGCGGACGGCGAACGAGCCGCGTGAGCAGCGAGGCGCGCAGCGCCGACTCGGCCGGCGCGCGCCGCGCCTCGAGCGCCTGCAGCGCCGACGCCGCGGCGTAGAGCGACGACGACAGCATCGCGAGCAGCACTGCGATCAGTTGGCGCACGGGCGGAGACTACGATCGATCGCGATGGCGGTCGTCGGCATCGCGCTGCTCACGCTCGTCCCGGGGCAGCTCGGCGGCAGCGAGACGTACGTCCGCGAGCTGCTCGGCGGGCTCGCCGCCGCCGGCGAGCTCGAGTACCGCGTCGTCCTGCCGCCGGCCGCCGCCGCTCTCTCCACCGGGCTGCCGTCGGAGGTGGCGACGGAGTACCGCAACGCACACGGCGTTCCCGGCCGGCTCCTCGCGATGACAGAGGCCGCCGCCCGCCCCGGTCCGCTCCGCGCGCGTCTCCGCGGCGCCGACGTCGTCCACTACCCGCTGACCATCCGTCTCCCGCCGGTCGACGCGCCGACGGTGGTGACGCTGCACGACCTGCAGCACGTCGACCTGCCGCAGATGTTCGGCCGCGCGGAGCGCGCGTTCAGGGCGATCGCGTGGCACAGCTCGATCAGGGATGCGAACCGCGTGGTCGTGCCGAGCGAGTTCGTGCGCGGCCGGGCGGTGGCGAAGCTCGCGCTCGACCCGGCGCGCGTCGACGTCGTCCGCTCGGGCGTCGACCACGGCCGCTTCACGCCTGCGAACGTCGAGCGCGAGCCGTTCCTGCTCTACCCGGCCCGCCGCTGGCCGCACAAGAACCACGACCGGCTGTTCGCGGCGTTTGCGCAGCTGCGCTCACGGCGGCCGGAGCTCCGGCTCGTGCTGACCGGCGACCCGCAGCGCGGCGCACCGCGTGACGGCGTCGAGGAGCGCGGTCTCGTCCCGGCGGACGAGCTCGTCGGCCTGTACCGGCGCGCGTCGGCGCTCGTCTTCCCGTCGCTGTACGAGGGCTTCGGCCAGCCGGTGCTCGAGGCGATGGCGTGCGGGTGCCCGGTCGCATGCTCGGACGCGGGCGCGTTGCCGGAGGTCGTCGGCGATGCGGCGCGCCTGTTCGACCCGCGCGACACGGACGCGATCGCCGGCGCGGCCGAGGAGGTGCTCGACGCGCCGGCGGACTGGGCCGCACGCGGGCTCGACCGCGCCGCCGGCTTCTCGTGGACGGCGACCGCCCGCGGCTACGACGCGCTCTACCGCGAGCTCAGCAGCCGCTCGTAGGCGGCCGCGTACCGCTCGGCCGCCGCCTCGACCGAGTACCGCGAGACGAGCTCGGCCGCGGCGACGCGCGCCGGCGGCCGCGCGAGAATCGTCTCGAGCTCGTCGGCCAGTGTCGGCCAGTCGCCCGGCGGGAAGAGCGTCGCCACCGGGCCGATCACCTCGGGGATCGCCCCGGAGCCGGCGGCGAGGATCGGAATGCCGGCGGCGGCGGCCTCGGCGAGCACCATGCCGAACTGCTCCTCCCACCACATCGTCGGGAGGCTGGCGAGCACGAAGCACGACGCAAGATCGAAGATCGCCGGCATGTCGGCGTACGAGACTGTTTCACGCCATTCGATCTGCCCACCGACTCCGAGGTCGTGCGCATGCTGGCGCAGCCGCCTCCGCTCGGGGCCGCTCCCGACAAGGAGCGCGCGCGCTGCGATGCCGCGATGCGCAAGCAGAGCGAGCGCGCGAATCAGATCCTGGTGCCCCTTCTCCCAGACCAGGCGGCCGACGGAGAGAATCAGGTGCTCGACCGGCGGGCTCGGCGAACTGAACCGCCTGCTGTCGACCCCCGGCGGCACGACCTCGATGCGCTCCGGCGGCACTCCCTCGAGCTCGAGGGCGAGCCGCGCACGGTAGGTCGTCGGTAGGAAGAGATCGACCAGCGGAAGAGTCTCGCGACGCTGGCGCCGGCCGCGGAACCGGCGGTACGCCTCGCCGAACGGGATCGTCTCCCAGATGGTGAGCACGAGCTTGAACCCGAGTCGTTCCTTGAGGAGCGCCGGCCCGTGGCTGTACGGCACGCCGATTTCCGCGGCATGGACGATGTCCGCGCCCTCGAGCGCATCCGCAAGGCCGAGGTACCGGTCGCCGAGGACGAGCGCCGAGAGATCGCCCACCCGACCGCGGGGAAGCCGATCACGCACCGCGCCCACCCGCTCCACCGGCAGGTCGAGCCCCGAGCGCACGTCGAACTCGTTCGAGCCCGTAGCGAGCACGTGCACGTCGAAGCGGCTCGTCAGCAGCTCCCACGGTCGCAGGTCCCACGGATTCGCCGAGTGGCCCCGCAGCAGGACGACGCGGGGCCGGGTCATCGCGTCCGGAGCGCGTGCGCGAGCTCGTGCGGGATCGCGCGCAGCGCGGTGGCGAGGAGCAGGAACACACCGAGCGACAGGGCGAGCTCGAGCTCCCACGGCCAGGGTAGGAGCAGGACGCAGAAGGCCGGGACCGCAGCCGCGAGGATCCTCGGCGACAGCCCCGGACGCGGTGCGACCTCGGTGCTCGCGCGGTGCAGGAAGAGGTAGACCAGCGTCGCCAGCCCCGACTCGGCGAGCACCGCGGCGACCGCGGCGCCCTTCGCCGCCCACAGCGGGATGAGCACCGCGCCGAGCGCGACGACGAGCACGAGTGCGGCGGCGTTCGCGTAGGTCAGCGACGACTGACGGCGGAGCGACAGCAGCCCGAGCTGCCACACCTGCCCGACGAAGACCGGAATCAGCGCGAACGCCTGGATCTGCAGCACGGGCACGGCTCCCGCATACGCGGTTCCACCGAGCAGCGGGATCGCCCACGGCGCAGCCGCATCGATCGCGATCACGAACACGATCGACGCCGCCAAAGAGACCTCGGTCATCCGCTGGAGGCCGAACCGGAGACGCTCGCTGTCGTCGCGACCGGCCACCGAGAGCAGCGGCAGTGCCGAGGACAGCACGAGCAGCGGCAGCGAGAAGATGACGGCGAAGACCTGGAAGGACGTCGCGAAGTATCCGGTCTCGCGGGACGTTGCGATCAGCGAGACCATGATCATCAGCACGCGGAAGTAGACGACGTTCATCGTCAGCGCGATCGCGAGCGGGAGCGCCTCGCGTAACAGCGACAACGCAACTCTGCGATCGAAGCCCGGCACGAGCCCGCGCTTGATCGGCACGACGAGCGGCGTGAGCACGAGCACGACCGCTCCGACCGGGATCTGCGCGCCGAAGAACGGCAGCAGCGACGATCCGAGCACGACCAGCACGAGCACCACGACGAACGTGAGTGCCGTCTTGGCGACCTCGAAGAGCGCCACCGTGCCGAGCCGAAGATCGATCGACAGCGGCATCATCATCGTCGCCTGCGTGTTCACGAGCAGGACGCCGAGGCCACCGAGGAGCGTGCCCCACACCATCACGTGCGGGTAGACGATGAGCGCGAACACGACCGCGGCGAGGATGCCGACGGGCGTGATCACGAGCCTCAGGGTGACGAGGTTGCGCATCATGCGTGCGCGCTCGGAGCCGTGCACGAGCGAGAGGTCCCTGGACCCGATCGCTGTCAGGCCGGCGTCGCCGACGCCACCGACGATGCCGAGCAGCGCCGCCACTGCGCCGTAGCGCCCGAAGTCGTGAACTCCGAGATGCCGGAGGAGCAGCGCTGAGGTTCCGGCGGCAAGCAGGACGCCGATACCGAAGCCGATGCCGCGAATGAGGCCGCCGCGGACGACGCGCCCGCCGGCCTCGGGAGAGCTCAGGAGGTCGGGCGAGCCTTGCGTCACGACGCCGAGGTTTGCATATCGTGCGGCGTGCGAGCGACCGTTGTGATCCCGACGCACGACGCGCGGCTCATGCTCATCGAGACGCTCGAGAGCCTCGAGCAGCAGACGGTCGAGCACGACGTCGTCGTCGTCGACAACGCCTCGAGCGACGGGACCGCCGAGGCGGTTGCCGAGCGGTTCCCGGACGTGCGCCTGCTCGCGAGCGACGAGAACCTCGGCTTCGGCCGGGCCGTCAACCGCGCCGTCGAGTCGGCGGAGACACCAGTCGTCGTCCTCGTCAACAACGACGTCGTGTGCGAGCCGGACTTCGTCGCGCGAATGGTCGAGCCGTTCTCGGACGACGCAGTCGGGCTCGTCGCGGGCGTCCTGCTCCAGCACGACGCGCCGGAGCTCGTCGACTCGGCGGGCATCGAGCTCGACCCCACGCTCCGCTCGTGGGACCGCCTGTGGAACCGGCCCGTCGCGGAGGTGAGCGGGGACGCCGCACCCGTCGGCCCCTGCGGCGGCGCCGCCGCCTACCGTCTCGCCGCCTGGCGGGAGGTCGGCGGCTTCGACGACACGTTCTTCGCGTACTGGGAGGACGTCGACTTGGCGCTCCGGCTGCGGCTCGCCGGGTGGCAATGCGTCTTCGCAGAGGACGCGCGCGTCCTGCACAAGCACGGACAGACGCTGGGCGCCGCGTCGCCTGCACAGCGCCGGCTCGAGGCGTTCGGGCGCGGCTTCGTGCTCGCACGCTACCGCGTCGGCGAGCTCGGCCTATTGACGCGGTTGCAGATCGCGGCGCTCGACTGGCCCGTGCTCGCCGTGCACCTCGTGTTCAGGCGTGAAGCAGGCCCGATCCGCGAGCGTCGGCGCGGCCGCCGCGAGGGACTTGCGCGGACCGCCCTCCGGCCGCCGGTCGAGCTGGCGCAGGTCCCGTTCGGGGAAGCGCTCGGACGGCAGGCACGCCAGCTCTCGCTGCGCTTCTCGGGCGGGCTTCCATCGCACTTCGATCAGTCGGAGGCCCGGGCAAGCGCCGACCACTGATAGACGGTCAGCTCCGCGCTCAGCCCGCGGGTCAGCCGTTCGGCGACGTGCCCGGCGCGTGAGAGCTCGGCATGTGCCGTCTCCTCGACCCGCCAGCCCGTCGACTCGAGCAGCGCGACCAGATCGCGCCGGGTCAGCCAACGCAAGTGGGTGCAGTCGCGGTGGCCCCACTCGGTGTAGCCGAACGTCCCGCGAAACACGAGATCGCGCACGAGCGAGAAGTGGCGGGCATTCGGGACGCTTACGTGCAACAGCGCGTCTGGTGCGGCGACGGCGCGAACGCGGAGGAGGATCGAGCGAGGGTCGACGACGTGCTCGAGCACGTCGTACGCCAGGATCGTGTCGAACGGCGGCTCCAGTTCGTCGAGTCGCGCGACGACGTCGCCGGTAAGCACCTCGTCGTACGTCTCGCGCGCGGCAGCGGCGGCCTGCTCGTCGACCTCGATGCCGACGAGATGGCTCGCACGGCCGCGAATCGCCCGTCCGACCCCTCCTCCGCCACAACCGATGTCGAGCACCCGGCCGAGCTTCTCGGGAAGGAGTGCGACGAGCTCGGGACGCGCCTGGCCGTAGTAGGAGTCCGGCTTCCGGGATGCTGACGGATTCGTCACAGCGCCCGGGTACGCTACTCGCCTCGATGCCTGCGAACGACTACGCATGGAGCGAGGACTCCCTGGAGGCGATCCGCGCCGAGTTCGGCGAGACGTACGCCGGGCGGACGTGTCTCGTCACGGGCGCCGACGGCTTCATGGGCAGCCACCTCACGGAGGCGCTCGTCCACCTCGGCGCGCACGTGATCGCGTTCGTGCGGGCCACCTCCTCGGGAGCGCTCAACAACATCGGCCACCTACGGCGGGACCTCACCGTCGTCTTCGCCGACCTCACCGACCGGACATCCGTCGACTACTGCGTCCGCGACCATCTCGTCTCCGCTCCGGACCGCCCGTACGTCTTCCACCTCGGCGCGCAGGCACACGTCGGCGAGTCGTGGCACCGCCCCTACGAGACGGTGATGGCGAACACGGTCGGAACGCTGAACCTGCTCCAGTCGATCGTCGACCACGGCGTCGCCCTGGAGAAGTTCGACACGGCGGGGACGTCGGAGGAGTACGGCAACGTCCGCGAATCGGTCGCGCACCACCACGACTTCGACGACTTCGGTGGGCTGATCCTTCATGAACGCTCGCCGATCAATCCGAAGTCGATCTACGCGACCGCAAAGGTCGCCGCGGACTTCCTCACCATGAACTACCACGACGCGTACGGCGTCCCCGGCGTCGTCACGCGGATGTTCAACAATTACGGCCCGCGCCAGAACCCGCGCTACGTCACCGGCACGATCATCACGCAGGCACTCACGCGACCGGAGGTCGAGCTCGGCGCGCTCGAGCCGCTGCGCGACTTCTGCTTCTGCACCGACGGCGTCCGCGGCCACCTCACCGTCGCCGCGCAGGGCGTCGCCGGCGACGTCTACGTCTACGGACAGGGCGAGAACATCGCGATGCGCGACTGGTGCGACCTGATTCTTCGCGTCGGGCGTGAGCACGGCTTCTGGGGCGACAACCGCGAGGTGGTGACCGACGAGCGCCGCCTCCGCCCGGGCGCGACAGACGTGATGGCGCTGCGCGTCGGCTACGACAAGCTGAACCGCGAGACGGGCTGGGAGCCGAAGGTGACGTGGGAGGAGGGCGTTTTGCGGACGATCCGGTGGTACGCAGACCACCGCGACAGCTGGATCGGCCGCGTCGACTGGCTCGCAGGCGCGTCCGTTCCGGCGTCGTGAGAGCGCTCGTCACCGGCGGCTCCGGCTTTCTCGGCTCCCACCTCGTCGAGCTGCTGCGGGCGCGCGGCCACGACGTGAGCGCACCGCGCAGCTCCGACTACGACCTCACCGACGCGCACGATGCGCAGCGGCTCTTCGCCGACGTCCACCCGCAGCTCGTCTTCCATCTCGCAGCGCTCGCGGGTGGGATCAATGCGAACCGCGTCGCTCCGGGGCGGTTCTGGTACGCGAACCTGCTGATGGGCGCGTACGTGCTCGAGCAGAGCCGGGTCCATCGCGTCGACAAGCTGGTGATGCTCGGGACGATCTGCGAGTACCCGAAGTTCGCGCCCGTGCCGTTTCGCGAGGACGAGCTCTGGAACGGGTTCCCGGAGGAGACGAACGCGCCGTACGGCATCGCGAAGAAGGCGCATCTCGTCGGCGGGCAGGCGTACCGCGACCAGTACGGCCTCGACGTGATCCACCTGCTCCCGGTCAACCTGTACGGGCCGCGCGACAACTTCGACCTCGAGACGTCACACGTGATCCCGGCGCTCATCCGGAAGATGACGTCGGGCGAACCCCGCATCACGCTGTGGGGCGACGGGACGCCGACGCGCGAGTTCCTCTACGTCGAGGACGCCGCGAGCGGCATCGCGCTCGCAGGCGAGCAGTACGACGGCCGCGACCCGGTCAACCTCGGGTCCGGCCAGGAGATCGCGATCCGCGACCTCGCCGCGTTGATCGCGAAGCTGACCGGCTTCGAGGGAGAGATCGAGTGGGACGAGACGAAGCCCAACGGCCAGCCCCGGCGGCAGCTCGACGTCACCCGGGCCCGCGAGCTGTTCGGCTTCGAGGCAACAACCCCACTGCGCGAGGGCCTCGAGCGCACGATCGCGTGGTACCGGGCCAACATGCAGGCGGCCGTGTAGGGGTGTCCCGCCTGCGCCTCCGGACGCCCCCACCGATCCTCGCAGCGCTCATGGTAGTCGAGGTGGCGGCGGTGGCCGTGCTCGCCGCGGCGCGCCCGAACGGCGGCACCACCGCGGTGGTGGTCGCGCTCGTGCTCGCACCGGTTGCGATCTGGTCGGTCCTCGCGATCGCGGAACGGCTCTCCGGCCGGTGGTTCGCACTCGCGGCGGGAGTCGTCTACGTTCTGCTGCCGTTCGCGGGCCGCCTCTACTTCTACGGCCCGTTCGTCTCCGTCTACGACCGCGTGGTCGCGCCTGCGCTCGTCGGGCTGCGCGCTCCCGCATGGTTCGCGCTCGGCGTCGGTACCGCGGTCGTGGTCGCCTTCGCACCGACCGTCGTCAGCGGCGCGGCCGGCCTCGTCGCGCTCGTCGTCGCGCTGATCGCGTGGGCCGACACCGACTGGACCACGCTCTACGACAACTTCCACGAATCGGCCTGGAGCCCGACGCTCCTGTCGCTGCTGCCGATCGCGTGCGTGCTCGCGGTCTCCCTGCGCCGACCGTGGCTCGGTGCCGCCCTCGGCGGCTGGATCGGCTTCTTCATCCTCCACGGCGTGCAGCGGCACTACACGACGGGCGCGTTCTGGCTCTCGCTGGCGGCGGCGACACCCGCGGCCGCCGTGCTGCTCACCTCGCTGGTGCTGCTGGTTCCGCGGCTCGGGGCTCTGCGGGAGCCGGCCGGCCCTCCGGGGTCTCCGAGCGAAGCTCGCTGACCTCGAGCTCCAGCAGCGCGACGCGCTGCGCGAGAATCACGTTCTCGTCGGTGACCTTCGACAGCACGGTCGAGTAGTGCAGCAGGACGGCGAGCACGAAGAGCAGCGAGACGGCGAACAGCACCGCGGGCGGATAGGTCTCGACGCCCAGCCAGCCTGCGATCGTGTTGAGCCCGCCGCGCCAAGCCGACAGGACGACGAGGACGACACCGGTCAGCACCCACAGGAGCGCGTAGCGCTCGCGCAACCGCCGCGAGCGGATCAGCTCGAGGACGACACCGAGGAGGATCAGCGACGCGACCGTCGCGGCGATCGAGACCTTCAGCGGCGTCTGCCCGGCCAGGATCACGCGTCCTCCACCGGCGTCGCCCGCCGTCTGAACATCGCCACGCCGACCGCGAGCAGGACCTTGGCCATGTAGTAGACCGAGCGGAGCGCCGTGATCGACGAGCTCCCGTGCTCGCGCTCGCGCATCGTCACCGGCGCCTCGGCGAGCCGCAGGCGGTGCTTGTGCAGCATCACCGCCGCCTCGACCTCCGGATAGTCGTGCGGATAGTCCTGCGCGAACAGTGCGATCGCACGCCGGTTGAGCACCTGAAAACCGCTCGTCGTGTCCGTGACCCGCTGCCGGGTCATCAGCGAGACCGTGCCGGCGAGGATGCGGATGCCGAGCCGGCGCGTGCCGGAGGAGCGGTAGCCGCCGGAGCCGGCGAAGCGCGAGCCGACGCAGATGTCCGCCACGTCGCCGAGCACCACCGGCAGCAGCGCCGTCAGCTGGCCCGGGTCGTGCTGGCCGTCGCCGTCGACGCGTGCGACGAGGTCGTAGTCGTGCGTGAAGGCGTAGCGAAAACCGGTCTGGACCGAGCCGCCGATGCCGAGGTTGTACGGCAGGCGGACGACGCGGGCTCCGTGCGCGGCGGCGTTCTCCGCCGTCCGATCGTGCGACCCGTCGTCGATGACGAGCACGTCGAACGTCGAGTCGAACGCTTTGATCTCGTCGATCACGCCGCCGATCGCGCGCTCCTCGTTGAGCGCCGGGACGATCGCGAGCTTCCTCACGCCGCAACTCCGATGCCGACGAGGTCGATCACCTGCTGCGCGCGGTGCCGGTACGTGTGCTCGTCGAGCACGCGCGCACGGGCGCGTCGCCCCATCTCCTCGGCCTGGGCGGGGTTGGCCAGCAGCTCGCGGTAGGCGTCGACGGCCTCGTCCGCGTCCGTCACGACGATCAGCTCCGAACCGGGCTCGAACCAGCGTTCGATGCCCTCGTACGGGTTCGACACGATCGCGGCACCGGTCGAGGCGAGCTCGAACGGACGGCACGAGGACGACGCGTTCACGCTCGCGTGCGACCGCCGCGTGATGCAGAGATTGACGTGCGCCGCCGAGATCGCCCGCGCGAAGGTGTTGAACGGGACGTCGCCGATCGTGCGCGCGCGGCCGACGTCCCCCTGGAAGTCGCGGCCGCCGAGCGCGAAGTCCACGTCCGGAAGGACGCGCGACGGCTCGCCCACCATCGACTGCACCCAGTCACGGCGAAACTTGTCGCCGTAACCGTAGAAGAAGACGTCGTACTCCTTGTCGACCGGCTGCGGCGCGAAGAAGTCCGGATCGGCCGCCCAGAAGACGGTCTCGACGCGGCGGGCGCCGAGCTCGAGGAGACGCGCGCCCGCCCCCTCGGAGTTCGAGATCACGAGGTCGTATTCCCCCGGGTCGGCGTCGTGATACCAGTTGAACCCGGTGTCCATGCCGCCGAACTCGGGGAGGCTCATCGGCGCGTCGCCGTCGTAGAAGACGACCGGGACGCCGAAGCGCTCGCGCAGCGCCGTCGGGATCCCGCGGAGGTGCGACATCGGGACCGTGAAGACGATCACCGCGTCGGGACGCTCGCGCTCCACGAGCGACTCGAGGTGGCGGCGCCAGCGCGGCGTCACCCAGCGCCAGATCAGCTCGCGTGTCATGCGGTCGCCGAACCCGTCCTCCGGGTTCTCCTCGGCGCGGCGGAGGTAGCGGTCGCCCTTCATCCGCGCGACCGCGTCGCGCATGCGGGCGAAAGACTCGCCCTCGACGTACGCCGGGTTCGCCGCCGTCCGCCACCAGGGTGACTCGACCGGGCGCCCCCGGTACGGGGTCACGATGACGTCGGCGCCGGCCTCGCACAGCCCCTTCCAGAGCTGCCACCAAGCGGGTGTGCAGCCGTAGCGGAAATCGAGGTCGACGGCCGAGGCAACGGCGAGGATCTTCGGCGCGCGCACGTGCGGAAAGTGTCGCAGATGGCGGTTACGGCGCCGAAAGGGCGGGGCGGGGCGGGGTTGGGTGGTGGGCCCGTCCCCAACGCCCGAAACGTGACCGCGTGAGCAGCGCAAGCCGATCGCCGGCGGCGGGTGGGCGCCGGACGTGGCGGGCTCAGCGGCTTGGTTAGTGAAGTTGTTTCGACTCTCGATTCGAAGTCGTCGCGTGTCATGGCGGAACCGGACATCGCCCACCACAAGCACTCCGAATCCCCGGGCGAAAGCTAAGCAGACCTGGAGGCGGAAGGAGGATCGGAGGAGTGAACGTCTGGCGCGCCGCCGATAAGGTCGTAGAGCCGGTGCCTCCAGCGGGCGTAGCGTGCGTCGTACGCCCTCGCGCGTTCCTGGCTGCGCCGGATAGCCTCGTCGTCGTAGAACCGCCGCGCCCACAGTGAACTCGGCTTGGCGAGTCGCACGGCGCCGACCAACGCGATGCCCGGGATGAAGACCCCGAACGCGCCGAGTTTGAACTTTCCCTTCAGGAACACGACCAGCGCGAAGAGTAGATCGACGCCGACGATGCCTACGACTACCCAATGCGGGATGTCCTGTCCCGGGTCGCTTCCAAGCGGGGCGGTTGCGAGCAGACACAGTGCCCCGAACGCGAAGCCCATGAGGATCGCTTCGATCGAGCTCCGCCCCTCCTGTGTCCAGTAGACGTCCTCGAGATGGAGCACCAGCGCAAACTCGTCGAGCGTCAGCGCGGCACCGACCCCGAACAGCATCGAGAGCAGGAGCATCGAGTCGTCGCCAGGCCGGAAGGCGATGATCGCAGCGCCGGCTCCAAGGCTTGCCAAGACTCCCGGAACGAGGTGGTGGAGATGCACACCCCGGACCGAGCCGCTCTGCCAGCCACGGATGCGCCCCACTCGTGTGTAGGCCCGGACGGCGAGGAAGGTGAAAAGAAAGGCAAGCATCGTGAAGAACATCGGCTCGCGCCCGGAGCCATAGACGTAGTGGTTGTAGCCGGGAACGAAGTGAAAGAAGTCGGCCACGGTCACACTCTAAGCCTGACGACGGAGCGTCGACTCACGCATCCCGCCGGAACCACGCCGGGTCAGTCGGATGATCGACCGCGCTGGCGTCCCACGCTCGCAGCTCCGCGTGTCGGCGTTTCCGCCTGGCGGCGCGGCGTTCAACCGCTTTGCCGCCATGGGATCTCCGCCTGGGCGGCCTGGTGATGCCTGGTTGCCTCGCCAGGGTCACCATGCCCAGCCTCCGCCTCGTACGTGCGCTTGGAGGGCTCACCGGTCTCTGCTGCCTCCTGTCGGCCTGCTCGACTCCGACGAGCGCGCCGACGAAGACGGCGGCACCGCCGCACCGCGGCGTCGTCACGGTGGTGGCGCTCGGCGACTCGGTGCCGCGGGGAACGAACTGCAGCTGCACGCCGTACCCGGAGCTGAGCGCCGACGGGCTCGCGTCGGCCTCCGGGCAGGGGGCGACGACCGACAACGACTCGGTCGCCGGTGCGACCACGGCCACGGTGCTCGAGCAGCTCGAGAGCGACGACACGGTGATCGCCGACCTGCACGCCGCCGACGTCGTCGAGGTCGAGATCGGCGCGAACGATGTCGGCTACTCGACATCGTGCGGGACGACGGCAAGCTGCTACGCCTCTCGCGTCCCCGCGATGCGCAGCCGCCTGCGGCAGATCGTCGACGTGGCTCGCAGCCTGGCTCCCCGCAAGGCCGTCGTCGTGCTGCTCGACTACTGGAGCGTGTGGCTCGGCGGGAAGTACGCCGACGCCAAGGGCGAAGCCTACGTCGACGCGGCGGCGCGGGTCACCGACCAGGTCGACGACGCGATCAGGTCGACCGCCGCGGAGAGCGGCTCCGACTACGTCGACCTGCGCGCCGCCTTCAAGGGGCCGGACTACTCCTACGACGAGACGCACTACCTCTCGAACGACGGTGACCATCCGAACGCAGCGGGCCACCAGAAGATCGCTGTGGCCACCGACGCCGTCATCGGGAACGCCGTTCACGCCTAGAAACACACCGCGACCAGCGTCGCTTGACCGCTCGGAAACCGGGTCGTTAGGCTCGCGCGCGATGAGCACGATCGAAGCGCAGGCCACCGGGAACGCCGGGCCTCTCGGCCGGAACCGGGGGATCGGGTTCGGGATCGTGCTCTTCATCGTCACGCTGGGCCTGTACGGCTGGTACTGGGCCTACAAGACGCAGGAGGAGACGAAGCAGCGCACCGGCGACGGCGTCGGTGGCGTGATCGGTCTCGTGATCTGGATCGTGATCAATCCGGTCAGCGCGTTCGTGATCCCGTCGGAGATCGGCCACATGTACCGCAAGGACGGGAAGCCCCAGCCGGTGACCGGCTGGACGGGGCTCTGGCTGTTCCCGTTCGGGTTCCTCGTCATCCCGGCGATCGTGTGGTTCGTGAAGGTGCAGGGCGCCCTGAACCGCTACTGGGACGCCGCCCGGACGGCCGAGGCTCAGTAGGCGCCGCGCCGACTGACGATCGCCGCCGGCGTGCGGAGCAGGATCGAGATGTCGAGCCAGATCGACCAGTTCTCGAGGTAGTAGAAGTCGAGGCGAACGAGGTCGTCGAACGTCAGGTCGGAGCGGCCGGCGACCTGCCACAGACCGGTGATGCCCGGCAGCACGTTGTAGCGGCGCCGGTGCCACGGCTCGAGCCGCCCGTAGTCACGGACGGGCAGGGGGCGCGGGCCGACGAGCGACATCTCGCCGCGGAGCACGTTGACGACGTTCGGGAACTCGTCGAGCGAGAGCCGCCGCAGGATGCGACCGACCCGCGTCACCCGCGGGTCGCGCCTGATCTTGAAGAGCGCGCCGCTCGCCTCGTTCGCGCGCTCCAGCAGCTGCTGCTGGCGCTCGGCACCCTCGACCATCGTTCGGAACTTGAGCATCCGGAACTCACGCTCGCCGAGCCCGACCCGCGGGTCGGCGTAGAAGATCGGCCCATGCGAGGTGCACTTGACCGCGAGCGCGATCAACAGCCAGACCGGCGCCCCGACGATCACGATCAGCCCCGCCACGACGACGTCGAACGCGCGCTTCACGACCCAGTCCGTGCCGGCGAATATCGGCGAGCGCAGGTCAAAGAGCGGTGTGCCCAGCCCGGCAACGTACTCGCCGCGCTCGACGAGGAGCTCCGTTGCACGCGGTGCGATCCTGACCTTCACGCCCCGCCGCTCCGCCGCGTCGACGATCTCGAGCAACCGTTCGTCCGAGACGCCCGCGTCGGCGACGATGACGTCGTCGAGCTTCGTCCCGCCGAGCAGCTGCTCGACGGACGACCCCGGATCGGTGTCGGCGACGAAGTCCCAGTCGATTCCGGCGCGCGACGAGCCGAGGATCTCGCGGAGGTGCGAGCGCAGGTTCGGGTCGCTACCGACGACGATCGCACGGCGGCGGACACCCGCCACCCGCAGGATCGCTCCTGTGAGTGCGCCGTAGCTGCCGCGAAGGATCGCGATCGTGACCGAGACGAAGATCGCGCCGGCGATGTAGAGCCCGAAGGTCGTCACGTGCTGGCCGGTGCCGATCGCGAACGCGAGCGAGAGCGCGGCGACGAGGAAGACGCTCGGGACGATCCGGCCGGCGCCTTCCCGCAGCTCCCGCGGCCCGTACAGGCCGCCGCGCCAGAAGACGAGCAGCAGCACGAGGATGAGGAAGGGCAGCCAGTCCCAGGCCTGGTCCCAGAGGAACCCCCACAGGATCGGCTTGGGGTCGACGATGGCCGAACGGAGCGCGAGAGCGCAGTAGAGGCCGATGACGAGGCCGACGACGTCGATCGTCGCCAGCACGACCACGCTCGCGGTGCGCCGCCCGGCCGCCCTCAGGGACGACGGAGAGAGGAGGTTCGCGCTGCTCGAGCGGGCGTCGGAGGGCGGCGCGGCAGCGGGCTCCGGCCCGATGCCGTCACTCCGTTCCGGTATCGCCACCGGGCGATCGTACCTCGGAAACGCCCGGATTCAGCGATCGGCGACGACGTGGTAGTTCGGGATCAGCGACCCCTGGCGCGTGTCGCCGAGCGGCGGGTAGCGGTCGAGCGCGGCGCCGGCACGGTTGAGCATCCGCACGACACCCCGCGCGACGGCGTTGCCACGGAGGCCGGCGTCGACGTAGTTGGCAATCAACATCGCCAGCCCGGACCCGCTTCCGGCACCCGGCTCGATCGACAGCGCCGACCACTCGCCGCTCCGCTCGAACAGCAATCGGAGACCGGTGTGCGTCCAGCGCCAGTGGTCGTTCGGCGACGGGTGATACCACTGGACGCCGTGCGTCGAGGCGAGCACGCGCCCGCCCGGCGCGGTCACGCGGTGGAGCTCCGCCACCGCACGCGAAGGATCGTCGCTGTGCTCGAGCACCTGGGTGCAGAGCACGAGGTCGAACCGGCCGTCCTCGACCGGCAATGACTCGACGGGCCCAATCAGGTCGGCGTTCGGGTTCTCGACGAGATCGACGCCGACGTACTCGGCCGCGATCGGCGCGAAGTAGGGGTAGTACGGCTTGACGCCGCAGCCGACGTCGAGGATGCGAAGCGGGCCGCGCGGCCGTAGCTCGCCAACCTGCTCGCGCAGCCAGCGCGCCAGCGCCGAGCGAACGACCCACGTCGACGACGATGCACGCGGGAACCGGCGGTTCGCGCCCGGCCAGGCCTCGACGAGATCGTCAGGAAGTGAGCTTCTCGTAGGCGGCAAACGACGGCTTCTTCTTGCCGGCGATCGTCATCAGGCCCGACTGCCACCCGCCGAGATCGGGGTCGTCCTTGAGCATGAACCAGAGCATCATGTCGATCCGCGGGTTCTTGCGGGCGATCCCGAACGCCTCAGTGAGATAGCGAGCCTGCTTCGCCCACGAGACCCCGGCGAGCCTGTCGGGGGGATTCGTCTGGTAGCCGTACTCGGTGATCCACACGCGCTTGTTCCCGTAGAGCTGCGTGAGCACCTTGATCAGGTCGCCCAGGTTTCCGAGCGTGACCGCCGTCGGAGCCGCACCACGGGCGCCGACCGGCTTGGTCGTCGGCGTCTCGGACGGGCCGGACGGATAGGGGTGGTGGGCCCACGCGTCGAAGGTCCTCAGGCCGGCCTTCTTCACCGCGCGCAGGAACGCGATCGGCGAGATCGAGGGGCGGACGCTGCGTGGGTTGTTGTTCCCGCGCGGCGCCGTGTCGCCGCACGCGACCCGCTCGCCCCGGATCAGCGTGCTGTGGACTCCGTTGTAGACGGCGTTGCAGATGAGCGCGTAGCTACGCGCGCTCACGATCACGTACCTGCCGCCCGGTGTCTTGCGGTACTGCGGCGACAGGAAGATCGGGTTGTTCGGCTCGTTCCACGCCGCCCACTCCTTGACCGCGGGCAGCACCGTGCCGTCCGGCGTGGCGAACGTCCCGCTGTAGCGCTTCGCAGCCGCGTAGGCGAAGCTGCGCAGGTCGGCGGGATTCTTCGGCGCAACGTTCTTCGAGATACGCCTGCTCTCCCACGTCGGCGTCGCGTAGATCGAGAACAGGACGCGGATGCCGTATTGCCTCGCGTACTCCACCGTCCGGTCGTAGAGCGCCCAGTCGTAGGCCGGGTCGTTCGGGTTCCTGGCGTTCTTCGGCCGCTTCGTCGCGACGCCGTACGGCCCGCCCCAGTACAGGTTCTCGCGGATCTCCTGGACGTGCAGGGTGTGGAGGGCCGTGTACGTCTGCGGAATCGGCCCGTAGAGGGTCTGCGCCTCGTCGTAGATGCCAATGCGCAGGTAGCGCGAGGCGTGCGCCGGCCGCGCGGTCGCAGCGACGACTGCCACCGCCAGCACGAGAGCGGCGACGATCCCGACCCGAAGGCGCATCAGACGCTGACCGGCTCCCGTCCGATGGCGTCGAGCCAGCGGCGCAGACCCTCCTCGAGGTCGATCTCCGGCGTCCAGCCGAGCACCTGCTGCGCCCGCGTGATGTCCGGCCGACGAACCTGGGGGTCGTCGATCGGCAACGCCTCGAAGACGATCTCGCTCGTCGAGCCGGTCACGCGGATCACCGTCTGCGCGAGCTCGAGCATGGTGAGCTCGTAGCCCGGGTTGCCGAGGTTGACGGGCAGGTGCTCGTCGCTCGAGGCGAGCAGGTACAGGCCGCGGATCAGATCGTCGGCGTAGCAGAGCGACCGCGTCTGCGAGCCGTCTCCGTAGACCGTCAGCGGCTTGCCCGCGAGCGCCTGGTTGAGGAAGTTGACCGACGCGCGGCCGTCGTTCCGGCGCATGCGCGGGCCGTAGGTGTTGAAGATCCGCGCGATGCAGGTGTTCACGCCCTGCTGCGTGTGGTACGTCATCGTCAGCGCCTCGGCGTATCGCTTCGCCTCGTCGTACACGCCGCGCGGCCCGATCGGATTGACGTTCCCCCAGTAGGTCTCCGGCTGCGGATGCTCGAGCGGGTCACCGTAGACCTCGCTCGTCGAAGAGATGAGGAAGCGCGCCCGCTTCCACTTCGCCAGGCCGAGTGCGTTGTGCGTGCCGTAGGAGCCCACCTTGAGCGATTTCAGCGGGGCGCGAAGGTAGTCGACGGGGCTCGCCAGCGCGGCCAGGTGGAACACGAAATCGACGTCGCCCTCGACGTGGATCGGCTCCACCACGTCGTGGTAGAGGAACGTGAACTCCTCCCCCCGC
>DASUZZ010000013.1:0-31709 GCA_036376615.1 Gaiellaceae bacterium
CAAGAAGCCGCAGCTTGTCGGCGGCGCCGTCGGTTTCGGCGGCGAGTGCTTTCCAGAGCAGCACCAGCTTCGGCGCCAGCCGTCGGCAGCGCTCGTTGTAGCGCGGCTGCGACGGCAGGTACGGGAAGAGATGACTGAGACGGCGACGCGCACGGCGCAGAAAGACCCGGTCGCTCGGGCACTGCAACAGCATCTGGGCGACCATCAGCGCCAGCAGCTCGTCGTCTGTGATCCGTTCCGGACGGCCGCGTCGCGGCGTCCGCTGGGAAGGAAACAATGCGCAGGCAGCGCAATAAAGCGCGATCACGAGGGTGTCGAGGTCGGCGCGCACGGAGGCCTCCTGGTCGACGGAGCATTGACACCGCCGACCTTCGACACCCTCGCTTCCGGTCCCTGCTATCCGGTGATCACGGCGTCGGCCGTGAATTACCGATCAACCATCTAGTCGTCCATCCAGCCGGCGATCCGCTCGGCGACCGCCTCGCCGCGGTCCTCCTGGAGGAAGTGGCCGGCGCCTTCGAGCGGCGGGTCGAGCTCGGCGTTCGGCAGCAGCGCGGCCATCGCCTCGGCGGCGCTGCGGCGGAAGATCGGGTCGCCGTCGGAGAAGAGCACCAGCGCCGGGCGGTCGAACGCGCGGAGCCGCTCGCGCACGTCGAGCATCGCGGCGGCCGACGAATGCGTCGAGCTCGTGGCGACCAGCTCCGGGAACATGGCGACCCCGACGCGCGACTCGGGCACCGGGAACGGCGCGTCGTAGCCGGCGATCACCTCGTCGGCGGCCGGCTGCACCAGCGAGAGGCGCACGAGTTGCCCCGCGACGATGTCGGTGCCGACCCGGCGCATGAAGGCCTGGAAGCGGAGCCACTCCTCGTTCGGCGCGCGCGCTCCGACGCCGGTGTTGAGCACGACGAGCCGCGCGATCCGCTCGCGCTCGGTCACGCAGAGCCGAAGGCCGATCGGCCCGCCCCAGTCCTGGACGACCACGGTCAGCTCGCGCAGGTCGAGCTCGCGGACGAGGCGCTCGATCGACGCGTAGTGGCGGTCGTACGAGTACCACCCGCGGTCTGTCGGCTTGTCGGAACGGCCGAAGCCGAAGTAGTCGGGAGCGATGCAGCGCGCGCCGCGCGCGAGCGTCGGGATCAGCTTGCGGTAGAGAAACGACCAGGTCGGCTCGCCGTGCAGCAGCAGGACCGGCATGCCGGCGCCTTCGTCGAGGTAATGCATGCGCAGGCCGTCCTGCTCGACGTAGCGCGGCGCGAACGGGTAGCCCGGAAGGGCGGCGAAGCGCTCGTCCGGCGTGCGGTAGGCATCGACGCGGCTCAGGCCGCGAGTGTAGGACGCCCGACGGGCTGCCGCTTGCGCAGGACGTAGAAACCGCCGGTCGTCGCCGCCAGCGCCGACAGCCCGGCGACGGTGAAGGCGAGCGGCGTCCCGCCGCGATCGCACAGCCAGCCGACGAACAGCGCCCCGAACGGCGACAGACCGTTCCACGCGTAGAAGTAGAGCCCGAGCACCCTGCCGCGCAGGTGATCCGGCGTCGCGAGCTGGAGCTTCGTGTTCGACGTCGCCGTGTAAGCGGCGAAGCAGACGCCGCAGAAGAAGAGCAGCATCATCGCGACCGAGAGGCTCTGTGTCGGCGCGATCAGGAGCTCCGCGAGGCCGAAGCCGCCCGCGCCCACGAGCAGTACGCGCCAGCTGGCCCGGGCGAACGATGCGCTCGCCAGGGCGCCGAGGAGCGCGCCGATGCCGAAGCTCGCGGAGAGGACTCCGAACGACCGCGGGCCGGCGTCGAGCGTCTGCTTTGCGAGCAGCGGCAGCAGGATGTTGAAGTTGAAGCAGACCGACGCGAACACGACCATCATCACGAGCACGACCTTCACGGTCGTCGAGTTCCGTGCGTAGCCGAACCCCTCGCGCGTACCGCGCCACACGGTCGGCCGCGTCCGGTTCTCGAGCGGGAACAGCTCCTTCGTGCGCATTGCGAGCAGTGCTGCGAGCACGGCGAGGAAGCTCGCTGCGTTGATCGAGAACGCCCAGCCGGCACCGAACGATGCGATCACGACCCCGGCGACCGCCGGGCCGAAGATGCGCGCGGTGTTGACGAGGCTCGAGTTGAGCGCGATCGCGTTCGGAAGCTCGTCGCGGCCGACCATCCGGAACGTGAGGTTCTGTCGCGACGGCGAGTCGAAGACCAGCGCAGTGCCCGTCAGCGCGGCGATCACGTAGAGCTGCCAGAGCTGAACGTGGCCGAGCAGCGTCACCGTCGCGAGCAGCGCCGAGAGCACCATCTGCACCGCTTGCGTCACCATCACCGTTCGGCGGTTGTCGAAGCGGTCGACGACGACTCCCGCGAGCAGCCCGAGCACCGTGAACGGACCGAAGCGGCAGATCGAGATGAGACCGACCGCGAGGCCGCGCGATCCCGACGGCGCGAGCTGCACCGCGAGCCAGTACATCGCGACGTTCTGCATCCAGGTCCCGCAGACCGAGGCGAGCTGCCCGAAGAAGAAGAGTCTGTAGTTGCGGTGGCGGCGGAGGCTGACGAACGTCCGTCTCGAGGCGAGTGCGACTGCCGTCATCGGGCCCGCGATCCGAGCAGCTGCTCGAGCGGCTCGATCGCGGCTTCGATCCGGTCACGCTCTTCGTCCGACAATCCGTTCAGGTGCTCGACGAGCCATGCGGTCCGGCGCTTGCGCACCGAGCGGAGGACGCGCTCGCCCTCCTCGGTCGTACGCAGGCCGATGCGGCGGCGGTCGGTCGCGCGTTCGCGCTCGATGAGGTTCGCCGCCTCCAGCCGGGCCAGATGGCCCGACATGCCCGGCGCCGAGATGCGCTCCCGCTCCGCCAGCTCCGACGCGGTGATCTCGGGAGTCAGCGAGATCTGCGAGAGCAGCGAGACCTGGCCGCCGGTGACACCGAGGGAATGGACCTCGCGGCGAAGCTCGCGCGCCAGGCGCAGCAGCGCCGGACGCAGCCGGTTCGCGATCGCCACGGTGTCCGTCGTGTCCTGAACCATTAACTTTGTTAACTATAACACATCGCGAGCCCGGTTGTCGAGCAAGGTAACGGGTACGGTGGCCTCGTGGCGAACCCGCTCGACTCGCTGAAGGCGCTCGGCGAGCAGCTGCGCGCGCAGATCGGCGAAGAGCTCGATTTCGAGCCGCTCCGCCGCACCGAGCCGGCCCGCCCCCTGGAGGAGCTGCTGGAGGAGCTGGATGCGCTCCCGGGCCTCGACTCGGTCAAGGAGCAGGTGCGCGCGCTCGTGGCCTTCCTGCGCGTCCAGGCCCGGCGGAAGGAGGCCGGGCTCTCCGAGGTCGCGACCACGCAGCACCTCGTCTTCCTCGGCAATCCCGGCACCGGAAAGACGACGATCGCCCGACTGCTTGCGCAGATGTACCGCTCGATGGGGCTGCTCCGCCGCGGCCACCTCGTCGAGGTCGACCGCGCGGGGCTCGTCGGCCAGTACGTCGGGCTGACTGCGATCAAGACCGAGCGCGTCGTCCGCCGCGCCCTCGACGGCGTGCTGTTCGTCGACGAGGCGTACGCGCTCGCGCGCGGGGACGAGCGCCTCGACTTCGGGGACGAGGCGATCGAGACGCTGCTGAAGCGGATGGAGGACAACCGCCACCGTCTCGTCGTGATCGTCGCGGGCTACCCGCGGCTGATGGAGCGCTTTCTCGAGTCGAACCCGGGGCTGCGCTCGCGGTTCTCGCGCGAGATCACCTTCCCCGACTACTCGACCGACGAGCTCGTCGCGATCTTCCGCCGGTTCGCCGCCGAGGCCGAGTACACGCTCGCCGATGACGCGCCCGACGCGCTGCGGTCGATCTTCGAGGGCGCCGAGCGGCACGAGGGCTTCGGCAACGCGCGCTTCGCCCGCACGCTGTTCGAGCAGGCGCTGAACGCGCAGGCGCTGCGGCTCGGCTCGGGCGACGTCGAGGCACTGTCGCCGGACGAGTTGATGGGCGTGACCGGGTCCGACCTCTTCGCCGGCGCACGCGCGCTCGGCGAAGAGCCCGCGGACGCGCGCGCCGAGCGCGGCTCGTGGTTCGGGCGGCGGCGGTAGCGAGGTGGCGCTGCTCAACGCGTTCGACTACGAGGCGGCGGCGGCGGAGAAGCTCGAGCCGGGCGCGCTCGGCTACTTCGCGGGCGGCGCAGGCGACGAGCGCACGCTGCGTGACAACGTCGAGGCCTACCGTCGCTATCTCCTGTGCCCGCGCGTGCTGGTCGACATCTCCGGGTGCACGACCGAGACGACGGTGCTCGGCCATGCCGTCTCGATGCCGCTGATCGTCGCGCCGGTCGCGTTCCAGCGCCTTGCACATCCGGACGGCGAGCCTGCGACCGCGCGAGCCGCGCGAGCCGCGGGGACGATCATGTGCCTGTCGACGATCGCGACATCGACACCTGCGGAGGTCGCCGAGAGCGGTGCGCAGCGCTGGTTCCAGGTGTACGTGATGCGCGACCCCGGCGTGACGCGCGAGCTGATCGCGCAGGCGCGCGACTGTGGGTTCACCGCGCTGCTGGTGACCGTCGACGCGCCGGTGCCGGGGCTCCGCGAGCGCGATCGCCGCACCGGGTTCGCGATTCCGCCCCACCTCAAGGTGGCGGCATTCGGTCACGGCGACCTGACCCCGGCCGAGGTGCTCGGCCAGATCTCGCCGACGCTCGCGTGGAGGGACGTCGAACGTCTCGCCGCCGATGCAGGCCTGCCGGTCCTCCTCAAGGGCGTGCAGACGGCCGAGGACGCACGCCTCGCATGCGAGCACGGCGCGGCGGGCGTCGTCGTCTCGAACCACGGCGGCCGCCAGCTCGACGGGGTCGCCGCGACGCTCGACATGCTCCCCGCCGTGGTCGAGGCGGTCGACGGCCGACTCGAGGTGCTCGTCGACGGCGGCATCCGCCGCGGCTCCGACGCGGTCAAGGCCCTTGCTCTCGGTGCGCACGCGGTGCTGACCGGCCGCGCCGTCCTCTGGGGGCTCGCGGTCGGCGGCGAGGACGGGGCGCGCGCCGTGCTGGAGCTGCTCCGCGCCGAGATCCGCAACACGCTCGAGCTGCTCGGCTGCCGCTCGCCGGCCGAGGTCACGCGCGACCACGTCGCGCTGCGGACGTCGTAAGCGCGCGACCCAAGATGCAAGGTCGTTCCACCTGACGCAAAGCGAGAACGGTTGCCGCCCGAAGGCCGGCTTGGCCGGCCGGGAGGCGAAGAGCGCTTTCGCGACAGCAGGCGAAGAGGGAGGGATAGCTTCGGGAAGGGAACCGTAGGTGCCCTTCCCGATACCCTGCGCCGGGTGAGAGGCGCAGTCGCCCTGCTCGCCGCCTCGGTCGCCGTCCTCGTCTCCGTCCCGAGCGGATCGCCCGGGACGACCGCAGCGTGCGGGCTGCCGGCGGGCGCGCCGGTCTGGGTCGACTACGCGGGGCACGACGCGCCGATCGTGCCGAAGCGCGGTCTCGTGCTCGCCGTCTCGTCGGGCACGGTCGTTCCTGCGCAGATGCGCCAGGCGGGCGCGGCGACGGTCTTCTTCGACCTTCACCTGAACGATCGCGTCGGGACGCCGTCGGCGCCGGCGGATCCGTCGACGATCCAGGAGAAGGCGCAGAAGGAGTTCGCGTTCGCACAGCAGGTGACCGGATGCGCGACACCGCTGATCGCCGAGAACGAGCTCTTCGGCGCGCAGACGCAGACGCCGTGGAGCACGACGAACGCGCAGTACCGCGCAAACGTGCTCGCACTCGCGAAGGCGCTCGACGGCCTCGGCGCGACGGTGGGGATCACGATCGCGAACCCGCCCTACACGGGCGGCGACGCGGCCGAGTGGTGGCGGCAGGCGGCGCAGGCAGCGATCCTGATCCGGCAGGTCTACTTCACCGCGCCCGGCCCGAAGGGCCTCTACCAGCTGGGCCCGTTGCGCGCGAGCCGCTCGATGCGCCGCAGCCTGCGCGGGTTGGTGTCGCACTTCTCGCAGATCGGGATCCCGGCGTCGCGTGTTGCACTCGAGCTGCAGTTCCAGTCGGCGCCGGGGCAGGGAGGCCGAAACGGGCTCCAGCCGACGGCGGCGTGGCTCGAGATCGTGAAGCTCGAGGCGCTCGCCGCAAAGCAGGTCGCGGCCGAGACGCGCGTCGAGGGGATCTGGTCGTGGGGCTGGCCCGCCTTCTCGGCGGCCGGCGCGGACCCCGACAAGCCCGCCGCCGCGTGCGTCTACCTCTGGGCGCGCAGCCAGTCGCTCTGCGACGGGCCGGCGCTCGCCGGGGCCGGTTTCGACACCTCGCTCACCGAGGGCCAGATCATCCTTCCGGCCGGGGTGCGCTGTTCGCTCGGAACGCAGACGATTCGCAAGTCGGACGTCGGTCGCACGGCCACGTTGACCGGCGACCTCGACTCGGCCGCGAGCGCGCTGCTCGAACGCACCGTGCTTCGCGCGGCGGAGCCGGTCGACCCGGCGACCGTGCTGGCGGCGGAGCGCGCGATCGTGCGCGACCGGTTCGGCGGCAGCGTCGCGGCCTACCGCGCGGCGCTCGCCGCCGCCCACGTCACGCTTGCCGATGCGCGTGCGATCGTCGCCGACCGGCTCGCGAAGGAACGCGTCGAGGAGCGGTTCCGGCCGCGCCCCGCATCGGCACGCGACGTCGCGGACTTCCTGACGACATACGCCGCGACCCGCGTCCGGCTCGTGGAGGTCCAGCCACGTGCGCCGTGGCTCGGCGACGTCGACCGCGGGCTGGCCGTCGAGACGCTGGCGCCCGCCCAGGTGTTCGGGATCGCGAACGGGCGCACGGCGACGATCGACACGATCGACGGCCGCTTCCACGTGACGGCGCTGCAGACGGCGCAGCCGCTCTACGCGCTGCCGCACGCGCAGGCGGTCGGCGTCGCGCGGCAGGTGCTCGGGCGCTTCGCGCGCGACGGCGTGTTCCAGTCCTGGCTGCGCGGGCAGGAGGGCAAGGCGCTCGCCTCCGCCGTGTGCGCCCGCGACGACCTACCGGCCGAGGGTGACGTCGACCTCACCGCCCGGGTGCCGTTCCTCGGCGACTAAGTTGGGAAGGGAACCTAGGTTCCCTTCCCAAGGCCCATCCCTCCTCTTGCGCACGGTGTCGGCGTGCCCCCTTCGCCTCTCGCCTGGCCAAGCCGGGCTTCGGCGCCAACCGTCTGCGCTTCGACGACTGTTTCTGTCTCGCCGACCAGCACTGGTCAGGCGAGATGCGAGTTGGCGGAAGCACGACCGTCAGAGCGGTCACCGGCTTTGCCGGTGACCGCACAGCACCATCGAAAGATGCCGGAGAGGGGGGTCTTGGGGGGAGAACCGAAGGTGCTCCCCCCAACAGCTAGACGCCTGGCACGGAGGCGGGCGGCGCCGGCGGCGTCTCGACCGCCGGCGGCTGCTGACCGGTCGCGTGGAAGCTCTGGCGCAGCTTCAGCACCGCGAGTCGCGCCTGCAGCACGGCTGCGCGCATCTCGAGGTTCGTCGCCTTGATCTGCAGGTTCGCCTCGCGGACGAGCGGATGGAGCTGGCGCCGCGGGATGCCCTGCAGGCGCGCCGCCTTGACGTCCGCGCGGAGCTTGGCGCGGTCGCCGAGGCAGACGGCGAGCAGCGACTTCCAGTCGCCCTGCAGCTTCAGCGCGTCGAGGCGGATCTTCAGGCGCGCGGCCTTCTTGTCGGACGTGCCGACGAGCGAGTTCGCATCGGCCTGCAACGTGGCTGCGTCGGCGACGACGGTGTCGTGCTTCGTCTGCACGTCGGAGACGAGCTTCGCGATGTCGGCCTGAACGGTTGCGACCGGGTCGTCGGCGAGCGCCACGACCGGGATCAGCGCGGCGACGGCGATCGCGAGCGCGGTGAGGGTGAGGAACTTGCGCATGGTGGTGGTCACGCTCCTGGGGTCTCGAGGAATCGGAGAACGGTGCGGACGGAGCGTGTCCGCGCGGTGTCAGCCGGCGGTCTCGCCGACGTAAACCGCCCGTAAAACCCGCTAACTCAGGCGGAACACCTGCACCGACTCGATGTACCCGAGCGAGTACTCGTTGTTGTCGGTGCAGTGCATGCCGAACGAGGCCTCGCCGCCGGTCCACAGCGCGACGACCGCGCCGGCGTCGTACATGGTCGGCGTGTACGCCGTGTTCTCGCCCCACGGGCCGGTGAGGTGCATCGTGATCTCGTGACCGGTGAAGTGGCCGACGATCAGGTACGTCGCGGGCTCGGCTGGGTGGAAGGCGATGTACGCGGCGCTGCCCGTCCACTCGCTCGGGCCTGTCTGGACGACCGTGTCCATGAAGATCAGGTCCGAGGTCGTGTCCCAGCGGCCCGGCATGTACACGTCGAGGTTCCCGAGCTCGCCGCACGGGTGACGGGCCGTGAGCTCCAGCAGTGCCGGTTCGGTCGGCGCGACCTCCTCGTGGGCGAGCTCCGACGCGAGTTCGGCGATGTGGGAGCTCGAGAGCCGCTTCAGCAGCGGCACGTCGATCGAGACGTCCGTCTCGGGCTTCTTGCCGTGGAGCGAGTCGTGGCCGTTCGTGGGTGCCGTGGGACGGGACATGTTGCTCTCCCTCCTCCGGTGCCGCAGGAGCCGGAACTCGAAGTGACGCTTCCACGGTACGTGCTCCGCGCGACGGCATCAAGCCACCGCCAGCGCGGCGGCGATCGTCGCCGGGACGAGCACCGCTCCGAGCCGCGAGTAGGCGCCGATCGAGGCGTCGGCGCCGACCGAGCGCGCTGCCCTCAGCCAGAGCACGGCCGACAGGGAGCCCGTGACGGCCAGGTTCGGGCCGAGGTCGAGCCCGACGAGCAGCGCGCGCGGGTGCGCGGGCGGATGGGCGGAGAGCAGGACGGCGGCGGGCAGGTTGTCGAGCAGCACCGAGGCGACGGCCGACGTGGCGGCGGTCGCCCACGGCCCGGTCGCGGCAAGCAGCGCGGCGGGGCCGTGCCACGACCGCGCCACCGTGCCCAGGCAGACGGTCAGCGCGAACAGCGCCGCCAGCACGGGCGCGCCCACCCTCGGGCGTGCACGGCGCGACGCCGTGAGACAGACGCCGAGCGCGAGGACCGGCAGCGCCGGCTCGTTCAGCGCGAGGACGAGCACCGCCGCGGCCACGACCCCGGCCAGCCCGCTGCCGACGTGCAGCCGCGCCCGTGGCTCGCAGCGGGTGCGCGCGGGTGGGCCCGGGCGGACGACGAAGGCCACGAAGGCCGCCGTCAGCGCGCACGACACGAGCCAGGGTCGCAGCATCGTCCATCCGGTGCCGCCGTGGCCGAGCACGAGCAGGTTGGTCAGGTTCGAGCCGGGCAGGAGCAGCGACGCCGAGTTCGCCATGAACACCGAGCCGTAGAGAAACGGACGCTCGTTCGTGCCCGAACGGCGCGCCGCGTGCACGAGTACCGGCGTCATGAAGACGACCGACGTGTCGAGGTTGAGGACGGCCGTGACGCCGGCGACGAGCGTGAGCAGCGCGAGAAGCAACGTGCGCGGCGGCAGCCGCAGGCGGGAGATGCCGGCCCCTGCCGCCTCGAAGACGCCGTCCTCGGCGGCGACCGCGCCGATCAGCAGCAGGCCCGTGACGAGCGCGAACGGCGGCCACGCCCGCTCTCCGGCGGCTAGCATCGCATTCCACAGCACGGTTAACAGTTAAGCAAACTAAACAGATGCCGCGCCCCCGCCACCACGCCTCGAGCCGCGATGCGGCCGCGGCGCTCGCGCGGACGGCGCCGCTCGTCAGCCGCTGGGTGGAGCGGCTGCTCGCCTCGCACTCGCCACCGCTCACGGTCGCGCAGTACGTGGTGCTGGAGGCGGTCGGCGCCGGCGACGTGCTCGGCGCCGATCTCGCCCGGCGGGCGGCCGTCTCCCCCGCGGCGGTGTCGCAGCTGCTGGGCGGGCTCGAGACGGCCGGGCTGCTCGAGCGCGGCCGCGCTCCCGGCGACCGGCGGCGGCAGCCGCTCGAGCTGACGCGGGCCGGGCGCGCGTGCCTCGGCTCGGCGCGCACGCTGCTCTCCGAGCGGCTCGCGGGGCTGCTCGGCGATCTCCGCGGTCCCGAAGCGGACGCACTCGCGCACCTGCTCGGGCGGCTGGAGGCGGCGCTCGGCGGGGCGCCGCCGCCACGCCGGCCGCCGCGGCCTCCGCGTCCGCACCCGCCGCCGCCTCCAGGGCGTCCGGCCTGAGGTCCGACCGCGCCTCCTACGATGGGGGACGTTGACGGCATCCGACCACCGCGGTCATGCGCACGTCCACGTCGAGGCGGACACCGACTCACGCCGGTTGGCGATCGCGCTCGCGCTGATCGTCGGGCTGATGGTCGTCGAGGTGGTCGCCGGCATCCTCGGCGAGTCGCTGGCGCTCGTGTCGGACGCGGCGCACATGCTCACCGACGCCGGCGCGCTCGTGCTCTCGCTGGTCGTGATCCGTCTCGTCCGCCGGCCCGCCGGCGGCAACCTGACGTTCGGGCTGCGGCGGGCCGAGATCCTCTCGGCGCAGGCGAACGGGGCGACGCTGCTCGTTCTCGGCGGGCTGATCGTCTACGAGGCGATCCGCCGGCTGATCGAGCCGCCGCAGCCCGCCGGGCTCGTGGTGCTCGCGGTCGCGCTGCTCGGCATCGCCGTCAACCTGGCGGCCACGAGCCAGCTCGCCCGCGCCAACCGCGAGTCGCTCAACATCCGCGGCTCGTACCTGCACCTGCTCACCGACCTGCTCGCGTTCGTGGCGACGGCGATCGCCGGCGTGATCATCCTCACGACCGGCTTCGACCGGGCCGACCCGATCGCGTCGCTGTTCGTGGCCGCGATCATGTTTCGCGCCTCGTACGGCCTGCTGCGCGACTCCGGCCGCGTGCTGCTCGAGGCGGCGCCGGAGGGAATGAGCGTCGCCGAGATCGGCGAGGCGATCGCGTCGTTCGCGCACGTCGAGAGCGTCCACGACCTCCACGTGTGGCAGGTCTCGTCGGGGTTCCCGGCACTCTCGGCGCACGTGCTCGTGCCGCCGGACGAGGACTGCCACGGCGTGCGGCGCGCGCTCGAGCACATGCTCGTCGAGCGTTTCGCCATCGAGCACACGACGCTCCAGGTCGACCACTCGCGCAGCGACCGGCTGATCGCGATCGAGCGGCAGAGTGCCTCCGATAGGTAATTTCCGGTAGATCTCATGTCGACAGGAGGAGACGATGGCGCTGCAGCTTGGTGAGACGGCCCCGGATTTCGAGGCCGAGACGACGGATGGGCCGATCAGCTTCCACGACTGGATCGGCGACTCGTGGGTCGTGCTGTTCTCACATCCGAAGGACTTCACGCCGGTCTGCACGACCGAGCTCGGCTACATGGCGAAGATCAAGCCCGAGTTCGACAAGCGCGGCGTCAAGATCATCGGCCTGTCCGTCGACCCTGTCGACAACCACGGCGCGTGGGCGAAGGACATCGAGGAGACGCAGGGGTTTGCCCCGAACTACCCGCTGATCGGCGACAGCGACTTCAAGGTCTCGAAGCTCTACGGGATGCTGCCGGCGGACGTCGACGGCGATGCCGCCGCCCGCACGCCTGTCGACAACCAGACGGTGCGGAACGTCTTCGTCGTCGGGCCCGACAAGAAGGTCAAGCTCGTCCTCGTCTACCCGATGTCGACCGGCCGCAACTTCGACGAGGTGTTGCGCGTGATCGACTCCCTGCAGCTGACCGCGACGAAGAAGGTCTCGACGCCGGTGAACTGGCAGAGTGGCGAGGACGTGATCATCTCCGGCTCGGTCTCCGACGACGAGGCGAAGGAGCTGTTCGGCGAGTGGGAGTCGCCCAAGCCGTACATCAGGATCGTGCCCCAGCCGCGGTAGAGCCGCGCTGAGGTTGCCCGCGCGCGGGCGCGGGAACAGTCGACGAAGAGATGGGCTCGAGCGCGACCTGGGGCTTGGTGGCGGCGACGTTCACGGCGTCGTTCGTCGAGTTCGTCGAGGCGCTGACGATCGTGCTCGCGATGGGCGTCACGCGCGGCTGGCGCTCGGCGCTGGCCGGCGCGGCGGCCGCCCTCGCCGGGCTCGCCGCGTTCACCGCGGTGGCGGGCTATGCGCTCGTCAACTGGCTGCCGCGCTCCGCGCTCGAGCTGGCGATCGGCGGGCTGCTGCTGATCCTCGGCCTCCAGTGGCTCCGCAAGGCCGTCCTCCGCTCGTCCGGCCTGAAGGCGCTGCACGACGAGGACGAGGCGTTCCGCTCCGAGGTCGACGCCGCCGCGCACGCGGGCGACGAACGGCGCCTCGGCCTCGACTGGTTCGGCTTCGTCGTCTCGTGCAAGGGCGTGTTCCTCGAAGGCGCCGAGGTGGTGTTCATCGTGCTCACGTTCGGGCTGAACGCGCATCACGTTCCGCTCGCGGCCGGCGCAGCCACGGCGGCGGGCCTGGTCGTCGTCGCGATCGGCGTCGTGGCGCACCGGCCGCTCGCGCGCGTGCCCGAGAACACGCTCAAGTACACGGTCGGCCTGCTGCTCACGACGTTCGGGACGTTCTGGTCGGTCGAGGGGCTCGGCGCGCTCCAGCCGGGCAGCGCCTCGCTCGAGTGGCCCGGCGGCGAGTGGGCGCTCCTCGGCCTGCTCGTGGTCTGGTTCGCGCTGTCACGGCTGCTCGTGCGCGTGCTGCCGTCGATCGCGAGCCGCGGCGTGCCGGCGGTCGCGGCGCCGTGACGGTCGCCTCGGCGCTCCGGGCGTTCGGCCGCTTCTGGTGGGAGTTCATCGTCGGCGACGACTGGAAGATCGCCGCCGGCGTCGCGCTCGTCCTCTGCGTGGGCGGAGCCTTCACGGCGACTGCTGCGACCGGGGCCGACTGGCTCGCGCCCGTGATCGGGTTGCTCGTGCTCGCGCTGTTCGCCGCGGTGATGCTGCTCGACGTCCGCGGCTGACCGCTACCGCGGTTCCGGCGTGCGTCGCAGCCACACCGCCCACACGACGCCGGCGGTCGCGACCACCGCGGCCCAGCCCCAGTTCGCCGCCGGCTCGAGCACGCTCGGGAACCCGTGCGAGGCCCAGCCGCGTTCCACGATCTGCTCCTCGAAGCCGTCGTTGACGATGTTGCCGAGCCCGTAGGCGAAGAGCAGCGCGAAGAGCGGCGTCACCCACGGCCGGAGCGGCAGGCGCGTCAGCAGCAGCACGGTCAGGATCAGCAGCAGGCCCTGCCAGCCGTGGTGGATGCCGTGGTGGACGGCCGGGTGTGGCGGCCCCGGCGAGGTGATCGTCCGGCCGGTCTGGAAGACCCCGCCGAGCACCGGCACGCCGTCGAGGTAGTGGCCGGCGGCGGCGGCGATCCAGTCCGCGCAGACGAGCACGAGCAGGATCGCGAGCAGGATCCGCCCCGGCCCCGCGGCGCGCGCGCGGGGCACGTCGGCGCGCAGCGAGAGCACGAGCGTCAACGCGACGCCGACGGCGGGGACCACGTTGACGAGCTTCGCGTCGAGATCGGCCTGCCGGACGACGCCGGGGACGGCGACGACGAGACAGAGCATGCCCGCGAGCGTCGCGAGCCAGGCCGGCCGCGGCAGTACCGCGAGCAGCACCGCCACCGCGATCAGCGCCGCCGGAAAGTTCAGCTCCACGAGCGCGCGCGAGAGCCCGCCTCGCAGGCCGGTGCCGCTGACGTTGTAGAGCTCGTGCGCCGGCAGGCGCGTGTACGCGATCAGCACGAGCGCGAGGTCGATCGCGACGAGCAGCCAGACCTCGAGGACGACGCGCCGGCCGGGAATGCGGTGCACCCGCCGACCGTACGCTTCTAGGAGGCCGTTGCCGGGCCGATTCCGTTTCGCAGCAGGTTCGCGCGCCCGGTCGGCCACGGCAGGCAGTTCGTCCCGGAGCCGGGGACGTGGAAGACGTCGATGCCGTGGTCGAATGTCGTCAGCACGATCTCCACCGTCCCGTCGCCGTCGAGATCGCCGATCGACGGCGCGGCGGGGACGCCGATGCCGTTGCCGTCCTTTCCCTGCCGCGGGAGGCGGAGATCGTAGAGGAGCTTGCCCGCGGGCGAGAGCACGACGAGGCGGCCGGAGCCCGGTGCCGCGCCGTAGGTGCCGAAGACGAGCTCCGGCTTGCCGTCGCGATTCAGGTCCGCGGCGACCACCTCCGACGCGAACGTCTTCGGGACGCCGTGGGCGTAGTCGTACCGCCAGAGCCGCTTCCCGTCCGGGCCGATCGCGTACACGAACCCGTCGGGGACGGCGGCCACGATCTCCGGTCGCGCGTCGCCCGAGATGTTCACGACCGTCGGCGCCGGGATCCCGCTCGGCGGGTACCAGTCGCCGTCGGGACGGAAGGCGGGCTTGCCCGAGAGTGGTGGGTGGACGAAGCCCTTGTGCCGCATCGCCGAGCGTGCGCCCCCGTCCTGCGCGCCGTCGAAGACCATGAACGCATACGCCTGCGTCACGTACGGCTCGCCGAGCTCGGTGTTCGGGAGTCCGATCACCTCGCTCCTGCCGTCGCCGTCGAGGTCGGCGACGACGGGCGGTGACGCGGTCCACTGCAGCCACGGGGTCTTGCGGACGTCGGGCCACGCACCGACATGGCGGTGGTACTGGTTCGCCTCGACGGTCGGGTCGAGCCAGCGGATGAACTGGCCCCACCCGAGCCTGCGCCCGGCGTAGCCGTTTTGCCGGTTCGTGAACCACGGCGAGGCGAGCACGGACGTGCCGTCGTCGTTGAAGACGTTGATCTGGTGGTCGTCGAAGGTGACGACGATCTCGAGCTGCGGGTCGTCGTCGAGGTTGCCGATCGCGACGTTTTCGCCGTACGCGCCGTAGCCGTGGTTGCCGATGCCGTTGACGTGCGCGTCGGAGGCCTGGTTGAAGCGCGGCCAGGAGTTCGCGGGCGCGCCCTTCGGATGCCAGACGCGGCCGTGCGCATCGAAGACGAACACCTGTGAGCCGGTCGACGACGTGTTCGTCGTCGTGACGACAACCTCGACGTGCCCGTCGCCGTCGAGGTCGGCCGCCGCCAAGCCGCGGGCCTCCGGGCACTGGCCGCCGCTGCACGTCGACGCCGGCCAGCCCGGCTTCAGCCGCAGGCGTCCGCCGATGTAGTCGTAGGCGGCGACGGTCCCCTCGTCGCCGCCGACGACGATCTCCGGGATGTGGTCGCCGTCCAGGTCGGCGACGACCCCCGGCGCGTACACGCGTCCCTTCGTCGCGGTGGCCTTCGCGAGCAGGCGGCCCTTCGCGTCGAACACGAACGTCGAGTAGAACGGCGCGACGATCTCGAGCCTCCCGTCGCCGTTCAGGTCGACGAGGCTCGGCGAGGAGAACCAGCCGGTCTCGCCGGTCGGGATGTTGCGGACGAAGCGGGGCTTCTGCACCTTCGTCTTCCCGCCGGCCGCCGCACACGCGGGTACGGCGCCGGTCCGGGCGTGCGTGGCTCCGGCGAGGCCCAACGAAAGGCACGCGAGGACCACCGCGGCGACGGCGGGACGTGTCATGAAGCCTCGGATCGTAGCCTTCGCTTCCGCCGGGACCCGCGATACTCAAGACCGATGTCGCCGCCGGCAGGAGAGGGTCGCCCGGCCGCCTACGTGCGGCTCGTGCTGCTCGCAGGCGCGATCGGCATCCCCGCTGCGTTCCTCGCCGCGGTCTTCCTCTCCGTCGTGCACATCGTCGAGCGCTGGCTCTGGTCGTCGCTGCCCGCGTCGCTCGGGCACGCGACGCCGCCGTGGTACCTCGTGCTCGGGCTGCCGTTCGCCGGCGGGGTGATCGTGCTCGGCGCCCGCCGACTGCTCCCCGGCGACGGCGGTGCCTCGCCGCTCGTCGGGTTGAGCGAGAAGCCGACGCCGTTCGTCTACGCGCCGGGAGTGGTGCTCGCCGCGCTCGGCACGCTTCCGTTCGGCGCGGTGCTCGGCCCCGAGATGCCCGTGATCGCGCTCGGCTCGGCGGTGGGCATGGTCCTCGTGCACTACGCGAGGCTCCGGGGGAGGGAGGCGGCCGTGCTCTCGACCGCGGGGTCGTTCTCGGCGATCTCGGCGCTGTTCGGCGGCCCGATCGTCGCCGGGGTGATGCTGACCGAGGGCGGGATCGGGCTCGGGGAGGCGCTGATCCCGGCGCTCCTCCCCGGGTTCGTCGCGGCCGCCCTCGGCTATCTGGTCTTCGTCGGGTTTGGCAACTGGGGCGGGCTCGGAGCGCCCGGGCTCGCCGTGCCGAACCTGCCGCCGTTCCACGGCGTCCACGCCGCTGACCTGCTCGTCGCGATCGCAGTCGGCGCGGTCACGACCGTGTTCATCACCGCCGTGCGTCGCGCGAGCGTGCGTGCCGGCGGCGCCGGAGAACGGCACCTCGGGCCGGCGCTGTTCCTGCTCGGCGGCGGGCTCGCGGTCGGCGCGATCGCGATCGCCGCCGACGCGCTCGGCGCGAACTCGCAGGACGTGCTCTTCTCGGGGCAGGCGTCGATTCCCGCGCTCGTCGGCGAGACGTCGACCGGGATCGTCCTGCTGCTGCTTGCGGCGAAGGCGCTCGCGTACGTGGTCAGCCTCTCGTGCGGGTTCCGCGGCGGCCCGATCTTCCCGGCGCTCTTCCTGGGCATCGGCGTCGCCGAGCTCGCTCAGCTCTGGTTCGGGACGTCGCCGACGCTCGCGGTCGCGATCGGCGCGGCAGCGGGGATGACCGCGCAGACGCGGCTTCTGCTTTCGGCGATCCTGTTCGCGGCGCTGCTCGTCGGCCCGCTGGACGTCGACGTCGTGCCGGCTGCGGTGATCGCGGCGGCGAGCGCGTGGCTCACCCTCGCCGCGCTCGATCCGCCGAAGGCAGCGGAGCATGCTGCGTAGCGGGCTCGCGGCCGCCGTGCTGGCCGTGCTCGGCCTGTGCGCCTGCGGCGGGCACTCCCGTCATGCGGCAACGCCCTCTCCCGCGTGCCGCCACTTCGCCGCCGTCTCGGTCGACGACGGCCGGCTGCTGCTCGTCAGCTACGCCGGCAATCCGACCCCGGCCGACGAGGCGATGCACCAGCTGCGCGACGACCTCGCCGAGGAGCAGCTGCGCGGCTGCGCGCCGGACGTGCTCGGGGCCGCCCTGCAGAAGCTGGCGCCGCGGCAGCGCGCGCAGCTGCTCTCGCACCTGCCGGGGACGTGGGTCGTGTACTTCCGCCAGGCGGTTGCGTGCGCGGCGGGAAGGACGCCGGCGGCAGGCTGTACGCGCGCCGCGACGCAGATCGTGCGCGGCGGCACCGGGAAGCCCGGCGGCTCGCCGTACCCGATCGCCCCGGGCTGAGCCGGGCCGAGCCTGTGGCGCTCAGCCGCTCGCTCTGCGCGAGATCACGTACCAGACCGCGACCTCGACGACCGCGAGCCCGGCGAACGCGAGCGCCCACCAGGGCGACGCCGCCAGCGCTGCCGTCACGCCGAAGAACAACCATACGGCGGCGCTGACAGCCCACTTGCGAGGGTCTCGCCCGAGCCAGCTCACGCCGCAACGATAGGCGCGCGGGTCAGTCGCCGCCCAGCCGGCGCTCGAGCGAGCGGAGCCGGTCCTCGATGCGCTCGACTGCCTGGAGGCGCTCTGCGATCTCCTCGAGCGCATCGCCGTGTGGGTCCGAGGCCTGGGCTCGCCGCTGGGTGGCCGAGATCACGGACGAGGTGATGATGGCGGTCGTCAACGACGCGGTCGCGACGCCGAACAGCATCACGACGATCGCCACCCCCTTGCTGAACGGCGTCTTCGGGATGACGTCGCCGTAGCCCACGGTCGTGATGGTCTGAGCGGCCCACCAGATGGACTCACCGAACGACGTGAACTCGCCGCGGGCAAACAGGCGAACGGCCAGTGCGGCGAGGATCGTGATGCTTGCAAGGGCGCCCACGAAGTACGGGATGATCCGCCCCGAGAGCACGGCGCGATTCATCCGGTCGAGCCGGCGGTCGCTCAGAAGAGGCATCGGCTCGTGCCTTCGCCGCGGCGCGGCGCGTCCCTCCGAGACGTCGCAGATCGCAAGCAGCCGTACGCCGCGGGATCGCCTCTACGCGAAGCGCTCGGCCAGCGCGGCCTCGACGTTCGCCGTCTGCGACTCGGCGAGGTCGTCCGCGGCGGGGCGGGGGAGCGGGACGGCGAGGCCGGCCGCGCGTGCGTCTTCACGAGTTGCGCCGGCCGCGACCGCGTCGTGGAGCTCCCACAGGTAGGCGAGGTCGGCCTCGGCGACGGCGAGCGCTTCTGCGGGGGCCAGTTCCGGGCCGTGCCCCGGAACGATGCGGCCGGGCGGGTCGTGACGGAGGAGGTCGATCAGCGCTGCGAGCGTCCCGCGGTAGGCGGCCGTCGAGGTCACGAACGGGAACTCGATCGTGGACAGGTGGTCGCCGACGGCGAGCAGGTCGAGCTCGCGGCAGCGAAACGCGGTCCCGTCCGGGGTGTGGCCGGGCAGCGGTAGCGTCTCGAGCAGGAACGGCCCTGCGTGGAGAGCGGTGCCGGCGGGGAAGGTGCGGTCGATGCGCGGCTCGCCGGCGATCTCGACGCCGCTCGCCGCCGCGCGCTCGGCCGTCGTCGCCTTCCGGGCCCGGGCGCGAAGCCGGGCGGCGGTCGCCTCGCTCGTCGTCGCGGCCGCGGCCGGAAACGCGGCGATGCCGCAGACGTGGTCCCAGTCGGCGTGCGTGGCGAGCACGTGGGTGACGGCCGCGCCGAGCTCGTGGACGTGCGCGGCGATGCCCGTCACCTCGTCCGCGGAGACGGCCGGATCGATCAGCACCGCCTCGGTCCCGTCGACGAGGAGGAGCGATGCCGTCTCCCACAGCGCGCTCTCGAACCGCACCGCGACCACCGGCCAACCCTAGAACAGCGTCTCCGCCGCTCGCGTCGGCTCGGCTAGCCGCTTGCGGCGAGCACGTCGACCTCGGTGTCCCCCTTGATCGAAAGGATGGGCGTGTCGCTGTGGTAATGGACGTGTGCGTTGACGGAGCCGAGCACGTTGGCGCGTGTTCGTCCGCGCCCGCGTGAGCCGAGCACGATCAGGTCGTAGCCGCCGCGTTCCAGCTCTGCGACGATCTCGTGGCCCGCGTGGCCGCGCCGCCGAACAGTGTGCGCGGCGACATCGTCGGGCAGCGATGCCTGCGCATCTCGCAGGATCCGCGCGGCCCATTCGTCCAGCTGATCCTGGAGTGTCCCCGGGTCCGTTCCTGCGAGCGATGCGAACTGCGTAACCGGCGGTGCGACCGCGATCAGGCTCAGTCGAGCGTTGGTGCAGCGGGCGAGGTCGACCGCCTCGGCCAGGGCACGTTCGGAGGCGGGAGAGCCGTCGACGGCCACGAGCAGGTTCAGGAACACCGACTCCGAGCATACTTCCGACCAGACCCGGGACCCGGTCTCGAGCGTGGAGGTCCGGCGGCCGGGCAGAATGGTCGAACCGGTCGTCGAAAGGAGCCTCGTGGCAACCGAACTGGAGACCCAACGCGGAATGGTGCGCGTTCCCACCGGCGCCTGGTCGGTCGACCCGGCGCACTCCTCCGTCGAGTTCCGCGTCAAGCACATGATGATCTCGACCGTCCGCGGCCACTTCGACGAACTCGAAGGCACGATCGAGGCCGCACCCGACTACCACGATTCGAAAGTGCGGGGAACGGTCCGGACCGCGTCCGTCGACACGAACGAGCCTCGCAGGGATGCCCACCTTCGCTCGGCGGACTTCTTCGACTCCGACAGCTATCCGGTGATCAGCTTCGAGTCGACCGGGATCGAGCACGTGCACAGGGGCGACTATCGCGTCACCGGCGATCTCACCCTGCACGGGGAGACGAGACCGGTCATCTTCGACGTGACGGTGCACGGAGTCATGCACGACCCGCAGGGCAACGACCGGGTGGGGCTCGAGGTGCGCGGGACGATCAGCCGTGGCGAATTCGGGCTGCGCTGGCAGCAAGCGCTCGAGACCGGCGGTGTCGTCGTCGGCGACGAAGTCAGGGTCTCCGCCGACATCTCCGCGGTCTGCACGAACAAGGAAGCTTCGACCTAGGGCGCCTTCCGTGAGCGCGAGACGGGACGAGTTGCAGGTTGACGCGGGCGACGCACCGCGCGATCCCGAGGAAGTCGAAGCGGCCGCCGGGCCGGCCTCGGCGGAGATCTCGCCGCGAACGTCGGTCGGGCCGGTGCATCTCACGGTCTCCGATCTCGGGCGCTCGCTCGGCTACTACCAGCAGGCGATCGGCCTTCGGCTGCTCGAACGACGCGGCGGGCGCGCACGGCTGGGAGTCGAGGGACGAGAGCTGCTCGTGCTCGTCGAGGAGCCGGGTGCCAGGCCGGCCCACGGCTCCACCGGCCTCTACCACTTCGCGCTGCTCCTGCCGGAGCGCCGGGATCTCGCCCGCTGGATCGCCCACGCGGCGGGCGATCGCGTCTCGCTCGTCGGGGCATCCGACCACTTCGTCAGCGAGGCGCTCTACCTCGGCGACCCGGACGGGCACGGCATCGAGATCTACTGGGACCGCCCCCGAGAGGTCTGGGAAGGACAGGTCGCCGCGAGGATGACGACGCTCCCGCTCGACATCCGCGCTGTGCTCGGCGAGCTCGACGCGCCGGAGGAGCCCTTCCCCGGGCTCCCGCCGGGAACCGTGATGGGGCACGTTCACCTGAAAGTCACCGCGATGCCGGAGACGATCGCGTTCTACCGGGACACGCTCGGCTTCGCACTGATGGCCGAGCTCGGGCCGCAGGCGGGGTTCTTCGCCGCAGGCGGCTACCACCACCACCTGGGCACGAACACGTGGGAGAGCGCCGGCGCCGCCCCGCCGCCACCCGGCAGCGCCGCCCTTCGCCATGCGACCCTGCTGCTCCCCGACGAGCACGAGCGCGCCCGTGTGCTCGCGCGGCTCGCGAAGGCCGGCACCTCGGTGGACGAGAGCCCGGCGGGCGTGTTCGTCCGGGATCCCTCCGGCAACACGCTCGAGCTACGTGCGTGAGGGATGAACCATGAGTGACGGGCGGAGCGAGTCGATCTTCGCCGGCGTCGGCGCGATGCTCGGCGACACGGAGGAGCTCTACAAGTCCGTGCATCGACATCCCGAGCTGTCGATGCAGGAGAGCCGGACGGCGGCGCTCGCAGCCGATCGGCTGTCGAAGGCGGGGTTCGACGTGACGACCGCGGTGGGGCGGACGGACGGGTGTCGTCGGTCTGCTCGAAAACGGCGACGGGCCGACGGTGATGCTCCGCGCCGACATGGACGCGCTTCCGGTGGGGGAGCAGACCGGCCTCGACTACGCAAGCATCTTCGACGGGGTCATGCACGCGTGCGGCCACGACATGCACGTCGCGTGGCTCGCGGGCGCGGCGGCGCTGCTCGCAAGCGATCGCGACCGCTGGCAGGGGACGCTGCTGGCGGTCTTCCGGCCGGCCGAAGAGACCGCGGCCGGCGCGCAGGCGATGATCGACGACGGTCTCTTCGACCGGTTCCCGAAGCCCGACGTCATCCTCGGCCAGCACGTGATGCCCGCGCCGGCCGGCAGTATCGGCACGCGCTCGGGCGTCATCACCTCGGCGGCCGACAGCTTCGAGATCCGCCTGTTCGGCCGGGGCGCGCACGGCTCGATGCCAGAGGCGAGCATCGACCCCGTCGTGATGGCGGCGGCGACCGTGCTGCGCCTGCAGACGATCGTCTCGCGTGAAGTCGCGGCCGCACAGTCGGCGGTGGTCACGGTCGGCGCGCTGCAGGCAGGCACCAAGGAAAACGTGATCCCGCACGTGCTCGACGCGATCAAGCGGATCGTCGAGGCCGAGGCGCACGCCTCCGGTGCGCCGAGGCCGCCGGAGATCACGTCGCTCGACTCCTACCGGCTCGTCCGCAACGACTCCGTCGCCGCCGAGCGGGTGCGGACGGCGTTTCGGGCGCACTTCGGCGAGCAGCGCGTGGTCGAGATCCCGCCGATCTCGGCAAGCGAGGACTTCGGCTCGTTCGGCAGCGAGTGGCGGGCACCGTCGGTCTTCTGGACGGTCGGCGGCACCGACCCCGACACCTACCGCCGGGCGAAGGCGGCCGGACGGCTCGCCGAGCTACCGACCAACCACAACCCGCGCTTCGCACCTGTGATCCATCCGACCCTGGAAACGGGAGTGGAGACGCTGCTCGCCGCGGCGTGCGCATGGCTCGCCACCGCGTGACGGGCTGACCGGCGCGCGCTCGCCGGCTGCGCGACGATAACCACGTGCTTGCCGTGACCTCGGTTCTCCACGGGTTCGAGCCGACGCTGCTGCTCGTCCTCAACCTGGCTGGAACGTTCGTGTTCGGGCTCAGCGGCGGCCTCGCCGCCGTGCAGGCGCGGCTCGACGCCTTCGGCGTCATCGTGCTTGCCGTGGTCGTCGGGCTTGCGGGCGGCATCATCCGCGACCTCCTGATCGGAATCCCGCCGCAGACGTTCCGCGACTGGCGCTATCTCGCCGTCGCAGGCGGGGCGGGTCTCGTCACCTTTCTCGCGCACACCACGCTGACGCGGCTCGAGCGGCCGATTCTGATCCTCGACGCGGCGGGGCTTGCCCTCTTCTGCGTCACGGGAGCGAGCACGGCGCTCGACTTCCGCGTCGGTGCGGTCGAGGCGGTGGTGCTGGGCGCGATCACCGGTATCGGCGGCGGCATGCTGCGCGACATCCTTCTGCGCGAGATCCCGACCGTCCTCCGGACGGGCCTCTACGCGATTCCCGCGTTGTTCGGCGCCGCGATCGTCGTCGTTGCAGCGACGAGTGGCAGCCACAACCTCGCGTTCCCGATCATCGCCGCCGTCGCCTGCTTCCTCGCCCGGCTCGCCGGGATCTCCTTCGACCTCAACGTGCCGCAGGCACCGGGCCGCCGCGACCACGGCTCTTCATGACTGTCCGTGAGGCGACGATCACCGGAATCGACCGGTCGGGCGGAGGCAGCGCGGTAAGGTCCGACACGTGAGCGTCGGCGTCTCGTGCTCCCATCTCGACCAGGTTTCGGTGCTCGAGCCGCCGCCGGGGATCGCCGGCTGCGAGGAGTGCCTGAAGATCGGCAGCGGCTGGGTGCATCTGCGGATGTGCCAGAGCTGCGGGAAGATCGGCTGCTGCGACTCCTCGCCGAACAGGCACGCCAGCCGCCACGCGCGCGAGGTCGGCCATCCGGTCGCGCGGTCCGTCGAGCCGGGCGAGGACTGGAGCTGGTGCTTCGTCGACGAGGTGATGTTCGTCCTCGATCCAGGATGAACGCCGGCTCTACCGGTTCGAGAAGCGCAACACGAACATCAGATGCCTGTTCGAACCTCCTCGAGCCGCCGGTGGACGAGTCCCACGGCCGTCCCGCCCTCGCCGACGGCGGCGGCGACGCGCTTCGTCGAGCCGCTGCGCACGTCCCCTGCTGCGAACAGGCCGGGGATCCCGGTCTCCAGGTGCAGCGGATCGCGGTCGAGCGGCCAGCCGTCGGGACGGCCTCCGTCGACCAGGAGGTCCGGGCCGGTCACCACGTAGCCGGCCTCGTTCAGGCGAACGCCGACGCCCGTTGCCCAACCGGTGCGGGGAACGCCGCCGATGCAGAGGAAGATCGCGCGTGCATGGACGGATTCGGTCTTCCCGCCGGCGTCCTCGAGCTCGACGGAGGCGAGCTGCCCGTCCGCTTCCCGGAGCGCCGAGACCCGTGTACGCAGCCGGACGTCGATCAGCGGCTGTCGCTCGATCCGCTCGACGAGATACGCCGACATGTGCTTTCGCAGTGACTCGCCGCGGACGGACATCGTCACGCGGGCGCCGGCGGTGGCGAGGTTCATGACGGCCTGGCCGGCGGAGTTTCCCGCTCCCACCACGACGACCGGATCGCCGCCGCAGCGGGCGGCTTCGCTCCGTCCGGCGCCGTAGTAGACGCCGCGGTCGAGCAGCTCTCGGACGCCGTCGACCTCGAGCCGTCGCCACTCCATTCCGGTCGCTGCGAGGACGACGTCCGCCGTGACCTCGTGCCCTCCGTCGAGCGTCAAGCTCGGCTTCTCGCCGCGCCCGTCGCTGCCGACGACGCCGCGCAGGATCACGAGCTCGGCGCCGAATCGCTCGGCCTGCCGGCCGGCACGGCGGGCGAGCTCCGCCCCGCCGATGCCGTCGACGAAGCCGAAGAAGTTCTCGATCAGCGAGGTATGCGAGGCCTGACCTCCCGGCACCTCCTCCTCGATCACGAGCGTCGAGAGCCCGTCCGAGGCGGCGTAGACCGCCGCGCCCAGCCCTGCCGGTCCCGCACCGACGATCGCGAGGTCGTAGCGCGAGCGCGACGGCGGCGTGGAAAGGTGCCAGCTCTCCGCGAGCGAAGCAACCGTCGCGCCCGTGTGAACGACGCCACCGTCGATCACGATCGGAAGGTCCGCTCCCGCGAGCTCGCGGCGGATGAGAAGCACATCTGCAGGGAACGTCCCGATCTCGAACCACTCGTACGGCTGGGCGATGCGAGTCAGGAAGTCGCGGATCCGGTGGTGCTCCGGATCCAGGCTGCGGCCGACGACCTCGAGAGTGGGACGGACGGGACTCACGGCTTCGTTTCCTCGGTGCGAATCACGCACCGCGATCGAACCGCGCCTGCTCCTCCGCCGTTCGTTCGGCGGTCGGGACGGCCTCGAGCCGCTCGTCAGGGATCGGTGCGCCGCTCTCGATCGAGACGCCGTAGGTGCCGGCGGCAAGCCTCTGCTCCGCCCGCTCGATCGCCGCCAGCTCGTTGCGCAGGCCGTCGGCGACGCCCTCGTCGAACTCCGCCTCGTAGAGGTCGGAGCCCTGGTCGGCGAGATGCTCGTAGGTCGTCGGCTCGTCGCTCTCCACCGGGGCGACGCCGCGCAGCGCCCGTTCGACGCGCGCGCGCTCGCCGGCAAGCAACTCCCGCGCGCGGTCGGGGTCCATGTGCGTAACCTAGCGCGCGACGGACGGCAGGCCCGTGTGGCACGGCCACGTCAGGCCGGCGTGTGAACGACGAGCACCGAGCACCGGGCCTGGTGGGCGACCCGCTCGCTCACGCTGCCGAGCGCCTGGAGCCCGTGCAATCCGCGTGACCCCACGACGACGAGGTCGGCGCGTTCCGAGCGCTCGAGCAGCGCCGCCACCGGATCGTCGCGGTTCGGGCTCGAGATCCGGCCTGCCCAGTCGGCGCCGGCGTGATCGGCCGCCTGGCTGCCTGCACCGACGACGTCGACCGTTCCGCCGAGACGCGTCGCGATGTCGTCGGCGGCGGCGAGCGCGGCGAGCGATCCCGCCGAGCCGTCGACCCCGACGACCACGCTCGCCGGCTCCCAGACCCGGTCGTCGCGGGACGGGCGGGCGAGCAGGACCGAGCAGCGCGCATCGTGCAGCAGCTCCGTCGCCGTGTCGCCCATCACGATTCCGAGCAGCCTGCTGCTGCGTCGTCCGCCGAGGGCGAGCATGGTCGCGTCGAGCCGATCGCGCGCTCGCCGGAGCACGTCGACGGGCGTGCCCCGCTCCACGCGGGCCGAGCAGCCGTCGCGGTCGCCGATGATCCCCGCCGCCTCCGAGCGCGCCTGCTCGGCTTCCTGCGCGAGCAGGTCCCGCCAGCGGCCCACCTCGAAGCCCGTCGAAACCGTCCCGCGCAGATCGAGCGCCGTTACCCCGTTCACGACCGAGCCCTCGGCCGGCATGAGGGCGAGCGCCTGGCGGAGAGCCTCGAAACCCCAGTCGGTCCCGTCGATGCCGACGACGACCCTTGCGAAGAGGTCCATGCTCAGCTCTCCTCTTGTCGTGCGGCGAGTCGCTCCGCCCGCTCTTTGATGCCGTGGAGCATCTTGCGTTCCATCACCAGTGAGCCGGGTTCCATCGGGATCATTCCGATCCTGTCGCGCAACCGCGGCAGGCGGAATCGATTACGGCTGATCAGCCGCGTCCGTCCGTGCTGCTCGTCGAGGATGAAGCTCCACGCCCAGTTGTCGTCGGCGGACTGCACGGCGAGCACGTGCCCGGGCTCGACGATCCGATAGCTCATCTTGTTGGGGCCGTAGCCGAAGCCGTCGCCGACCTGCGGGTGCTGGTAGTCGGGGAGCACGCTGTCGGCCGAGTGCATGTGCAGGCCGAGCACGTTTTCGATCCAGTCGTAGGTATAGGCGCCGCCGCGCGGCGACGGGCCCATCTGCGCGATCCACGGCCAGACGGCCGAGGCGGGCGCGTCGATCGTGATCGCGCGCGTCGCCACGCCGTCGGCGTCCTCGAGCAGCTCGTCGCCCGGCAGCCGCGCTCCGGCCTCCTCTGCGGTCGCGCCCCAGGTCAAGATGGGTTGCCGCAGCAGCCCCCGGTACACGAGTGCGCAGCCGGCCGCCAGGACGGCCGCGCCGGCCAATGTCTTGATCGTCATCACGGAGCCTCCGGCGTGCTTTCCTTTCCCCCAGTTTCACCTAGTACACCGTCACGCGCGTGCCGATCGACATGAAGCCGTACGCGAGCGGCGCGTCGGCGACCGGTAGGCGCACGCAGCCGTGGGAAGCCGGATGCGCCGGAACGTCCGGGTAGGCGTGGAAGGCGATCCCGCCGTTGAAGTAGCTCGCGTAAGGCAGCCAGACCTGGTAGGGAACCGACCACGAGCTCCGCTCCTGGCGGAAGATCGAGAAGCTTCCGGCGGGCGTCGCGTAGCCGCCCTTCCCGCTGGAGGAGTGCAGCGTGCGCACGACCTTGCCATTCTCGACGAGCAGCGTCACGCCTTTCGCGCGGTGGACCTCGACGCTGCGCCCGCCGACCGTGCTCGTCGGCTTCGGTCGTGTTGCGTTCTCGAGCGCGGCCAACGTCTGCGGGCCGACGATGCCGTCGCGGCCGAGCCGCTGCCAGCCCTGGAACGCGAGCACCGCGTGCGCGGTTCGAGCGTCGAAGGCGCCCGTGACGGCGCCCGCCGGCAGGTAGCCGAGCGACACCAGCCGCTGTTGCACGCCGCGCGGGTCGGCAGGCGCATGGCCCTTCGGCACCTGGCGCGGCTGCGCCGGGAGCGACATCGGCTTGCTCAGGTCGTGCTCGTCCAGTGGGCCTTTCAGCGCGAGCCTCGAGCCGATGAAGGTCGCCCGATCGAGGCCGTTCACCTTGATGACGACCTGCTCGACCGTCGGGATCGCGGTGAGTGTGTAGACGATCTGCGCTGCGCGCGCCGGGCGCAGCGAGACGTCGAAGGCCGTCGACGCCGTGCGCGCGCGGCTCAGGTTCACGGTTGCCGCTCCGGCGCGAACGCTGAGCGACGCGAGCCGGGTTCGAGGCGGAAGCGTCGTGTCGATACCTTCAGCGCGCTCGGCGGAAGTTGGGCCGGCGAGGAGCGCCTGCACGGCCACCGTCGCCGCGGCCTTGCCGGGCGGCACGACGCGCGTTCGCGCGGCGAACTGCTCGCCCTTGACGAAGAACACCGTGACCACGGGCGCCGGCCCCGGTGCAGGCTCCGGCGGCGGATCGGCCTTCGCACCGCCGCAACCCGTGAGCGCTGCGACGGCGAGTGCGGCGAGAAGCCGTCCCCCGGGATGCGTCCGAACAGCAGTAGAGAGCCGACTTCTCGCCACGCTTCGACCGTAGCCGCCGTTCGGGCCGATGTCGCTTGGACCGGCAGCCCATTTCCGCCGATTCGCCGCCCCAGCCTCCGCACGCACGCGCTGATCGGGGACGTCAGCTGTGTGCAGCGTGCGCCGGCGCCGACGGGGTCCGGCAGCCCACGATCGCCGGCGCCTCGTGCACGAGCTCGTTGCACCATCCCGGAGCTGCGTTGGCTATGAGACGGCGCGACGTCCGGCCAGATGCGTTCTCGCGGCATCCAGTCCAGAGCTGTCCGAGCCGCTCGGTTCGTACAGCGCCAGGACGGAGGTAATGGCACCTCCGCCGCCCGCCGCGGCCGCATCACGCCGATCAAGTCAGCGAGCGCGTCGACGTAATCACCGTAGCGAAGCGGTTCTTCGACGATGTTGAACGTCGACCCTGCGGGAGCCGACTCGAGCGACGCAGCGACTGCGCTCGCCATGTCTGCCACGTTGACAGCGCCGGCGCATTTCGCGCTGGAGCTCCATCTTGGCGGGCTCACGGTTCGCGATGGCGATCTCCGTGAGCGAGCCGGCTGCATCGAACGCCTCGATGACGCACGAGTCGGCAATGCGCAGCGTCAGCGAGGCGACTTTGGGAAGCGTCTCACGGTGGTCGACACTGGCGGCGAGTAGACGGCTCGCCTCGGCCAGGAAACGCTGGACCTCTTCACGCCGCTTGCGTTCGCTGATGTCGTAATGAATCGCGGATGCGCCAAGGATGTTCCCGAAAGAACTCCGGACCGGTGTGATGCTGAGCGAGACGTCGACGCTGGTTCCGTCTCTTCGTCGCCGGACCGTCTCGAGCTGTTTGATCGTTTCGCCCCGGCGCAGACGTTCGAGGATCTCGTCGATCTCGGCGACGCACTCGGGTGGGACGAGAATGTCGATCTTCTTGCCGACGACCTCGTCCGCGCTGTAGCCGTACAGCTGCTCGGCCCCCGCATTCCAGCTGCGGATCGTGACGTCGAGCGTCTTGCCGAGAACAGGCTCGGCGATGGTCTCGACGATCGCGGCCAGTTCGAGCGGACCGTTGCGTCCCTGAGCGCTCGATTGCAACGCGGTTGAACTAAGCGTCTCTCCGGCCGCGTCCACCGAGCGCAGGGCGATCAGCACGATCCAGGACATCACGAAGCCACCGACGAGCGTGGCCGCGAAGAGCAGATGAATCGAGAAGACCCAGTCCTGATAGCTCATTTGCGACGAGCCTACGAACCGCTACGTAGCGTTGCCAGCCGGATCCGATGGAGACTCCGTGAGCGTCCGCTCACACGGACCCCACACCCACGTCGGATGAGTTCACGCTGGTCTGCGCAGGGGCTGTCATGATCGCGTCGTGTCTCTGAGACGCGGCGCGTGACGGCCTCGGATGACTGTATGGACGATCGGACACGGCACGAGGGCCATCGAAGAGCTCGTGGAGACCCTTCGCGAAGTCGGCGTCGGCACCGTCATAGACGTTCGACGCTTTCCAGCCTCACGTCACAACCCGCAGTTCAACCAGCAAGCTCTCGCAGCGCGACTCGCGCAGGAGCGGATCGCCTACCGACACGCGGTCGAGCTCGGCGGCCGGCTCTCGGGTGAACCGGGTGAGGACCGCTTTACCTGCCTTCGTGTCGCAGGGTTCCGCAGCTACGCAGCTCGCATGGGGACGGAAGGTTGGCAGCACGCGCTCGGCGCGGCGTTGGCGGAGACGAGGCCCTGCTTGATGTGCTCGGAGACGCTCTGGTGGCGTTGCCACCGGCGCCTGATCGCAGAAGTTCTCCACGCCCGCGGCGAGCATGTCGTGCACCTGCTCGCGCCCGGCAAGCAGCAGGAGCACAGGCCAATGACGGAAGCAGAGGCGCGGAACGGGCACCTCTATCTCTGCGGCTCGCTCGTTGCGTAGGGCTCCACCGACCGGCTCCGCGAGGTCGTCGAGGGCGATGGAGGAGTTTGCCAAGGGCGATCCTTTCGTACTGAACACTGTCGTGCGCTCGTGGGAGGTTCGTGAGTGGAACGGCGCTCGTCGATTGACACCCGGACACGCGCGTTGAGCTTGCGCGCCGCTGGCGGCTTTCGCGCGAGGCGGCGAAAGGTTCAGCATGCGTCGATGACGGTGCGGAGACAGACGCTTCGGGTGGTGGCGGCGCTTGCGGCCGGGGTTGGCGCCGCATGGCTTGCGGCGCACCGCGACTTCGAGCCCTACCAGACCACCGACGCGCCGCGCGCCCTCCTGGTGGGCTGGTCGTTCGTCGGCAGCGGCCTGGTGGCGTGGCGGCAGCGACCGCGCAACCGGCTCGGGCCGGCGATGGTGTTCACCGGATTCGCCTGGTTTGCCACCTTCCTCACGGACGCGCACCATCCGTGGCTGTTCACGCTGGGGACCGCGCTCGAGAACGTCTATCTGGTCGGCTTCGTCTTCATCGTGCTGTCGTTCCCCTCGGGGCGCTTGCACAGGGGCTGCTGGCGCTCGGCGAGCCGACGGTGCGGCGTGGCCAGGAGGTGCTCTCGGGCAACGCATCGGACCGCCGCTTCTGGCCCCGCTCAGACATCCAACCGATTCACACGACCGGCCTTGACATATCGACACAGTTCGATATATCTACAAGTGTCGATACGAGGAGGCTGGGATGCCGAAGCTGTTCAGCAGGCCGAGTGAGCTGGCGGTCGAGTTTTGCGAGCGCTGCGGCTCGGTCTGTGACGCGGCCTGCCGGCGCAACGCGATCATCGACCGGGCGCGCGACCAGGCTTTGCTCCTCGGGCAGCGCTGGTCATGAGCGCCACTGCTGAAGCGGTGGCCTGTTGTGGGCCGCTCGCCGCGCCGGTGTTGAGCGACGGGGAGGCAGAGGCGACGGCGGAGCTGTTCAAGGCGCTCGCGGATCCGGCGCGGGTGCGGATCGTCAACCTGCTCGCGACGGCAGACGGACCCGTCTGCGCCTGCAATCTGAACGACCCGGTCGGACTTTCGCAGCCGACCGTCTCTCACCATCTGAAGAAGCTGGTCGAGGTGGGGTTGCTGGAGCGGGAGCAGCGGGGCAAGTGGGCGTATTTCTCGTTGAAGCGCGACGCGGTCGAGAAGCTTGCCGCGGTCGCCGACCTGAAAGGTGCGTGCTGCTGATGACGTCGACAGCGGATGAGCTGCGTGAGGAGGTGCGCCGCCGCTACGCGGAGTCGGCGCGCGCGGTAACGGAGGAAGGCGGCGGCAGCGGCTCCTGTTGCGCGGGCGGCGAGAGTGATGCCGGCAAGTTCGGGGAGTCGCTCTACGACGCCGAGCAGCGCGGCGAGTTGCCGGAGGCGGCGACGCTCGCCTCGCTTGGCTGTGGCAACCCGACCGCGGTCGCGGAGCTGCGCGAGGGCGAGACAGTGCTCGACCTCGGCTCGGGCGGCGGGATCGACGTGATCCTCTCCGCGAAGCGTGTCGGTCCGACCGGGATCGCCTACGGGCTTGACATGACCGACGAGATGCTCGCGCTCGCCCAGCAGAACGCGCGCGACGCCGGCGTTTCGAACGTGCACTTCCTGAAGGGTGTGATCGAGCAGATCCCGCTGCCTGCGGACTCGGTCAACGTGGTGATCTCGAACTGCGTGATCAACCTCTCGGTCGACAAGCCGGCGGTGCTGAACGAGATCGGCCGCGTCCTGAAGCCCGGCGGCCGGATCGGGATCAGCGACGTCGTCGCCGAGGACCGGCTCGCCTCCGAGCAGCGCGCAGAGCGCGGCTCGTATGTGGGCTGCATCGCGGGCGCGCTCTCGAAGGGCGAGTACGAGGCCGGGCTCGAGGCCGCTGGCTTCGAGCAGATCTCGGTCGAGTTCACGCACCAGGTCGCCGACGGGATGCACGGCGCGATCGTCAAGGCGGTCAAGAAGAACGAGCCGGAGGCGAAAGGGTTGCCGGTGATCCAGCGGCCGCTCGCTGGTGGCCGAGCGCCTGTTCCGCGAGCTCGCCGGTGACCGCCATCAGGCGCGCTCGGCCGGCAGCGATCCCGCCGGTGCGGCGCATCCGCAGGTCGTCGAAGCGCTGCGCGAACTCGGCATCGAGGCGAGCGATCACATCCCGCGCAGCCTCGACGCCGACGCGCTCGCCTCGGCCGACGTCGCCGTCACCACCTGCAGCGAGGAGGTCTGTCCGGTCACGCCCGGCGTGCGCCGGATCAGCTGGCAGCTGCCCGACCCGAAGGACCTGCCGCTCGAGCAGGTCCGATCGATTCGCGACGAGATCAAGCGGCTCACCGGCGCGCTCGTCGACGAACTTGACAGGACATCGTGACGGCGTCTGCCGTCGATCGGACGAGCGCCGCGCTGCTGGTCGAGCGGCTA